>DATCZA010000080.1:0-30194 GCA_036526135.1 Pseudomonadales bacterium | reverse complement strand
CGGTGCGCGACGCCGTGTCCAAGGCCCGGCTCGCCATCCCCCGGCTGCACTGGTTCGAGGTCGGCAACATCTCCGGGTATGTGGACGACGAAGGCCCGAAGAGCTGGCACGTCACCGTGCGCGGCGGCATCAAGACCAGCTGACGGGCATGGCGCGGCGCCCCCACCTGGAGCGCATCGTCAACGAGTTGAGGCGTAACCGATGAGGGACGGGCTGACAAGCAAAGCAACGGAATTGGCATCCCTGGCATGGGCACGTCGCGGCGAGACCGAGCAGGATCGCCGCCTCGCCCCGCCGCTGGTCGAAGCGCTGGCCGCCAGTCGGCTCTGTCGCCTGCTGCTGCCCGGATCCCTCGAGGGCGCCGGCGTCACGCCCCCCGCCTTTCTCGACGTTCTGGCGATCCTGTCCGCCTCGGAGGCCTCGCTCTCCTGGATGGTCTGGAACAACGCTCTGCCCTGCCTGCTCGCCCGCTATCTACAGCGGTCCGCCCGGGCGGAGATATTCGCGGATCCGGGTTGGCTCTACGCCAGCTCGACGCGGCCATCGGGGCGGGCCGTGAGGGAGGAGCACGGCTACCGGGTGAGCGGCCGCTGGGCTCTGGTCTCGGGCTGCGAGCACGCCGAGTGGATCGCCTTCCTGCTCATCGTCGAGGAGGGCGGCGAGACGAGCATGCTCACCCCGGAGGTGCCCGAGATGCGCATGGCTTTCCTGCGCAGGGGCGCCTACGAGATCGAGGACACCTGGCATACCGGAGGCTTGCGCGGCACGGGCAGCCATCACGTGAGGGTGACCGGTCAGCTGGTCCCCGAAAGATTCACGTTTTCCCTGGCCGACCCGCCCGGGGACGCCCATCCTTTGGAGCGGTTGCCCGTATTCTGCAACATGTCGGCCGGTTTCGCCGCCCAGATGCTGGGCATAGCGGGGATGGCTCGGGAGACGCTCGTGACGCTCGCGCGCACCAAGACCACCGGGTCGCGCATGCCCGACTTGCGTGACCGGTCCGCCGCCCAGTCGTTTGCGGCCGCGCAGAGCGCGGCCGGCGAGGCGGCCCGAAGCTACCTTTACGCATCTACGGAGCAGGTCTGGGAAGATGCGGTGGCTGGCCGGACGGGCGACCCTGCGCACGTCGCCGCGCTCTTCGCCGCCGCCCAGCACGCCATCGCGATCGCCCGGGATACTGTGGACGGTGCCTTTGCCCTCGTCGGCACCGCCGCCCTCTACGTGGACAACCCCCTCGAGCGCGCCCATCGCGACATGCACGCGATGCTCCGCCACATCCTCGCCCAGCCGTCCTGGCTGGAGCAGGCGGGCCGGCTGGAGTTCGGGCTCGAGATCACGGAACCGATGTTCTTCGTCTGAACTCCTGACCGGCGGCTCGCGCTATATTCGGGAATCCGGGTGGGTTACTGTCGGGCCAAGGGGGATTGCCTATGACAACTTCGGAGAAGGTGGTGCTCGTCATCGGGGCCGGGGTCGCCACCGGCGGCGCGGTGGCGCGGCGTTTTGCCCGGGAGGGTTTCACCGCCTGCATGGCGCGACGTCAGGGAGAAAAGCTGCAGGGGCTGGTGGACGAGATCGCCGCGGCGGGCGGACGGGCCCATGGTTACAGCTGCGATGCGACCGAAGAAGCCCAGGTCGTGGATCTGGTCGAGCGGGTGGAAGCCGAGGTCGGACCCATCGAGGTGGCCTGCTACAACGCCGCCGTGGGTGCATCCCACAGCATCACCGAGTTCCCGGCAGATGCCTACGAGCGCGTCTGGCGCATCAACACCTTCGGTGCCTTCGTCATGGGGCGGGAGGTGTCCCGGCGCATGGTGGAGCGGGGGCGTGGGACCATCCTCTTCACAGGCGCCACCTCCGCGCTGCGCGGGAAAGCCCGGCTCGCGGCCTTTGCAGGGTCGAAGCACGCGCTTCGCGCATTGAGCGAGAGCATGGCCCGGGAGCTTTTCCCGCAGAACATCCACGTGGCCCACGTGATCATCGACGGGCCCATCGACACGCCGCTCATCCGCCGCGTGATGCCGTCGGTTTTCGAGGAGCGTCCTGCGGACGGCGTTCTGCTTCCCGACGACATCGCCGAGACGTATTGGAACATTCACTGCCAGCCCCGCAGCGCATGGCTTCACGAAACCCAGCTGCGCCCCTGGCTGGAGCCCTGGTAGACGGTTGGAGGTGGTGTCATCGTGAGCAAAACCGTGGAAATTTTCTTCGACTTCTTAAGCCCGCCGAGCTATCTGGCGTGGACCCAGGTGCCGGGCATCGTCCAGCGGACCGGCGCCAGCGCCGTCTGGCGACCCATGTTTACCATCGGCCTGCACCAGCTTACGGAGAACCGTTCGCCGGTCATGGTGCCGAACAAGGCACGCTGGATAGCCGGCGACCTGCAGCGATTTGCGCGCCGTTACGGCGTCACCTTGAATCCCAATCCCCATGGCATCATCAACATCCTGCCGGCCGACCGTGCCGCTGCGCTGGCGGAGAAAGAGGGCGCAGTGGAGCAGCTCATGGCCACGGCGTACCCGGCCATGTGGGTGGACGGCCGCGACCTGTCGGACCCCGAGGTGCTCGGCGAGGTCATCGCTGCCGCCGGTCTCGATGCATCCCGCTACCTTGCCGCCATCGAGACCGACGAGGTGAAGAACCTGCTCAAGCAGAACACCCAGGAAGCTGCCGATCGGGGTGCCTTCGGCGCTCCGACCTTCTTCGTGGGCGACGAGATGTTCTTCGGCCAGGATCGCCTGGATTTCGTCGAAGAAGCGCTGGCGGGGGGCTGAGATGGCCCAGGCGTACGACTACATCATCGTCGGTGCTGGTTCGGCCGGCTGCGTGCTGGCCTATCGGCTCTCCGCAGATCCCGGCGTGAACGTTCTGCTCCTGGAGGCGGGTGGGGTGGACAGGAGCCCCCTCATCGGCATACCCAAGGGCATCGGGAAGCTGGTCAGGAGCCCCGACCACGCCTGGTTCTTTCCGGTCGAGCAGCCGCGGCAGCCGGACCTGCCGGCCTCCGAGGTGTGGGTGCGGGGCAAGGTGGTCGGCGGTTCCAGCTCCATCAACGGCATGATCTACTCCCGCGGGCATCCCGAGGACTACGAGGAGTGGATGGCGCTTGGCGGCCCGGCGTGGGGCTGGGCGGAGATGAAGGCGGCTTATCGCTCCATCGAGGATCACGAGCTGGGGTCAGCCGACCACCGCGGAGCGGGTGGGCTGGTGCACGTCAGCACGGGCAAGCTGCGCTATCCCGCAGCCGAGGCCATGATCGAGGCCGGCCGCGAAATGGGCCTGGAGCGCAAGGACGACCTCAACGACGAGATGCTCGAGGGTGTTGGCTACTATGCTCACAACATCCGCCGCGGACGTCGGCAGAGCGCGGCGCGCACTTTTCTGAAGGCCGCCCGGCGGCGCCCCAACCTGCACGTGCAGTCGCAGGCCCACGTCGATCGGGTGTGCTTCGATGGCAATCGGGCCGTGGCGGTGGCGTGTCGCGTCGCGGGTGACAGGCGGGTCTTTGAGGCCCGGGGCGAGATCATCCTCTCGGCCGGCACCATCCTCTCTCCCAAGATTCTGCAGCTCTCCGGCATCGGCCCGGCCGACCACCTGCGGGATCACGGCATCGAAGTGGTGCGCGACGTTCCCGACGTGGGCGCGCGGATGCGCGAGCATCTGGGTTTTTCGATGCCGCACAAGCTTAAGGGAACCAAGGGCCTGAACCATCGGCTGCGCGGCCTGGGTCTGGTGGGCAGCGCGCTGCAGTACGTGGCGACCCGCGGCGGCCCGCTCGCCACCGGACCCTTCGAGGTCGGGGCCTTCGTCCGCGCCGTGCCCGGCGCCAACCGGCCGGACACGCAGCTCTACCTCGGCGCCTTCAACTACGCGCGCAGCAACGACAACTTTCCGGTTCAGCTGGCGTCGCCCGATAGCAAGCCGGGCATGACCATCTACGGCCAGCTCCTGAATCTGACAAGCGAAGGCACGGTGCGTCTGCGCTCCGCCGATCCTGACGACCCGCCGGTGATCGTGCCCAACTGGCTCAGCACGGATTACGATCGCGCGGCGGCGGTCGCCATGGTCCGTTACATGCGCCGCTACGTGCGCCAGCCAGCGCTGGCCAGGTACGTCGGCGACGAGCTGATCCCCGGGCCGACCTGCCAGACGGACGAGGAGATCCTCAACGCCGTGCGGCGGCTTTCCACCAGCGGCCTGCACGGTGTGGCCACCTGCCGGATGGGCCGGGACGAAGGCGCGGTGGTGGACGGCCGGTTGCGGGTCAGGGGCGTCGAAGGTTTGCGCGTCGCCGATTGCTCTGTGATGCCCTCCCTGGTCTCGGGCAACACCAATGCCCCGGCCATGGCGCTGGGTTGGCGGGCAAGCGACCTGATCGAAGAGGACGCGGCAGGCTCGCGTCGCTGATCGCAGCTAGGCGGCTGAGCGCATTTTCCCGGCAATCACGGGCAGCCCGTCGTAGCGGTGCCAGCCCGGCATGGCCTGCAGCTTGAGGGACGCCGGATCCACGGCCAGCTGCAGGTCGGGAAATCGCTCGAATAGGTTGCGCAGCGCCACCCGCGCTTCGGCCCGGGCGAGGTGTGCGCCCAGGCAGAAGTGCACGCCATGGCCGAAGCCGAGGTGACGATTGGGTGAGCGGGCGATGTCGAATGTCTGTGGTTTCTCGAACACCCGTGGGTCGTGATTGGCGGCGGCAAGCAGCGGCATGATGGGCTTCCCCTTCGGAATCGTCATGCCATGAAGCGTGATGTCCTCCCGGGCGTAGCCCGGCTTGGTGCCGTGCACGGGACCCCGGTGTCGGAGGATCTCCTCCACCGCCGAATCGATCAGGCCGGGATCTTCCTTCAGCCGCTGCAGCTGCTCGGGGTGCTCGAGGAGCGTTACGACCCCGTTGGTGATGAGATGCAGCGTCGTCTCGAACCCACCGACGATCAACAGAAATACCATGGCCACCAGCTCGTCGTCGGTGAGCCGGTCGCCATCGTCCTCGGCTTCGATGAGCCCGGTGAGGACGTCGTCGCCCGGCATCGAGCGTTTCTCGTCGAGCAGGGCGCGGACGAAACGAACGGCGCCGGGCAGATCCAGAAACAGCGTTCGCAGCACCTTCAGCCCGTTGAAGCCCTCCGAGAGCACTCGGATCGCCTTCTGAAATTGCGGTACCGCCTCGCGGGAAAGCCCCATCATGTCGCCGATCATGCGGATGGGGATCGGTCGCGCGTAGTCGGCCTGAAGATCGAAGCTGTCCCTGCGCGCCAGCCCGTCGAGCAGTTCGTGGGAGTAGGCGTCGATCTGGCTCTCCAGCTGCTCGATGGCTTGGGGCCGGAAGGCCCGTCTGACCAGCTCGCGCAGGCGCCGGTGATTCGGGTCGTCTTCCTGGATCATGCTCTGCACGAGCGGCTGGACGGACTTCGGCATGGGGAAGGGGAAGCGGCTTCCTCCGGTGGCCGTGGTGCGGTTGCGCAGAACGTTCGGGTCCTTGAGGACGTTCGTGCAGTCCTCGTAGCGGGAAACGGTGTAGACGGTAAGCACGCTGATCTTGGTCTGGAACACCGGGCGCTCCTCGCGGATGCGCTCGTACCATTCGTACTTGTCCTTCGCGAACTCCGGCGAAGCCAGATTCACCGGGCGGTTCAGGTCGATCATGGGCTGGACTCCTGGCGCCTCGCAGCGGGTGCTCGTCCGGATCTATCGGACCGCTGTTGCCCCTTTACCGGGCAGACGTTCGTTTATCTGTTGCAGAGCATACCAATACCAAAGGGCGTGCGCCCGCGAGCGGCCGTCGTTATGACTTCAGCTGTCGTCCAGCTGCGCCAGCAGGGCCCCCACCCGCTCCAGGCGATCCTCGAGCCTCACGCGCGCGCTTTCGGCGCCCGCGAGCTCCCGCAGCATCTTCAGGCTCGTGAGAATTGCCAGCTCCTCGTTGCCGCGGGTGTCAAACAGCTCGATTTGCTGGTCGAGCCAGGCGAGGCCATAGGGACAGGCGAAGAACTCGAAGTGAAGGCCTACGAACCCCGCGGGGCTGACGAGCTCGTCGTCACCGTAAAGCCCCATGGCGTCGAATACGTGCACACGGACCAGCTGGCGCAGCAGCGCGTCGTAAATTCGGTCGGCGATGTAGAGGTCCGAGGTTTCCGCGGCAGCAGGGTCGTACAGCACGCGTGACATCGCCTCACCAGGTGAGTCGCCGAGCTGCTCGGTGTTGATTGAGATGACGGAGCCGACGCTGCTACCGAAGAGCTCCGCTGAGGCGATGCGGTTCGAGTCGGTGATCTGAACGCCGACCAGAATCAGCCCGGCGATCAGCCCCAGATTGCCTGCCACCTGCAAAAGCTCCAACAACTTTGCGCGCGCCACAATGGTTCTCCCGGAGATTGTGATTGGATCGAGGTTAGCAGAAGTCGGCCGTTTCTCGTTTCGACCCTGGCTTGCGCGGCTCTGCACCGCTTATCAGCACCGCATGACTTTCTCGGTCACAGCCACCCGAGCGTGAAGCCGCTAACGCCTCGGGGGTGAACCATTTGGCAGATCGACGCATGCGTCGCAGCCGATCGGCGACCCGATGCGTCGTACCTGCTTAGGTCTCGTTCACGCGTGGAAACAGCCGCGTGGTCGAAGGTCAACAGGAGAAGGAGTTATGTCTGCGTACCGTTCGATTGTCTTTGCGGCGTTGACCTGGTCAATGTTGGGATGTGGGGGATCCAGCGGATCCGATGAGGGTCCATCCACCGGCACGTTGACCGTCGGCCTGACGGATGCCCCCGTCGACGGCGTGATGGCGGTTCACGTTGAATTCCGTGGCATCACGCTCAAGCCCCAGAGCGGGCCTGCCATCGACTTTGCGCTCTCCGAGAAGGTTCAGCTCCTCGACCTGCAGAACGGCAGCGTGTTTCCGTTGCTGGATGCCCAGACCGTCGACGCGGGCCGCTACAACTGGATCGAACTGCACACCAACGCGGAGATCGACGGGATTCTGGATTCGTACGTGGTGGAGAGCAAATCCAACGGCATGGTCGAGCTGGAGGTGCCGAGCGGCACGGTACGTCTGGTGAGCGGTTTTGTGGTGACCGCCGGCAAGAGCAACGCGGTGCTTCTCGACTGGGACGTCCGCAAAGGGCTGACCGATCCGGAGGGGCTGGTGAGCCCGAGTCCAGACGCCAAGGATGCGTACAAGCTCACCCCGGCGCTGCGACTGATTGACATGACCCAGTACGGCAGCCTGACCGGCAGCGTGGCGGATGCTTTGATCATGGCTGAGTCCTGCACGAGCAACGCCGAAGGCGACGGCAACCTGGTGTATGTTTACCGAAATCACGACACGACGCCCGATGATCTCGGCAGCTTCGGCGAGCCCGTGACCACGGCGCCGGTCCGGTCCAACCCGGAGAAGGCGGGTGCATATACCTACACGGTGCACTACCTGGATCCTGGCGACTACACGGTTGCCTTTACCTGTCAGGGACTCGATGACGATCCCGCCACGGACGCGGCTGAAGGCGCCGCCGTGCCGGACATCGAATTCAGCGGTCAGGTCAACGCGTCGGTTGCTGAGGGCGAAGGGACGACCAACGAAGCGCCCCCTATCGATTGATCGTTTGACCGCAGCGGCCTAGCGTGTGGCCGATCGCGCCCCGGCATTGGTCATGTAAGCGCTCGCGCACCCCGCAGTGGTGGTATCGTATGGTCTTGTCGTGGCGTTCGGGAGAGCAGAATGCCTGATCTGGCCATAGGGTACGTGAACGTCTTTGTCAGTGATTTCGATACGGCGCTGGCCTTCTATCGGGACAAGCTGGGTCTCGAGGTCGCGATGGCCGATGAGGAGTTCGGCTACGCGTCCTTCGATACCAAGGGCGTCGGGTTCGCCATTGCCGCGGTTGGCCAGGACGCTGAACCGGCCTTTGCTCCGGGGCGACATACCGGGATCGGCTGGGGAGTTGAAAGTCTGGACGATGCCTACGAAACGCTTCGCAGCACAGGGGTCGAGTTCACGGCTCCCCCCGAGCGACAACCGTGGGGCGGTTACATGGCGTTGTTCGAAGATCCCGACGGCAATGTCTTCTATCTGGACGAGCTTCGGGAGCATTGAGGGCCGGCTCTCCTTGCGTTGCATCGCGCGCTGGGGGTCGACCAGCTCGGCTGCACGCTCTTCGTGCTGGTCTGGGCGTTTATAGGCGCAAACCCCTGGGAGGAAAACCATATGGCGTTCGAGGCCATTCGCTACGAAAAGACGGACGGCGTTGCCACCATCACCAAGAACAACCCGCCGCAGTACGGCATGACGCTTGCCGTGCTGACGGAGATGCGGGCTGCGCTCATCGATGCCAACAACGACGCTGACGTTTGTGTCGTGGTCATCACTGCAGGGGGCGAGGGCTTTCACATGGGGGCCGTGGTTTTCGGCGAGGCGCGCAGCGACTGGAAGTTCTCCCCCCTGGAGTTTCGCGAGGTCATCCAGGTGGGACATGATCTTTTCCGCCTGATCGAGACGCTGGAGAAACCCGTCGTGGGCGTGGCCAAGGCGGGGGCTGTAGGCGGAGGCTTCGAAAATCTCCACGCTTGCGATTTCGTCATCGCCTCCGAGGCCGCGCGCTTCAGCCAGCCGGAGGCGACGCTCGGAATGATCTGCGGCTGGGGCGGTACCCAGAGGGTCCCGAGAATGGTGGGCTGGCGCAAGGCGAAGGAGATCCTCATGGAAGGCGTGGAGCTGACCGGCAGGGAAGCCGCGGAGATCGGCTTGATCACCCGTGCGGTTCCGCTCGACGAGGTGGATGAGGCCGTCTCCGCCCTCTGTGAAAGGTTGAAGATCTGCGGTCCGGTGGCGCTCGGCTACACCAAGCTTGCGATGAACAAGGTCTGGGAAACGGACTACCGCTCGGGCCTGGACTACGAGGTAGAGGCGTCCGGTATGGTCAACAGCGCCGGGGAGTTCACTGCCGAGGTGTTCGAAGATTTTCTCGCCGGGCGGCAGCCGAAATTCGCAAAACGCCAGCGGCTTACCGCTGGACGGGAATGGCGGGGGACTGACTAGCAGCGCACACCTATTGCCGGGCGAGGGCCGTTAGACACGCCCCCTGGCTCGAACTATCTTCGGCTCGATGGGCAAGAATGCAGAAAGTGAGCCGCCGCTTTGCACGTCGTGGCAGAGGGGCCGCACCGAATCGGAGCTGGTGCTGATGTCAGACGATCTGCTCGACAATCCGGCTTTCGCGGCGCTGCAACACGCTCACGCTGGTCTTGGTCGGGCAAGCGAGCTGGCTGCCGTCTACGACCCGCTGGTATCGCCGCTCGCCGGCCTTTCCGAAGCGACGCCTGAAGCCCTGCTCGACCTTGCCGGTCTGGTGCCATCGGGCGCCGGCGTCGGCGTTCTTTCGACCCAGCCCCGGCTCCCCGAATCCGCGGGCTGGCGGCTGCTGCGGGTCATGCCGCTGCACCAGATGGTCTGCGAGACGCCGCCGGGGCAGCCGGAGCCCTTCGACGAGCTGACGCCGTCCGACGCTCCGGAGATGGTTGCCCTTGCCGAGCTGACCGAGCCCGGGCCGTTTCTGCAGCGGACCATCGAGATGGGGCGCTATGTGGGCGTGCGCAGCGGCGGCCGGCTGGTCGCCATGGCTGGCGAGCGCATGAAACTGCCCGGCTGCACGGAGGTCAGCGGCGTGTGTACCCATCCCGACGCGCGCGGTCGGGGGCTGGCCTTGCGAATGGTTCTGAACGTGCTGGCCGAATGCTTTGCCCGTGGCGATCGGGCGTTTCTGCACGTGGTGGCCGGCAGCCCGAGCGAGACCACCGCCATCGGAATCTACGAGAGGCTCGGCTTCGAACACCGCAGGCCGATCTACGCCCACGTTCTGCTGCGCGAGTAAACCGTGTCTCAATCGGCGGCCCGTGCAGACCGGACCCCGGGTCCTCCGCTCACCGCTCGCGGCGGTCCTACTCGGCGATGGTTTCGCCGGAACCGCCGAACTCTTTTGGAAGATCCCGGTATTTCGGCAAACCGTCCGGTACCGACATCGTCTTCTCGCCGTAGAAGACGTGCATGGCGCCCGTGTGGGCCTTACCGGGCACGACGTTGAGATAAACGTCGATTAGTCCCATCCCGGGATGGTCGGTGAACACGTGGCCGCCGCATTGCGTGCAGAACTTGCGCTGGCTGCCTTCGGTTTTGGCATAGGTGCCCAGCTTCTCCTCGCCCGCCGTTACCTGGACGTTTTCCGGCGGCCACAGGCTGAACGCGTTCACCGGGGCCCCGGCCCAGGCCGCGCAATCCGTGCAGTGGCAGTAACCCATCATGTTGGGCTCTCCGGTGACCTCGATCTGGACCGCTCCGCAGAAGCAGGCGCCCTTGTGAGTTTCGCTCATGATTATTCCTTTGCTCGTGTTCAGGATTGCCGGGTCATCCGCTCATCTCCGCCAGGCGCGCCTTGAGCGTTCTCAGAGCGGAGATGTTGGCGTTCTTGATTGCCTCCATGGAAGGCGGCTCGGCGCTGATGTCGCCCAGCTCGGCGAGCACGACATGGACGTCGTCGTGACTGTCGAAGGTTTTGAGCGAGTCCATCCAGCGGCGAACGTTTGGAAACGGGTTGAAATCATAGACGTTGGTGAAGCCGGGCTGCAGTTGGCCGATCTCCACGTAGGCGGCGAAGTCGGCGATGGTGACCGCATCGCCGGCGAGAAATGCGGACTTTCCGAGCCAGCCGGTCTCGATGGCCTGCAGCGCCCGGGTCAGGGTGGCCTGGGCGGCCGCCTGGACGGTCTCCGGAATGTTCAGATCTTTCCGGATCTTCGGCGCCACCAACCCGGTCGATGCCTCTCTGACGTTGCGATGGTGATAGTGCAGGTACCAGTCCACGCGGGCGCGCTCCTGAGGCTCGGCTGGATACATATCCGACCAGCCGTATTTGTTGCACAGATAGCAGAGGATGGCGTGCGCTTCGCCCAGGGTGAAGCCGGTATCGGGCTCCTCGATGGTCGGGATGGTGCCGCCCGGATTCTTGGCCAGATAGTCCGGGTGACGACTGCCGTTCTCGCCCGATGTGCCGGGGTTGGTGAGTACCATTTCGAACGGCATACGTTTGTGAAGCATCAGCCACATGACGGCGCGGACGGGTTGAGAGAACGGCACGCCGTAGAGTTTCAGTGGTTGGGTGGGGTTGCTCATCATTCCTCCCTGATCGGACGGCCAAGCTATCATGCCTTCTGTCCGGTGATAAGCTCCCGAGGCTGCACCGCAGTCCCGTCGCATTCCGGCGCGGGGGATTCACGTGCATTTCACCGTCTCGCGAGCATGGTTGAATACAGGTTCGAGGAGAAAGGAAAGACCATGACCGCCATGCTCGTCGCCCGAACGAAGCTCCCATCATGTTGAAGGTCCTGATGATTGCAGCAGGCGTGCTCGTTGCCGTCGTCGTGGCCGGGATCGTTGCCTGGTGGTACTGGGGCACGACTCTTGAACAGCCCGAATACGCGGTGATCTCGAAAGGTGATGGCTACGAAGTTCGTCGCTACGAAGGCTACCTCGTCGCGCAGACGCGGGTGTCCGGGGAGTTCGACCAGGCAGGTACCCGGGCGTTCCCCGTGCTAGCGGGGTACATCTTCGGCAACAACGTGGAGCGTCGGGAGATGGCCATGACCACGCCGGTGGTGAGCTACGATGCCGACACGTCTTCAGGCAGCACAATGGCCATGACCGCGCCCGTTTTCAGCGAGCCTGCCGGAGCAGAAGACGAGGCATCGGTTGACCCATCGCAAGAGAAGCTGTGGACGTACCAGTTCGTGATGGAACGCAAGTACTCCGAGGCGTCACTGCCCGCGCCTGTGGATCCGCGCGTTGAGATCAAGCGGATTCCGCCGCGGTTGGTGGCGGCGCGCCGCTTCTCGGGCCGATGGCTCGAGGAGAATGTGAAGGCTGCGGAGACGGCGCTGCTGAGTTCGGTGCGCGCCGGCGGCCTCGAGCCCGTAGGGCAAGTGGTCCTCGCCCGCTATAACGACCCCTTCACGCCGTGGTTTCTGCGACGCAACGAGGTGCTCGTGGAGATCGCTGGCGATTGACAGCCGCCATGGTCGTGGGGTCTGTCTCGGCGTAGGATTGTTGCCTCTGGTTGGAGAAACGTCATGTCAAACCACACAGCCTGCGTCGAGTGGACCATGGGGGAAGGGGACTTCGTCAGCGGCCGCTATTCCCGCGAGCACCGCTGGACGTTTGATGGCGGTGCGGTGGTTCAGGCATCGCCCACGCCGGCGGTGGTGCCGGAGCCGTTTTCGAATCCTGCCTGCGTAGATCCGGAAGAGGCCTTCGTCGCGGCGGTGGCCAGCTGCCACATGCTTACCTTCCTGCACATCGCCGGCCGTGCGGGATTTTCGGTGATCGGCTATCGCGACGAGGCGGTGGGCACCATGACCAAGAACGCCCAGGGTGCGTACTGGATCAGCGAGATCACGCTCAATCCGGCGATCGAATACGCCGGCAACGCGCCTACGGAAGCGGAACTGGACGACCTGCACGATCAGGCGCACGAGCATTGCTTCATAGCGAACTCCATCCGCACCGAGGTGCTCGTCGGCTGACGTGTGATTAGACGGCTACCGGTACGATGGGCACGGACGAGTAGAGGGGGTAGAACATCAGCGGCCTGATCAACAGAAAGTGGGTGGTGGCGTCTCGGCCGGAAGTCGAGGTGGAACCGGGCAACTTCGAACTCGTGGAGGAACCGGTTTCTGGGTTGGAGCCCGGCACCCTGCTGCTCAAGACCCGATACCTCACCGTGAACCCGCCCATGCGCATGGCGTTGGTTTCCGGCGGTATAGCCGGGAAGCCCATCCCCATTGGCCGGACCATGTACGGCAGCGGCCTGGCCGAGGTGGTGGAGTCTCGCAACCCGGCCTTTGCCGCGGGAGACCTGGTCATGGGAGACCTCGGCTGGCAGGAGTACGTGGTCTCTGACGGCGCGCGCCGGCGTGGGGTGCGGAAGGTCGCGGTGCCTGAACGGCTGTCACCTACTACCCTCATGCACGTGCTCGGGGGAAGCGGGCACACGGCCTACTTCGGGATGATCGAGTTCTGCAAACCCCGGGTGGGCGACACCTTAGTGGTCTCAACCGCGGCGGGCAGCGTGGGCGCGCTCGTCTGCCAGCTCGGCCGCCTGCAGGGCTGTCGGGTGATCGGCATTGCCGGCAGCGACGAGAAGTGCGAGTGGGTGGTCGACGAGCTCGGTGCCGAGGCCTGCATCAACTACCGCACGGAAGACGTTGCCGCGCGTCTGGCCGAAACCTGCCCGAACGGCATAGACGTCTACTTCGACAACGTCGGGGGCGAGACGCTCGATGCGGTGCTCGGGCAGATCGCCATGGGCGCCCGCGTGGTCCTCTGTGGCGGCACGTCGCAGTACAACAACGACCTCGACTGGTATGGCCCCAAGAACTATTTCAACCTGGTTTACAAGCAGGCGGAGATGTCCGGCTACTTCGTCTCCAACTTCGCGCACCGTTTCGATGAGTCTCTCGCCCGGCTGACCACCCTCGTCCGCGACGGGCGTCTGAAGTATCGCGAGGACGTTCTCGAGGGCATCGAGAGCGTTCCGTCGGCGCTCATCCGGATTCTGCGCGGCGAGAATTTCGGCATCCCACTGATTAAGGTTTCATGACATGAGCACGGTAATGCGAGGCGCCAACGAGCCGCCTACCTGTCACGGCGGCCTGGAGAATCTGGACGAGGAGCACGACTACTGGATAGACGACATCGACGGAACGATTCCTGCGGACCTCACCGGCACGTTCATGCGCAATGGTCCGGGGCGTCAGAAGATCGGCGGCAAGCCCTTTGGTCACTGGTTCGACGGTGACGGCATGATCAGCCAGTTCACGTTTACCGATTCCAAAGCCCACTTCCGCAACCGATACGTCAGAACGCCCAAGTACGTCGAGGAGACCGAAGCGCAGGAGATCCTCTATCGGGGATTCGGCACGCAGATCCCCGGAGGCTGGACCAAGAACATCTTCAAGTGGCCGGCCAACCCCGCGAACACCAGCATCATCCACCACGGTGGCCGGCTGCTGGCGCTGAACGAGGGCGGTCGCCCGTGGGAGCTCGAGCCGGGCTCTTTAGAGACGGTGGGCGAGTTCGACTACGACGGCGCGCTCGCGGGCAAGGCGTTCAGCGCCCACGGCAAGGTGCATCCGCAGACGGGCGACTACTTCAACTTCGGCGCCGGGACCACGGGCACCGTGAGGAAATCACCGTGCCTGAATATGTACCGCATCAATCCCCAGGGTCGCATGGCAAAGACGGCGCAGCTTCCGCTGCAGACGTTTCCGTTCTGCCACGATTTCGCCCTGGCCGGGCGCCACGCCGTGTACTTCGTCAACTCCATCGTCTTTGGCGGCATGGGCGGTTTCTTCCTGGGAAGACACAGCATGTCGGACGGCGTGCGGTTCGATGACGACATCCCCATGCGCATCATCGTCGTTGATCTCGACACCCTGGAGGTGGTGCGCGAGTTCGAGACGGATCCGGGCGCGATCATTCACTTCGGCAACGCGTTCGAAAGCGGTGACGAGGTGGTCGTGGACGCCATGTTCCAGGATAACTTCGAGGTCAACGCGACGCTGGCAGATGTGTTCAACCCGTCGGGAAGGTTCGGCGGCGGGTACTACAACCGCTACCGCCTGAACCTGGCCGATGGAACCATGAGCTGCGCACGGGTGAGTGAATGCGAGGCCGAGTTCCCCGTCTTCAACCCGGCGAAAGCCGGGCAGCCGCACTCGGTGACCTGGACGGCCTGCTCGGTGGAAAACGGCGCCAACAGCTTCTTCAACGGTTTTCAGAGAGTGACCTTCGATGGCGATGCAGACGTCGTCACCCTGCCGGCCGGCTGCTACGGCTCGGAGCCCATGTTCGCGGCTGCAGAGGGCGCGACCCGCGAAGACGACGGCTACCTTCTGGAAGTGGTTTACGACGGCTACTCACACCGCAGCGAGCTGCAGGTCTACCGGGCCGACGACGTCAATGAGCGGGTCTGTACCCTGCACCTTAGCCATCACCTGCCCCATCAGTTTCACGGCTACTTCTCGCCCCGGACGTTTCTCGCCTAGACGGCTTCTACCGCTGCAGATAGTCGTCGAGGGTCTGGTGCAGGTGGCGAACCCGGACTTCCTGGTAGTTCAGCAGGGTCGCGCCGTGCTTGCGTGATGCCCTGAACCCTTCTTGCTGAGCGCGGAGGTTGCCCGTGTCCTGGTCGTACACCTCGCCTAAGCTGGTGTCGAAGCCGGGCACCGTGGTGAAGCTGTCGCGCTCCTCAAGGCGATGGGGGCGCGCCGGAGCCGGTGGGCGACCCTGGTCGGGTGCCGGCCGGAGGATCAGCAGCTCGAACAGCGTCCGGTCCGGGTTCTCGCCGATGGGGCGGAATCGGTAGACCATTGGCAGCGACAGCTGCGGAAACAGCACCATGTTCGGAAACAGGCCGTACTGAGAGACGTCGATCATCTCGGTGTCGGTGTAACGGCCGAGGTCGGCTGCATATTTCTCGCCCAGGGTCTGACGGAGCACCCGGGCCATGACGATTCGAGCGGTTTCTCCGGGCTTTACCGTCACGGCGTCGCCGAGCACCGACCGGTCACCGACCAGCATCATGTCCACCAGCTCCTGCTCCGTCGGGGGCGGGTCGATACTGGGGCTTGGGACTCCGAAGGCGCAGAAGAAGCGGGACACGTGGTCGGTGAAGACGTCGTACTGAGTGCCCTCGTCGTCGCTGCCGTAGAGCAGCTGGGGGTGGGTCTCCTGGGTGTGGTAGTTCTCGATGAAGGCCTCTATGGCGGCCTTCCAGTTGCAGTTGAGCTCCTTCTCGATGTGCAGCTCCACGAAACGCTTCGACAGATCGAAGTTCTCGAGATGCTCGGGAATCGGCGCGAGACACTCGTCAAAAGGCGGCGGGTCGGGATCGAGGTTGACGAAGACGAACCCGCCCCACAGCCCAACGGCCACCCGGGGCAGCGAGAACTCGCGCTCGCTGACGTGGGGCGCGTCCCAGGCGTAGGGCACCCGCTTCAGGCTGCCGTCCAGCTCCCAGGTCCAGCCGTGAAAAGGGCAGCGTATCTCGCTGAAAGCGCCATCGGAGCCGCCTGACCTGAACTTGGTTCCGCGGTGAAGGCACGCGTTGACGTAGGCTCTGACCTCCCCAAGCGCATCCCGAACGATCAGAACCGAGTGCGGACCGATCTCGTACACGTAGTAGTCGCCGGGGTCGGCGACGTGCTCTTCGCGGCAGGCCCATTGCCACGTTCGGGTCCACATCCGCTCCATCTCCCGATTGAAGAATTCCTGGCTCGTGTAACGTTCGAAAGGAATGTCTTCGTCGCCCAGGAATCGGGGGCTTTCCAGCTCGAAAACAGGCGGCACCGGGCGTCCGTCTCGGTGCACCAGCTCCTGCGCGGATGGTGTGGACGAACGAGCCAGCGGCTTCGGCTTGGGTTCTTCCATCGTCTGTCGACCCGGACCAGTGGCTCGGCTAGCCTAAGGTCATTTGAACCCCTGTACAATGAACGTCAGCTCGCCAGTGTTGGACAGGGAGGGGACGATGGGACGACTCGAAGGCAAGCGCGCCGTGATCTTCGGCGCATCGATGGATGGAAACATCGGCCAGGTGATGGCCGGGCGGTTTCGTGACGAGGGTGCCCAGGTGCTGGTGGCCAGCCGCAACGCCGCAGCGTCGGCCGCATTCGCGGAATCCATCGGCGGCTACTCGGCGGCATGCGACATCACCAGACGCGACGACGTCTTCGCTCTGGCCAGCCACGCCAAAGACGCGCTGGGTGGCGTCGACGTGGCCGTCAACTCCACCGGCCTGGCTATGGGCGGGCCGTTCCTCGAGTTCGGTGAAGACGATCTGGACACCATGATCGCGCTGCAGTTCAAAGGCTCGTTCTTCTTCCTGCAGGCCATGGTGGGCGCCATGCTCGACAAGCCGGAGCCTGGGGGATCGATCATCCAGATCAGCTCTGCAGTTGCTCATCGCTCCACGACCGTCGATCTCGGTTTTGATGCCTACATGGGCACTAAGGCCGGGATCGATCACGTGGTCCGTTGCGTGGCCAATCAGTTCGGTCGCCAGGGCATAAGGGCGAACAGCATAGCGGCCGGTCATACGGACACGCCCATGCATCACGACGCCTACGGTGGCGACATCCCTGACTGGATGAAGGCCGCGTTTTCCGATGCGACCCCCATGGGCCGATACGGCACCTGTGACGACGTTGCCGCCGGCGCCGTCTGGCTCGCCAGCGACGAGTGCTTCATGACGGGAGATGCTCTGCAGATCAACGGCGGCCTCACCCTGCGCCGCAACCCCCTCAAGGAAGATCTTGACCGCTACGAGCGTGAGTGGGCCGGGCGCGGCTGAGCGGCCGTTTCGCGGTGGCGGCCGGCGTCAGTTTGTCTGCCGGAATGACATCGTGTAACGTCCGGCGGCCGATGTGCGCGCGGGGCGGTAAGGCGATGATGCGGCGAGGCTTCGAAGGCGCACGATTGGCCGGTCCAGCGATAGAGTCGAGAAACAAGTCGAGAATTAAAAGGGGAGAGAATCGTGATTTTCAGACTGATGAGCATGGCGTGCATTGGCGCCCTGGCAATGTCCGCCACCAGTGGGTTCGCTGCTGAAGCGGAAGGTCAACGACAGGCCCGCACAGGAGGTATCGAGGAGATCATCGTCACGGCCCGGAAGCGCGAAGAGACGCTGCAGGACGCCCCGCTGACCGTGACCGCGTTGTCGAAGGAGCGCATCGACAGCTACGACATCACCAGCCTGGAGAGAATTGCGGCCACGACGCCGAATCTCTACGTGGGGCGCGTCTCCAACGGTTCCGGCGCGCAGATCACCATGCGCGGAATCGGCGCGACCGGCGCCACCAGCATCGGCATCGAGCAGTCGGTGGCCGTCATTCTGAACGGCGCGTACTACGGCCAGGGCCGGGTCCTGAACGAGGGAATGTTCGATCTTCAGCAGATCGAGGTTCTCAAGGGGCCGCAGTCGCTGTTTTTCGGCAAGAACGCGACGGCCGGCGTGATCTCCCTGACCTCGGCGAAGCCCACGGAGGAATTCGAGGCGACCGCCAGGGTGGGGTACGAGTTCGAGGCGGAGCAGATGCGCTATGAAGGGATCATCTCCGGTCCCATCAGCGACACCGTGGGCGGCCGGCTGGCCGTGCGCTATTCGGACATGAACGGCGGCTATTACAAGAACCGGGCCGAGCAGAGAAATTATGTGCTGACCGAGTACCTGCCCGAGTATGGCGCGCCGGCGGGGTTCTTACCGATTCTCGATATCGATCCACCGGAAGGCACGATCATCAACGACATCTCGCCGGCGGACTTGAGGCAATCGCCGCAGGAAGAAGAGCTCATCCTTCGGGGCACGCTCACGTTTGACCCCAACGACCAGCTTTCCATGGTTTTGACAGGGCAATACACGGACGTGTACCACAACCAATCAGCCTGGAATCACAAGCTCTACAACTGCGATGGGGGGTTCAGCCAGTCGGGTAACGAGTGTGACGACAGCTTCTCGATTGCCCTGGCGCGGATGCCGGCGAGCCTGGTTGCCACCATGCCGGCATCCAAGAGCAACCAGGACGTCTACAACGACTACGAGAGCTACTCCGTCAACCTGAATCTAGAATACAGCTTTGGAAACTTCCAGCTCTCGTCCGTGACGAACTACCAGAAAAACACGAACAAGTGGGGCCTGGCCGGAGACTTCCAGAACATCGATACCAGCATTTTCGCAACGGAGGATTCTGTCTGGAAGGCGTTCTCCGAAGAGCTGCGAATCACCAGCGACCTCGATGGTCCCATGAACTTCATGGCCGGCATCTTCTATCAGAAGACCGAGCGTGACTTCAAACAGTGGGTGACGATCCCTGTGTTTGGCTGGCTCAACTGGAATCCGGGCGCCCCGGACGCGAGCCTGGTCAACGTCACTTACAACAAGATCAGCGATACTGACGGCGAGACGATCTCGCCCTTCGTGCAGCTGCTTTGGGATGTCGCGCCGAACGTCGAGATCTCCGCCGGCGTGCGTTATACGGACGAGACGAAAGACTCGGTATTCGATCAGCCGTACGTGCATCCGTTTGCAGACGACATCGGCATCTTGTGGTCCGAGGGGGTCGTCGCCGCGGATCAGAAGTTTGACGAGTGGTCGCCGGAAGTCACCGTCAGCTGGCAGCCTACGGATGAGGTCAACCTCTATGCAGCTTACAAAACGGCCTACAAGTCAGGTGGATTTTCCAACGGCAGCATTCTCGCTCAGGTGAGCGTGACGTCCGACTTCACGTTTGAGCCGGAGACGTCGGACGGGTTCGAGATCGGTCTCAAGTCCACGCTGTTCGACAATCAGCTTCGCCTGAACGTGACGCTCTACGACTACGAGTTCGACGACCTCCAGCTCGACTACTTCGACTCTTTCAACATCGCCTTCGTCACCTTGAACGCGGGTACGGCTTCCTCCAAGGGTGTCGAGGTCGCCACCGAGTATGCGCCCCTCGGGGTGCCGGGCCTGACGCTCATGGGCTCGATAAACTACAACAAGGCCAAGTACGAGGACTTCATCGCTCCCTGCTACGATGGGCAGACGGCCGCGCTCGGATGCGATACTACCGTGCCAGGCACCAATAGCCTGCCGGGTACCGACATCAGCGGCGAGCCCACGGGGATGGCACCGAAATGGACGGCGTCGGCCGGCTTCGACTATCGCGGCGAACTCGGTAACGGCTGGACGTGGGGCATCGCGTCTGACCTGCTGTTCAGCGACGACTACAACGCCTCTGCCCTGGGGCATCCCTATGCCGGACGTGACTCATACGTGCTGCTCAATGCCAGCGCCTACGTGGCGACGGTGGATGAGCGCTGGCAACTTCAGGTTCTGGCGAAAAACCTGACGGACGAGATGGTCATATCCGGAATGCTCGAAGCGGCTGGCAGCCGCGGCAATCGGGCGTACGCTGATCTGGTCGGCTACGGTAACCTGCCGCGAACCGTCGCCCTGCAGCTCACCTATAATCTGCGGTAGCCGTCCATCTCCGGCCACTGGCGCGATCGTGTGCCAGTGGCCGTGCCTTTACTTTCAACTGCTACTTGGGCCCGCAGCCTGATCAAGGCCCCGAAACTCGAACAATCGGAAATGCAGCCGGGGTGTCTGGAACATCATGGCGTTTGCTACCAGCGAAGCACGCGCTTGGCCGCGGGCCGGGCTCGGTAGCGTAAGTCCCATTCGCGGAGCTTCGAACGCTCACCCAGCAGGTCTGCTTCGACATAGCGAAGAAACTGGAGGGCGGCCTGCAGCGTGCAGTCGGCGATGCTGACGCCCTCTCCCAGCAGCAGCGGACGACCGTCCGACAACAATCCCTCCAGATAGTCGAGGGGGGTCTGAATGCTGGATGAGAGCTGCTCGGCTCGTTCCGGGTCCGGCGGCAGGCCCAACGGGGATTTCGTGGCGTGCACGTATCCTGCCATGGGGCCGGCCACACGCAGGTCGACGATGCGCTCGACGTCGCGCGCTTTGCCCTTCTCCTCGGGGGTTCCCGTCAGCAAGGCCCCGTGGGGAAACTTGTCCTCCAGATACTGGACGATCGCCAGGGATTCGACGAGGTACGAGCCGTCGTCGAGCTCCAGGACGGGCAGCGTGCCGAAGGGATTTCGGGCGAGATGCTCTGGCGCTTTTTGCTGACCTTTGACCGGGTTGACGACGACCTGCTCTATGCCCATTTCGGTGCCGAGATCCTCCCGCTCGGCGATGTAGAGCATCACCTTGGTCGGGTTGGGGGCCAGGGGAACCGTGTAAAGCTGCATGAAAGATCCTCCAATGACGGCTCGGCCCCGCAGCCTGCGCCGGGCCCGGGAACATGCCACCATAGGATGTTCGGTGTCCAGGCACGAATGGTTTGAAATGATCGCGAACGGCGATCTCCGGCAATCAATACAGGAGGACGGTGAGATGAGTATTGTCACCCGGCATCTCGAAAGACGGCAGCGGGGACGCGTCGGCTCCCCAATGAAGACGATCCTGATCGCGTTGGCGGCCGTGGTGACGTTGACCGGCTGCGACTTCATTCCTTTCTCGGGAGGGAAGCTGGAGGGGATGTTGGCGGAAGTACCTGGGGATTGGACAACGATTGCGCAGCCAGACGTGATCCAGCTCGAGACTCAGCCCAGCGACCCCTATTCGGTCAAGCTATGGATCGTCGGCAAGGGCCCGCTGCTCTACGTGCACGCCGGGGCGAATAGGGCCGCCTGGGTGGAGCACATCGAGGCGAACGCCAACGTAAGGGTTCTCATCGACGGAAATCTCTACGAGCTGGTGGCCGAGCGCGTGACCGACCAGGGCGAGTTCGACGCCTTTGGGGATCTGTACGAGGCCAAGTACGGAAACCGGCCGAGAAACGAGGACGTCGACGAGGCTTACCTGTTTCGTCTCGGTGCTCGATCAGGCTGATCTGCCTGCCCAGCACCCGCGGTGATTGGCGCGCCCGGCGCGATTCGAACGCGCGACCCCTGGCTTCGGAGGCCAGTACTCTATCCAGCTGAGCTACGGGCGCGGGGGCGGCGATTATAGGGCACAACCGACCACATCGACAGGGCCCGGCGGCAGGCGCTGGACGTCTCTGGTGACGTGATCGCCCTGGGCAGCTACTGGCCGGACGTTGCCGGCAACACCGATGCCTGGTCGTCGACAACGTCGTTGAGGGCAGAGCGCAGGCGCGTCGGGTAATCGGCCGGAAACTGCCAGATCGGAGTCTCCGGCAGGATCTCGAGACCGCGTTGCCCTGGCGTCATTCCGTAGCGGAAGCTGGTGAGCAGATCGCTGCTCACCCACGGGCTGCTTCGAAAGTAACGGTGGCCGTTCTCGGTGGTGGCGTCTTCGGCATCGGTGACGTTGATGATCTCGAATTCCGGTGTGGTAATGAGGAAGCCCCGAAGCTCGTCGGTGATCTCGTCCGAGGGAATGAGCTGCCCGATCCGATCGCGCCGCAATACGCGCCGCGAGATGCGCAGAGCCTTGTCTTTGGCTGACGCGTAGACGGTCATACGCTCCGTCACCCGCATCAGGCCGTCGGCTACGTACATCCCCATTGTCTCCCGATCGATGTCGCTGCCGACGAGGGCCACGTTGCCGATACGCAGCCGCTCGAGCAGCGACTCGCGATCGTCCTCTTCGTACTTCAGCGCCAGCATGTGCAGGGCCTGCATGACCGTGCGGGTGCCCTGGCTGTAGCCCAGAATGTGGATCCGCCTCACGTCGGTGCTCTGCGCAAGGAATTCCAGCAGGATGCGCAGCTGTCGGGCGGAGACCACCGCCACCTCGGCGTCGGCGAAGTAGGCGAGATAGCTCGGCGTGGAAGGCCACGAGAAAGCGATGAATGCCCCTTCGTAGCCCAGGAAGTGCCAGAGCTCCGTGGCCACGAGCACCGGGTATTCGAACCGCACCCGGTAGCCGTGCACGTAGATGTAGACGTCCTTCTGCTCGGACTGGGCGAGCTTGTCGTTGACCAGCGCCGCGAACGCTTCGTCCGCCAGCGGGAAATCGGGCGCTTCGATGAATGGCTCGATGCTCGGCTCGAGGAACCCGAGCTCTTCCACGCCGGTCACGCTCAACCGGTATCCCTCGCCGCGATCGCTCGCCATCGACACCCGAATGGCTTCTTCCCAGGTGAAGCCGCCCTCGCCGAGCTGGATGGAGGCGACGCCTGCCCGAAGGCCCTCGCCGCGCTTGCCGACGTAGTGCGGGTCTGCGGGATCGGGCGGCTTTCCGGCACCAGCCGGCCTGCGGTCCGTTACGTACAGCATGCCGCGATACGGCAACGATTCCGGGCTGAAGTCGTCGGCGAAGGGGCTGAAGTCCTCGTCCTGGTAAACGGTGGGCGCGGGCATCAGCTCCAGCACGTAGGGCCCTTTTGCAGCGCATGCGGTCAGAGCAGCCAACATGGCCACGGCAGCAAACAAGCGCAGCGATGGGTTGGCTCGCTCAGTAATCAAGGCTTGGCGACCTCTTGATGGCTGACGTTTTCATTCTCGAAGAGGTCAATGATGCCACATCAGCACAGGTCCAGTATGATGCGCGTCGTCGAGGGCCTGCTGATTTCAGGTACGTGGCACGTTGTTGGGACTAGCCGAGCGTAGCGAGAGGACTTGCAGTTATGAATCTTGGATGGGTCAGCGTGGGACGGTATTCGGTCATCTTCCTGATGGCCGCATTGCTGATGCTTGGCAGCAGCGGGCTTCGCGCGGAACAAGGCGACGAGACCTGGTGGTCCATCACGCCCTACATCTGGGCCATGGATACGAAGCTGGATCTCAGCTGGCGGGACTCGCCCGTCGGCGGCACCGAGATCGATTTCAAGGACGCGCTGGGCAATCTCGATGCGGCGTTCCAGGTGGCCGTGGAAGGGGGGCGGGGTCGCTGGAGCGCCTTTGCGGATGTGACCTTCGTCAAGATCTCGGACGCGACTGGTGAGGATGCGTTGCGGCTGAAAACCAAGAACAAGCAGGTGTTCCTGGACGCCGGGGTTGCCTTCTGGCCGGGCGGCGCCGGCTCGCCACTGAGCATCTATGGCGGAGCGCGCTACACCGGGTTCGACAACACCTACCGTCTGCAATTCCAGGGCGACGATGTCGCCCGTCGAGATTCGTCGGCCGACTACTTCGATGCTCTTCTGGGCGTTCGCTACCGTTTCGATCTGTCGGATCGGTGGTCCATCCTCACCCTCGGGGACGTAAGCTTCGGCGAATCCGAAGGCAGCTGGCAGGCTCAGGCACTGGCCGCCTACACGGTGGGCAAGCGGCGCATGAACCGGATCATGTTCGGGTATCGCTATCGGGACACCGAGTTCGACGATGCCGAGCTGACCACGGAGTACGGGTTCCACGGGCCCCTCGTCGGTTTCAACTTCCGGTTCTGAGACCGCCAACGGGTTATTGACCTCCCCGCCCGGCGCGATGGCGCGTAGCCCTTGTCCGCTCCGGGACGTTTCTGGTTCCATGGGATGCAGCTGATTCATCCGCTCTTCATGGGGGAGTCCTATGTCAGACTCAGAAATCGTCCTCTGCGAGATTGACGACGGCACAGCCACGCTCATTCTGAACCGGCCCGAGGTCCTCAACGCCATGAACGACGAGCTCATGGGCGGCATCTGCCGGGCCATGGAACGGGTTGTCGAAGACGAAAGCGTGCGCGTGGTCATCTTGACGGGCGCGGGGCGCGGCTTTTGCGCCGGCGCGGATCTCGCCCGCGCGGCGGAGGGGCCGGCAGACCCGGACCTGCAGGACGCCCCGGACAGCGGCGATCTCTTCAACGGCGCGGTCAGCGCGCTGATGAGCTGCCCGGTGCCGACCATCGCTCGGGTCAATGGTCCTGCAGCCGGCGGCGGGCTCGGGCTGGCGCTGGCCTGCGACGTCGCCATCGCCGCGGAGTCGGCAATCTTCGTGGCGACCTTCGGCCCCAATCTCGGCATCGTGCCCGATCTCGGCTCCACCTGGAGCATACCGATGAGGGTTGGGCGTGCCCGTGCCCTGGGGATGACGCTGCTGGGCGATCGCATCACCGCGAACCAGGCCGAAGCCTGGGGCCTCATCTGGCGCTCGGTGCCGGATGAGGAGCTCGACGCGGAAGTCGGCCGCGTGGCGATGGTTCTGAAGCGCTCCTCGCCGAGCGCGTGCACCCGCATTCGCGAATGCGTTGATGCAGCCATTCACCACACCTTTGGGGATCAGCTTGGGCTGGAGATGGCGCACCAGGGAGTGCTCATCCCGCGTAACATGCAGGAGGGGGCCAGGGCGTTCATGGAAAAACGCCCCCCCGAGTTCGGCGGCGATCGGGGATAGCGGGAAACGTCAGCGGGCAGGGGCGTGGCATATATAATCTTCAGATGCGCGACAGCGAGATTCTGCAACGCCTGGAAAAACGCCTAGGCACCGCCCACGCCCGTGAGCGCCTCGGCGTGGAGACGGCTCACGAGTCTCGGCTATTCAGCCATGGGATCCGCTTTTTTCACCCGGAGAACTGGTACTCGGTTCATTCCATCATTCGCAACTCGCTCAAGGTCTCGGGCCTGTATGCCCGCGCCAGCAGGAACGCTCTCGATCATCGGGTGGTGGAGAATCACGTGGTGCTCGACGCTCTTCCCGCCGGTCTAGACGGGCTGCGGGTCCTGCACCTCTCGGATCTGCACGTGGACGTGAGCGACGAGCTGCTGCACGCCATCATCGAAAGGGTCCGGGAGCTGACCTACGACGTCTGCGTGCTGACCGGCGACTACCGTTTCCGCACCTACGGCGCCATCGACGATGCCCTGCGCGGCATGGCCCGGCTGCGCAGCAACCTGGACGGATCGGTCTACGCCGTCTTCGGTAACCACGACAGCGTGACCATGCTGCCCGCCCTGGAGGACATGGGCATTCGCATGCTCATGAACGAAAGTCACGCCCACCGGCACGGTGACGATCACCTCTACCTTGCCGGGATCGACGATGCTCACTTCTTCGGCGTGCACGACATCGAGAAGGCTCTGGCCGGCGTTCCCGACACGGTGCCCAGGATCCTGCTGAGCCATACGCCCGAGGTCTACCGGCAGGCGGCGCGCGCCGGCGTGCAGCTGCTGTTGTGCGGCCATACCCATGGGGGTCAGATCTGCCTGCCGGGGGGCTATCCGGTCACGCTCGACTCTCGCGTTCCCAGGCGCCTCGGACGCGGATGCTGGGATTACAAAGGCATGCGGGGGTACACGTCGCCCGGCGCAGGGGCATCCATGGTCGCCGTCCGCCTGAACTGTCCGCCAGAGCTTACGGTGCACGTCTTTCATTCGGCGGGCCCTGGCGCCGCGCAGCTTCAGTAGGGCTCGTCGCGGATGCCGATCCGGTAGAGTACTTTCGACAGCACGAAATCACCGGCGAAGAACAACGCCACGAGCACCGCGATGTCCCAGCCCGTCAGCCCCAGCGCCGAGCTGCAGACCCACATGGGCAGAGCGGTTTCGGGGATCTGATCCAGGCCGCGGAACCGACCGCTGGGCGGAATGCCCCGGCGCCGCTTGACGAAGCTCGACAGCGCGTCCCCGGACATCGTCAACGCCGAGTAGATCACACCCAGCTGCCAGCCGTAGCCTAGCGCCGTTGCCACGAGGGTGGTGGTGGCCAGGCTCAGCACCAGCCCCCGGACGGTTTTGCTCGACCCCAGCAGAGGCCGCCCGTCCAGAAAGGTGAGACCGCCGTCCAGGGGGATCGCCCAGCGGGCGCCGAACAGGCGCTTGCCGATCACCGGAGCCCCATTGGCGCTCAGCGCCAGCGCGAGCACCTTCAGGGCAAGTATGAGATCCAGATTCATGTGCAGGTCCGTGCTCCGCTGCGTCAATAGATCCGCGGGACGATCCGGTAGGGAACCCGGCGCCGGTACTCGTCCCACAGCGTCCCGTACTTCTCCGCACAGCGACGGTCGTCATCGCGCTCCCGCGGCACCAGCAGGGCCAGATAGTACAGGGGATATAGCCAGGGCCAGGGGCTGTCCAGATGCCCGAGGGACATCGCGAGACCCGTGGCCATGAGGATCTCGCCCAGGTAGTTGACGTGTCGGGCGACGCCCCAGAACCCGCCGCACAGCAGGGCCAGGTTGCCGCCGTGAATGACCCGCGGAGGAAATCGGCCCAGGAACGCCCGCTCCGGGAATCTTTTGAAAACGTACTTCTGAAGGTTTGCGCCCCGCGCCAGTACCCAGCCGGACAGAAAAACGAGCGCGCTCAGCGCGAGCCAGATCCAGCCGAGGTCGGCGATCACCGACGGCTTGCCCAGGTGGGCGGTGCCCCACAGGCCCACAGGGTAGAAGAAGGGGTAGAAGGCCAGGCAGCCCCAGCCGAGCTTGAGCCCCACGCGCTCGGCGAACAGGTCGTAGGTGTAGAGATGAACCCGCTCGAAGACGAGATAGTCCAGCACGAAAAAAGTGAGCAGAGCTGCATGGAGATATACGCCGGGGTTGCTGGCGCTACCCAGGGCACCCGCGTGAAACGCCGTGGCGGACAGGGTGTTCAGGCCGAGCAGAACGGCGCCCGCGAGATAGAGAAACATCTTCGCATCGACACGCTTGTTGAAGTGCTGCGGATTTTCCGGCCTGCCGAGGTAGAGATCGGCTAAAAGTGACCGGCCGGTCGGGGGCGCGCCGAGCACGGTGATCAGGCTGTAGGCCAGCCCGACCAGACAGGCCCCGCCCATTGCGCTCCAGCGGTTGACGTAGAGCCAGTCCCAGCTGATCCAGCCCTTCCAGCCTGCAGCGAGCCAGACCGAAGTGACGAGGGCGAACACGACAAGGCCGTTCAGGCGGTAGGTCAGAGGCTGGCCCGTGCCGGGATCCAGCGCGTACCCGTCTACCCTCCGCGCGGGCAGGGCGAGATGCAGGATCAGTATCGCAAGATAAACCGCCAGCGGCGCGAACCATCCGGCCAGCAGGCTACCGCTCACCATCTTCCTTCCCCGGGGCGCTGACCTGGAATTCTAACCGCCGCCGCGCCGCTGTGCCCCATTTCCGCCCGGCGTCTGCTAGCCTGCACCTCGGGCAGACGCGCAGCAGTGACTGGGCAGGGTACGGGATCGTTGGAAGTCTTCGACTACATCATTGCAGGGGCCGGCTCCGCGGGATGCGTGCTCGCCAACCGGCTCTCCGAGGACGGTGCCCGATCGGTGTTGCTTTTAGAGGCCGGTGGCAGCGATCGGCATCTGTTCGTTCGCATGCCTTCGGCGTTCTCGCTGCCCATTGGCCGGCCGCGATTCGACTGGTGCTATCAGGCGGAGGCCGAGCCGGCGCTCGACGGCAGAAGCCTGGCCTGCCCGCGGGGGCGGGTGCTGGGCGGGTCGTCGTCCATCAATGGCATGGTTTACGTGCGCGGCCACCCGCGCGACTTCGAGCGCTGGGAGAGCCTGGGTGCTACGGGATGGGGCTACGCGGACGTCCTGCCCTACTTCAAGCGGGCCGAGCATGTGCTCGGCGCTGCCGAGGGAGACCCCTATCGGGGCCGGGCGGGACCGCTGACCGTCAGCCGCGGGCGGCGCGCCAATCCCCTCTACGAGACCTTTCTCCAGGCGGCTGAGCAAGCGGGGCATGCGCTCAGCGACGACCTCAACGGTTACCGGCAGGAAGGCTTTGGTGACCTGGAGATGACGGTGCGCGACGGGGTTCGCTGCAGCGCGGCCCTGGCCTATCTCGCCCCTGCTGTCTCGCGGAGCAACCTGACGGTCCGCTCGGGCTCCCCGGTTCAGCGGCTGAACGTGGAATCGGGCCGCTGCGAAGGCTTGACCTACCGGCATCGGGGGGCAACCCACACCGCGGTGGCCCGGGAGGAGGTGGTTCTGGCGGCAGGAGCCATCGGCTCTCCTCAGCTGCTCATGCTCTCCGGCATCGGACCCGGGGAAGCCCTCGAACCTCACGGGATTCCCGTGCGTCACGAGCTCCCCGGGGTGGGTGCCAACCTCATGGACCATCTGGAGATCTATTTTCAGCAGGCGTGCACTCAGCCCGTGTCGCTCAACCGCTGGCTCAACCCGTTGGGCAAGGGGGTGATCGGCGCTCGGTGGCTGCTCACCGCTTCCGGTCCGGGGGCCTCCAACCATTTCGAGACCGGCGGGTTCGTGCGCAGCTCAGCGCGGGTCCCCTGGCCGGACGTCCAGTTTCACTTTCTGCCGGCGGCCGTGTCCTACGACGGGCGGTCGGTGGCCGATGCGGACGGTTTTCAGGTGCACGTGGGGCCCATGCTGAGCCCCAGCCGCGGCCGCCTCACCCTGCGCTCGGCAGACCCGGACGTCGCCCCCGTCATCAGTTTCAACTACATGTCCTGCGAGGAAGACTGGCAGGTGTTCCGGCGGGCGATTCGCCTCTCCCGGGAGCTCTTCGCCCAGCGGGCATTCGACCCTTATCGGGGTGTCGAGATCGCCCCGGGGAGCGGCGCCGATTCGGACGGGGCAATAGATGCCTTCGTGCGCCGCAGCACGGAGAGTGCCTATCACCCCTGCGGAACCTGCCGCATGGGGAACGACCCAATGGCGGTGGTGGACTCGGAGTGCCGCGTTCGCGGAATCCAGGGGCTGCGGGTCGTGGACGCCTCGATCTTCCCTCACATCACCAACGGCAACCTCAACGCCCCTACGATCATGACCGCTGAAAAGGCGGCAGACGCCATTCTCGGGCGGCGATTGGCCGCGGAAGCGCTGGGTTATTTCGACGCGCCGGCCAGCCCCACGCGATGATGACGTCTCGCTGGCGTTTGCGAGTGCTGGGCTTGGTGTTGCTCAACGGGATAGGCGTCTGCAGCATGGCCCAGGCGGATGAGAAGCCGGTGCCCCGGGATGCGGGTCTCGAGTTTGTCTACGACGACGGCTTTACGGAATCGGAGCGCCGCAAGCTGGAAGCCTGGATTGCCGAGGTGGCCGGTGCGCTGGAGGTTCTCGTCGGGCCTTTGCCCATGGACGTGCGTTTTCGATTTGCCCGTCACGAGGGGGCGGGCCCCGTTCCCTGGGCCAACACCCTGCGCGGCCGCCGTCAGGGCGTGCGCTTGTATGTGGACCCGACACAGCCGGTCGAGGCGTTTCGCAATGACTGGACCGCGCCTCACGAGCTCAGCCATCTGGTTCTGCCTTTCGTCGGCCGCGAGCATGCCTGGTTTTCCGAGGGCTTCGCCAGCTTCATGCAGTTCCGCGTCATGCGGATCATGGACGTGCTGGACGACGAGGCGATGGCTGCGCGCTACTCGGAACGTCTCGACACGGCTGCCGCCGCCTACAGCCAGCCGAACCGCCGGTTCGTCGAGGCGGTTCCCCAGCTGCGTGCCGAGGGGCTCTACCCGACCATTTACTGGGGTGGCGCCAGCTACTTTCTTGAGATGGAGGAGCGCTTGAAGCGCAAGGGCGCCTCGCTCGTCGGGGTGCTTGCGGCCTATCTGGCCTGTTGCCGGCGCAACGAGGACGATCTCGAGGACCTGGTGGCCAGGCTCGATGACCTGGCGGGCTCGACGACGTTCTCCGACGGGCTGACCGGCTTTCGCCGTGTCGTGGGGTTTCCACCCCACCGGCATCTCCAGGCGCTCGCTCCCCGTTAGCCGCTCTGCGTGGAGGCGGGCGCGTTGCCGGTGGTCCGCCACACCTCGGTGGTGGCCAGATCCTTGGCGACGATGGATTGCGCCGA
>DATCZA010000079.1:0-58744 GCA_036526135.1 Pseudomonadales bacterium | reverse complement strand
AAAGGATGGCCGCGAGGATCCGCTCGCCGGTGAAGCTCGAGCTCGTCATGATGCGCGCGCGCATCTGATGCACGATCTCGAACATCTCCTCGTCGTTGGACCACGCGCTTGAATCGACCCCATACAGACCCAGGGCCTTGGGCGTGCTGCCGCCGCTCTGGTCCAGCGCGGCGATGAATCCGTTTGCTGACTCGATCTTCAGGAGTTGGTCGTCGAAATTACTCACTTGTCATGCTCACTTATCGGTTGGTTACTCCGGAACGGGTCAACGACCCACGTAGACGGGCGGGCGCTTTTCGAGGAATGCCGCGACGCCCTCCTTCGAGTCCTCAGTCTTTCTGAGCGCGGCGATCTGCTCGCTTGCCCAACGACCGGTTTCCCGCCAGTCGGGCTCGAGGGTTCGGCGCAACCCGGCCTTCAAGGCCTGCACGGCCAGCGGCGGATTGGAGGCTATTCTGCGGGCGATGTCCAGGGCGGTCGCCATGAGATCTTCCTGGGGCACTACCCGGGAGACCAGCCCGATGCTTCGCGCGGTCTCGGCGTCGATGACCTCGCCTGTGAACAGCAGCTCCGCGGCCCTTTCGCGGCCAACGAGCTGGGCGAGACGGCCGAGACCGGGGGCATCGCAGCACAACCCTCGAATTACGAACAGCTCACCGAACTTGGCGTTCTCCGAGGCCACCCGAATGTCAGCCATCAACGCGAGTTCCATGCCCCAGCCCACGGCCGGCCCGTTGACCGCGGCGATGACGGGAATGTTGGTGTGGAGCAACGCGTCCGCCGCGGGGGTCAGACCACCACTGCGGCGGGCGCGCTCCGCGAACTCGGGCGGCGCCGGCTGGCTGCTGCCGAGGATGTGCTTGACGTCGTCACCGGCACAGAACGCGCGCCCCTGCCCGGTGATGACGAGCACCCGGGCCGAGCACTCGCGCACCCGGTCCTCGAGCTCGAGATAAGACTGGTAGGTAAGAGAATTCATGGCTTCCGGGCGATTGAGCGTGACGACGCCGACGTTTTCGCTCTCCTCGTACAGCACTACCTCGTCACTCATGTTCTCAGCCCCTCGTTCAGTCGTTGCGACGGTCGACCCGCTCGTTTCGGCGTCGCATCCACGTCATGAATTTCAGATAGCTTACCGGAAACACCCTGAGCAGGAACGCCGCGATCTGAGCATCACGCCCCACGAGGATTCGAGCCTTGTTGCGCGAAACACCTCGCAGTATCCACTCTGCGGCCTGCTCCGAGCTCAGCCCCGCCCGGCTCTCGAACCGCTCGACCACTTCGTCCTGGGTGGGCGCCTGGTTGTCAGATATCCGGAACCTCGCATTGCGCACGATATTCGTCCGGACCCCTCCGGGCATCACGCAGCTCACGCCGATGTCCGTGTCAGCCAGCTCGAGCCTCAGAGAGTCGGTAAAGCCCTTCACGGCGAACTTGGCGGCATGGTAGGCCGACTGCGTCGGCACGGACATGAGCCCGAACAGGCTCGACGTGTTGACCACGTGCCCTTGCCCAGCCTGCCGGAGGTAGGGAAGGAACGCCTTGGTGCCGTGCACGACCCCCCAGAAATTGATGTTCACGAGCCACTCGAAGTCTGCGTAGCTCATTTCCTCCACGGTGGCGGTCACGTCTACCCCCGCGTTGTTGAATATCAAGTCAACGCCGCCGTGCTCGCGCACCGTATCCGCTGCGAACGCCTCCACCGCAGCACGATCGGCAACATCGACGAGGTGGGTGGAGCATCGCACGCCGGCAACGGCCTGCACCCGCCTGCGCGTCTCGTCAAGCCCGTCGGCGTGCACGTCGGCGATGGCGACGTGGCAGCCGCGCTCGGCAAGCGCCACCGCAAGAGCGCGTCCCATGCCGGATGCCGCCCCGGTGATTGCCGCCACCTTATCCCTGAAGTCCTCAAACTCGCGCATTGACCTCGACGCAGTGTGGTTCGCGTTCACCTTTGCATTTAATGATCGCGGCAAAAGGGATGCAATGGCGGGCAAAGGCCGTATGATGAGAAAACGATGTCGAGACCATACGTCGATTACATCCAGCGCACCCGGGAGCAGTACGACGGCCTGGGCTACCCGCCGTATCAGTGGGTAAGCAACGACGACGAGCCCCCCTTCCAGCCGCTGGCAAAGCCCCTGGCAGATTGCCGGGTCGGCCTGATCGCCTCAGGCGGCATCTACCGGCATGGTCAGGTGGCCTTTCACTTCCGGGACGACTTGAGCTTCAGGGAAATCCCTCGTGATACCGAGGTATCCGAGCTGCGAGCCACCCACTTCGCCTACGATCTCACCGACGCGCGCAAAGACCCCAACGTCGTGTTTCCGATGGAGACGCTTCGCGATCTCGCCCGAACCGGACGCATAAGGGAGCTCTCCGCCAATGCCTACACGTTCATGGGCGGGATTTACTCGGCCCGTAAGGTCCGCGATGTTCTGGCGCCGGCCATAGCCTCCAGACTGCAGAAGGATGAGGTGGACGTGGCCATTCTGGTGCCGGTCTGACCCGTCTGCCATCAGTCCGTCGGGCTGATAGCAAGAGAGGTGGAAAGCCGGGGCATTCCCACCATCTGCATGTCCAGCGCCTACTCCATCACCGCAGCCGTCAATCCGCCGAGAGCCGTGTACCTGGACTTTCCGCTGGGTCACACGGCAGGAAAGGCCGGCGACAAGGCCCTGCAGCGCCGCGTGATGATCGACACCCTGTCGGCCCTGGACGGCATTCTCGCCCCCGGCACCATTCGCGAGCTGCCGTACGAGTGGTCGTCCGACGACGCCTGGAAAGACCAGGCAATGCGCCCGAAGGAGGGGTCGCGGCCTTCGGACGACCGCGTCGAGCGGCACGATACGCCTCAATATCAGACCGCCGAGGACCGGGACGCCGCCGAGGCGCAGCTCGCCACCGGCCAATGCCCCGGCTGCGTCTGGTTGTCCGAAACGACCTGATTCCGACCGCGGCCCGGTTCCGGCCGCCCTGCACCTCCGGGCGGGCTGCCAAAGTGTGAACTGATTGGCGGTCCGGCTCGCGCGTTTGGGCCATCTTTCCCCGCTGACCCTCAGGAAGCATGTGACAACGGAGGTCCTATGCCCCGGACCCTAGCAACCATTCTCCTCGCCGGGACGGCCGCCCTGAGTGGGTGCGCCAGCCTGAGCGAAAGCCAGTGCCTCGCCGGCGACTGGCAGACCGTCGGCTACCGGGACGGGTCAAGCGGCCAGAACCGCGCGGCGCTTCTCGAGCACCAGAACGCATGCGTCAAGCATGGGGTGACCCCCGATCGCGAAGCCTACCTGGCCGGTTGGGACCAGGGAATTCTTCAGTACTGCCAGCCGCGCAACGGGTTTGCTTTAGGTGAGCGCGGCGCCGCTTTTCCGACCCTTTGTCCGGGCGCGGTGGTCGACCCGTTTGAAGCCGCCTACCACGACGGTCGCCGGCTCTATCTGGCGCGGGCGGAAATCCGGCGGCTTGAGCGCGAGATCAATGCCCGCGAGCATCGCCTCGAGCACCTCGATGAGGCCATCGCGTCAGCTGAGAGCCGTCTGGTGGAAGATGGGTTGAGCAGCGCGCAGCGGCGGGAACTGCTGGAGGAAACCAAGCACATGTCCCGCGAGCAGGGCGAGATCGAAGTCGAGCTCAAGGAACTGCGCATCGACGTCGCTCTCGAGCACCAGCGCCTCGCGCAGCTTCGTCACGCCCTCGCATCAGCGAGCTGATCCAGCACGTCGGCGCCCGGGTGCTTTCGCGTCGCGCTACAAAACCCGACTAACCCCCGAAATCGTCGAGCAGAATATTCTCCGGCTCGACGCCGAGGTCCTCGAGCATCTGCAGGACGGCCGCCACCATGGGCGGAGGCCCGCAGAGGTAGTACTCGCAATCTTCCGGATTGGGATGGTCCTTGAGGTAATTGTCGTACACCACCTGATGGATGAATCCCGTATGACCCGTCCACTCGTCCTCGGGCAACGGATCCGACAGGGCGACGTGCCACTCGAAGTTGTCGTACTCGCTGGCAAGATCGTCGAACTCCTCGGTGTAGAACATCTCCCGCAGTGATCGGGCTCCGTACCAGTAGCTCATCGTGTAGCTCTGCTTGCGCCGCTTGAGCTCGTCGAAAATCTGCGAGCGCAGCGGCGCCATGCCGGCGCCCCCGCCGATCCAGATCTTCTCGGCAGGCGTGTCTTTGACGAAGAAGTCACCGTAGGGCCCGAATACCGTGAGCTTGTCCCCGGGCTTGAGCCCGAAGACGTAGGAAGACATATTGCCGGGCGGGACGTCCATCCCGGGCGGCGGCGAGGCAATACGAATGTTGAACTTTAGGATCCCCTTCTCTTCCGGGTAATTGGCCATGGAGTATGCCCGGATGGTGGGTTCGGTCACCTTGCTGTGATACTTCCAGACGTCGAACCGATCCCAGTCCTCCTGGTACTCGTCCTCCACGTCGATGTCCTTGTAGTCCATCTCGTAAGGCGGAATTTCCAGCTGGACGTAACCGCCGGCTCGGAAATCAACGTTGGCGCCCTCCGGGAGCTTCAGGTTGAGCTCTTTGATGAAGGTCGCCACGTTGGGGTTCGAGGTCACTTCACACTCCCATCGCTGGACGCCGATGGCGTCCTCCGGAATGTGAATTTTCATGTCCTGCTTCACCGCCACCTGACACGAAAGCCGGAAGTGATCACGAATCTCGCCGCGGGTGAAGTGACCCTCCTCGGTGGAGAGGATGCTCCCGCCACCATCAAGAACCTGGCAACGACACTGGGCGCAGGTCCCGCCGCCACCGCAGGCGCTGGCGAGGAAAATCCCCTTGGAGGCCAGGGTGCTGAGCAGCTTGCCGCCCGCCGGCACCACGATGGTGTTCTCAGGATCCTCGTTGATCTCTATGGTGATCTCGCCGGTGCTGACCAGGCGCGAGCGGGCGAACAGGATCACCATGACCAGGAAAAGGACAACCACCGTGAACATGACCACACCAAGGATGATCGTCGTGTCTAACATCTAACCGTCCTTAAATGTCGATGCCACCGAAGGACATGAAGCACAGACTGATCAGCCCCACGGAGATGAATGTGATACCCAGACCACGCAGCCCCTCCGGCACGTCGCTGTACTTGAGCTTCTCCCGAACGCCGGCGAGCGCCGTGATGGCAAGCGCCCACCCGACGCCGGCCCCAAGGCCGAAAACGACGCTTTCGGCAAAGGTGTAGTCGCGCTCCACCATGAACAGGGACGCTCCGAGAATGGCACAGTTCACCGTGATCAGCGGCAGAAACACGCCGAGCGCGTTGTAGAGCACGGGCACGAAACGGTCCAGGAACATTTCCAGTATCTGCACCATGGCCGCGATCACGCCGATGTACGAGAGAAAGCCGAGAAAGCTCAAGTCCACGTCGGGGAAACCGGCCCAGGCCAGCGCTCCGTCACGCAGAAGATAGTTGAAGATCAGGTTGTTGACCGGCGTCGTGATGGCAAGCACCACGATGACGGCAACGCCGAGGCCGATTGCCGTCGCGATCTTTTTGGAGATGGCGATGAACGTGCACATGCCTAGAAAAAACGTCAGGGCCATGTTCTCGACGAAGACCGCGCGAACGAAAAGCCCCAGATACTGTTCCAGCATCAGATGGCCTCCCCATACTGAACGTTCGGCGCGATTTCGTACTCGCTTTCCTCCACCTGCCCCTTTTTCCAGCTGCGAATGGCCCAGATGAAAAGGCCGATGATGAAAAATGCGCTGGGGGCCAGCAGCATCATGCCGTTGGCGTGATACCACCCGCCGTCCATCACCCTCGGCAGTATCTCGAACCCGAGCAGAGTTCCCGAGCCCAGAGGCTCACGAATGAGCGCGACGCCGATGAGGATGACGCTGTAACCCAGCGCGTTGCCCAGCCCGTCGAGGGCGGACATGAGCGGCCCGTTCTGCATCGCGAATGCCTCCGCTCGGCCCATGACGATGCAGTTGGTGATGATCAGGCCCACGAAGACGGACAAACTCTTGGAGATGTCGTAAGCCACCGCCTTGAGCACCTCGTCGACCACGATCACCAGAGAGGCGATGATGGTCATCTGCACGATGATCCGGATGTTGGTCGGAACCCGGTTTCGCACCAACGACACGGCCACGTTGGACATGGTCGTCACGAACACGACGGCGGCGCACATCACCAGCGTGGTGGACATGCTGACCGTGACCGCAAGCGCGGAGCAGATGCCGAGCACCTGCAGGGCAATGGGATTGTTGTTGAAGATCGGATCTACGAGGACTTCTTTCGTTGTCGCCATCTTTCCTTACCCTCGCCTCATGAGTTCGCTTTCAGACTTGCCAGAAATGGGCCGAAGCCCAGCTCGCCGGTCCAGAACCGGACGAGGTTCTCGACGCCGCGGGTAGTCAGGGTCGCACCGGCCAGAGCGTCGACTTCGTGGACGGCGGCGGCGCTGGCCGACGGCGAGCGCGACTTGACCAGGCGCACGGCCGGTTGACCGGCGGCATTGAATAGCTCCACGCCCGGCCATTGCCCCTTCCAGCTCGGGTTGTCCACTTCGCCGCCGAGCCCCGGCGTTTCCTTCTGGGAGTAGAAGCCAAGGCCGGCAACGGTGTTGAGGTCGCCCTCCAGGGCGAGATAGCCGTAAAGCGTTCCCCACAGTCCGTATCCGCGAACCGGGATCACCACCTTGTCCAACACGCCGTCCGAGTCTCGACGCAGGTAGACGAGAGAGACGTTCTCGCGCCGGCCGATGGTTGCGATGTCCTCGTCTGCGGACAGCTCACGCGAGCGGCTCGCCTGCTTTGCGGCCTTGATGGGGTCGTATGCGTCGATCTCGTCGAGCTCAGCGAACTGACCGGTCTCGAGATCCACGGCATGCACGGTGAACTGATCGAAAAGCTCGTCGATGCCGCGGCCCTGCATATCCTGATTGCTGCCCTGCGGCAGCATGCCGGCGGCCCGCAGGATGTTCTGTTTCTCGTCGAGTTCCTGGTTGATCAGCTGCCGGGGTTTGAGGATCACGGCCGCCGAGGACACGATCACCGAGCACACCAGGCAGACCGATACCGCCACCAGCAGCACGTTTCGCAGTCCTTCCTTGTCGAAATCAGGCACGAGCCAGTCTCCGGTTGACGTTGCGCTGCACTACGAAATGGTCGATGAGCGGGGCAAATAGGTTGCCAAAGAGGATGGCGAGCATCATGCCTTCCGGGAAAGCCGGGTTGACCACGCGGATGAGCACGCACATCACCCCGATGAGCCCACCGTAAATCCACCGCCCTGCATTGGTCATCGCGGCGGAGACCGGGTCCGTGGCCATGAACACCATGCCGAAGGCGAAGCCCCCGAGCACGAAGTGCCAGTAGAACGGCATGGCGAACATGGGGTTGTTCGATTCGATCAGGTTCAAGACGACGGACATGGCCACCATTCCCGCCATCACGCCGGCCATGATGCGCCAGGAGGCAATTCGGGACGCCACGAGAATGACCCCGGCAAGCAGAATCGCAAGGGTCGATGTCTCGCCCAGGGAGCCCGCCATGTTGCCGAGGAAGGCGGCGAGCCAGTCCACTGCGTAAGATTCTCCCAGGGCCGCGTTGCCCAGCGCGGTCGCCCGCGTGTACCCGTCTACGGCAACCCACACCGCATCACCGGACATCTGCGCCGGGTAGGCGAAGTAAAGGAACGCCCGCCCCGTGAGAGCGGGATTCAGGAAGTTCTTGCCGGTACCACCGAATACCTCCTTGCCGATGACCACTCCGAAAACGATCCCGACGGCGGCCATCCATAGCGGCGTCGTGGCGGGCAACGTCAGGGTGAACAGTATGCTCGTGACGAAGAAGCCTTCGTTGACCTCGTGCCCGCGAACGGAGGCGAACCAGATCTCGAACACGATTCCCGCCACGAAGACGGTCACGTACAGAGGCAGGAAGTACGCCAGGCCATGCAGGACGCAGTCCCAGATGCTGGTCGGATCGTAGCTCGTCAGATTGTCGAGGAAGAGGCCGCGCCAGTTGTCCACGGACTCGATCCCCAGGGACTGCATCACCTCGTTGGCCTGCAGCCCCACGACGTAGCTACCGGCAAAAACCGGAATAAACGCGCACAGCCACACCGTGATCATGATCCGCTTGAGATCCAGCCCGTCACGGACATGGGAGGGGCCGCCCGTCACTCTCCCAGGGGTATACAGAGCCGTGTCGACGGCCTCGTAGGCCGGAAATGCCCAGGCGAACCGGCCGCCTTTCTCGAAGTGTGGGGCAACATCGTCGAGGAAAGATCGCAAGCTCATCTAGCCCTCCTTCTCGATCTGCGTGAGCACTTCGCGAAGAACGGGACCGTACTCGTATTTGCCGGGACACACGTACGTGCACAGCGCGATGTCGTCCTCGTCGAGTTCCAGACAGCCCAGACTGATGGCCGTTTCCAGATCGCCTACGAGCAGAGCGCGAAGCAGTTGCGTCGGCAGCACGTCCAGCGGCATTACGGATTCGAAGGTACCGATGGGAACCATGCCCCGCGGGCTGCCGTTCGTGGTGGTGGAGAATTCCACGTCTGCGCCGCCGAGCCACTTCGACAGGTAGATGGGAAAAACGGAGTGCTTTTTCAAACCCGGCGTGAGGTAACCGAAAAGCCGGCGCTCCTTGTCTTCCGGTACTACCGACACCTGAAGGTGGTAACGACCGAGGTACCCCACCGGACCGGCGCAGGCCCGCCCGGAAAGCACGGAACCGGAGATGATGCGCTGGTCGCCCTCGGCGAGCTCGCCGGCCGTGAGTTCCTCGAGATTTACGCCGAGCACGGTTTTGAGCAGCCGCGGCTTCTCGACGCCCGGCCCACCCAGGGCCACCACGCGATCGATCATGATCTCACCGGTCAGGAACAGCCTGCCCACCGCAGCGACGTCCTGGTAGCCGATGAACCAGACGGTTTTCGACGGTCCGACCGGATCCAGAAAATGAATGTGAGTGCCGGGAAGGCCAGCGGGATGGATGCCCGCGAATTCCTGGACGCTGAGCTTAGGGTCGTTGCCGGCTGGCAGAAACGCGCCCGACTCCTGACAGACATGCACGGCGCCAGAGGTGAGGTGCGCCAGGACATCGAGGCCTGCAGCGAACTCCGTGGCGTACTCGGGGATCACCACCCCGGGATCCGCCGCCAGCGGGTTGGTGTCGATGGCGGTCACGAAAAGGGAGTGGGGCTCGGAATCCGGGCTGGGGACCTTGGAGAACGGCCTGGTCCGGAGGGCCGTCCACAACCCGCTCGCGACGAGATTGTCCACTACCTGAGAGCGGGTGAGCCCAGCCATTCCGTCGGGGCCGTAAGCAGTGAACTCGAGGGCCGGGGCGGACCCTACATCGATCACGACGGACTGCAGCGCACGTTTCGCGCCGCGATTGATGCTGGCCACCCGACCCGAGGCCGGCGCCGTGAAACACACGCCCGGATTCTTCTTGTCCTCGAAAAGCGGCTGCCCGCAGCGGACCTCGTCGCCTTCGCGCACCAGCATGGTGGGGCGCATGCCCGGGTAGTCGCCACCGACCAAGGCCACGCTCCGGGCGGGCCGAGCGGTCTCTATGGTCTGCTCGGGGCTTCCTGAAATGGGAAGGTTCAATCCCCTTTTAATCTTGATCATGTTCCGAACCAACAATGGCCAGGGTTCTTGCGCTTTCGCGGACTGCGCTCGGCCCACTCACCGGAGGGCAGCGGGAAAATACGGCTGTTGGAGGCACCGAAAGGAACGCCTCGGCAGGCCGCGCGAATTATAGTGGGGTCGTGTCCGCATGCCAACGCCTGGGCGGACCTGATACGCATTCTTAGGGGAATTTTCCCTTCAGAATCCCTGTTTGATCACGTCCTTGGGTATGAGGGGGTAGGAAATACCCGCCCACTTCTGGACCACACGCACCACCTGGCAGGCGTATCCGAACTCGTTGTCGTACCAGACGTACAGCACGGCCCGATTGTCCTTGACCAAGGTGGCGCCGCCGTCGATCACGCAGGCGTGCCGACTGCCAACGAAGTCCGACGAGACGACGTCGGGCGCTTCGGTAAAGTCCACCTGGCGCTGCATTGAAGAATGCAGCGAGACGTTGCGCAGGTGCTCGTTGACCTCTGCCACCGAGGTGTCGCGGGACAGCGTCAGGTTCAGGATGGCCAGAGAAACGTTCGGAGTCGGAACCCGAATGGCGTTACCGGTCAGCTTGCCGTCGAGCTCGGGCAGAAGCTTGGTCACCGCCGTGGACGCTCCCGTCTCGGTGATCACCATGTTCAGAGCGGCGCTGCGACCACGCCGGTTCTTCTTGTGAAAGTTATCGATCAGGTTCTGGTCGTTCGTGTAAGCGTGCACGGTCTCCATGTGCCCGTGAACGATCCCGAATTGATCGTTCATGGCTTTCAGAGGCGGGACGATCGCGTTGGTCGTGCAGGAGGCGGCAGCCAGTATGGTGTCCGTGGGCTCGATGATGGACGAGTTGATCCCGGAGACGACGTTTTTGATGCTGCCCTTGCCCGGCGCCGTGAGGACGACCTTCGACGCGCCCTTGGATTTCAGGTGCAGGCCCAGGCCTTCCTCGTCGCGCCAAACGCCGGTGTTGTCGATCACGATGGCGTCGTGAATTCCGAACTCCGTGTAATCCAGCTGGTCGGGCGAGTTGGCGTATATCACGTGGACGACGTTGCCGTTGGCGATGATGCAGCTGTTTTCCTCGTCCACCCGGATCGTGCCGTTGAACCCGCCGTGCACGGAGTCCCTGCGCAACAGGCTGGCTCGCTTGACCAGATCGTCGGGAGCACCCTTGCGAACCACCACCGCCCGCAGCCTCAGCTGATGACCGCTTCCCGTCTTCTCGATCAGGAGCCGGGCGAGCAGCCGGCCGATCCGGCCGAAGCCGTAAAGCACCACGTCCTGGGGCTTGGAGAGCGGCGGCACGTGACGGCCGATGACTTCCTGGCACTCCCTGCGCACGTATTCCATGGGCGACAGGCCGTTGCCCGCAGCCTCTTCCATGAACCCTGTCGCCAGCTTGCCGACATCGATGTGGGATGGTCCCAGATCGAGCTGCGACAGCGCTTCGATGATCGGATAGCTTTCGAACTCGGAGAGCTCGTTCTGGGCGACCTGACGCACATAGCGATGCGTCTTCATGATCTGAATGACGCTCTGGTTGTAGAGCGCCCGGCCGTAACAGTAGGTGACCACGTTGTTGCGATACAGACGCCCGATGATGGGGATCATCGCCTCAGCAAGCGCTTCGCGCTCCTTCCAGTCCGGGAAGTAGTCGTCGAGACTCGGCAATGCCACAGGTTCTCCCTCCCTGTTAACGATTTTCAGCCGGGGTTAGGGCCCGGCTTGGAGCCGCGCGTATTATCAAAATTTGCCCCCTGGGGCGCAAGGAAACCAGGGCTTACCGGAAGGATTCGTTCACGGCCTCGAGCGCATCGTCGCCCGGGCAGAGATCGTCTTCGTTGAGCTCGTTCAGGGGGCGCTGCACCGTATCCATGATCTCGTGACAGTCGGAAGCGTCGGGGTCCACGTAAAGAAGACCCGTGACCACTTCCCCTTCGGCCTGCTGCTGCTGGACGTAGTGCAGGGCTTCGACGCGATCATGGGGATCGTAAGCGCCATCCAGCTTGCGCAGCCGGAGGATCGAGCCTCCGGGCATGCGGACGTCCTCGGTCGTGCCGGGCTCGTAGTCGGCCGTGATTTCCACACCCTCGGGTATGAAATCCAGGACGTTGATGTTCTCGCTGTGCCCGCGCACGTAATCGTAGCTCTTCGTGGATCCCTCGTGATTGTTGAACGCCACGCACGGCGAGATCACGTCAAGAAAGGCGAACCCGTTGTGAGTGAGCGCCGCCTTGATCAGCGGCACCAGCTGGCGCTTGTCGCCCGAAAAGCTTCGGGCAACGAAGCTCGCGCCCAGTTGAAGGGCCATGCTGACGAGATCGATGGGCTCGTAGAGATTCGGGACGCCCTTCTTGTTCGTGGACCCCTTGTCGTTCGTCGCCGAGAACTGTCCCTTGGTCAGACCATAAGTGCCGTTGTTATCGACGATGTAGACCATGTTGATCCGACGCCTGACGATGTGGGCAAACTGCCCGAGCCCGATGGAGGCCGAATCCCCGTCGCCCGAGATGCCGATGCAGATGAGCTCCCGGTTGGCCAGGTTGGCGCCTGTTGCCACTGACGGCATGCGCCCGTGCACGGAATTGAAACCGTGGGATTTGCTGAGGAAGTAGCTCGGGGTCTTGGAGGAGCAGCCAATCCCGGAAACCTTGGCGAACTTGTGGGGCGGAAGGGACAGCTCCGCGCAGGCCTGCACGACGGCAGCGCTCACGGAGTCGTGGCCGCACCCGGCGCAGAGCGTCGAAACCGGGCCTTCGTAGTCGCGTCGGGTCAACCCGATCTCGTTGACGGGCAGTTTCGGGTGATGAACCCTCGGCTTGACAACGAAAGTCATTACTTGACCTCCTTGAGGCGCGGCAGCCGCTGCTCCGTGAAGTAATCGGAAACCTGCTTCTGGATCGTGTCGGCCGATATGGAAAGACCGCCGTAGTAAAGGACCGAGACGAGGCCGGCGGGATCGAGCTCACCCTCGGTCACCAGCAGAACCTTCATCTGCGCATCGCGATTCTGATCCACGACGAAAACCGTATCGTGGGCCGCGATGAAATCGTACACCTCCGCGCCGAAGGGGAACGCGGTGATGCGCATGGTATCCAGGCGGATTCCCTCCTCCTCCAGCATGTCCAGGGCCTCGCGCATGGGGGCCACGGAGGTTCCGTAGTAGATAATGCCCGCCCTTTCGCCGTTCGACTCGATCTCCGCCGAAGGCACCAGTCTGGCCGCCGTTCGCCACTTTGCGCTCAGCCGCTCCATGTTGGCGACGTAGACATCCGGGGATTCCGTGTACGCGGCGAACTCGTCACGCGACGTGCCCCTGGTGAAGAATGCTCCTTTGTCCGGATGGGTTCCGGGAAGCGTCCGGTACCCGATGCCGTCCCCGTCCACATCCAGGTAACGCCCGAACCGCTCCAGCGAATCCAGCTGTTCCCGATCCAGCACCTTGCCCCGGTCGTAGCGACGTTCGTCATCCCACTCGAAAGGCTCGGAGATGCTGTCGTTCATCCCGAGCTCCAGATCACTCATGACGATAACGGGCGTCTGGAGCCGGTCGGCCAGGTCGAGCGCCAGCGCGGCATGGTCGAAGCACTCCCTCGGCGTCGAGGGAAACAGCAGCACGTGCTTGGTGTCCCCGTGAGAAGCGTAGGCCGAGGAAATCAGATCCCCCTGCTGCGTGCGGGTGGGCATGCCCGTGGACGGGCCGGAACGCTGGATATCGAACACGACGGCGGGAATCTCGGCAAAGTAGGCAAGCCCGAGAAACTCCGTCATCAGCGAGATGCCCGGGCCGCTGGTCGCGGTGAAGGAACGGGCGCCGTTCCACGCCGCACCGATGACGATGCCGATGGCCGACAGCTCGTCCTCTGCCTGAATGATCGCGAACTTGCGCTGGCCGGATTGGCCGTCGATACGCATCCGGTTGGCAAAGCGCTCGAACTCCTCCGCCACCGAGGTCGATGGCGTGATCGGGTACCAGGCGCACACCGTCGCGCCGCCGTAGAGGGCTCCGAGCGCGGCGGCCGTGTTGCCGTCCACCATGATCTTGTCGCCGTTCAAGTCAGCGCGTTTGACCTGGAACGGCAACGGACACTCCAGATAGTCCCGGGCATAGTCCCGGCCGAGCTCGAGCGCGTGGATGTTCGGGCCGATGAGCGCGTCTTTGCCCTTGTACTGGGTGGACACCATGCCGGTGATCACGTCGAACTCGATGTTCAGGAGCGCCGTCAGCGCCCCCAGGTAGGTGATGTTCTTGAACAAGCTGCGCTGCTTCGGGTCGCTGAACTCGCTGAGCAGCATGCTGGATATGGGAATCCCCACCTCGTGCACGTCGCTGCGCCGAAGCGATGCCGGCAGCGCCTTGGTATTGTCGTACACCAGGTAACCGCCGGGGTTCAGGCTCGCAACGTCTTCTTCGAAGGTCTCGGCATTCATGGCGACCATGATGTCCACACCTTCGCGGCGACCCAGGTAGCCACGCTCGCTCACCCTGACCTCGAACCAGGTCGGCAGGCCCTGAATGTTCGACGGAAATATGTTCCGCGTGGCAACCGGGATGCCCATCCGGAACAGGGCCTTTGCAAACATGCCGTTGGCGCTGGCCGAGCCCGACCCGTTGACGTTGGCGAAACGAATGACGAAGTCGTTGACTATGGTGCGTTTGGTCATTCTGCGTACGAGCCCAGCTGCGGAATGTGGATGATGGACTTCTGCATGTCCCAGGCGTTCGTGGGGCAGCGTTCTGCACAGAGCCCGCAGTGCACGCAGACGTCCTCGTCTTTCACCATGACACGACCGGTGTTGAGCTCATCAGATACGTAGAGGTCCTGCTCGACGTTGCCGGCCGGCGCGGTCAGCCGGCGGCGCAGATCGGGCTCCTCGGCGTTTTCCGTGAAGGTGATGCAGTCCATCGGGCAGATGTCCACGCACGCGTCGCACTCGATGCACAGCTGGTCGACAAACACGGTCTGGACGTCGCAGTTGAGGCAGCGTTGCGCTTCCTTTGCGCCGAGCTCCTCGTCGAACCCGAGCTCGACCTCCATCTTGATGTCGGCCAGCGCCAGACGCTTGTCCGCATGGGGCACCAGGTAGCGCCGGGCCGGATCGTGCTCGCTGTCGTAGCTCCACTCGTGAACGCCCATTTTCTGGCTGATGAGGTTTACGCCTTCCGGCGGACGGTCGGCCTTGAGATCCTTGCCCTGGCACATGAGATGGATCGAGATCGCCGCCTTGTGAGCATGGGCAGAGGCCCAGATGATGTTCTCCGGCCCGAACGCCGAGTCGCCGCCAAAGAAGACCTTGGGGTGAGTGGACTGCAGCGTTTCCTCGTCCAGCATGGGGCAATCCCATTTGTCGAACTGGATACCGATGTCCCGCTCGATCCAGGGACAGTGGTTCTCCTGGCCGATGGCCATGAGGATATGGTCCGCCTCCATGAAGACGTCGGGCTCCCCGCTGGGCTCGTAGCGCAGGCGACCGTCGTCACCCTTAACCGGCTTGACGCACTCGAACACCACGCCCTTGAGCTTGCCGTTTTCGTGAACGAACTCCTTGGGCGGCCGATTGTTGATGATCGGTATGCCCTCGCTCATGGCGTCTTCTTTTTCCCACTCCGAGGCCTTCATCACCTCGAACGCGGAACGCACCACTACCGAGACCGACTCGGCCCCCAGGCGCTTGGCCGTGCGGCAGCAATCCATGGCGGTGTTGCCGCCGCCCATGACGATGACCTTGCCGGAAATCGAGTGGGTGTGCCCGAACGCGACGCTGGAGAGCCAATCGATGCCGATGGAGATATGCTCGGCTACTTCCGCTCTGCCCGGCAGCTCGAGATCTCGACCCCGAGGCGCGCCGGTACCAATGAAGTAGGCGTCGAAATCCTCATCGAGCATCTCTTTCATGCTCGAGACCTCGTGACCGAAGTGGCACTCGACGCCCATGTCGAGAATCACATCGACCTCTTCTTCGAGCACGCCCACCGGGAGGCGAAACGCGGGTATCTGGCTGCGCATCATGCCCCCGCCCATGGGCTCTTTCTCGAACAGATGCACCTCGTAGCCGAAAGGCAACAGATCTCTGGCCACCGCCAGGGAAGCAGGGCCCGCGCCGAGCAGGGCAATACGCTTTCCGTTTTTGCGCTCCGGGACCTTCGGCAGATAGGCGCTGATGTCGCCCTTGTGGTCCGCGGCGACGCGCTTGAGGCGGCATATGGCGACAGGTTTTTCCTCGGTGCGCACCCGCCGGCACGCCGGTTCGCAGGGACGGTCGCAGGTGCGGCCAAGAATTCCTGGGAACACGTTGGAGTCCCAGTTGAGCATGTAGGCTTCGGTGTATCGCTGCTGCGCGATCAGCCGGATGTACTCCGGCACCGGCGTGTGTGCCGGGCAAGCCCACTGACAGTCAACTACCTTGTGGAAATAGTTGGGGTCGAGGATGTTTGTAGGTTTCATGCGTACGACGACTCGCCGGCAGGCATGCACGGCTACGCCTCCCAGCTCCTTTGGTTACGCTAATTTGCGGCGACAGGGCAAACCGTTCATCCGGCCGACTGCTGGGCCATCCATATAGCCAGGCCGAGCCTGGACAGTCGCGAACTCTAACCTTATTTTTCGTGGCTTGCCAACCAAATTGGCCGCCTGGTGTGACACGTTGCCCAGCACGTCTGAGGCCGCGTAGCGACCAGCGCCGGCGTCAGCGACGACCTCGAGGCGTCGGAAGGGGGAAACCAACCGGAACCGCCAATTCCCGAGTAGAATACGCGCCGCTATGGTCAACCGCCCAGAACTCTGATGGCCAACGAGCTGTCGCCATTCCAACCGCCAACGCCGCCAGCCGTGGGTTCCCGCATCGCCTGGAACGAACTTCACGACGGTGCTGCGGGGCTTGCCGTAGGCCGCGCTGCCGCCGCCCACGAGGGGCTGACGCTGATGGTCGCCGAGAGCACGCGGCAGGCCCAGCGCTGGCTGGACGAGCTTCGATTCTTCGCCCCGGACGTCCACCTGCTGCATTTTCCCGACGGCGAGACCCTGGCTTACGATGCCTTCTCGCCGCACCAGGACATCATCTCCGAGCGTCTGTCCACGCTGCGCGACCTGCCGTCCCAGCGCACCGAACGGGAACCCACCCTGCTCGTCGTGCCTGTCCAGACCCTTCTCCAGCGGGTAGCCCCGCGGACCTACCTCGACGGCCACAGCCTTTCACTTCGCACGGGCCAGCACTTCGACCTGGATGCGCAACGCGGCCGGCTCAACGCGGCGGGGTACAACGCGGCAGAGACGGTAAGCGCTCACGGGGAGTACGCCGTGCGCGGTTCGCTGATGGACATCTACCCCATGGGAGCGGATCTGCCCATCCGTATCGACCTGTTCGACGACGAGGTGGAAAGCCTGCGGACGTTCGACCCCGACACCCAGCGCACCGTCGAGAAGATAGACGCGATTCGGCTGCTGCCCGCAAAGGAATTTCCCTTGGATGGCAACGCCATCGCACGATTCCGGAGCAACTGGCACAACACGTTCAACGTCGACGTGCGGCGATGCAGCGTCTACCAGGACATCAGCGAGGGCATCTCCCCAAACGGCATCGAGTACTACCTGGCCTTCTTCTTCGAAGAGTTGGCTACGCTCTTCGACTACCTGCCAGCCAACACCGTGGTCATCCGGGAGGCCGGCGTTCGGGAAGCCGCCGAGCGGTTTCTTCACGACGTGGGCGTTCGCTACGAGAGCCTGCGTCACGACGTGGAGCGACCCATTCTTCCCCCGTCCGACGTCTACCTGCGCAGAGAGGAGCTCAACGCCGCGTTGAAGGCCTGGCCGCAGATCGTCATCAACGACGCCAGCGCCCGTCACGCGGTCGACTTCGCAACTCAGGCCTGCGGAGATCTGGAAGCCAATCCCCGGCTGCGGGACCCCGCGCGCGGCCTGTGCGAGTTTCTCGACGGCATCACCCAGCCGGTGCTTTTCGTGGCCGACTCGGCCGGGCGCCGCGAGGTGTTCCTGGAATTCCTGAACGCGGCCGGCATACGTCCGCGAGAGACCGCCGACCTGCCCGCGTTCCGAGATTCGAGGCTCGACTGCGCAATCGCCGTCGCCCCCGTGGAGCAGGGTCTGTGGACCGACGAGCTGGTGATCGTTACCGAGAGCCAGGTTTTCGGGCATCAGCTCGAGGAGAGACGCGCCCGGAGCGCTCGCGTGCTGGACCCGGAACAGATCATCAGGAACCTAACCGAGCTGCACGTTGGCGACCCCGTGGTCCACATCGAGCATGGCATCGGTCGCTATCTCGGCCTGACCACCCTGGAGATCGACGGCGCGCCGAGCGAGTTTCTCGCCGTGGCCTACGCCGAAGACGCGAAGCTTTACGTGCCGGTCACATCGCTGCACCTGATCAGCCGCTACGCTGGCGCAGAGCACGCGCCGCTGCATCGCCTGGGATCGGATGCCTGGGACAAGGCCAAGCGCAAGGCAGCAGAGCGTGCCCACGATGTCGCCGCCGAGCTCCTGAACATCTACGCCCGCCGGGCCAGCCACTCCAGCTACCGCTTCAACGACCCGAGCGCCGATTACCGCCGCTTCGCGGCACAGTTTCCCTTCGAGCTGACGCCCGATCAGGGCCGCGCCATCGACGAGGTCATCGCCGACCTATGCTCCGAGCGGGCGACCGACCGCCTCATCTGCGGCGACGTCGGCTTCGGCAAGACCGAGGTGGCCATGCGCGCCGCCTTTCTGGCGGTGCAGAGCAACAAGCAGGTGGCCGTGCTAGTGCCCACGACGCTTCTGGCCCAGCAGCATTTCGAGACCTTCCGCGACCGCTTCGCCGACTGGCCTGTGCAGATCGAAGCGCTGTCACGGCTTCGCTCGGAAAGCGAGGTCGAAGCCATCGCCGAGCGAATGGCGTCGGGCCGGATCGACGTGATCATCGGCACCCACAAGCTGCTCAATCCCGCGCTTAGTTTCAACGATCTGGGTCTGGTGATCATCGACGAGGAGCACCGCTTCGGCGTCCGTCAGAAGGAGCGGCTCAAGGCTTTGCGAGCAGAGGTCGACGTATTGACCCTGACGGCCACCCCCATTCCCCGCACGCTGAACATGGCCATGAGCGGCATGCGCGATCTCTCCATCATCGCCACGCCGCCGGCCAAACGGCTTTCAATCAAAACGTTCGTGCAGGAAAAGCGCCAGCACGTCATCAAGGAAGCCGTGACGCGCGAGCTGATGCGCGGCGGCCAGGTCTTCTACGTGCACAACGAAGTGCGAACCATCGAAAGGGCGGCCGCAGAGCTGGCGGAGCTGGTCCCCGAGGCCAGAATTGGCGTCGGTCATGGCCAGATGCCCAAGCGCCAGCTCGAGCGCGTCATGAACGACTTCTACCATCGCCAGCTGAACGTGCTCGTCTGCACGACCATCATCGAGACGGGCATCGACATCCCGAATGCCAACACCATCATCATGGAGCGTGCCGACAAGCTGGGTCTGGCGCAGATGCATCAGCTTCGCGGCCGGGTCGGCCGATCGAATCGGCAGGCGTACGCCTACCTGCTGACGCCGCATCCCAAGGCGATCACCAAGGACGCCGTCAAACGCCTGGAAGCCATCGAGGCGGCCGGCGAGCTCGGCGTCGGTTTCACTCTGGCCACCCACGACATGGAAATCCGAGGGGCAGGCGAACTGCTTGGAGAGGAGCAGTCGGGACAGATCGAGTCTGTGGGATATTCCCTCTACATGGACCTTCTGGACCGGGCCGTAAAAGCCATTCAGGATGGCAAGACGCCGAACCTCAATGCCCCGCTGGAACCCATCGCTCAGGAGGTCAACCTGCACACGCCGACGCTCATCCCGGAGCATTACCTGCCCGACGTGCACGCCCGGCTGATTCTCTACAAGCGCATCGCCAACGCCGCCGACCCGACGGAGCTAGACGATCTGCAGGCGGAGATGATCGATCGCTTCGGGCTCCTGCCCGAGCCGCTGAAATCCCTGTTTGCCGTCACGGCCTTGAAGCTGAAAACCCAGCCGCTGGGCGTCGTTCGCGTGGATCTCGGCGAAAGCGGCGGGCGGATCGAGTTCAGCCCCGACACCGAGGTCGATCCGCTGGCCATCGTGAACCTCGTACAGAGCCATCCCGGGACGTACCGGCTGGACGGCGCGACGATGCTGAGGGTCAACCGGACAATGCCGGACTTTCAGGCGCGAATCACGTTCGCAGGCGAGCTTCTAGATCGCCTGGCGGCACACACACCGAACCGGCTGGTGGCCAACGCATGAGCGCCATGAGCCCCCGAAGAGCGGCCGCCACGGCGGGTCTTGCTGCCGCGCTCCTCGGGCAGGCATCCGACGCCATGGAGGCCGAAGAACCTGTCGATCTTCTGCTCAAAGACTGGTACGTCACGGAGATCATCGTCGTGCAGCGCCCCCCGGTCATGGATTTCAACTCCGCCGAACGGCTCCTGCGGGACCGTCCGCCGGCGTTGCCCCTGGCTATGCGCACGTTCGCCACCGATCCCTCCCAGCTCGGAAAAGACCTGGATCTGGATCTGTCGACCCGCCTGAGCCTCGTGCATCCGACCCTGGCTTTGCTACCCCCTGCGCAGGACCAAGCAGACGTCGACGAGGGATCCGGGGCGATGGTTGCTCCAGCCATCGAACCGGTGCTCGAACCCGACCCCCTCCTCGATGTGCTGGCCATGGCCGCCGCGCTCGAGGAGCAACTCGAGGCCCGCAGCTTTCAGCTCATCCCGGCCGAGGAGCTGACCATGTCCGCCAGCGCCGACCGGCTCGCCCGGCGAAGCGGCTTCCAGGTCCTCTATCACGGCGCCTGGCTGCAACCGGTTCCGCCGCGCGATGCGCCCGAATACCTGCTGCTGCAGACCGGCGCCAGAGTGGCCGACCGCCACCAGCTCGAAGGGGTCGTGGCCGTCACCCTCGGGCGGTACCTGCACTTTCAGGCCAGCTTCTCTTACACCGAGCCCGGCATGGGGCTCGAGCCGATGACTTTGGTGCTCAACCCGGACGGTTCGGGCACGCCGGCGCGATGGCCCGTTGAAACTCGCCCGGTGATGATCATGAACCAGAGTCGACGCATGCGCAGCGAGGAGGTTCATTACCTGGATCATCCGAAGCTGGGCATCATCGTGCGCATCGATCCGGTGCCCGTTCCGGAAGAACTAGTCGCCGCGTTCGATGCCCTGGAAGAACCCACCGAGTAGGCGCGCCACGTCCTCCATGCCCTCACGCGCAATGACCGCGATGTGGTCCAGGTCGATGGCATCTCCCCGACCGGCAGCCGGGTTCACCACCAGGCACAAGCTCGCGTAACGGATTCCCAGCTCCCGGGCGAGCCCGGCTTCGGGCATTCCCGTCATGCCGACCACCGTGCAACCGTCCCGGTCCATCCGATCGATCTCAGCCGGCGACTCGAAACGCGGGCCCTGAGTGCACCCATAGACGCCGCCATCGTGCACGTCCAGCCCCTGCCCCCGGGCAGCAGCCAGCAGCTCGGCTCTCAGCGCAGCATCATATGGCTCCGTGAAATCCACGTGCTTGAGGTCGCCCTCTGCAGCGAAGCTGTGGGCGCGGCCCCACGTGTAGTCGATGATCTGATCGGGCAGCACGATGCGCCCGTTGCGCGCGTGCTTGGCGATCCCGCCGACGGTATTCAGCGCGACGATCTCCTCGACGCCCAGCTCGGAGAGCAGGTGCAGATTGGCCCGATAATTGATCAGGTGCGGGGCGACCGCGTGCGGAACCCCGTGTCGCGCCAGCACATGGACGATGAAGTTTCGACCGGCAGCGCGCGAAGGCTTGGAGGAGGCCTCGCCGTAGGGGGTGTCGCGGAAGTCCTCGACCAACACATCGAATGGAAGCTTCAGCGCACCGGAGCCCACGAGTACAGCCAGACGTCTCATCAGACCGCTTCATCCTCGAGGGATCTCGGCAACGCGTAAATTGCCGGTAGGTTTCGCCAGTAGCCGCGAAAATCCATGCCGCAACCGAAGAGATAGCGGTCCGGGCAGCACAGCGCCGCGTAATCGACGCGGGCCGCTCCGCTGCGCGGGACCGCCTTGTCCACTAGAACGGCCGTGGTGACCTCAACGGCCCCTTCTCGGCGCAGCCACTCCACGACCTGCATGAGGGTCTCGCCCGCATCGAAAATATCGTCCACCAGCAGCACGTGGCGTCCGGCGACGCTCACTGGGGGGCGGGCTAGCCATTCCAGCTGGGACCCGCTGGTACGCTGGCCGTAGCGGGTCGCGTGCAGGTAGGAGAGCTCCAGCGGAAAGCTGAAGCGCTTGATGAGCTCTGCGGTGAACGGGAGCCCGCCGTTGAGCAGGCAGAGCACCAGCGGGTTGGCAGCCTCCAGAGCAACGGCGAGGCGCACGGCGGTCCGATCAATCGCGGCCTGCACCTCCTGCGCTCCGACGACGAGCTCGGCCGCCTCCCGCGCGGTCAGAATCTCAGTGGGGACCCGAGCAGTCACGACTCGGGCTGCACCACGTGCAGCGTCTGGGTGGGGAAGGCAATCTCCGCGCCGTGCTCTTCGATGATGTCGGCGATGCGAAAGAGCACGTCCTGCTTGATGGCGTGAAACTCGGCCCAGACCGTGGTCTTGGTGAACGTGTAGACGAAGAAGTCGAGGGAGGAAGGCCCGAACTCGACGAAGTTGACCATCAGCGTTCTGCCGTGGTCGATGTCCGGATGCTCTCGGAGCATGGATTCCACGTCGGCCACGATCTGCCGCAGCACGCCGACGTCCTCGTACCGCACGCCGATGGTTTCGTAGATGCGCCGATTGCGCATCCGCGACGGGTTTTCCACCGCCAGATTCGTGAATATCGAGTTCGGCACGTAGAGCGGCCGCTGATCGAATGTCCGGATCCGGGTCAGCCGCCAGCCTATGTCCTCCACCGTGCCCTCGATCTCACGGTCAGGGGAACGTACCCAGTCACCAACGGAGAACGGCCTGTCCAGGAAAATCATGAGCGCGCCGAAAAAGTTGGCCAGCAGGTCCCGCGCGGCGAAACCCACCGCGATGCCGCCGACACCGCCAAAGGCGAGGACGCCAGCAATGCTGAACCCGAACTCCTGCATGGCCATCAGAACGCCCGTGATGATGGCGGCGGCCCGCAGGAGCTTTCCCACGGCGGCAGCGGTCGTTTCGTCTACCGGCTCCTCCCGATAAGACGAGTCGGCCAGATGCACCTCCATGAATCGAATGAACCGGAGGGCGAACCACACGAGCAGCCAGATGATGGCGACCTCGCGCACCTCGTCCACGTAGTCGAAAATCTCGGCCCCGCCCACCGCCCCGGCAACCTCGGCGGCCCAGGAAACACCGAGCACCCAGATCCCGACGCCAACCGGTCCCCGCGCGGCATCGAACAGGGCGTCGTCGTAGATATTGTGGGTCTGCTCAAGACGCCCGGCGAGCCGCTCGAATGCCCGGCGCACCGCGTAGCGCACCAGCGCGGTGGCGAAAACGATGGCGAACACCTCCACGACCCAGGTGTTCTGACTGAGAAAATCCCGCAACGATTCCAGCATGAGGCCCTGCCGCCTGTCAGAAGTACCGGGTCAGCTCGAGCTGAAGAAAGTCGTCCCGCTCGAGGGGCCAGGCACGGTTATTCGGATCCGTGGAGGGCGGCACGCCCGGCATCGGCCTTTCGGAGCCCCCGAAGATGCGCCCCTCCACCAGCAGGGTCCAAGTGTCGCCCAGGCGGCGGCTACCTTCCAGCTTGACCACGTATTCGTCTGTCTTGACGTCCCATATCACGCCGATCAGCGCCTGGGTGTCAGCCACGTCGTTCATCTGCCAGCGGGTGCCGAGCGCCAGGTCGTGCTCGAAGAGCGTATCGAAAGCTCGCTCGTCGCGATCGTCGAACATGTACTCGACCACCAGACCCAGGTCGCCGCGTCCCCCGAGAACGCCGACCAGAGAGCGCTCGAAGCCGGCGTTGAACGCCGAGTAGCGACCTTCGTAACCGCTGCTGGAAACCGCCTCGAGCTTCCAGGCCCAATCTCCGACGATGGCCTGAGCATCCAGACCGGTCTGATCGATCACCGGATAGAACGGGCGCAGCACGGCCTGCCCGGCCGGGCCGGTCTCGGGAATCAGCACGGGGGCGCGGCTCGTCCCCGAGAAATGATGAATCCCGAGGGTCAACCGCCCCAGCTGACGCTGCCAGCGAACGGCGCCGTCGACCCGCCAGCGCCCGGCGCCGGACTCGTAGCGGGCATCGTCATCCACCGGCAAGGGTGGCCGCAGACGCCCGTCGGAGCCGGGAAAAGTCCGCTCGCGAAAGCCGGTCAGCAGGTAAAAGTCCAGGATGCCCCAGTCGCGCACGACCGAGAGGTGGGCCATGGGCTGTCCCAGCTTGTCTTCGCCGTCGATGTTCTCTACCAGGTCGGTCTGGTTGATCACGTCGACCAGGTGTTTGAATTCCGTGACGCCCCAGAAAACCTGCTTAGCTCCCAGATGAAGGTCCCAGTCCGGACCCACGCGGCTCCAGAACAGTTCCCGCACGTCGAAGTGCGTGCGCTCGTCGTCCTCGCCATCGACCCTGACGAACGGCGTGAACGTCAGGCTGGATCGATCCTCGTTCCAGGCACGGTAGTACTCCAGCTGAGCGCTGACCGATCCCTGGGTCCGGGACTGGCCATCGAGGCCGCTCTTCGAGAAAGCCCGCAGCTGAAGTCCCAGGTCGAGGTCCAGCGAGTGATCAGCGGAGGACGGCTCGATGTCGTCGGTAGAGGCTGGCTGCGCGGCCAAACTGATCCCGCCGGCAGCGAGCAGCGCAGCTGCCAGGCACCAGGGACGGGGCCCTTGGCAAGTCATCGCACCCGCAGCAGGCTGTTGGTAGAAAAATCGCGCTCGTCCATGAGCCCCGTTCGGAACCGGTAGTTGCGCCAGAAGAGCTCGGTGCTCCGGTCCGTCTGATGGTTGGTCATGTACATCCGGCCGGCCTTCCAGAACTGATCCTCGTAACGGGCATACTGATCGATGGTCAGGGTCTTGAGCAGGCTGTCCCGCCGGTCGAAGTACTCGATCCGCAGCACGCGCAGCTCGTCCTGATCGATCCAGACCTGCTGCCGCGAGTAGCCCGAGAAGTCGTCGCGCGGGGTACGCTCCACCACGAAGCAGTCGATCCCGTTAGCCTGCCCCTGGCCAAGGAAGCGGTAGCTGAACTTTTCGATCTCCTGAACGGTAAGGTCCTCGTAGGCGAACTCGCTGCTCAGAAACGGTCCCGACTTGTTCTGGCTGGCGATCTTCTTGACTCGTTTCATGGCAGGCAGGTAGAGCCACTGGTCGTCCGGGGCGCGTTTGTGGGTGACGCTGAGGAGCGCGGTTCCCTTGATGGGTTTCGGGGTGTCGAAAACCACCAGCAGCTTGTCTCCGTCCTCCGGCACTTCCAGCTGCTTGATCCGCAGCTGGCGATGCACCTCCGATCCTCCGCGGCCGCGCAGAATCATCTCCAGATCCACCTGCATGTCGGCATACCCGTCCTCGAGCTGGTCTGCAGCCTCGAATATGGCTCGGCCGGACTGCTCGGCGGTCAGACCGTCGAGGCGCAGATCCACGGCCGCCGCGGAGCGCAAGCCCCACGGCAGAAGAATGAGAATGACTAGACAGACGATGATGGGGCGGCTCATGAACTCCTCTTCCGCTCCTTCGCAAGAGGCCCCCCGCGGCCCACGGGGCTTCCGGGGGATGGACGGCGGCTCGGATATTAAGTAACCCCCGGGGACCGTGCAAACCGCTCGGATACTGTATATACTCACAGCCCACTGTATATTCAACCAGGCTCGATTGACCGCAAATGACCAACCTCACCCCAAGACAGGCTCAGGTTCTCGACCTCATCAAACAGCACATCTCGGACACCGGCTACCCGCCGACCCGCGCGGATATCGCCCAGGAACTGGGCTTCAAATCCCCCAACGCCGCCGAAGAGCATCTCAAGGCACTCTCGCGCAAGGGCGCCATCGAGATGATTCCCGGCACCTCACGCGGGATCCGGCTGCCGGAGGAGACGGGGCTTCCCGTGATAGGCAGGGTTGCGGCGGGCAACCCGATTCTTGCCGAGGAGAACATCGAGGACCATGTGGACATTCCGTCCGGGTTCTTCCACCCCCGCGCCGACTATCTGCTGCGCGTGCGCGGCGACAGCATGATCGATGCGGGCATTCTCGACGGGGATCTGCTGGCGGTGCACAAGACGCCGGAAGCCCAGAACGGCCAGATCGTCGTCGCCCGAGTGGAGGACGAGGTCACGGTGAAGCGCTTCCAGCGGGGCCGGAACCGCAGCAGGGTGACGCTGCTGCCGGAGAATTCGAACTACGCGCCCATCGAGGTTGATCTGCAGGCTCAGCCTTTCGCCATCGAAGGGCTCAGCGTGGGGGTGATCCGCAGAAGCTGACTCGGCGTCAGTGCAGAACGGGAGCCGGCGCGGTGAGGTCCTGATCTTCGGGATCCGCCTCCAGGAAAGCGGCAGCCGCATCGATCATCGCCTCCGCAACCACCACCGCATCATCCCCCAGCATGTCTTTGACCTCGGCAGAGAACCGGATTCGCACGAGGGGTTCTCCCTCGTCGTCCGCCTCTCTGAGGACCACGTCTCCATCGACGAGCTGCGTGATCTCAAACACCATTCCAGATTAGCTCCCTGTGCGTCTGAATTTGCTCGAACTCTGCCCGATGCTCAACGCAGCTAACCTGCGCGGGCTTTGCTCGACTTGCGCGCGGCCGACTTGCGCGACCGGGTCGACGGCTGGTTTTCCTCAACCCACCGACCATCGCGATAGAAGGCTTTCCAGCCTGTCGCTTTGCCATCCAACTCGGACTGAACGTACTGCTCGCGGCTCTTGCGGCTGTAGCGGATGACGGTCGGGCGCCCTTCCGGATCCTCTTCCGGCGCGTCGAGCAGATAATTGAACTTCGGATCGAGCTCGTTCCCGTGGGGCTTGATTTCCCGTACCAGCGGCGCGCGCGTTTCCCGGTTTTTGGGAAACTGACTGGCGGCAAGAAAAATGCCCGACGCTCCGTCTCTGAGCAGGTAGTGGTCGTCCACCTTCTCGCAGCGCAGCTCGGGCATGGGCACCGGATCCGCCTTGGGCGGCGCCGGCTCGCCGTTGCGCAGCAGCTTGCGGGTGTTGCTGCACTCGTCGCTGCTGCACCCGAAGTACTTGCCGAAACGGCCCGACTTGAGCTGCATGTCCGCGCCGCACTTGTCGCACTCGATCACCGGGCCCTCGTAGCCCTTTATGCGGAACTGGCCGGCCTCCACCACGAAGCCGGCACAATCCGGATTGTTGCCGCACACGTGCAGCTTGCGGGCCTCGTCTATCAGGTAGGCGGTCATGGCGGTCCCGCACCTGGGGCAATGGAGCTTCTGCCGGAGCAGCTTGGATTCGGCCTCGGCATCCTGCTCGACGTCCACGGCCTCTTCGCCGGGAATCAGGTTCATGGTGTTGGTACAGCGCTCCTTCGGCGGCAGGTTGTACCCCGAGCAGCCCAGAAACACGCCCGTGCTGGCGGTTCGAACCTGCATCACGCGCCCGCAGCGCGCGCACTTGATGTCGGTGTCTGACGGCTCGTTCCGACGCATGCCGTCGTCCGCGCTCTGAGCCCGCACGAGCTTGTCGCTGAAATCCCCGTAGAACTCGTCCAGCACGGCCTGCCAGCCAATCTCACCCTCGGCAATGCGGTCGAGCTCCCCTTCCATCTGCGCGGTGAAACCGTAGTCCATCAGGTTTTCGAACTTCTCCAGCAACCGGTCGGTCACGAGCTCGCCGATCTTCTCGGCATGGAACCTGCGGTTCCGCAGCGTCACGTACCCGCGATCCTGAATGGTGGAGATGATGGCCGCGTAGGTGGAAGGCCGCCCGATCCCACGCTTTTCGAGCTCTCGTACCAGGCTGGCTTCGCCGTATCGCGGCGGCGGCTTGGTGAAGTGCTGCACGGCCTCCGCATGAACCAGAGCGAGCTTCTCCCCGATCGCGTAGTCGGGCAGATTGACGTCCTCCTCCCTGCGCGAAGACGGCGGTTGCACCCTGGTGTAGCCGTCGAACTGCATGATCCGGCCACGAACCCGCAGCTCCAGCTCGCCGGCCTCTACGACAACCGTGGTGCTGAGATAGCGGGCCTCCGGCATCTGGCACGCGACGAACTGCCTCCAGATCAGGTCGTACAGGCGCACGGCGTCGTCATCGACTCCACTGAGATTGGCAGCCAGCGTTCGCACGTTGGACGGCCGGATGGCTTCGTGAGCCTCCTGCGCGGCCTCCTTGCTTGCATATGTGCGCGGCTGGTCGGGCAGATATTCGGCGCCATGCTGCTCGCCGATGTAGTCGCGACAGGCGGCCACGGCATCGGCGCTCAGATTGGTGGCGTCCGTGCGCATGTAGGTAATGAAGCCTGCCTCATAGAGCCTCTGGGCCAGCGTCATGGTCTTTTTCACGCTGAACCCGAGGCGCGTGCTGGCCGCCTGCTGAAGGGTGGACGTGATGAAGGGCGCGCCGGGCTTGGTGCGGGTAGGCTTGTCCTCACGGCTCCTGACCACCAGCTCCCGGTCTTTGAGACGCCCCAGCGCCTCGTGGGCATCCTCGCCGTTGTCCGGCCGGAAGTTGCTGCCGCCATCGCCTATCAGCTGGAATCTGAGCACATCGCCGTCAGCCCCGCGCTTGAGATCGGCGAAAGCCTCCCAGTACTCCTCGGGGATGAAGGCCCGGATTTCCCGCTCCCGCTCCACGACCAGCCGCACGGCCACCGACTGCACCCGACCGGCTGACAGGCCCCGGGCAATCTTCCCCCACAGCAGCGGCGAGAGCTCGAAGCCGACGACACGGTCCAGGAATCGCCTGGCCTGCTGAGCGTGCACCTGGTTCATGTCGAGCTCTGACGGCTCGGAGAAGGCCTCCTGAATGGCCCGCCGGGTTATTTCGTTGAACGTCACCCGCCGATAACGAGCCGGATCGCCGCCGATGGTCTCTCTGAGATGCCAGGCGATGGCCTCCCCTTCGCGATCCAGGTCGGTGGCGAGGTAGATGGCCTCGGCGTTCTTGGCGAGCTTGGTGAGCTCGTCAACGACCTTTTCCTTTCCGGGCAGGATCTCGTATTCGGCCGCCCAGCCCTTGTCCGGGTCTACGCCCATGCGTCTGACCAGTTGCTGGCGGGCCCGCTCCTGTTTGTACTCCGCTTTTTTCTCCGGAGACAGCTTGCGCGTCTTGGCAGCCTCCCTGGCTCGCGCCTTGGGATCGACGCTCTTGCCGCCCACCGGCAGATCCCGAATGTGACCCACGCTGGAGCGCACGATGTAGTCGCTGCCAAGGTAACGATTGATCGTCTTGGCCTTGGCCGGTGATTCAACGATGACTAAAGAAGGGGGCATATGTGCCTGAACAGCGCCCGAGGATGGGTTCGGGCGCCGTTATACGGCCTGGCCAAAACGGCTGTCAAGAATCGTCGTTCTCCGCCAGGCTCTGAAAACGGGCATCAAGATCGAGCAGCGCTTGCTCCGCTGCTCGCATCTGCAAGGCCATCTCGGACACGGTTTCCCGGGTGGCAGCGCCTCGTTCCAACCAGTAGGCGAGCAGCGTTCGGTCGGTCAACTCCACCGCGACGACGTCAGCGGGGAGCCCCCCGAAAAGAGGGTCCAGAGCGGACATCGTCGCGTCGAATGCATCCCCCCGTGCCCGGAGCTCGAAGTCGAAATACCAGCCGCCGCGGGCTTCCAAATCCCCGGTGCCACGATGGACGCGCCAGCCGGGCAGCATCACGAGTCTTCGCCGCAGCATCTGCATGTACGCCGCGCACTCCTGCACCGGTTTCTTGACGCGTCCCCCGGCCGTGACCCGCTCATGGGCGGACGGCTGCAGCTTGGGCAATCGCCTCAATTCCACCACGAGCCCCTCGAGTCGGGCCTGCTCTCGCAACGCGCTGAGGTGGCGGTCTTTTCTGCTGGGCACCAGCCAGAGCACCGGACCGAAGGCGGCTAGCAGGATCAAACCGATGATTAACCACGTCATGGGACGCTCCCCGAGAGGTTGAGGGGCCTTTGGATTGTGTGTATCGTCGCCGCAATTCGTGCCGGGAGGCAACATGGCTGACTACCGTCGAATCATGTTGGCAGTGGATCTCACCGAGGAGTCCAATCACGTCGCGGAGCGGGCTATCGCTATTGCGAAGGCCTTCGACGCGGAACTTCATCTCGTGCATGTCATCGAACCATTGAGCCTTGCCTACGGTGGCGACATTCCCATGGACCTGTCGTCTGTTCAGGAGCAGATCCACGATCAGGCTAAATCCCATCTCGCCGAGTTCGCCAACCGTCTGGGCGTTCCGGCAGAGCGCCAGAACCTCATCTTCGGACGCCCCGAGAGTGAGATCCATCGCGTCGCCGAATCCAGCGAAGCCGACCTCATCGTGGTGGGAAGCCACGGCCGGCACGGCCTTGCCCTGCTGCTCGGCTCCACCGCCAACGGCGTGCTGCACGGCGCCACCTGCGACGTTCTGGCCGTTCGCGTGGGCAGCATCGCGGAGAAGTCGCCGGATTCCGATAGCTGATCTGATTGCCAGTCTAAGGGGCCGGCTGACCCTCCCGTCACCCAGCACCGCTCTGCCCGGCCACTGTCGGCGCTGGCACCTGATGTTCTTCTCGCTGTTGTTCGTGGCGCCGGTGGCGCCGTCGTTCGCCAACGATGACGAGTACCGCACCCCATACCAGCAGCGCACCGCGTATCGGGCCGCTCTTTCGCACCTGCGGGTCGGCAATACGCAGGCGTTTCGCCGCATCGAGTCGGACCTGAAGGGTTACTCGCTACACCCGTATCTGGAGTACCACGAGCTCCGCGCTCGCCTGTCCAGCGCTTCGGCGAGCGAGGTGCTGGCATTTCGCGAGCGGCACGCCGACCTTCCGGTCACCCCGCTTCTCTACCAGCGCTGGCTGGAGCGACTCGGCCAGGGGCGAGAGTGGAAGGCGTTTCTCGACCACTGGGAGGAAAGCGGCGATCCGGAGCTGCGTTGCTATCACAGCCGGGCTCTCTACGGCACCGGCCAGAAGGAGGCTGCTTTCGCAGGCGTTGCGGACCTGTGGATCGTAGGCAGGTCCCAGCCGGAAGCGTGCGATCCGTTGTTCAAGGTGTGGATCGACAACGACAACTTGACGGAGGGCATGGTCTGGCAGCGCCTGGATCTGGCGCTACAGGCCAACAAACGTCAGCTCGCCCGGTATCTTCAGCGCTTCTTCTCCGGTTCACGAAAGCCGTGGGCTCAATCGTTCTACAACGTGCACGTCACGCCAGACCTCATCGCGCGGACTGACCGCTTCGAGACGGACAACGAGCTTTCCAGAGCCGTGATAGCCCACGGATTGCGGCGCCTGGCCGCCCGAGACGCGGAGAAGGCCAGCGCAGCGTGGCAGAGCTACCAACGGTCCCACGACTTTTCCCCGGAGACCGTCCGGGAGCTGGACCAATCGATTGCGATAGCGCTTGCCGGCGAAGGCTCTTTTCCATCGCAACGGCCAGAGAAGCCATCGTCAGAATTCGTGATGGAAATGGCCAAGGCGGCGGTGGCCCAGCAGAACTGGTCCGAGGCCTACTACTGGATCGAACGTCTGCCGTCGGAAACCCTGGGAAGCACCCGCTGGCAATACTGGTCCGCACGGGCCGTCGGGTCCACTCACCTTGATTCGGAGCGCGCCAGGCTGACCCTGCAGGCCTTGGCAGAAAGACGCGATTACTACGGATTTCTCGCCGCGGAGCACCTCGGTATCGAGACGAAGCTGAACCACTCGGCGCTGGCACTGAACCCCATCCATACCCTGCAGCTGAATCGCATGCCAGCGGTGCAAAGAGCCCTGGAGCTGTATGCCGTCGGCGATCTCCTCAACGCCCGGCGCGAGTGGAACCGCGTGCTGCCCGATCTGGATCAGGCACGCCAGGTGCAGGCAGCCTTTCTCATTCAGCAATCCGGCTGGACCTCACAGGCCATCCGCATGGCCAACGCGGCAAGCCTGTCGGACCATCTGGATCTGCGCTTCCCGCTGGCCTATCCCGAGTTTTTCAAGCGCGCAAGCCACGTCACCGCCATTCCCGAATCCTTTCTGATCGCAATCGCTCGCCAGGAAAGCGCCTTCGATCCGCGGGCCCGATCTCACGCCGACGCGTTGGGGCTCATGCAGCTGCTGCCCAGCACGGCAAAGAGGGTGGCGCGGCGAACCGGGCTGACCGCCCCGTCGGACGACGACCTGCTCAACCCTGCGGTGAACGTGGAGATCGCGAGCCATCATCTGGCCGAGTTGATGCTCCGATACGGCAACCGGCGACCACTCGCCGCGGCCGCCTACAATGCCGGCGCGAGTCGCGTCGACCGCTGGATCAGAGACGCCGGCGGTGTTCCCATGGACGTCTGGATCGAGACCATCCCCTTTGGTGAAACCCGCAACTACGTCAAGAACGTCCTGGCCTTCGCTCAGGTCTACGGGCGCCTTCTGGGCACGCCCGTTCCCATGCTCCAGGTCAACGAGACCAGCATCCCATGAGCGAGCGCCTGACCGACATCGGCGTCAATCTGCTCAACCGTCAGTTCCAGGAGGACCGCCAGGCCGTGATCGACAGGGCTCACCGGGCGGGAGTGACCCGGATGTTGATCACCTGCACCGACCTCGCCGAATCCCGGCTCGGCCAGGCATTCTGCCAGTCGAACCCCGAGGGTTTCTGGTGCACGGCCGGCGTCCATCCGCATCACGCCAAAGACGTGGGACCGGGCTGGCTGGAGGAGCTCGCCGAGCTTGCGGGGCAACCCTGCGTGCGGGCGGTAGGAGAAACCGGCCTGGACTTCAACCGCAACTTCTCCACGCCGGAGCAGCAGCTGGCCGTATTCGACGCGCAACTCAAGCTGGCGGCAAACACGGGGAAGCCCGTGTTCGTCCACGATCGAGACTCCGACGGCAAAACGTTCGAGCTTCTCAGCCGATACCGGGAGAAGCTGGCGGGGGTGGTCGTCCATTGCTTCACCGGCACCCAAACCGATCTCAGGCACTACCTGGAGGCCGGCTTCTACATCGGCATCACCGGATGGGTTTGCGACCCGCGGCGGGGGGGCGGTCTTCGCGACATCGTCACCATGATCCCCCTCGACCGCCTGCTGATCGAAACCGACGCGCCTTATCTGCGTCCGCACAACGCGCCCGTTTCTCCTGAAGGGCCGGCGCGCCACAAGAGGCGCAACGAGCCCGCTCTGCTCGGCTGTGTGGCCGCGCAGCTCGCCGAGCTCTACGGGATTGGCGAAGCGGACATCGCCCGGGCCAGCTGGCAGAACGCATCACGGCTGTTCGACCTGCCGGATCCAGCGTAACAGGTCGGTCGCGGCGAATGGCCAGTCCAGCTCGCGCCCGGCGTAGCTCAGCACCGGCAGCCGCTGCCCATAGGTGGCGATGAGGTCGTCGTCATCGGCCACATCGACGACGCGCAGGGAGATCCCGGCCAGTTCTGGCATACTTAACAGCAGCCCGAGCGCCTCGTCGCATAGCGCGCAGTGGTCTGTGGAGAAGAGAATCAGGCCGGTTTCGTTCATGTTGGTCAATCGCTGGAACTCATGATACTGACAGAACGCTTCGCCGACCCTGACACCGGCAAGCGGTACCCTCTTCGCTGCGGGGGGCCCATCGGATGGCGGTCGGCCGGTGACAAACATACCGCGATCATCCAGCTGCCGCCCATACCGGCCGGCGCAATTCTCGTACCCAGCCTCTCGACGGCGCCGTCCCCGGAGCGGTTCCAGTTCGTGCTTCGCGCTGCTTCCCGGCTGTGGGCGCTGCACGAGGTTCCCTGCCGCGCGGCGCCGCAGCCGTCGGCCGACACCGCCGTCACGACGCACGTGGACTGTTTTCACGTTCACGAGGACCTGCCGCGCGCCGAGCTGACGGTCACCGTCACCGGCCCTTCGAGCCCGGCTCGCTATCTCTTGACCGTCACGGCGCGCCAGCTTGAGCTCGAACGTGCGCCTGCTCCAACGCGATCGGCGATCTGCAAGGCACCTCCCTTTCTCTCTCAGATGGCACTGGGGACGTCTGTCGGGCCACGCGTGTGCTCGCCCGCCTGCATCACCATGCTCCTCGCGCGGCACGGACACGCTGCAGATCTGAAGTCCGTGAGCGAATCCTGCTTCGACGCGGTGACCAACCTTTACGGAATCTGGCCCCTGGCCATCCGCGCCGCTGCGGAGCAAGGATCCCTTGGTGCGGTGGAGTTGTTCGACGACTGGGAGGAGCCGCTGAGCGTGCTGGATGCTGGAATGCCATTCGCAGCGAGCGTCCGCTTCGGCGAGGGCGAGCTGCCCGGAGCGCCTCTGACCCGCACCGCCGGTCATCTCGTGGTCGTGCACGGCGCCGATCCGCAGGACGTTCACGTCAACGATCCGCGGGCGCCGGAAGCGGCTTCCGTACCGCGCCGCTACCCTGCCGTCGATTTCTCCAGAGCCTGGCTTAGGCACCGGGGAGCAGCGTATATTTTGCTGCCATGAGATATCTTTCGCGCTTCGCGCTGCTGTGCATGGGCTTCGCACTGACGACGGCTGGACTCATGCTCTGGCACGCCGTTGGCTTCGGCTTTCATGGCATCTGGTTTTTCGACAACGACTACCGATTGCATCCGCTGCACCTGCTCATCGTTGGTCTCGCCATGATCCCGCCCGCGCTGTGGGAGATCTTCGTGCTGGAGAGCCGACGAAGAAGCCGTGGCTGAACGCATCTACATCCGACCGGTCTCGCGCCGGGACCGCAGCGAGTTTCTGCATATGACGCAGCGCAGCCAGCACGTTCACGAGCCGTGGATATCTCCACCCCTGAGCGACGCAACGTTTCACAGCTACCTCAAGCGCACCGAGCAGGACGATCACGAGGGGCTGTTGGTCTGCCTGACGGACAACGATGACATCGTGGGGGTGATCAACATCAACAACATCGTCCGAGGTTCGTTTCTGAGCGCTTCCCTGGGCTACTACGTCAGCGCGACGCAAATGGGTCACGGCTACATGCGCGAGGGCCTGGAACTCGTCAAAACCTACGCCTTCTGCCAACTGGGCCTGCATCGTCTGGAAGCGAACATCCAGCCCGAGAACGGCCGCTCCATCGAGCTGGTCCGCAGCTGCGGTTTCCAGCTCGAGGGCCTGTCCAGGTCGTTTCTGTTCATTGCCGGGTCATGGCGCGACCACGAGCGCTGGACCGCCTTTCATCCGCGCGCCACGCTGCTTCCTTGAGCCCATGACGTCTCCCGCCTACGGCAACTGGCACTCCCCTTTGCAGGCAGCCGAGATCGCTTCCGGAGCCATCGCTCTGAGGGATCTGCGCTCTCACGGGGATACCCTGTACTGGCTCGAGAGCCGGCCGGCAGAGCAGGGGCGCACCACGCTCATGGCCCTTCGGCCGGGAGAACGGCCCACCGAGCTCACCCCCGAGCCGTTCAATGTTCGCACGCGCGTGCACGAGTACGGTGGCGGCGCCTACCTGCCCTGCGCGGAGGGCGTGTTCTTTGCCAACTGGTCGGATCAACGCATTTACCTCATCGCCAACGGAGCGATCAGCGCGCTCACTCGAAACGACCAATCCCTGCGCTTTGCCGACTTCTGCTGGGACGGAGCCAGAGAGCGCCTGGTTGCCGTGACCGAGCAGCACGGGGCCGAGGGCGAGCCCGTGAACAGACTCCAGGCAATTGAGCTGCGAAACCCCGGCGAGCTCACCACGCTGCACGCCGGCCACGACTTCTACTCATCGCCGACGGTTTCTCCAGACATGGGACATCTCGTCTTCATGTGCTGGGATCACCCCAACATGCCCTGGGACGGCTGCCAGCTGGTGCGATCGGCGTTCGCTCCCGATGGCGGCCTCGCCGACGACGTCGTCATCGCCGGCGGTGCCCAGGAGTCGGTGCAGCAGCCTCAGTGGCTTGGTGGCGATGCGCTGATCTTCTTGAGCGACCGCAACGGCTACTCGAATCTCTATCGATACGACCCCAGCGGGCTTTACTGCACGCTGGAGGACGGTGCGGACTACGGCGTGCCCCAGTGGGTGTTCGGCATTCGTCAGTTCGCCGCGGTGAGCGACCGGCATGTCGTCGCCGCCCGCCAGGGCACCGAGACGGAACTCGTCATGGTCGACACCGAGGGCGGGTTCGCCACGCCGTTGACGGACGCCGGCGGTGCTGCGAGCCTGGGCTCGGTGGTGAAATGGCAAGACAGCGTCTGCTGCCTCGCCGAGTTTCCCGACCGGCTTGCCGCGATCGTGCGCTGCCCGCTCGACGGCTCGCCCCCGACGGCCATTCACCAGCCGGGCACGGCGCCGTTGGGCGCCGAGCTGATCTCCCGCGCCGAGCGGGTTCAGTACCCGACCCGCGACGGCAACAGGGCCTTCGCCTATTACTATCCACCTCGAAATCCCGAACACCCGGTTACGGGCGCCGAGGGGGAACTTCCGCCGCTTCTCGTCATGAGCCACGGTGGCCCCACGGCAGCGGCGTCCCGAGCGTTGAACCTGAGAATTCAGTACTACACAACCCGCGGCTGGGCGGTGGTCGACGTGGACTACCGCGGCAGCTCCGGATACGGGCGAGCCTACCGAGAAGCGCTCAACGGTCGCTGGGGCGTGCTGGACGTCACCGACTGCGAAGACGCGGTCCGCCATCTGGTCGACCAGGGGCTCGCAGACCCGGACCGGATCGCCATTCGCGGAGGCAGCGCTGGGGGGTTCACCACGCTGGCGGCGCTGACTCGCTCGAGCACTTTCAAGGCCGGCGCCAGCCATTACGGGATCGGCGATCTTAACGCGCTGGCCAGGGATACGCACAAGTTCGAATCACGCTACCTGCACACCCTCATCGGCAGCGAGGCAGCTCTGGATGAACGCTCGCCCATCTCCCATGCGGATGCGCTGTCGGCTCCGGTCATCTTCTTTCAGGGCAGCGACGACCGGGTGGTCCCGCCCGCACAGTCCAGGCAAATGGCCGACGCGCTGCGCGTGCGGGGCATTCCGGTGGCCTACGTCGAGTTTGCCGGCGAAGGCCACGGCTTCCGACGGGCCGAAAACATCGCCAGGTCGCTCGAGAACGAGCACCAGTTCTTCTGCCGCGTATTCGGTCTCTTTGGTGATGACGACGTAAAGGATTTGGAGATAGAGAACCTGTGAGCCATTTCGAACTGCACGTTGCCGTTCTCATGGGCGGACCATCTGCCGAAGCCGAAGTTTCCAGGGTATCCGCCGCGGAGGTCGCAAAGGGCTTGGATCAGGCCGGTCACCGGGCAACCCTTCTTGAACTGGATACCGGAGCGGCGCAGGCCCTCGCCGACCTGACTCCGGACGTGGTGTTTCCCGCTCTTCACGGCCCGCCGGGGGAAGATGGCACCGTTCAGGGCTTCCTGGAAATTCTCAATCTGCCCTACGTCGGCAGCGGCGTTCACGGCAGCGCCGTGGCCATGGACAAAAGCCTGGCCAAGGCCGTGTTTCGCCGTGCGGGCCTGCCGGTGGCCGACGACCTCGTCGTGAGCGTCGGGGCCGATCTGGCGGCCGCCGAGCGGGAGATTCTGGACACGCTCGGGGAGCGCGTAGTGATAAAGCCTCTGAATCAGGGCTCCGCCATCGGCGTGATCCGCGTGCCGAACGGCGGCGATCTGCAAGCCGCGCTGCAAACGGCCCTGGCGTTCGGGCATAGGGTCCTCGTCGAGCCCTACGTCCATGGCCGCGAGATCACGGTCGGCGTGCTGGACGTCACCGGGGACGAGCCCGAGCCGTTTCCCGTGATCGAGATCATCACCGCCAGCGACGAGTGGTACGACTACACCAACCGCTACACCGTGGGAAAGAGCGAGCACGTGGTTCCAGCCGACGTGCCGGACCCGGTGGCCGACGCTCTGAGAGAGCATGCCGTTCGCGCCCACGCGGAGCTTGGCTTGAGGGACCTGTCGAGAGCCGATTACATCCTCACGGACGCCAACGAGATCGTCCTCCTGGAGGTGAACACGCTGCCTGGGATGACGCCGACCAGCCTTTTCCCGGACGGCGCCCGGGCCACCGGAAGGGATTTCCCCACGCTGGTCGACCTCCTGGTCCGCAGGGCCCACCAGCGGGGCGCAGACGGAGCCTGACCGCCCCCTTGGGAAATGACCCTGAAAACTTAGATAGTTTTCAGGGTGTTACAGGTCATATCCACGTTCGTTGTGAAGGACGAGATCGAGCCCTTCCACCTCTTCCTCGTCGGAGACGCGGTTCCCGACCAGCGCGTCGGTCACCTTGAGAATCACGAACGTCGCTATGCCCGTCCACGCCATGGTGGCGACCACGCCGATGGCCTGAACGCCGAGCTGGTCGAGGATCACGATGTCCTCCTGCCCGCTGAAGACGCCCAGGGCGCTGCTGGCGAAAACGGCCGTGAGCAGCGTTCCCAGAATCCCGCCGACCCCGTGGACGGGGAACACGTCCAGCGAGTCGTCGATCTTCAATGACCGCTTGAGGTAGTTGGTTGCAGCGAAGCAGAATATCCCGGCGAGAATGCCGATGACGAGCGCGCCGGCGGGACCGACGAAGCCCGATGCCGGCGTGATGGTCCCGAGCCCGGCGACCATACCCGTCACGGCGCCCAGCGCGCTGGGCTTGCCGTATCTGACCCACTCGGCGCACATCCAGGTGAACGCGCCGGCGGACGCGGACAGATGGGTGACCAGCATGGCCATCGCAGCGTCGCCGTTGGCTGCCAGGGCAGACCCGCCGTTGAATCCGAACCACCCCACCCAGAGCATCCCGGCCCCCGCAATGGTGAGCGTCATGTTGTGCGGCGGCATGGCCTGCTGCGGGAAACCGCGGCGGGACCCGAGCGTGAGCGCTGCGACCACCGCGGCAACGCCGGCGGTGATGTGGACCACGGTGCCGCCGGCAAAATCCAGGAGCCCGAGGTCGCCGAGCCAGCCGCCGCCCCAGACCCAGTGACATATCGGAGCGTATACGAGCAGCAGCCAAGCACCGCTGAACATCAGCATCGCAGAGAAGCGCATCCGCTCGGCGAAGGCGCCCACGATGAGCGCGGGGGTGATGATTGCAAAGGTAAGCTGGAAGAGCGCGAAGGCCGTCTCCGGGATGTCTCCCGACATGGAACTCTCAGACACCCCGGCGAACAGGACCTTGCCCAGCCCGCCGATGATGGCGTTGCCGCCGTCGGCGTCGAACGCCAGGCTATATCCCACCAGCAACCAGAGGATGGACACGAAGCACGTGATGACGAAGCACTGCATGAGCACGCTGAGCACGTTCTTGGTCCGGACGAGCCCGCAGTAAAAGAGGGAAAGACCAGGAATGGTCATGAACAGAACCAGCGCCGTCGACGTGAGGATCCAGGCCGTGTTGCCCTGGCTCAGGTCGTCAGCGAACGCGGGCGCCGACACACACAGCACGGCCAACCCCAACATCAGTTTTTTCATCGATAGTCCCCTCTTATGTCGCCACCCGCCCGGCTTTCTGTGTCTCCGGTTCCCGGATGCCCGCACACCGCTTGATTTCATCAACGAATTTACTTCGATTTCGCCAGGGGTGCCAGAGGCGATCCGCGTGCTGCTCGATTGACGCGGACCGGAACGCCGGCGTCGAGGATGTATTTCGTTGCCGGAAGGCTACAATACCCGGCCCGGACGCCCCGGCGGGCTTGCCCGGGCGCGCATGAGGACGATATGCAGAACACGGAAGCAGCAGTTTCGGTCGAACAGGAGAAGGTCACTACGGTGACCGACTGGCTATCTAAGCGCATCATCGGGCAGGAGACCCTGCTCCAGCGTCTTATGACCGCGCTCCTTTGCGGCGGCCATCTGCTGGTAGAAGGCGCGCCGGGGCTGGCCAAGACCCGCGCCATCAAGGAACTTGCAAGCGCCGTTCAGGGCGATTTTCATCGCATCCAGTTCACGCCCGATCTGCTGCCCAGCGACATCACCGGAACCGAGGTGTACCGCCCGGAGGACGGCTCGTTCAAGTTTCAGCACGGTCCCGTTTTCCACAATCTGCTGCTTGCCGACGAGATCAACCGTGCCCCGGCGAAGGTTCAATCGGCGTTGCTGGAGGCGATGGCCGAGCATCAGGTCAGCGTTGGGCGTCAGACGTTCCCCCTGCCTGAACTTTTTCTCGTCATGGCGACCCAGAACCCCATCGAGCAGGAGGGCACCTACCCGCTGCCCGAGGCCCAGCTCGACCGCTTCCTGATGCACGTGACGGTCAGCTACCCCTCGGAATCCGCGGAGACGTCCATTCTCCACATGGTCCGAAAGGAAACCGGACACAGGGACGAGGCGGCAACACCGCCCTTCCGGCTGACCGAAGCCGACATCTTCGACGCGCGCCGCGCGATACTCGGTCTGCACATGGCCGAACCCGTGGAGCGCTACATCGTTGCGCTGATCATGGCGTCGCGGGAAGCGCGCGGAGAGCTGGGCCAATGGCTGGAATTCGGCGCAAGCCCACGGGGCACCATCGCGCTGGACCAGTGTGCCCGGGCACTGGCCTGGCTGGAACGCAGAGACTACGTCACACCCGACGACGTGCGCGCGATCGCTCACGACGTTCTGCGGCATCGGTTGATCCTCACCTTCGACGCGGACGCCCAGGGCGTCACGACGGACCAGGTCATCGACCAGTTGCTCGCCGAGGTGCCGGTTCCCTGAGCTCGCCGACTGCTAGCACGATCCTCGGCTCGGGTCGGGAAGAAATCCTGACCGGCGCCTACGTGGACCTCGGCGACCTTCTGTCCATACGCTACCGGCCGGCCCACTCGAAAACGCGACCGGCGCGGCGGGTCAGCGGGCTGGCGGGCAACCGCCTGTCCAAGCTGCGGGGCCGGGGCATCGACTTCTCCGAGGTGCGTGCCTACCAGCCTGGCGACGATGTACGCACCATCGACTGGCGGGTCACTGCGCGCAAAAACAAGCCTCACACCAAGGTATTTCGAGAGGAACGCGAAAGGCTCACCCTGGTTTTCGTCGATCAGAGTCAGGGCATGTTCTTCGGCAGCCGCGCCCGGCTCAAATCCGTCGCTGCCGCCGAGGTTGCCGCCACCGCCGCCTGGCAGGCGCTCGCTCACAACGATCGCGTCGGCGGCATCGTGCTGGGCAACCGGGACGCCGCCCTCCACAAACCCCGGCGAAGCGTCAAGAACGTGGCCCGCCTGCTGTCCGATCTGGCCACCTATAATCAGGCGCTCTCCCCCGCGACGGAGCGCGCAGACCCTGAAAATCTGCGCTGGGCGCTGACGCGCCTGCGGCGCCTGGCCCACACGGGTTATCGGATATTCATCATCAGCGACTTCGAACCCATGGGCGATCACTGGCGCGATGCGCTCAAGGGGCTGTCGCGCCACAACGAGGTGGTCGCCGTCCGGATATTCGACCCGCTGGAGCGAGACCTGCCGCCACCAGGCCGCTATACGGTGACCGATACCGAGCAGCGCTGGCAGTTTCACAGCGGCAACCGGCTGCTTCGCAAGACCTATCGGGAACGCTTCGCGGATCACGAGATCGAACTGAAGACCATCTGCGAGGGCTCCGGCGTCCGCTACCGTTCGCTGGCGACCGACGCGCGGGTGGGGCCAATGGCCGAGTGGGCGTGATGCAGCCGAATCCCCTGGAGCAGCTCAGAGACATCCATCTGCCCCCGGACCCCGGGTGGTGGCCGCCGGCCATCGGTTGGTGGCTGCTGGCATTGGTGATCGCTTTTGTCTGCGCGGCCGGCATCCGGGCCATCTACGAGTATCGGCGCCGGCGCCGTCCCGTCCGGCAGGCCCGGCGTCTCTACGAGCGTCTCAGCGAGCACCTCAGGTCGGGGTCCCTTTCCGGCGAGGCCTTCACCCACGAGTGCAACGAGCTTTTGAAGCGGTTGCTCGTTCACGGCTTCGGCGAGCGTGACGCCAGAGCGGCCACGGACGAAACCTGGCTGGCGATGCTGGACGAACGTTACGGCGAACGGGCGTTCACCACCGGTCCGGGCCGGCTTCTCGGCAACGAGCGCTTTCGCCCCGACCCGGAGTTTGCCACCGACGAACTCGACGCGCTGATGCAGCGCTTCCTGAAGCGGGTGCGGCCATGATCGAGTGGCTGTGGCCGTGGGCCTTCCTCTTGGCGCCACTGCCCCTGGCAATGCGGCTGCTCGTCAGCCCCGTGGCGCGTCAGCAGGCAGCTCTAACGGTGCCAAGCGTCGCAGCTTTCCGCGCCACGGACGATAGCGCCGGCACGGCCAGCGGACGCTTTCCCTGGCGCGCGGTCGCGCTGTGGCTGATCTGGTTGGCGCTGGTCACGGCCACCGCAAGGCCGCAATGGACGGGCGATCCGGTCACGCTTCCGGTAACCGGAAGGGACCTCATGCTGGCCGTGGACATATCCGGAAGCATGGGCACCGAGGATCTGGAGCTGGGCGGGCGAATGGTCAATCGCCTGACGGTGGTCAAGAACGTCGTCAGCCAGTTCGTGGACGCCCGGCGCGGTGACCGCGTCGGGCTGATCCTGTTCGGCACCAATGCCTACCTCCAGGCGCCGCTCACGTTCGACCTGGACAGCGTCAACCGCCTGCTGGTGGAAGCTCCCGTGGGCATCGCCGGCGGCAAGACGGCGATCGGTGACGCCATCGGTCTGGCCGTCAAACGGCTGCGCAGAAGACCCGAGGGCGAACGCGTGCTCATCCTTCTTACCGATGGGGCGAGCAACGTCGGCGAGGTCGCGCCGATAAAGGCGGCAGAGCTCGCTCGCCAGGAGGAGATCCGCATCCACACCATCGGCGTGGGCGCGGACGAGATGCGGATGCCGAGCCTTTTCGGCGTCTTTGGGTCCAGGGTGATCAACCCCTCGGCGGAGCTCGACGAGGAAACCCTGCAGACCATCGCCGACGCCACCGGAGGGCGCTACTTCCGCGCCCAGAACACCCAGCGCCTTCAGGAAATCTACACCATCATCGACGCGCTCGAGCCCGTGGAGCAGGATGCCGAGACCTACCGGCCCATCGCCGCGCTCTACTACTGGCCGCTGGGCGCCGCCTGGTTCATGTCGATGCTGCTGATCGCCGGCAACTGGCGAGGCTGGGGCCGTGATTGAGTCATTGCAATTCATCCGCCCGTGGTGGCTGCTTGGCCTGATTCCCGCCATTGGCCTGGCTGCGCTGTGGGCCCGAAACCGCGCCGCGGGGTCGCACTGGGAGTCCATCATCGCCCCGGAGCTTCTCAACGTTCTGCTCGAGCCAACCGGCAAGGGGGGCATGCGGCGAACGGCCGTCCTCGCGGCATTGGCGCTGGCGGCAGCAACCGTCGGTCTGGCGGGGCCGACGTGGGAACGCCTGCCTCAACCTGTGGAGCAGAGAAGCGACGCTCTGGTGGTCGTGCTCGATCTCTCGCTGTCCATGTACGCGCAGGATGTGCCGCCCTCGCGCATCGTTCGCGCTCGCCAGAAGATCACAGACGTCCTTCGGGCCCGGGACGAGGGTTTCACCGGCCTGGTCGCCTACGCGGGAGACGCTCACTCGGTTGCACCGCTGACCGATGACACCGAGACCGTCCAGAACCTGCTGGCAGCTTTGAGCCCGGGCATGATGCCCGTCCTCGGCAGCAACGCCCGGTCGGCCATCGACCTTGCGCGGCAGCTCCTGGACAATGCCGGTTTTGCGCAGGGACGGATCCTGCTGGTCACCGACGGCGTCGCGCGCGCCTCGGATCTCACCGACCAAGCTCACCCCAGCTATCCCATCTCCATACTCGGCGTGGGCACCGCCTCGGGCGGCACGATCCCCCTGGATTTCGTTGATCAGCCGGGAGACGTGCTGCGAACCGAATCGGGAGAGATCGTCCGCGCCCGCCTGGATGCCCAGTATCTTGCCGCCCTTGCCGACGCCTGCCACGGCCGTTATCGGTCCATGAGTTTGGGCGACGAGGACATTGCCTTTCTCACGGCGACCCCGCTGCCCCAGGACGCCGAAATGCTTGAGGTGGAACGGGAGTTCGACACGTGGGCGGATATGGGTTACTGGGTCTGCATCGCGCTCATCCCGCTCGCGCTGCTCGGTTTCCGGCGCGGTCTGCTAGCCGCCGTGTGCATTGGGATCCTCCCGCTGCCCGCCGAGGCAAACCTCTGGGACGATTTGTGGCAACGGCGGGATCAGCAGGCCGTGGAGATGCTCGAGCAGGGCGACCCGGCGGCCGCTGCGAACCTGTTCGAGGATCCCGACTGGCGCGCCGCCGCCCGATACCGGGCAGGCGACTACCCAGGGGCGGCGGAGGCGTTTGCCGCCCAGCTGTCGGCAACGGGCATCTACAACCTGGGCAACGCCCTGGCGCACCAGGGGGATCTGCAGACCGCCATCGCCGCCTACAGCGAGGTGCTGGCGCAGCAGCCCGGCCATGAAGATGCGGCCTTCAATAAAGCCCTCCTCGAGGAGTTGCTGGAGCAGCAGCAATCGCAACAGCAGCAGGATCAGAACCAGCAAGACGACGGGCAAGGATCAGAAGATGACCAGTCCACGCCCTCCGGTTCCGGTGAGCAGCAGGATCAGACCGCAGAGCAGGATCCTGGGGAGCAGAGCGATCGGCCTTCGGGGCAATCGGCGTCCGGCGACGAGCCCAGCGAGCCGGCTCCGGGGTCGGAGACGGAACTGGCTGACGCTCGCGATGAGCAGCAGGATGCGCTGGAGCAGTGGCTGCGCCGGGTGCCCGACGATCCGGGCGGCCTTCTGCGCCGGAAGTTCCGCTACGAAACCAATCAGCGACTGCGCAGAGGCGAGTACCAAAGCAACCCCTCGGAGCAGATATGGTGAGCCGGCGACTCATCGTCCTGCTCACCTGCCTGTTCGCACCTTGGGCATGGTCAGCCATCCAGACTTCCGTGGAGCCTCGGCTGCTCGACGAGATGGATACCCTTCGGCTGACTTTGCGCTCCACAGGCCAGAGCCGGGCGGACACATTGGACCTGTCGCCGCTCGATGAGGATTTCGAGGTGCTCGGCACCAATACCCAGAGCCAGTACCGCTCCGTAAACGGACGCATAGACAGCTGGGTCGAGCACCAGATCGATCTACGGCCACGTCGAACGGGCGAGTTGCTGGTGCCGGCGATCTCCATCGGCGGCGAGCAGAGCGAGGCGATCCGAATCGTGGTGCGTCCCATGGACCCGGGCGTGAGGCGTGCTATCGATCGCATGGTCTTCTTCGAGACCGAGCTGTCCAGCAACCCGGTATACGTTCAGGGCGAGACCGTGTTCACGCGCAGGCTCTACTACTCGAGCGGCGTGCAGATATACAGCGACCTGCCCGGGGCCCCGGAAGTGCCGGACGCGGTGGTCATACCGGTGGGCGAGACGCGATCGAGCAGCACTCTCGTGGGCGGGCAGCGCTACGGCATCGTAGAGCAGCAATTCGCCATATTTCCCGAGCGCTCTGGCGCGGTCGTCATCCCGGAGACGTCCATCACGTCCAGCGTCCGCATGCAGACCGGCGGGCGCTACCGCCGCTCCGGTATCCGGGTCAGCACCGAACCCATCGAGCTGGAAGTGCTTCCCATCCCGCCGGCCTACCCCCAGCACGAGCCGTGGCTGCCCGCAACCGACGTCCAGCTTTCCGAAGCCTGGTCGCCCAGCACCACCGAGATTACCGTCGGCGACCCGGTGGAACGCCGCTTCACCCTGGTTGCCACGGGCAACATCGGCTCCGCGATCCCGCCGATCGACGCGAAGTTCCCTGAAGGCCGCCTGAAATCCTATCCTCAATCTCCGGAGATCCTGGACGACACCCGCGGCAGCAGCGTCGTCGGCACCCGCCAGGAGGTTTACTCGCTGATTGCCGTCGCCGGCGGCGAGGTGGCATTTCCTCCGGTAGAGGTAACGTGGTGGGATACCGGGACCGAACGCGTGAGGAAGAGCCGGCTGGATGGCCGCATGGTGCGCATTGCCGGCGGAAGACCCGCCTTGCCCCAGAAACCTCTCGCTGAAGACCCTGTTTCCGATGGGTCAGGCGTCGGCGCCGAGCCCGCGGCAGCAGCCGGCTCGGATCTCGAGCCCGGCCTTGGGTTGAACCCGCTTCACGCAGCCGCCATCCTCTTCGCGTTCCTGCTGCTGGCCGGGTTTTGGGCTCTCTCCAGACGTTTCCGATCCAGCGCGCCCGACGCGGGCCCGACCTCGAGGCAGGCCTGGGCGTCGCTGCGCCGCAGCTGCCAGAACCAGGAACCCCAGGTCCTGCGCGCCGCGCTGCTGCAATACCTCGCCGCGCGCTTCGGAGCCTCCGGACTTGAGCAGCTGCTGGCGCACCCCCAGGGGCGGGAAGTCTGGCAGCAGCTCAACGAATCTCTCTTCTCGCCGCAACCTGGCCCGCGAGTCACCGGCCAGGACGTCATCAAAGCCGCCGCCCTGACCCGGGGACGGCGCAAACCCTCCGGGCCCGAAGCGCTTCCCGAGCTGTACGCCTGACCGGCCCGGGGCAGGTCAGTCTTCGGTCGCCAGCGTCTTGGTGACCACCTCGAATACGTCCTTGGACAGCCCATCCTGATCCTCGATCCTGCGCAATGCCGCAGTCATCAGCGCCTGACGGTGAGTGTCGTAGCGTCGCCAGCGCGTGAGCGGCGTCAGCAGCCGCGCGGCGATCTGCGGGTTGTTCCGGTCGAGTTCCAGCACCCGATCCGCCAGGAGGTCGTAGCCGGATCCGTCCTGGGCATGGAAATTTCGATGGTTCATCTGGCCAAACGCCCCATGCAAAGCGCGCAGCTTGTTGGGATTCAGGCCATCGAAGTCAGGGTGCGATTCAAGCTCCCTGATGGTGCCGGCGCTGCTGCGCGGACTGCTCGCCTGAACCGAAAACCACAGGTCGACGATGAGCGCGTGTGCCCGCCAGCGCCGATGAAACTCGTCGAGCATTTCACTGCGAAAAGAATCGCTGAGACCATCGACGTCGGCGACGGCCCGGAGGGCGGCGCTGCGGTCCGTGAGGTTGTCGGCCGACCGGTAATGATCCTCGAGCAACGACTCCAGAGCGGACCCGGTCTCGACCCGGGCAAGATACCCGAGGGCCGTGTTGCGCAGGGCCCGGCGGGACATGCCGTCGGGCTCGGGCGCGTAGGCACCCGAGGCCGCGTTGGCCTCGTAAAGCGCGCGCCACCGCTCGGCGTGATTGGCCGCCACCGACACCACGAGCCGGTCTCGGGCATCGCAAACGGCTTCTACCTCGAAGTCGTCGAGCGCCTGGAAGAGATAACCCTCGTCCGCGACGTGCAGTAACTCCGACAGCAGAAAGCGCTGCTCGGCGCTGGCCCCACCGGCCAGCGCAGGATCGATGAAGTTGCCCAGCAGCGCTACGAGCTCGGCGGCGGGTTCGCCGCCGGAGCGCATGGCGTCGATCTCCCTGACCACCAGCGTCTGCAGCGCATCCCAGCGCGCAAAACCATCGGAGTCGTGAAGAGCCAGAAAGGCAAGCGTCTCGGGGTCACGGGGATATTCCACTCGAACCGGAGCGGAGAACCCCCGCAGGAAACTCACCGCCGGACGCCCGGGCAGACCGGGGATGCGAATCTCGGTGATCTCATCCCTTACGTGAACGAGCAGCGATCGGTCGCCCTCGCGCACATCGACCTGGGCGTCGCTCGAGCAGTCCAGGCCCCCATCGACCAGGTCGCGGCCGGCACCATCGAGCAGCCCGATCAGAACGGGAAGGTGGAAGGGCTTCTTGCTGCCCTGCCCGGGCGTCGGCGGGCAGGACTGCCGGATGCGCAGGTTCAGCTCGCCATCGTGCCAGCCCTCCTCCACCTGCAATCGTGGCGTCCCGGCCTGCTCGTACCAGCGCCGGAACTGTTTCAGATCGAGGGCGGTCACGTCCGCCATGGCGCCCAGAAAGTCGTCGGTCGTTACCGCACAGCCGTCGTAGCGATCGAAGAAGAGGTCCGAACCACGGCGGAACCGTTCCTCTCCGAGGAGGGTCCGCAGCATTCGGACCACCTCGCTGCCCTTCTCGTAGACCGTCGTGGTGTAGAAGTTGGAGATCTCGATGTAAGAGTCGGGCCGCACCGGGTGCGCCATGGGGCCGGCGTCCTCGGGAAACTGCGACGAACGCAGAAAATTCACGTCCTCGATGCGCTTGACCGCCCGGAAGTTCATGTCGGAGGAAAACTCCTCGTCCCGGAAAACGGTGAATCCTTCCTTCAAGCTCAGCTGAAACCAGTCGCGACAGGTGACGCGGTTGCCGGACCAGTTGTGAAAATATTCGTGAGCCACGACGCTCTCGACACGCAGATGGGCGGCATCCGTGGCGGTGTCCGGCGAAGCCAGAACGCATTTGGTGTTGAAGATGTTCAGGCCCTTGTTCTCCATGGCGCCCATGTTGAAATCTTCCACCGCCACGATCATGAGGATGTCGAGATCGTACTCCCTGCCGAACGTCTCCTCGTCCCAGCGCATGGCGCGCTTGAGCGCTTCCATGGCGTAACCGCACTGGCCGATGTTCTGTGGCTCCGAGAAGATCCGAAGCGCCACGCGACGTCCGGAAGCGGTCACGAACTCGTCTTCCATGACCGCGAGGTCGCCGGCCACGAGCGCAAAGAGATAGCTCGGCTTGGGAAACGGATCCTCCCAGGTCACCCGGCGGCGCCCTTCGCCCGCCGGGACGTCGGAGATGGGATTTCCGTTGGCGAGCAGGACCGGGTAGAGCGATGCGTCTGCTTCCAGGGTCGTGGTGAAGCGCGCGAGAACGTCGGGACGATCCTGATAGTAAGTGATCCGGCGGAACCCCTCGGCTTCGCATTGGGTGCAGTACATGCTCCCCGATTTGTATAGACCTTCCAACGCCGTGTTCTTTTCCGGCTCGATACGGGTCACGATCGTGATCTCGCAGCGCTCCGGCAGGTCGAAGAGGGTCAGCGACTCCGCATCGACCACGAACTCGTTGCCACCCAGCAACCGGCCATCCAGGGCCACCGAGAGCAGCTCCAGGTTCTGACCATCCAGCCGTAGCACCGTGTCCGTGCCGCCTGCGCGGCGCTCCACGCTCAGCTGGCTCTCGACGCGCGTGTAGCCATCGCGTACGTCGAAGCTCAGCCGGGTATCCAGGGTCCGGTAAGACGGCGGCTCGTAGTCCCGGAGGAACACGGGTTGAGGGACGTTGCTACTCATCGGCAAAGCTCCATATGCAACCGTTGACGGCCTCGCGCCGATCAGCGACCGGAGCCGACCAGACGACCCGTGACGATGCCGAGAACTGCTCCGGCGGCGAGTCCGAACCAATGGGCCGCGTTGGCCACGTGAAGACCGAAATACTCGGTCACGCCCGTGCTGAACAGCACCAGGAAGAACAGCAGCCCACCCGCGACAGCGGTTGGCACCTGCCATTGAGGCACGGCGGGCGCCAGACGGCCGGCCGCCAGGACAAAGCCCAACAGGCCGAAGGCGACGCCGGAAAGCCCGCCGAACAGGGGATTCGCGTTCATCGCGTACTGCCCGAGATTGGCCACGAGCGAAACCACGAGGACGATTGCCCAGAACCAGAGTGCCCCAAGCCGACTTTCGATCCGCCGGCCCATCTCGATGACGACAGCGCAGTTGAACAGAAGATGCACGGCGTTGAAGTGGATCAGCATGGGCGCGAACCAGCGCCAGACCGCGGCCTCCGCCACCAGCTCGACCAGCGTCCCGGGAGCGGATCCAAGCCGAATCAGATCCACGATCGTCAGCCAGCTGGCAACATACGTTACGCGGCCTTCGGCCAGCGGCATGGTAAACGGAAACAGCGCCACGGCCAGGGCGACCAGGACCGCAAGCCCCGGGTACCTGCGGATCTGCGCGAGCAGCCCCGGACGGCGCTGCGGCAGAGGCTGTGCCTCGACGACCAGAGAACCCGAAGCCAGCGCCTCGTAGACGTCCCGAACCAATGCGGCCTGGGCACCGTCCGCCAGCTCGACGATCTGGCGCCCGCGTTCCTCGTAGATGCGATGACGCACCCTGCGTTCCCAGAGCAGGCGGGACAGCACCGAGAGATCTTCGTCCAGATCCGTCTCGATCACGCGCATGAAGCACAGCCACAGTGGTAGTAACATGCAAGCCTACCAAATCGGCGCAACGGACGAGATGCACGCAGTAGACGAGGAAGTTCTCAATCAGGTGACCGAGTGGCTGCTGGCCGATCGCCCCTGCTGGCTGGCGACCGTCGTGGCCACCTGGGGATCCTCTCCCCGCCCCGTCGGGTCGTTGCTCGCGTGCAATGCCGAAGGGCAAATCGTGGGATCGCTGTCGGGCGGTTGCGTCGAGGACGACCTTCTCGAGAAGCTCACGAGCGGGGAGCTCGCTGCCGAGCACGCGCAGACATTCGAGTACGGTGTCACCGCGGAGGAGTCGGAGAAGTTCGGCCTGCCGTGTGGGGGCTCTCTGCTCATCGTGATCGAGCCCGTGGCTGCGAACGCCGCCTACAAAGCCCACATGTCGCACATCCGTGACCAGCTCGCTCAGCGCCGCTGCGTGAAACGAACGGTGGATCTGAAAAATCGCTCCTTCCGGACCTTGCAAGTGCCCCAGCACGAGCCGCTGCGCTGGGAGGCCGATTCCCAGATTCTCGAGCACACCTACGGCCCCCGCTACCAGCTTTTCGTCATCGGTGCCGGCATGGTGTCGAAGTACCTCGCGGAGATGGCCCAGATGCTGGACTACCAGGTCACCGTCTGCGACCCGAGGGAAGATCTGCTGAACGACTTCGGCATCCCGGGCGTGAAGCTGGTGGCCGACATGCCCGACGACGCGATCAAGGCCCATGCCAGCGATCCCGCTTCGGCGATCGTCGCGTTGACCCACGACCCGCGAATCGACGACATGGGCATGATGCAGGCGCTGACCACCGACGCCTTCTACGTGGGGGCAATGGGCTCCGCGCGGACGTCGGCCAGCCGTCGGGAGCGACTCGCCGCGCTGGAGCTGAGCGAGGAGCAGATCGGACGGCTGCACGCGCCCATTGGCCTGCCCATCGGCAGCAAGACGCCGCCGGAGATCGCCGTCGCCATTCTTGCGGAGATTACCGCCGTGCGTAAGGCGCGGGCCGAATCCGCCTGCGCACACCTGGCCCAGCTGAGCGCCGGCTGAATCGACGTGCGCGGTGGTGTGGTGCTGCTGGCCGCGGGTTCCGCCAGCCGCTTCGGCTCCGACAAGAGAACGCATTCATTGCCCGATGGCCGCTCGCTGCTCGGCGCCACGATAGCCAAATACGCCAGAGCATTCGCCGAGATAATAGTGGTTCTCGGGCCCGCGGACCGCGCCCTTGCCGAAGAGTTGCGACGGCAGTTCGATCCGCAGACCGTGACCATCGTCCACGCGCAGGCTGCGCGTCTTGGCATGGGTCATTCCCTTGCGGCCGGAATCCGCGCAGCCAGGGGATGGGATTTCGCCTTCGTGGCTCTCGGCGACATGCCCTTCGTCCAGCCACAGACCCTGGCGGCCTTGGGCCGCGCCATGTCCGAGGCAGGGCACGACGCCATCGTTCAGCCGTTTCACGAAGGCCACAAAGGTCATCCGGTCGGGTTCGGCCGCCGGCACTTCAGCGCGCTTGAAGCGCTCACCGGCGACGAAGGCGCCCGCGAAGTGGTGAAGACGTCAGCCAGTGATCTGGTTCCCTTAGAGGTCGACGACCCCGGCGTGCTGCAGGACGTGGACACTCCGGCCGATCTCGCCGGGGACTGATCAGCCGGGCGGTTCAGTCGTTGTTCCGGCCGCCCAGTCGGGTCGCCCAGTCCAGCTTGCTGCGACAGGACTCGTAGAAGCTGTGGCCCAGGGTGTAGACCAGCCGCAGAGGGTGGTCGAACTTCGATATGCATACCTCGTCGCCGGAGCGCAGCGCGAAATCCACCTGTGAATCGCAGGTGACCTCCGCATCTTCGGCCGCGAGGATCTTGATCTCCGACTCTCCCGTCACCACCAGGGGTCGAGACGTCAGCGTGTGTGGAAACATGGGAACCACCACGATGGCGTCAAGGTTCGGATGCATGATGGGACCACCGGCGGAAAGCGCGTAGGCCGTCGAGCCCGTCGGGGATGCGACGATGAGCCCGTCGGAGCGTTGATCGTAGACAAACTCGCCGTCCACCCAGAGCGAGAACTCCATCATGCGGGCCATACCACCCATGTGGACGACCACATCGTTGAGGGCGGGCGAATGGCCGAGCGTCTCGCCAGCCCGGACGATGCGGGCGTTGAGGAGAAAGTGATCTTCGATCACGTAGTCGCCTTTGAGGACCTCGGCCAGCTTCTCAGCGATCTGATCCGGAGACACGTCGGCCAGAAAACCCAGGCCACCACGGTTCACGCCCAGCACGGGAACACGAGCGTGGGCTAGATCCCTGCCCACCCCGAGGAGGCTTCCGTCGCCCCCGACCACGATGATGAGGTCACAGTTTTCTCCCAGAGCCTGACGGGACACCTGCTCGTGGCGCAGTTTCTTTCCCATTCTCCGCGCAGTGTCCGATTCGAGCAGAACGCGCCTACCGTTGGCCTCCATGCAGTCGATGACGGCACGAAGACTGTCGCGTATGCGGGGTTTGCCCGAACGACCGATCAGGCCGACAGTCTCGAAAGAACCGGTCATGACAGTCCAGAGTGAAGGAAAACCCCGACACTACACACGCCGCCGGTTGCCGACAATGCTTGCAATACCGTCATGAATACATAGTCTGAACGGTCATCATGACCAGCGCACTGGATCAACGTTACTCTCAGGTCCTCACCGAGGCTTTAAGCCAGTCGGCGCACGGAGCCGGCGAGCTGGACGACCTGTGGACTCTGATGCGCGGCGAAGCTCACTCGAAAGCGGCCGAGGAACCCATACTCGGCAGCTACTTCCACGCGACGATCCTGAATCACGAAAGCTTCGGCTCCGCCCTCAGCTTCCGGCTCGCTAGCAAGCTCGACAATCCCATGCTTCCGACCATGCTGATTCGGGATGTCATACAGGAGGCCATGGCAGACGACCCTGCGATCCTGCGGTCAGCAGAGATCGACATACTGGCGACGTACGCCAGAGATCCAGCCTGCACCGATCTGTCTACACCGTTTCTCTTCTTCAAGGGCTTTCATGCCCTGCAGGCTCACCGCATCGCTCACTGGCTCTGGCTTCAGGGGCGCCGGACGCTGGCACAGTTCTTTCAGAATCAGATCAGCGTGACGCTCGGCGTCGACTTCCACCCTGCAGCACGCATCGGCTGTGGCGTGATGCTCGATCACGCCACGGGAATCGTGGTCGGCGAGACCGCCGTGGTGGAGGACGACGTCTCCATATTGCATGCCGTCACCCTCGGCGGATCAGGAAAGGTCAGCGGGGACCGGCACCCGAAGATCAGGCGCGGCGTCCTGCTTGCCGCCGGATGCAAGGTGATCGGCAATATCGAGGTGGGTGAAGGAGCCAAGGTCGGGGCAGGCAGCGTGGTGCTCGAGAACGTGCCGCCTCACGTGACCGTAGCCGGCGTCCCAGCCCGCATCGTCGGCCAGACCGACGAGGGCACCGTGCCGGCTCTGGACATGGACCAGCGACTCGTCTGACCCAGAGGGGGACGCCATGGCAGAGCCTTGCTGTCCAACCTACGGTGTCGAAGGCGTCGGCCGCGCCTACAACGTCGTTGCCAAGCATGCGCCAGCTTGGCAATGACGGGGCCTTCGCGGCTCCAGTTCCAGCATGCGCACCTGAGGATACGCCGCGGACGCCAATTCGGTAGCCAATTCGCCTAACGGGCATCGTCTTCGCGAGCCAGAACCGCCCGAGACTCCCGCCGTCCTGCGACGGCTGCGTGTTCGAGCGTGGTGGGGATTCACTACAGATCCCAGATCTCGATTGCGGGCGACCCCATATGACGCTCGACTCATGATTGCATGATCGAACCTGCTGCGTGGTACCCAGATGGATCTGGCCTGCGTCCTTCAGTCCCCGACCACCGAAAGGTTGACGCCGCCGAGGTCGCCGAATCTTTCTTGCACAACTTCCAGCGCGTTCGCAGGCTTTGCCGACATGGCGTCACCGGAGCGCACTCGATACGCTCCCGGAGATTCCGCGCCGCGTGGCGGCCGCCCCTGTCGCACCGCGTCGACCGCCTCGAACATCAGTTGGCGGAATCGAACCACGCCCAGGTCGGTTTGACCCAGAAGCTCACGGGTGCGGTCGGCAATCAATCCCTGGCTGTCGGCGATGGCGGCGTCCTGCTCGGATATGCCGGTGATGCCGGTGAAACTGCCGTATCGCTGCAGATTCCGGTCGATCAGGTAGTCGTTGCCGCGGTTGCGCACCGGCACGAACTCATCGTCCACCTCGGAGAAAATACCGAACCCAGACGCGAATGCGTGCCGCTCCCGATCGCTCAGCGGACGCTCCGGGTTGTAGGCGTAGCAATAGATCCAACAGGAGCGGTCGTCGATTGGAACCCAGGTGTTGCCGACATGATTGTCCCCCGGAAAGCTGTTGGGTGCCATGGAATGGTTGGGCATCATGAACTGCGTGAGACGCCAATAGAGCTGATCGTCGTCCGCTTTGCGGGCAGCACACATGACCAGGCCCGCTTCATGCTCGAGCACGGTGAAGCGAGGCCTTGAATCCTCGATCATCCACCGGTAGCGGCCGAGCTCAGGCGGCTCGTTGGCACCCGTGGACGGCATCAAACCGGCGCGTTCGCCGCCTTCGATGTTGGCATGCAGATACGAGAAGTGGGCCGTGTCGATGCCGCCCTCGGCAGCCTGTGCCCAGTTGCACTCTTGCAGCTTCTTCGACACGAAATAATTCGCTTCGGGCAAGCCCATGAAATCGAACTGCGGGACGTCCCCGCCGCCGCCACCGAAGTGCACCCAGACGATGCCACAGGATTCCTTGACCGATAGCGCCCGCAGCGCGGCCCTTGGTTTGATGCTTTCTGCAACCTTGGCGTCCGCGGTCGGTACGTCGACGCACCGGCCGCTCACGTCGAACTGCCAGCCGTGATAGACGCAACGCAGGCCTTCAAGTTCGTTGCGCCCGAAGAAGAGATGCGCGCCACGATGTGGACAATTGGGCTCGACCACACCCACCTCGCCGCGACCGTTACGAAATGCGACAAACTCCTCACCGAGTATCTTCACCCGTTTCGGCGCGCCTTCCGCCTCGATTTCCCTGGATAAAAGCACCGGTTGCCAGTAGGCGCGAAATACCCGTCCCATATCCGTATCGGGGCCGGTCAACGTCAGCACCTCGTTCTGCGCCGCGGTCAGCATTTCCTCTCTCCCCATAACGCCTCGCTGTTCAATTGTGCCACTATTTCGCTGATCTCATCGACATCGATCCCGAGGGCTCCAACTGAATGACCCACCCACTTTCCGCAGCGGTTCTGCGATCGTCGACACTGGGCCTGTCCCGGGCGTTTGTGCATCTGGCCGCGGAATACGGATGGTACGGTTACCGCCGTATCACGGCGCTCTTGAACCAGCAGGGCTGGACGATGAACCACCAGCGGGTGGAGCGGATCTGGCGTTGAGAGGGGCTGAAGGTTCCCCAGAAACAGCCGAGAAGAGCCGTCAGTGTCTGGCGATCCGCACCCAGCGCAGATCCCCATCGAGCGCTGGCGCAAACACTGCAATCTCGAACGGCGACAAAGTGACTCGGGTCATCGACTACCGGCACCGCAAGCCAAAACATCTGAAACCAACCAGCGATGCTCCTACGGGCACCCACTCTCAGAAGGTCGCGCAGGTCGCTACGTTGTCGTCTGGCGAGTAGCTCGGGGCGTCGGGACCTACTACCACGTCGATGACACAGAACATGAAGGAGACGCCACCCTTCACGCTGTCGGTGCTCTGAAAGGCGGCAAGGCCGGCACTGTTGGTCGGCGTGGTCTGCTCTTCGTTGTAATCGCCGGAAAAGATCGCTCTGACATCCGCATTTTCAACTGGCTGGCCGCAGTCGTTCTCAATCACAACCTGGGCCTGGGCGCGTTTTGCCCCTCGGTCTGCCTTCACGGTGAACACCGAGATGGCGGCCACGTGAAACGACTCGGCGGGTTCGCAGAGCGGCGGGTCGTGTTCGGTCGTCGCGCTGGCAATCCCTGAGGGTTGGGTCTCGTTCCGGGCTGGGCTCTTGTCCCGAGCGGTCACCTGGAAATCGTACTCTGTCGCCGGAAGCAAGCCCGAATTCTCGTGCTGTCGTGAGTCCTGCCAGCCACTGTCGATGCACCCGAGGCCCGGGATCACACAAGTGAAATTGTACTCGACCCCGCTTGGATCACTGGCCGGCACCGCGGTCATGGCAATGGAGGTAGGCCCGGTAGCATGGGGCGGGATCTCCCAATCCATGTTCGCGGGCGTGGGCGGATCCAGGTCGGGAGAGGACGCCACCTCTAGCTCCCGGATGGGAGAGGCTGGCAATCCCGCCGAGTTCTGGAGGTTGGGGTTGGCCGGGGCGGTGGCATAGGCATAGCGGGCGAAGACTGGGACCGGGACCTCTGGATGGGAAAGCGTCACCCGGCCGTCCCCGGTTAGCACCGCCTCTGCCGCTTTATAGTTCCCGTCAGCGCCTGCGATTTCCCATTCCGCCGGAGCTCGGCTGTCGCTCGTGGCAAGGCCTTGCTCGACGTGCCGGAAGCCAACGTACAACACGTCCGCAACCACTTCGGACAACGTCGGGTCGGCGACGGGGCCGAAGGCAACGACATCCTGGCCGTGGACGTTCCGTAGGGCGATGTTCGCCAGGCGCTCCCCGAAGGTCCGGTATTCCGAGGGATGGACGTCAACCTCATGCCAGTCGACGTTCACGGTCATCTCCACGTCCAGCCCCACGAGGGCAGTCTGCAACTCCGCGTCCCGGATGACATGGATGGAGTTGATTCCCATGCGGGGCATCTGCACCACGTAGAAGGGGAAATTGCCCTGGCCCCAGTCCGCCCGCCACTCCTCGATCAGGGCCGGAAGCTGCCAATAGTATTTACTCGAGTCCTGAGCGCCGCGGGCGTCCCACTCCCCTTGGTACCAGAGAACGCCTCGAATGGCGTAGGGCTGGAGAGGCTGAATCTGCTCCTGATACAGGCCGCCACTCCCTGCCACCGTGGACCAGCGCTCAATCGCCGTAGCACCGACGGAAGAATGAATGAGGCCGATCGGCAGGCCCACCAGCTCCGGGTCCGAAGCCAACGCCCGCTCCAAGCGTCTCCCGAACCAGAAGAGCACCGCCGACATGCTCTCTGCGGTGGCACCGTTGGACGGCTCCCAGAGGGCGTTGGACGGCGTGCCGGAGGCCACGTTGAAGAAAGAGAGGTTGAGGTGCGGTGCGTCCGCGAGACCGAGGCCCGCCTCACCGTCGCCGGAAAGCGGGCGGTTCATGTTGGACTGACCGCTACCCAGCCACACCTCGCCCACACGAACGTTGTTGATTGTGACGCTCGGGAATTCGTTCTCCAGTACAGTCAGGCTGTGGTACTCGAGGTCGCCTTGCAGAGGGCCGATGGACGCTTGCCAGACACCGCTTGCATCGGCAACGGTCGTGGCCACAGGGTTTTCGTCGTCGTCCCAGAGAATCTCGATCTTGGCGCCTGGAGCCGAAGTGCCCCAAACCGGCACCGGCATATCGCGCTGCAGCACCGCGTGGTCACTGAAGAGGCTCGGCATGCTCACCTCGGCCGGTGCCGAGGCTGGGCCTATCGCCAGGGCGACCAATAATCCCGCCAGGGGGATTCGATTCATGGCTGTGTTACGCCTCCACTGCGCGATTCACCGACAGTACACTTACGCATTTTTATTGTCTATAAATACGCGGGCTTCTTCCGGCATTCCCACCAACACGAGGACATGAAAGCCTCCACCGAAGTAGGGGGTGAGTGAAGCCGGCAGCACTTCATGTTGCCGCCAGAATGGGCCGAAGGCCGCCGAGGCCGTTCATTCGCCGGGTGAAATCGTTATCTAACCGAGACCATGTCGTGCTGTTCAATCTCTGCGCGAATCCCGCACGCTCGAACTCAATGACCAACAAAAAAGAGGGCGCGGGACGCCCTCTCTCTTCAGTTGCGGCTAGCCTCCAGATCAGAGGCCGTACCTTGCCCTGAAGTACCAAAGCCTCCCACGGGGATCGTGGATGGTGGACTCGAACGAGTTGAAACCAGACGCCGTGGGCGGATCCTCGTCGAATATGTTTACCGCGCCCACCGTCAGCGACAGATTAGCCTTCAGGAACGAGTAGGTATAGGCAAGGTCCACCGTGGCGTGGTCCTTCACCTTCAGGTTCGGCGGGAACGAGTTGGGTTCAGTGACGTCGCTTACGTAATGAATGAGCGCCGTCGCGTAGTGCTGCTGGTTGCTGTAGTCGAGCAACAGCGTACCCTTGAACTCGGGCAGCGGCCGGCCGACGAGAACGTTTTCACTCACGCCCACCAGATCCACTTTCTCGCCCGGATCCAGGCGTGTATCAAATGGTGTGACGGCCCGATTGATCTTGTAGTCGATGAACCACGCAAAGTCGAGGGTCGCGCCGAAGGTGCCGACGTCGGTGGGAATGGTATAACGGGCCAGGATGTCGAGCCCGGAATTCTCCACGTCCGTTCCGTTCACGTAGCTGCGCTGGACGGTGAGCGGGTTGCCCTGAGTATCCAGGAAAATGTCTGGTGTGCCCGGATCCCCGTCCAGATCCAGGAAGTTGCAGGCCTCGACAGCAAGATAATCAGCGTTGAAGCTGCCATCGACATTCTGGGGCACCGGGCGACCTGCAAGACCCCAGTTGATCTGGCAGTCGTTGGCCAGACCCCGGAAGTCATCAGGCACGATCACGTCCTCGTAGTCGTAGTTGAAGTAGTCCAGCGAGATGCTCAGATTTTCATTGGGCGACCAGATCACGCCAATATTGAAGTTCACCGACTCCTCGGGCTGCAGCCCCGGGTTGCCATACGTGGGCAGTCGGGCGAACACACCGCTGCCGAATGTCTGTCCCGGCACGTTAGCCGCGACGACTTCGGGCGGCGGCGGCAAGATGAACTCCAAGCCTGTTCCGGTGCCGAATTTCTGCACCAGGGACGGGCCGCGGAAAGAGGTACCGGCGGACGCGCGCAGCACCAGGCTGTCGGCCGCCTGCCAGCGGAAGGCGACCTTCGGATCCAGCGTGTCACCGGTCTGCTCGCCATAGTTTTCGTAGCGCAGCGCCAGCTGAGACTCT
>DATCZA010000078.1:0-3233 GCA_036526135.1 Pseudomonadales bacterium | reverse complement strand
CGTGAACGCGTAGGATTCATAGTCCTCGCCGAGATTGCGGCCGAACTTGCCCAGGCGGGGGTTGGTGGCCGCCATTTCCGGTGGGATGGGGTTCTCCGAGCTCTTCCAGTCCGCTTCGCACTCGGCCAGCAGGTTCGGTCCCAGAAGTACCCCGCCCGATGAGCTGTGAGGCGTGCCATTCAGCGTGGGACAGTTCCAAAGCTCGCGTCCGCCCGTTGGCGATACCCATTCGGCATCGGCGTAGGATCCCTTGATGTTCAGTCCGAACTGATCGTTCGGATCCCAGGCCAGGGTCAGGCGCCCGTAAAAGCTCTCGGTGCCCGGCCACTTGTCTCGGTCGGGCGGCGGATTTTCAAGAACGGTCGCGACCGGCGGAGAGAATGCCTGGTCGAGGGTGGTGTAGGTGGTCGTGCCGACGGGATTGCTGATGTAACCCTCGTTCATGTCGGTATAGCGCAGTGCCAGCCTCGCGCCCAGGGTCTCGGTGAGCGGGCTGGAGATGATGCCTTCGTACTCCATGCGCTCCTGCTCGAACTCGTAACCCACGCGACCGATGATCTCGAGCTCGTCGCCGGGGTTGTTGGTCTCCACGGAGATGACGCCGGCCGTGGCGTTCTTGCCGAAGTACAGCGCCTGGGGGCCTTTCAGGATGGCCACCTGACGGACGTCGAACATGGCCTCGTTGATCACCCGGCCCTGGGGGTAGTAGACGCCGTCGACGATCGTGGACACGGACTGCTCGATGCCGATGGTGCTCGGCGAGGAGCCGATGCCGCGGATGCTGATGCTCGTGCCGCTGCCGGAGCTGGCGCGGACGATGTTGAGCTGGGGCGTCACCTCGGCGATGTCCTCCAGGCTCTTCAGATTGAGATTGGCCATGCGCTCCTCGCTGACCACGGAAATGGCCACCGGGATGTCCCTGACGCTCTGCTCGACACCCCGGGCGGTGACGACGATCTCCTCGATTTCGGCCGCCAGAGCGGGGCCGGACACAAACAAGATGGCGCAAAGTGACGCCACCGGGCGTCGCAGAGACGCCGCAACTCTTCTCAGCATTTTAATCTCCCCAAGAACGGATCGGATTCCGAACGAGCGGGGTTTTAACCCGAACCGGGTTTCAGCGCAACCGGCCGTTCCGGTTTCAGGCGTTCATGCGAACGTCGCCCACAAAGGCGGGGCCGTCCGGCCGGTTCGAAAACGCCGCCCCGCCGCGCTACAGCGTCATGTAGACGTCGTCACCCGGCCGCCAGAGCTCGTGGGCGCGGCGCATCTGCGCCCAGCGGCCAAGATTGCGGGGCGGGTCGCCATGAATCTCCGTGAAGCAGCCGTTGACCGACCGGGTATCGAAGTAGGCGGCGTCCACGCCGTCGGCAAAGAGCCGGCACGCGTCGGTGAACCCCTTCCCGACCAGGCGTTCGTACTCGGCCTCGAAGTCGTGGACGAGGATGGCAACGTGGTGAAAGCCTTCCTCGCCGGCCGGGTACATGTCGCGGTAGATGGAGGGGGTGTCGTCGTGCTGCTCGATGAACTGAATCTGCATGTCGCCCAGGTAGCCGAACGCGTAGGAGACGTCGGCTTCCTGATCCGTGCCGCGATAGTGAAAGCGGTCGGTCTTGTGGTGCATGACCGTCCGGAAGGGGCCGGCGCCGTACAGGTCGCTCCAACCCCTGATGGCCTGATCCAGATCGTTGACGAGGTAGGCCTCCTGAAAGAAGCGGTAGCTGCTCACGCGGTCGGACATGTGGTTTCCCCTTCCCTCGGACCCTGGCTTCCTGCGACATTAGCGCACGCCGGGCTGTTAGGATAGATTTGGCGATTGGATCAGGCCCCGGGGGAGGGACCATGGCCGGAACAAGCGTCGCAGACTCGGCTCTGCGCCAGTGGCTCGACATTCAATCCATCCGCAACGTGCTGGCGATCCACAGCCGCGGCATCGATCGCGCCGACGGCGATCTGCTGCGTTCCGCCTACCATCCGGACGCCGAGGTCGCCTACGGGTTCTTCGACGGCCCGGCCGCCGAGCTCTGCGAGATCATGGGCAATCCCAGCGAGCAGATCACCATGCACCGCACCAGCAACATGTGGATCCGGCTGCTGGACGACGATCACGCCATCTCCGAGAGCTACGCGTTCGTCTACTCGGAGTCGGCGGACGATGGGGGTTACGGGCAGGCGCTCATCGGCGGCCGTTATCTCGACCGCCACGAGAAGCGGGGCGGGGAGTGGCGGATCAGCCACCGGACCTACGTGCTGGAATGGAACGCCAACTGGCCGGGCACCGGTACCGTGCTGCCCGACTACGAAAGCCCCATCAACCGCCGCGGCAGCAAGACGCCCGACGATCTCGGCACCCGTCTGCTCAAGGAATCACAGCAAATTCTCACTTCCGGAGATGCCACCATGACCATTCCCGAGGACCTGGAAGCCGCCGTTGCGGATGCGCTCGCAAGACAGGACATTCACGATCTGATCATGGCCCAGGCGCGGGCCACCGACCGCCGGGACCGCGCTCTGCTCGAGTCGGTTTTCCACGAAGGGGCGACGATGGATGCGGGCGGGCTGTTCGACGGCCCGGCCCCCGAGTATTGCGATTTCATTCTCGAGATGACGGCGCCCCTGAAGAAGATGTACCACTCGGTTGCCAACGAGTGGGTTCGGGTGGAAGGCGACAGCGGCGTGGCGGAGAGCTACGTGATCGCCTTCACGACGGCCGCGGACGAGGCCGGCGGCGACGTGGACAGCCTCTCGGGTGGGCGTTATCTGGACCGTTTCGAGCGCCGCGACGGGGTCTGGAAGTTCACCCACCGTGCCTACGTGATGGACTGGACCATGCATCAGCCCACCACGGACCAGAGCGACGATCCGGACAGCATGTACGCGAGCTTAACCAATCGCGGCGGTCACTGGCCGGACGACCCGGTCTACGGCCTGTGGGGGAAGTGAAAGATGAGTGAGACCTCTGACAGACCCGCTCCCGGCGAAGCCCGCATGCCGGGGCCGAGCTACCGGGACTTCATCCTGCGCGATCGCGCGGCCCCGCCCGCTGCCTTTCTCGAGGAGTCATACGAGTTCCAGGGCGACGAGGACATTCCTTACAGCAATTACACCTCCCACGATCATGCGCAGGCCGAGTTCGAGAAGATGTGGCCGCGGGTATGGCAGTGGGCGTGCCGGGAGGAGCACATCCCCAATCCCGGCGACTTTCACGTCTACGACGTCGGTGATCTCTCGGC
>DATCZA010000077.1:0-2305 GCA_036526135.1 Pseudomonadales bacterium | reverse complement strand
TTCGTGGCTCAGGACGCCCTGCATCGCGCCTTCGGCGTGCCTGCCAGCTACGATCTTCCCGAGAGTCCCGGTGACTGGGTGGTGGACGCCTATCTCGAGGGATTGAACGCCTACGTCGACACCCTCGATGACCCTCCCCCCGAATTCCGCCACACGGGCGCCCTGCCCCGGCGCTTCACGCGCGCCGACGTCGCCGCGCGCTACCGGTTCACCAACTTCTTCCAGCACCGGTCGTGGCCGAACAAGCTCATGCTGGGCCGGCTGATGGCCACCCACGGCGTGGAGTGGTTCCGCGGCCACCTGCTGCGCTTCTCCGACGAGGACGAGAAACTCATCGAGCTGCTGCGTGAGCCTCTCAAATCGCTCAACCTCAGGCCCATCAACCTGCTCTTCCCGGATGCGCCGGTATCCGGCAGCAACAACTGGGTGGTGACTGGCAGCCTGTCCGCTTCCGGAAAGCCCATGCTGGGGATGGATCCACATCAGGCCTACTCGATCCCGAACACGTTCTTCTACGTGCACCTCCACGCGCCCGGCTGGGACGTGTTCGGCGCTTCGTTTCCCGGCGTGCCCTACTTCATGATGGGCTACACGAAGAAGATCGCCTGGGGACTTACCACCGGGTTTGTGGACAACTACGACGTCTACGTCGAGGAGATCGCCGGGGACCGCTACCGCACGCCCGATGGCTGGGCCGAGGTGGAAAGGCGGACCGAGACCATCGGGGTCCGGGGCGGCACCACGCGGGAGGTCGAGATTGCCTCGACGCGTCACGGACCGCTGCTCGAGCCCCTGACCGACGCGCTCGAAATGACCGCCAACGGGCCGCGGCGCTACCAGACCGCGGTGAGCTGGAACCTCACTCATCTTGAGACGTCGGCCGGCGCGCTTGCCCTGCTGCCGCTCGCCGAGGATGCCGGCGGATTCGGCGGCGCGCTGTTCGAAGGCGACGTCTGCCCGCTTGTCAACAACATCATCTGCGTCGACACCAAGGACGACATCAGGCGCTTCGTCGCGGCGACCCTGCCCGCACGCAAGGGCGTGACGGGCATGGTCCCGCTTCCCGGATGGGATCCCGACTGCGACTTTCGGTGGTCGCGAGCCGATGAGCTTCTGGTCGAGCAGGCGCCTGCCTCGGGTTTCGCGCTGACGGCGAACAACGACACCATGGGCGATGCGGGGCCCTTTCCCATCCACAACTTTCCGACGCTGCCGGCCCGCGCGGAGCGGATTCGCGACCTGCTCGAAGCGGGCGGCTCCGCGGACGGGAAGTTCACCCCGGCCGATTTCGAGCGCATGCAGCTGGACCTCTACGACTACCGGGCAAGGGATCAGATTCCCGGGATCCTCATGGCGCTGGAAGGTCGCGAGGACGACGACCTCGAGCTCGCCGCGGCCATCCTGCGCGGCTGGGATTGCCAGGCAACCGGAGAGTCGGCGGCCGCATGCCTCTACTACCCGTTCGTGGACCGAGTCTGGCAGCGGAGCTTCATGATGGCCGTGCTGGACGACGACGTCCTTCGGGGCATTCCGCTGGCGGCGCCGGGCCTCAACCGCTTCGACGTGGACGCGTTTCTCGCCGAGGGATCACCATGGCGCGCGCACCGGGAACTGCTGTTCCTGACCATGGCCGAGGTCATGAAAGGCGTCGTGCAGGACGTGAGAAAAGACCTTGGCGAGCCCGACACCTGGGCCTGGGGCCGGCTGCATCAGGTGCGTTTCTGGCACAGCCTGCGCAAGCACGAGCCCTGGAAAGACATGCAGGTGGGACCGGATCCCGTCGGCGGCAGCGGCACGACCCTGGCCATGGCCCTGCACGTGGGGAACGGGCCCGGGAGAGATCCCGGGGTCGACGAGGTGCCCTGCCGCGCCAATCACGGCGCCGCCTACCGGCTGGTGGTCGACCTCGGCGACCCGGAGCATTGCCGCTTCGTCATCTGCGGAGGCAACGGCGGCCGGCCGGAGAGCCCCCACGTGACCGACCACTACCCCACCTGGCTGGCCGGCGGCTACCACGACGTGACGCTGGCCCGCGACGAGCTGCGCATCGAGTCGATCTGGGAGATGGCGCCGTGAGCGGCCATAATGACCGCGCCAGCGCGGCGGCCCGACAAACGCTGCATGCGGTTCCTACGTGAAGGAGGAGGCTCACGTGGATCTGGAATCCATCGATCTCTTCGACCCTGATATTCAGGAAGACTGGTTCCCGGCGTACCGGACCCTGCTGGAGGAAGCGCCCGTCTACCGGATCCCCGGGACCACCACCTACGTGATCTGCAAGTACGAGGACATCCTCACCGTCGTT
>DATCZA010000076.1:0-5126 GCA_036526135.1 Pseudomonadales bacterium | reverse complement strand
CGGGTTCAGTCTGCGGCAGCATGGAACTGCTCTCCCCGGTCCGGGCTCGTCCAGACGGCCCGCTCCTCGCGTCGCTTCATCAACGCCCGCGGCACGGCCACGATGGTCGTGAGGACGTTGATCAGCCAGTAAGCGAGCGGGTACCAGATGATCCAGTAGTACATCTTCGCCAGCCCCCTCTCGTAGCGGCTGTCGATGACGAGGCTCACGGCAAACTGCAGAAGACAGGTCACGCCGATCAGGGCACCGCCCCAGCTGGGCAGCCACTCCTCGAAGCGAGGCAGGTCGGGGGCATCGGTGACCTGCGCGACCACCAGGCTCACCCCGAGAAAGAGCATGGTGTAGGACCAGACCACGCTGAGCCAGAACTCGACGAAGACGGGCCACATGTAACGCTGGCGCCACTTCAAGAGACTGCGCCCGTGATCGAGGGCAACCTCGACGCCGCCCTGGGCCCAGCGCAGACGCTGGCGCCACAGACCCTTGATCGTTTCCGGCATGAGTATCCAGCACACGGCGTTGCTTTCGAAACGCACCGCCCAGTGGTCCTTCTGCAGCCGCCAGCTGATGTCGATGTCGTCGGTGAGCTTGGTCAGGTCCCAGAACCCGACGCGATAGAGAGCCGTCTTTCGAAACGCCGAAACCACGCCCGAGACTGTGAACAGACGCCCGTAGATGCGCTGGGCCCGCTTGATCAGCCCGATGATGGACGAGAACTCGGCCACCTGAATCTTACCCAGCAGCGTGGAGCGGTTCCTGACCCGCGGGTTGCCGGTCACCGCCCCTACTCTGGGACCAATCAGAAAGTGCCGCATGATCCAGTGGACGGCATGGCAATCGAGAATGGCGTCCCCGTCGATGCAGACCAGAAACTCGTGATTCGAGGCCATGGCACCCACCCGCAGCGCGGCCGCCTTGCCCTGGTTGGAGGCAAGATGAATGACCCGGATGCCTCCCTCCTCCGCCAGCTCGTCGAGAATCTCGGCAGTGTCGTCGGTGCTGCCGTCGTTGATGACGATAATCTCGTATTCGGGATACTTGAGGTTCTGCAGCGACCGGATGGTCTCGACGATGGCGAACGACTCGTTGTGCGCGGGCACCAGAACGGAAACACCGGGGTACTCGGGAAGCGGCGGCGGACGGTCCACGCGGGCGTGCCCGGCACGCTCCCAGTGAAAGAGGTAGTAGATACCGCCCACCATCCACAGATAGGCCATGAACAGCGGGTAGATGAGCGCAAACTCCTGGAGAACTCGATAGAAAAGATCCAGCGTCACGCCACTACTCCTCCAGCGCCGGGTGGTAGTTGACGGACAGGCGCGAGCGCACGAGGGGCACCGGCGGGTAGCCCTGGATGAAGTCGTCGGGATAGTAGGCGATGTGCTTCACGCCGCGGTCCAGCAGAAGATCCATCTGGTTCGCCAGCGTCGCCGCCCGCACGGGGTTGCCCTCGCGCCAGTCGACGGTCTGGAGCTCGAACACCGTCCGCTCCATGCCGCCGGGGATCGCCCGCACCTTCTCCACCAGGTCGGAAAGCCACGCCTCCGGCTCCTCCGCCTGCTCGAGATAGGGCATGGCCATGACGGCCGTGTAGTCGTAGCTACGCTGAAAAGCGCCGAGGCTTTGAGCAAACCAGGCCTCGGCCTGGGGATCCACGACCGGCCTCGCGTACAGGTTTCGCGCGGTGAGCAGCGCGGGCTGGTGCCGACGCAGCACGTCCGAAAGCTCGTGAGTGAAATCGATGAGGAATCGGGTTTTGCCGCGGAAGTCGCTCACGACCGCCGGCGCCAGAACGCCGTCGCCTCTCGCTGCCTCGTCGGGGACGGTGCGGGCGAGAGCGGCCGGGCTGACGTCCTCGCGATCGGTCAGGAACCCATCATCGTGGTAGAGCACGCCCAGAAAGCGGCTGCCGCGACCGAGATCGTCATAGATCTCCCCCACGATGCGCCGGGCCTCCGGGTTGTACGGAGACAGCCGGTGGTAGCGGGACTCGTGGGACCCGTCATAGGCCTTCACCGCAAGCGCTTGATTGCGTTCGGCATCAGGCAGCTCGAACGCCATGACCGGCATCCAGGCAAACACCTCCACGCCCGCCCTGGTTTTCAGCTGCCAGGCCACCCGGTTGAAAAGATCGGCACGCATGGGCAGGTGCCTGTTGCGGAAGTACAGCGCGTCCGCGACGCCGTCGCCGTCGGGATCTGCGAAGGCCTGCAGGAAGACAAAGGACAACTTCATCGCCTTGATACGATCCAGGAGCCGGCCGAGATTTCGTTCGGCCTGGGCCGGGTCCGGGTCGTACACGTAATCCATGTCCACGTGCGCTGCCCGCAGCGGTGTCTCCTGCTCCTTTCCCAGGGCCCACGTGGTGAAAAACAGCATTGACGTGTCGGTGCTCACCAGCTCGCGATGAATGCGGCCGCCATCGATGCGCGGATCGTTCGGCAGGCTGTCCAGCGTCAGCGTGTACGTGAGCCCGAGGGTCCGGGCGACGCTTGCCGCCTGAAGGTTGTAGGCTCCGTAGGGCCACACCACGGCCCGAGGCGGCTTGCCGAGTTGCTCGGCGATGCGGTCCCGGCTGCGCTTGAGGTCACTTCTGATGCGCGCCTCGTAATCGGCCTCCGGCTCGTAGGCGTTCCTCTCGTCGTTCCACCTTCGAGTCACAGCAGCAGGCAACTCGTTGCCGAACTGGTTGCCCGTGAGCCCACGATGCATGTCGTGGGTATGCGTTGCGATCTCCACGAGGCCGGTCTTCGATATCTCTCTGAGCTGATCCCACGTCAGAAATCGCTCCCGCGGCATGGGCTGGTCGCCGTACTGGACGACGCTACCTTCGGGGGCGTCCACCCAGCTGGTCACCGGCGCGAGCACGGCCGGAAAATCGAAAAGTTTCAGAACGGGCATCACGTGCTCTGCAAAGCTCGCGTAGCCGTCGTCGAAGGTGAGAAGCACCGGCCGGGGCGGGAGCGGCTCTCCCTCGGCTGCAGCCGCCCACTGGTCGAGGGTGATGGGCTCGAAGCCGTGGGCGTCGAGCCAGGCCAGCTGATTGATGAGCTGATCTACGGTCACTGTGAAGCGGTCGGCCCCGACCTCAGAGGGATGCTCCACCACGTCGTGGTAGGAGATCGCGATGATCCGATGGGCCGATTCGGCACCGGCACCATGCGCGCCGACGATGAGCGCCAGCGCGGCGGCGATGACTGCCAGCCGCCGCCTCACAGATGTCCCCGGAAAGTCAGGAACACGGTGGTCACGTGCTCGCGCTCGCCGTCGTAGCGGCGCCCGCCCCAGGTGGCTCCCCAGCTCATGCCCACCCGGCGCCCGATCTGCCAGTCGTGTTCGAGCCGCAAGGTCCATATCGGGCCGCCACCGAAACCCTTCTGGTGGTACTCACCGCCGTCCACACTCAGCCGCTGAACGAAGGACTGCTGGTAGCGCCGCATCAGACGCCACTCGTGGGTCAGGCCCGCCGTGATCTGGTAGTCGGTCTCCGGGTTGTAGTAGACCCGGTCGCCGCCGGAGTTCCGGCTCGTGTACGCTCCCAGGTTGACGAGAAGCTTCTGCCGAGGGGCGTTGACCACGCGCTGCTCGAAGCCGGAATCCAGCCACTTGCGGTCGTTGCCGTCGTCCATCTTCATCAGGCCCGCACGCGCGTACGCGCGTCGGGATTCGTGCCAGCGATAGGTCGCGCCACCCTGAGCCTCGTCCGCGCGGATGCCGACGCGGGTGCCGCGCAACGGCATCCCCATGGTGTTGTAGGAGACCAGGCTGTCCCAGGTGAGACGATCGGACTGCCGCCAGCTCGCCGATGCCGTCACGCCCGCCTTACGGTTCTGCTCCAGGCCCTTGTGCACCTCGCCGCGCGCGCTCCAGCGATTGCTGCGGAAATCCACGCCCGCGCCGATGCGGTGATCCTTGCCGGTTCCTTCCGTGAACTTGCCGTGGCGGATGGCGTCGTGAACGAACCACCGGTAGCGGTAGGCGATGGGGCTCGAGTAGTAGTGCACGTCCGTGCGCCAGCTCTCGCCGGCAAAGGCCGACCCCTCGGATCGCTCCGCGCTGGCGCTGGCCTCGAAATACCCGCTGTTGTGCAGAAGCCATCGCTCGTTGAGCTCGATGGCGGACTTGTCATAGGGCTGTGATCGAAGAGCGCGATTAACTTCCCGCTCGGCTCGCGGGTACTGCTGTTTTTCGAGGGCAACCGTGCCGCTCAGCACTTTGACGCCAACGTTGGTCGGGTCGGTCGTCTGGATCCGCACCACTTCGCGCTCGGCCTGCTCGTTCCAGCCACGCCACTGCAGCAATTGCGCTCGCGTGAGCCGCACGCCCGTGTTGGCCGGCGCGATGGCGAGCATCTCGTCCAGATCGTTGAGCGCCTCGGTGTAGCGTTCCCGATAGGCGAGCTCCCGAGCCGCAATGACCCGCGCCGTGGCGTAGCGGTCGTTGGGCACCCAGACTCGCGGATCCGGTCGGGCGAACGGTTCTTCGCCGGCAATCAGGTGCTCGGCAACCTCTTTCGCGCCTTCGAAGTCACCGTGATCGGACAGCGCGTAGAAAAGCCCGATGCGAAGGTTGAAAGCGTTCGGGTCGAGCCCGAGCGCCTGCTCGAAGCAGGCAATGGCATCGCGGGTATGCTCTTCGTACAGGTAAGCGCGGCCGGCGGCGGCGAGAACGTAGGAAGGAAATCCTTCCAGATCGCCGGGCGTACCCTGCAACGACTCGAAGAGGTCGATGGCCTCCACCATCCGGTACGCTGCGGAATGGGAGACGACGCGGTCGTACTCCAACGCGCGTCGGTGGCTACCTGCGACCCGTGCCGGTTCTCCGCCTTTGGCAACCACATCATGGCCGTCCACGGCCATTTCGGCGTCCGCCAGCGGGGCACCCGGGCTCGGCAGATCGGCCCAGCGGATTCGTTTCGCCGCCGCATCGAGCTGCAGGCGCACCACGTCGTCGGGCGTGAGCACCTCGGGATTGGCCTGAGCGGCTTCAAACGCCTCGACGGTTGCCCCGAGAGCGGATGCCAGCATGATCCAGCGTCGGCGCGCTTCCCCCAACCCGGGGTCGAGGGCGAGGGCATCGTCGTAGCAGACCAGCGCTCGGGTGAATCGGCCATCACGCTCTTCCAC
>DATCZA010000075.1:0-27839 GCA_036526135.1 Pseudomonadales bacterium | reverse complement strand
GATCATCGAGCATCCGGAGGTGCTGGACGTGGCGTGCATCGGCGTTCCCAACCAGGAGATGGGCGAGGAGCTCAAAGCGCTGGTGATTCCCCGGGATCCGGCCACGCCGCCCGATCCGGAGGACGTCATGGCGTGGTGCCGGGAGCGGTTGTCCCACTACAAGTGCCCTCGCACCGTGGACATCGTCGACGATCTCGGGCGCACCACCATGGGCAAGATCAACAAGCGCAAGCTGCGGGCGCCTTACTGGGAGTAGAACCGGGATCGCCCGGAGCCTGGGTTACTCGTCGGTGGGCGAGCCGGGTCGGCGGACGGTGTTCAGCACGTCCTGGTAGCTGCGCCTGAGCTCGCGTTTGAGCCATTCGAGCATCTGCTGATCGGGAACCTCCGGGCCCTCGATCATCTTCGCGGCCGCCATGCCCTCCAGCAGAAACCGGGAGAGAAAGTTCGTCCGTTCCCAGGCTTCGGAGAGCGCCAGGTCGGGGAAGACCTGGCGGGAGGCCTCCTCTGATTTCTGCCGGAACTCGCGAAGCGCCGGTACCAGCACCTCGGCAAGCTCGGGATCCGTGCGGGCAGCGACGTTCAGCTCGTGAAAAACGATGAACTCGGGCGTGTTCAGCTGTTTCCAGTAGGTATCGATGCCTTCCTCGATCCTGGTGTGCTCGGCGCCGCGCTGGATCTCCTCTTCCTCCGCCGCGTACCAGTCCAGGCGCTTCTGGTTGAGGTGCTCGACCGCGGCTCGGATCAGATCGAAGCGCGTGGGGAAGTGATGGAGCATCGCTCCCCGCGACACGCCGGCCGCGTTGGCAATGTTCTCCGTCGTGGTGCTGGCGTATCCGAGCTCGTAGAAGCAGAGAACGGCGGCCTCAAGAATCGCGGTGCGCGTCAGCGCGCTCTTGGTCTGCTGCCAGGTCTGTTCTTTTGGGTCCTCGCTCAGCGCGCTGGCGTCTGCCATGAGGTTGGCCCGCTGTGATATCGTTGCCATGTTATGCGCCGTGCCCAAGCGGAGCAACCGCGCGGGGCAGGATGCATGGGGGGAGCATGAGAAGCATTCTGCTGGTTACGAAGGGTCATCCCTTCGAGAGGGAACCGTTCTTTCAGATCTTCGATGTCATGGACGGTGTCGACTGGACCCACGTGGAGCATCCCGCCGCAGAGGCTCTGTTCAACGTCCGCGAGGCCGAAGCCTACGACGCCTTCGTGATGTACGACATGCCCGGCATCCGTTTTCATCCCGACCGGGCGCCCGATTTCGCGGAGCCCCGAGAGGATTTCCGCCGTCAGTTTCTGGAGCTCGTCGACAGCGGTCACGGGTTCGTTTTTCTGCACCACGCGGTGGCCGGATGGCCGGCATGGGACGAGTTTGCCGAGATCGTCGGCGGGCGGTTTCTCTATCTGCCGGCAGAGCTGCGGGGCCGGTCCTGTCCGGATTCCGGATACCGTCACGGCGTCGAGCACACGGTCAGCGTGGTGGCGAAACATCCGGTGACCGAGGGCATTCCGGGCTCCTTTAGCATTACGGACGAGCTGTATCTCTACGAGGTGTTCGAGGACAGCGTGGAGCCCCTTCTGCGAAGCGACTTCTCGTTCACCCGGGACAACTTCTACTCCGCCGCACGGGTCGTTCGCGACCAGAAGATGTACGACAACGAAGGCTGGGAGCACGAGCCGGGCAGCAACCTGGTGGGCTGGACGCGCAATCGCGGCAACAGCCGCATCGTCTACCTGCAGTGCGGAGACGACCCGGTGGCCTACGCCAACCCCCATTTTCAGAAGCTGATCCGCAACGCGATCTTCTGGGTTTCGGAGGCGTCGGCTCGGGGCCGCGCCGGGAGCGGCGGCCGCACGGGTGCCTGAACGGGCATGCGGGGGTGCAAACCGGCGGCGGTGGTGGTACAAATCGCCTGTTAAAACCTGCACAGTTGACTGTTTTCAGCTGGCAGCCAAGAGAGGAGGATTAACGGCATGACGGTTTATCGCAAGATCGAGCGGTTCGCAGACCCGCAGACTTCGAGGACGCCCCCTCAGAAGGAACCTGATCCTGATCTGGGCTACGACATTATTCCGAAAGAGCGGTACACGTCCCCCGAGTTCATGCAGCTCGAGTGGGATCGGATGTGGACCAAGGTCTGGCTCATGGGTGCCTGGATCGGCGACCTGCAGAATCCGGGCGACTACGTCGTCACCGAGATAGGCAAGGAGAGCATCGTCATCACCCGGGACGAGAACGGCGATTACAACGCGTTCTACAACGTCTGCTCTCATCGCGGTAACCAGGTGGCGTACGGTAAGGGCGGCAACACCAAGACGTTCAGGTGCTCCTACCACCTCTGGGAGTACAACCTGCGGGGCGAGATCGTCAACGTTCCCGACCAGGAGACCTTCCCTCAGGGCGTTCCCTGCGAGAAGCTCGCCATCGTCAAGCTCCCCTGCGCCGCGTGGGGCGCCTGGGTATGGTTCAGCCTCAACCCGGACGTGGAGCCGCTGGAAGATTTTCTCGGCATGATCCCCGAGCACCTGGATCCCTACCACTTCGAGAAGATGGCGCTGGTCAATGACGTCACGGTGGAGTGGGACGTCAACTGGAAAGCTTCGGTGGATGCGTTCAACGAAACCTATCACGTGGCCGGAACCCATCCGCAGCTCATGTGGATGCTCGAAGACATGGACGTGCAGATCGACTGTTACGAGAAGCACAACCGGTACCTGATCCCCTTCGGCTGCGTGAGCACGCACATCGAGGACGGCACGCCGATCGCGGAGGCGCTCCGGGTCTTCATGGAAAGCTACGGAATGGATCCGGACAACTTCGACGGCGACGGTCTCGAGGTGCGGCGCGGCATCCAGAAATGGGTGCGTGCGAATGCCGAGGTCCAGGGCTTCGATTACTCGGAACTCAACGACGATCAGCTGACCGACGACTATCACTACATGATCTTCCCGAACATCACGTTCAACACCCATTGCAACAGCGTGATGGTGTTCAGGCAGCGTCCGCATCCCACGGACCCGAACAAGATGTTCTACGACGTGCAGAACTACTCGATGATGCCGGCCGGCACGGAGTGGCCCGAGCGGCCGCCACATCGTCAGTGGAAGCACGGCGAGGACACCCTGGGAGAGGTGCTCGATCAGGACGCCAGCAACCTGCCCATGGTTCAGCGCGGCATGAACAGCACGGGATTCCGCGGTCTGTGGATCTCCAGCCAGGAGCTTCGCATTCGTCATTTCCACAAGACGCTCGACGACTATCTCCACAGACAGCCGATCAAGTGGATGACCTAAAATGACGCCGGTGGCCCCTCAGAACGCCCTCGATGATGGCGAGATGATGGCTTGCAACGTCAACGGCGTTGACGTGCTATTGTGCCGGGTGGACGGGCAGTATTACGCTGTGTCCAACCGCTGCAGTCACGCCAGGCAGGTGCTCTCGACGGGCAAGCTGCGCGGGCACGAGATCAACTGCCCGCTGCATGGTGCCCGTTTCGACATCCGCAACGGGCACTGCCTTGCGGCGCCGGCTTCGCAGCCGATCAAGACATTTCCGGTGACTTTGGAAGGGGGCAAAGTTCACGTAACGGTTACCGCTGACGATCTGCCGGCCCGTCCCCGATTCGGGCCGCTCAACTAACGCAGCTCCAGACAGCTGGGAAACGAAAAAGAGAGGACACTGACGATGGATTTACAACTCAAAGGATCAAAAGCGCTGATCACCGGTGGGACCAAGGGTATTGGCCGGGCGATCGCGAACGCCCTGGCCGACGAGGGCTGCAACGTGGCCATCTGCGCACGCAACGCCGAAGAGGTCGAGGCTGCCGTGGCCGACCTGAGCGCCAAGGGCGTCACCGCTTTCGGCCAGGCCGTCGACGTGGGTGACGGAGACGCGTTCAAGGCCTGGATCGCCGCCAGCGCCGAAGCGCTCGGCGGCATCGACTGCATCGTCTCCAACGTCAGTGGCGGTGGTGCGCAGGGAGAGGATGCCTGGCGCAGGCACCTCGAGTACGACATGCTCGGCGCGGTCCGGATGGTCGAGGGCGCCATGCCCTATCTGGAAAAATCCGAGAACGCCAGCGTGGTTCTCATCTCGACCACTGCGGCCCTCGAGAAATTCATGAGCGCGGGTCCTTACAACGCTCTGAAAGCGGCGCTTCTGAACTACAACGGTGCTCTGTCGCAGGATCTGGCGCCCAAGGGCATTCGCGTCAACGCCGTGAGCCCCGGCCCGATCTTCATCGAGGGCGGTGCGTGGGACAACATCAAGCAGCACATGACCGCGTTTTACGATGCCACCGTCGCCGACATCCCCATTGGACGCATGGGCACGGCGGAGGAAGTCGCGGCGCAGGTCGCGTTTCTTGCCAGCCCGCGGGCGGGATTCACCACCGGTACCAACATCGTCATAGACGGCGGCCTGACGAAACGCATCCAGTTCTGAGGTGCGCGCGGTCGTCTGAAGGGATACCGCGGGCCGGCGTTGCCGACCCGCGGCGCCTTTCGCCGTCTGATATCTGATAGGTAGTTAAAGGACGCTACAGCAACCTGATCTCTGGGGGAGAACACCATGGCAGAGCGCATCATCGACGTGTACATGGTCGCCAACGGTCTGTACCACGACATCGACTACGCCCGCTCGGAGCTGCTCAAGCTCCTCGGGGAGCATGAGAACGTCCGGGTGAAGGTCGCGGCCAACTACTCGGACATCGAAGGCATCGCCGCCAGCGATTTTCTGATCACCTACTGCTGCCACCTGATTCCCAGCGAAGAAGAGCAGGTGGCTCTGCGGGACTACGTCAACTCGGGCAAGCGCTGGATCGCGCTGCACGGCACCAACGCGATCCTCGAGTTCGTCGAGGGAGGCGTGGACTGTCCGGAGACCGCGCCCATCTTCATGGAGACCCTGGGCTCGCAGTTCATGGCGCACCCGCCCATCCAGCCCTTCCCCGTGAAAGTCAGCGACCCCGAGCACGAGCTCGTGGCCGGGATCGGCGAGTTCGAAACCGACGACGAGCTGTACATCTGCAAGTATCACGGCGAGCACCACGCGCTGCTGCACACCAACTTCACCGGATCCTGCGACGGCTTCATCAACCGGGACTGGCCGGACGACGAGCCGCGGGTGATGTACTACCTGCGCAAGCTGGGCGACGGCGAAGTGCTGTACAACTGTCTCGGACACTGCCGGGGCCACTACGACATGCGCCCGGTCACCGACTATTACCCCGCCATCGAGCGCGGCAGCTGGGACAAGCCCGAGTATTACGAGCTGCTGCGGCGGTCCATCAAGTACTGCATCGACCGCGTGGTCTAGCGGGCAGCTGCCAGGGAGAGCCGAGCATGGCAAAGCCGTTTCGTTTCGGGTTCCAGACGTTCAACGCGGAGTCGGGCCAGAGCTGGGCAGACAAGGCTCGCAAGGCCGAGGATCTCGGCTACTCGTCGTTCCATCTGGCCGATCATCTTCTGGGGCCGGGGCCGGCGCTGACCGCAGCCAACCACCCGATTCAGAACGTCGCCGCCATCCCCGCCATGGCGTTTGCAGCGGCGGTAACGAGCACCATCAACATCGGTTGCCGGGTGTTCTGCATCGACTATCACCTGCCCGTGGTGCTGATCAAGTCCGCCATGACCATCGACATGCTGTCCAACGGCCGGCTCGAGCTGGGTCTGGGCGCCGGCTGGGTGAAGAGCGAGTACGAAGCGGTGGGTATCGACTTCGACGAGCCCCGCGTGCGCATCGACCGGCTTGCCGACGTCATTGCCGGGGTGAAGGCGTTCCGCGGCGAGGACCTGGTCGATGTCCACAACGACACGCTGTCCTGGAAGGACTTCGAAGGTCTGCCCAAGCCCGTGGGACGCGCTCCCATCATGGTCGGCGGCGGCAGCCCCCGGGTGCTGCGCCTGGCCGGACGGGAGGCCGACATCGTCAGCCTGAACTTCAACAACCGCATGGGCATGATCGGGCCCGACGGCGTGCAGATGTCCAGCGAGCAGGAGACCCGCAAGAAGATCGGCTGGATCCGCGAAGGCGCCGGCGATCGCTTCGACGATCTGGAGATCGAGATCGGCGCCTACTTCACCGTGGTGACCGACGACGCCAAGCCCGTGGTCGCGGGCATGGCGCAGATGTTCGGCATGTCCGAGGACGAAATGCTCCGCCACCCCCACGGTCTCTTCGGCAGCGTTGATGCCATCTGCGACGAGCTGCAGCGTCGCCGCGAGGAGTTCGGCATCTCCTACTTCACCGTCGGAGAGGACAATCTGGAGGCCTTTGCGCCGGTGGTCGCGCGCCTTTCCGGCAAATGACCACGGTCGCTGAAGCGCGCGCCGAGCTGGCCGCCAGAACGGCCGGATCCCAGGAGATCTCCGAGGCCCGCGCCGAGATTCTCAACTCGGGGCTCGCTGCCAACCTGGAGATGCCCCATCCGATCTTCATCGAGAGCGGCGAGGGGCCGTTCGTCTTCGATGCGGACGGCAACCGCTACATCGACACCTCCGTGGGCTTCGGCCTGCACATCCTCGGCCATCGGCACCCGCTGATCGAGCAGGCCATCAAGGACCGCACGGAGAAAGGGTGGATGTTCGGCATTCACTCCACCAGCCAGATGAAGCTGGCCGAGCTCCTGCACGAGGCCAGCCCCTGCGCCGAGCGGGTGGTTTTCTGCAATACGGGTTCCGAGGCGACCATGTACGCGATCCGTGCTGCCCGTGGGTACTCTGGCAAGGAGAAGATCGCTCTGTTCGACGGCTTCTATCACGGTGCCCACGACTACGGGATGTGGCTGACCGACCCGACAAGCCCCCGGGAAGCGCCGCGCAAGCTGCCAATGGGGCGCGGCATCCCGCGGGCGCTGGCAGACCTGACGCTGCTGCTGCCGTATCGTCACGAGGCCGCCTTCGATCTGATCCGCCGTCACGCGGACGAGCTTGCGCTGGTCATGGTAGAGGGTGTTCAGAGCTCGAATCCCCAGCCCGGGGCCGGCGAGTTTCTATGCGAGCTCGAAGCCGTCTGCCGTGAAGCGGGCGTTCTGTTTGCCGTTGACGAGGTCATCACGGGTTTCCGCGTCGCCTACGGCGGTGCTCAGGAAAGATTCGGCGTGAGGCCGGACCTCGCCACCTACGGGAAGATACTCGGCGGCGGCTTGCCCGTGGGGGCAATCACCGGCCGTGCGGACGTGATGGAGGTGTTCACCGGGCTCGGGGCGAGCAACGGGGTGTTCTCCGGCGGTACGTTCTCGGGCAACCCGCTCACCATGGAGGCGGGAGCGGCCGCGGTGGGCTACCTTCGCGACCACCCCGACGTGTACCGTGGTCTCGAGCAGGCTGGCGAGCGGCTGGCGGGGGCGGTGAACGGCTTCTGCCAGGAACGGCAGATCCCGGCCCAGATGAAGTCCGTGGGGAGCATGTTTCACATGTTCTTTCAGCGGGAGCCCATCCGCAGCATGCGCGACGTCACCGGCGCGAGCGTCGCCGCGGAGAAGGCGTTCTATCTGCACGCGCTGAACCGGGGCGTTCTGGTGCCCGGGACCCAGCGCGCGTTCCTTTCCGCTGCTCATTCCGACGCGGAAATTGATACTCTTATCGATGTGTTTCAGACATCGCTTGCCGACGTGCAGGCGGAGGGCCTTTTCTCGGCCCGAACAGACAAAGGGGAAATGCGATGAGTCGACTACAGAAAATCGAGCCTGAAGACTGGGCGCCTGAGCTCAAGGCCGCGATCAATCCCGAGAACCTGACCCCGCTGGAGCAGGGCCTGACCCGGTTCTTCGCTCATCGGCCCGAGCTTACGCTGGGCCTGATGCAGTTTGGCGGCGCGCTCAAGACCAAGCGGACGCTCCCTGACAAGCTCATCGAGCTCGTGCGGCTGCGGGTCGCGTTCTTCAACCAGTGCCGCAGCTGCATGGCGATCCGTTACACGGACGCTCTCAACGACGGCGTGACCGAGGATCTGGTCTGCTCGCTGGAGAAACCGGCCGAAGCCGGGAACCTCACAGATGCCGAGAAAGCGGCCATCCGGTTCGGGGAGCTCATGGCGACCGATCATCTGGCCATCGACGATGCCGTCTACGACGAGCTGCGCAAGCACTTCTCGGAAAGCGAGATCGTGGAGCTGGGGATGCACGTGGCGTTCTTCGTGGGGTTCGGCAGGCTGGCGGCCACCTGGCACATGGTGGAAGAGCTGCCGGCAGCGTTTCAGGACGACAGCCGTGCCTTGAGTCCCTGGAACGAAGAATCCATCGTCGTGCGTTGAGACCGGCGCTGCCGGCCCGCTCCGGGCGGCGGCGCGTTGCGTCCTTATCTTCACGCGCCCGTCACGGGCGCGGAAAGATCATCATGGAGCCGAAGGCCGGAAAGGGTCGGCGTCTAGGGCAGTCGTAGACAGTAAGGAGAAGTAGCCGTGGATTTCGAGTTCAGCAAGGAAGATCAGGCGTTCCGGGAAGAGGTCAGGGCCTTCCTGGAAGAGAAGGTCACGCCGGACATGCGCCAGGCGGTGCGCAAGACGACGACGGTGTTCGCTGACAAGGAACTCGCCATGCGCTGGCAGGCGATTCTAGTGGAGAAAGGGTGGGCCGTGCCGGCGTGGCCCGCCGAGCACGGCGGCACCGGATGGAGCGTCACCCAGAAGTACATCTGGGGCGAAGAGTGCGCGCGGGCGTCCGCCCCCGGCCTCATCCCTCTCGGGCTTCGCATGCTGGCGCCCGTGATCTTCAAGTACGGGACCGAGGAGCAGAAGAACTACTACCTGCCTCGCATGCTGTCCGGCGAGCACTACTGGTGTCAGGGCTACTCGGAGCCCGGGTCCGGATCCGATCTTTCCAGCCTGAAAACTTCCGCAGTCAAGGACGGCGACGACTACATCGTCAACGGCACCAAGATCTGGACGACCCACGCCCAGTTTGCCGACCACATCTTCTGCCTGGTGCGCACAGACACGGGCGTGCGTCCCCAGGCAGGCATCACCTTCCTGCTGATACCCATGGACACGCCGGGAATCAAGGTGGAGCCGATCATCACCATGGCCGGCGACCACGAGGTCAACCAGGTGTTCTTCGACGACGTGCGAGTGCCCCAGGCGAATCGGGTAGGGCCGGAGAACGACGGCTGGAACGTGGCCAAGTATCTGCTCGAGTTCGAGCGCGGCGGCGGTGGTGCGGCCGTCCGGCTCAAAGAGTCGCTCAAGGAGCTGAGAAACATCGCCTCCAGCGAGCTGGCCGACGGCGAGCCGCTGATGGATGATCCCGGCTTCCGCAACCGGATCAGCGAGCTGGAGATCCGCACCTCGGCGCTCGAGTTCGCGGAGCTGGCTTCCCTTGCCCGGATGTCCCGGGGCGAGTCGCCCGGCACCGCTTCCTCCCTGGCGAAGAACACGTCCGTGGAAATCGACCAGGGCATCCTTACCCTGAAGCTCGAGGCGGTACAGCATTACGCCATGCCCCACGCGAACAAGATCTCGCTGGACGGCCACAACGAGCCGTGGCCGGGACCCGACCACGCCGAGACGGTCACGCCCCGCTACCTGAACGTGCGCGCGGCGTCGGTTTACGGCGGGTCCAAGGAAGTCCAGAAGAACATCATCGCCAAGGCAGTCCTGGGGCTGTAACCCCGCGCCCGGCGGCGGCTATACTGGCTCGCTTCGCCCGGGGCCCATTCCTCCGGGCCGCTTCTGGGCCAAAAGGGGGCGACGATGAGCGCAACGAAGCGGGTGTCCCGCGGCAAACTCTCGGTGGCCGCCGAGCTTGATGATCTGGTTTCTCAACGGATCGCGCCGGGCACCGGCGTGGATGCGGAGGCGTTCTGGGCAGGCTTCGAGTCCATCGTCGACGACCTCGCTCCCCGCAACCGGGCGCTGCTCGCCCGGCGGGACGAGCTCCAGGCCACCATCGATGAATGGCACGAAGACCGCCGAGGCCGTCCCCTGGACGCGCAGGAGTATCGGGCCTTTCTGGAGCAGATCGGCTATCTCGTCCCCGAGCCCGCGCCTTTCAAGATCCTGACCGCCGACGTCGACGACGAGATCGCGCGCATCGCCGGCCCTCAGCTCGTCGTTCCCGTGATGAACGCGCGCTACGCCCTCAATGCCGCCAACGCGCGCTGGGGCAGCCTCTACGATGCCCTTTACGGAACCGACGTTCTGCCCGAAGAACCGGGGCGGGAGAAGGGCACCAGCTACAACCCCGCCCGGGGCGAGCTCGTGGTGGAGCGTGCGGCCCGGTTCCTGGACGAGACGGTGCCCCTCGCCGGTGCCAGCCACAGCGAGGTGATTGCCTACGGCATCGGCGACGGCCCCGGCGGTCGGCGGCTACGGGCCATTCTCGACAACGGCGGCAACACGGGTCTCGAGAACCCGGAACAGTTCGTCGGCTTCATCGACGAGGACGACCCCAGCACTCTGCTGCTCGTCCACAACGGCCTGCACATCGAGATCCAGATCGACCGGAGCCACCCGGTGGGCGCCGCGCACCCCGCCGGCGTGAAGGACGTGGTGCTCGAGTCCGCCGTGACCACCATTCAGGACTGCGAGGACTCTGTGGCCGCCGTGGACGCCGAGGACAAGTGCGTGGTCTACGGGAACTGGCTCGGGCTGATGAGGGGCGATCTCGAGGAAGTGATGGACAAGGGTGGGCGCGCCGTCACGCGCCGGCTCAATCCTGACCGGACCTACGTCGGGCTAGACGGCCAGCCGCTGACCCTGCACGGGCGCAGCCTGATGCTGGTGCGCAACGTGGGGCATCTCATGACCACCGATGCCGTCCTCGACGCTGCGGGCAACGAGATTCCCGAGGGCGTCCTCGACGCGGCGGTGACCGCCTTTGCCGCGATGCACGACCTTCTTGGGACCGGCTCGGTGAGGAACTCCCGAGCCGGGTCGGTTTACATCGTCAAGCCCAAGATGCACGGACCCGAAGAGGTGGCGTTCACCTGCGATCTGTTCTCCCGGGTGGAGCAGCTGCTCGGCCTTGGGCCGAACACGCTCAAGGTCGGCATCATGGACGAGGAGCGCCGCACCACGGTCAATCTCCGTGCCTGCATATTCGAAGCCCGCGAGCGCGTGGTGTTCATCAACACCGGTTTCCTGGACCGCACGGGGGACGAGATTCACACCAGCATGCAGGCCGGTCCGGTGCTGCCCAAGGAAGCCATCAAGGCGGAGCCGTGGATTCAGGCTTACGAGGACGCCAACGTGGACGCCGGGCTGGCAGCCGGTTTCAGCGGGGTCGCCCAGATCGGCAAGGGCATGTGGCCCAAGCCGGACGAGATGAAGGAGATGCTGGCAGCCAAGATTGCTCACCCCCAGGCCGGTGCCAACACGGCCTGGGTGCCCTCGCCGACGGCGGCTACCCTGCACGTCACCCACTATCATCAGGTGAGCGTTTTCGAGCGTCAGCAGGCGCTGGCCGCCCGGGAGCCGGCGAGCCTGGATGACATTCTCCGCATCCCGCTCCTCGGCGGACGCAACCTGTCGGCAGAGGAAGTGCAGGCCGAGCTCGACAACAACGCCCAGGGCATTCTCGGCTATGTGGTTCGATGGATCGATCATGGCGTGGGTTGCTCCAAGGTCCCTGACATCAACGACGTCGGTCTCATGGAGGATCGGGCAACGCTGCGCATCTCGTCTCAGCATATCGCCAACTGGCTGCATCACGGCATCTGCAGCCGCGAGCAGGTGCTTGGGACCATGCAGCGGATGGCCGCCGTGGTGGACGGGCAGAACGCGGGCGATGCCGCCTACCGCAACATGGCGCCGGACTTCGATGCCAGCGTGGCGTTCCAGGCGGCCTGCGATCTCGTCTTCAAGGGCCTGGAGCAGCCCAACGGCTACACCGAGCCGGTTCTGCACGCTCGCCGACGCGAGGCCAAGGCCCGCTTCGGCAGCTAGCCCTCTCGCTGGCCCGGTACCGGGCCGGCCGATCAGTGGGTGTGGGGCGTCTCCACGCCCCGCGGGATGCGGATTTTTTCCACCAGTTGCTGGACGTCCTCCGGCGCCGGGCTCGCGAACCGGCTGACGATGGCCGCGGTCGCGAAGTTGGCGAGCGCCCCCACCATGCCGATGCCCTCGGGAGAGATGCCCAACCACCAGTGGGCGGCGTTGTTGTCGCCGGGCGCGACGAACTTGAAGTAGACGATGTAGGCGAACGTGAACGTCAGGCCCACCACCATCCCCGCAATGGCGCCTTCCCGGTTCATCCGTTTGCTGAAGATGCCGAGCAGGATCGCCGGGAACAGGGAAGCGGCGGCCAGACCGAAGGCGAAGGCAACCACCTGGGCGACGAAGCCGGGCGGGTTGATGCCCAGATAGCCTGCGACGGCGATGGCCAGCGCCGCGGCGATGCGGGCGTAAAGTAGCTCCTGCCGGTCGCTGATGCCCCGCGCCATGGTCTTCTTGATCAGGTCGTGGGAGACGCTCGTCGAGATCACCAGCAGCAGCCCGGCGGCGGTGGAGAGCGCGGCGGCAAGGCCGCCGGCGGCCACCAGGGCGATGACCCAGGGCGGCAGCGCGGCGATCTCCGGATTGGCCAGGACCATGATGTCGCGGTCCACGTAGACCTCGTTGGCGTTGCCGGTCGGCGCGTTGCGGATCAGCCGCTGGCCGTCCGGGCCGCGCACCCCATCGAATTCGGGTTTGCCCTCGAACGGGGCGCCGGGCGCGTACTGGATGGCGCCGTCCTCGTTCTTGTCCAGCCAGCCGATGAGCCCGACGTCCTCCCAGCTCTTGAACCAGCCGGCCACGTCGGCGTACCCCGTGCCGTGCACGGTTTCCACGAAGTTCAGCCGGGCGAACGCGCCCACCGCCGGCGCGGTGGTGTAGAGCAGGGCGATGAACAGCAGCGCGTAGCCGGCCGATTTGCGGGCGTCGGAGACCTTGGGCACGGTGAAGAAACGGACGATGACGTGGGGCAGGCCGGCTGTGCCGATCATGAGGGCCATGGTGATGGCGAAGACGTCGATGGTGCTCTTGCTTCCCTGGGTGTACGGGCCGAAGCCGAGCTCGACCAGCGTCGCGTCCAGCCTGGCCAGCACGCTGACCCCGGAACCGTCGTTCACCGCGGCGCCCAGGCCGATCTGAGGGATGGGAATGCCGGTGATGAGCATGGATATGAAGATCGCCGGAACCAGGTAGGCGAAGATCAGCACGCAGTACTGGGCAACCTGGGTGTAGGTGATGCCCTTCATGCCCCCCAGCACGGCGTACATGAACACCACGGCCATGCCGATGACGACGCCCAGCTCGATCTCCACCCCGAGGAAGTGGGAGAAGACGATGCCCACGCCGCGCATCTGCCCTGCGACGTAGGTGAAGGAGATGACGATGAGGCTCACCACGGCGACGACGCGGGCCGTGTTGGAGTAGTAACGCGTGCCGATGAAGTCCGGGACCGTGAACTCGCCGAACTTGCGCAGGTAGGGCGCCAGAAGCAGCGCGAGCAGCACGTACCCGCCCGTCCAGCCGAGCAGGTAGACGGTTCCGTCGTACCCCATGAAGGCGATGATGCCGGCCATGGAGATGAACGAGGCCGCGCTCATCCAGTCGGCGGCGGTAGCCATGCCGTTGGCCACTGGATGGACGTGCCCGCCCGCAACGTAGAACTCACGGGTCGATGCGGCTCGGGACCAGATGGCGATGCCGATGTAGAGCGCGAAGCTCAGGCCTACGAAGAGATAGGTGAGTAGCTGGACGTCCACTGGCCGCTGCTGCCGTCAGTCTTCGTCGTCGTGGACGCCGTAGCGCCGATCGATGCGCTTCATGAGCCGGCTGTAGACGAAGATGAGGATGACGAAGACGAAGATCGCGCCCTGCTGGGCCCACCAGAACCCGAGCTTGAAGCCAAACAAGGGGATGCGGTTCAACGGCTCGACGAGAAGAATACCGAAGCCGAAGGAGACGACGAACCAGATCCCGAGCAGCACCGCCCCGAGTTTCAGGTTCGCCCGCCAGTAGGCATGGTCGTCGCGTTGAGATGACATCGGTTACCCCTCCCGGGGGGCCATTGTAAGGCCTGCGCGGGCAATAATCAGGCGGTCGCGGCGCGCAGCCGCTCGTGCAGCGCGCCGAGGGTGTCGATCATCGCGTCCACGCTGCGGGCGCCGGACTGAAAGATGGCGGTGGCGTTGAGCGCCCCCCACTCGAACCCCATCTCCTTGACGGCCAGGGCTCTGGCCTCCACCTGATCCAGGTCTGCGTAAAAGCCCTTGCCCGAGTCGTCGCGGGGGGGCACGTCGAGCATCTGCTGAAGGCCGATGGCGGCGGGGTCACGTCCGGCGTCCTCGGCGTGGCGATGGATGGTCGCCACGGCGGCTCTGGCGCGATCCGGGTCCGTGAACGCGGTGGCCAGCCAGCCGTCTCCGAGTTCTCCCACCCTGCGCAGCGCCGCAGGTGCCAGCCCGCCGATCCAGATCGGCAGCTGGCCGCCCTGGGGCGGCTTGGGCTCCATGGCCATGGCGTGGGAGGTGTAGTACTCGCCGGCGAACTCCACCTTTTCCTCGGACCAGTAGGCGCGCAGAAGGCGGATGGCCTCGTCCATGCGCCGGCCGCGATTGGCGAAGCTCTCCTCGAGGGCGTCGTACTCGGAAGCCTGCCAGCCCACGCCCACGCCCAGCCGCACCCGGCCGCCGGAGAGCGTGTCCAGGGTGCTGATCTGCTTGGCCACCAGCACGGGCTGGCGCTGTGGCAGCACGAGCACCTCGGTGCCGAGCCCGATCCTGGTGGTCACGGCCGCCGCGTAGGCGAGCACCATGAGAGCCTCCATGATCGGCATCTGCGGTGGGTAGATGGGTGCTGCGCGCGTTTCGGTGGGGTAGCCCATCACCACGTGGTCGAACATGTCCAGCTGGTCGTAGCCGATGTCCTCGATGGCTTTCGCCAGCCGGATGATGCCCTCCGGGCCTTCCCGATAGGCGACGCTTGGAAACTCGACGCTCAGCTTCATGTGAAATCCCCGGATGGTCAGGCGGGCAAAGATACCGCCTGTGGCGGTCCGGGTAAAAACCGGATAGCCTGCCGCGTTTCGATCGGGAGGCCTGATGAGTCAGGTGCAGCCAATACGTCCGGCGGCAACGGTGATCCTCGTGCGCGATGCGGCGGACGGGTTCGAGATCCTGATGCTCAAGCGCACCAGCGGTGCCGCTTTTGCCGGCGGGATGTTCGTCTTTCCCGGCGGGCGGGTCGACGGCGACGATCACCTGCACCGCTACGACGAGCATCGCGTGGGGCCCAGCGACGTGCAGCAGGCGCAGCAGCGGGCGCTGGGTGCGGAATGGCGCGGGTACTGGATCGCCGGTATCCGCGAGAGCTTCGAGGAGGCCGGCCTGCTCCTGGCGTACGACCGGGCGGGCGAGCTGCTGGCCTACGACGACGATGCGGTTGAAGAGCGCTTCCAGAGCTATCGGGGCCCGCTGCATGCCGGTCAGGTCAGCCTGGAAACCATCTGCCGGCAGGAAGGCCTGCGGCTGGCAGTGGACCGCATTCATTTCCACAGCCGGTTCGTGACGCCGCTTGGCCGGCCGCGACGTTTCGATACGCGCTTCTTCATCGCCGAGGCGCCGCCGGGGCAGACCGGTCGGCACGACGACAAGGAAACCGTGGATAGTATCTGGATCTCGCCGGGCGAAGCGCTGGCGCGCCACGCCGTGGAGGAGTTCGGCCTGATGGGCGTGACCAAGCTGCAGCTGGAAGGACTGGCCGGACACCGGTCCAAGGCGGATGTGCTCGCTGCCGCCGCGCGCAGGGCCGATTTCCCGACGCGGCGGCCGGTGCTGCCGCCGAGCGAGCGGTGAGGCCTTGATCAACTGAGCGTAGGTAAGATATGGCAGTCGGGATCTGCGGGTTCATGACCGTCGCGAGCACTAAGCGAGCTGGAGAAACACATGGAACTCGATTACTCGAATATTGATCCCGAACTCCGGCCTGCGCTGGATTTTCTGCCCGCGGAGCTCGATCTGATCACGCGTGAGACTCTGCACGCTACCCGCGCTGTGCTGGCGGCCGCTCCCGCTCCCGACGTGGAGACGGACGTGGAAGTCACCGAGCAGATCATCGCCGGGCCAGGCGGCGACCTGCGGCTCCTGATCTACCGGTCTCCCGTTGCCGAGGGCGGCCCGGGGGTTCTGTGGCTCCACGGCGGCGGCTACATCCTGGGAGCGGTGGACGACGACCGGGCACGCCTCGTTGCCGAATCGCTCGGGTGCACGGCGGTATCCGTAGATTACCGTCTGGCGCCGGAGCATCCTTTCCCGGCGGCGGTTGAAGATGCCTACGCTGCGTTGTGCTGGCTGGCCGGGAACGCCGGCGCGCTCGGTGTGGACGCCGAGCGCCTTTCCATTGCCGGGCTCAGCGCAGGGGCGGGGCTGACGGCGGGGCTTGCCCTGCTCAATCGCGACCGGGGAGGGCCGGCGGTCGCCTTTCAGCTTCTGCTTTCCCCCATGCTCGACAACCTCCACGACACCGCCTCGGGCCGGATCGTCAACCACCCGACCTGGTCCAGGCAGACGTCGCTGAACGCCTGGGAGATGTACCTGGACGGCACGCCCGGGCTGGACGCCTCACCCTATGCGGCTCCCAGCCGCGCAACCGACCTCTCCGGTCTCCCTGAGGCGTACGTATCCGTTGGCGCGGAAGATCTGTTCCGGGACGAGTGCATCGACTATGCCCGCCGGCTCCACGAGCACGGGGTGGCCACGGAGCTGGCCGTGTTTCCCGGCATGTACCATGTGGCTGAAAACTTCGCGCCCCAGGCGCGGGTCTGTCAGCGGCTGCACGGAAGCTATCTGCGCGCCCTGGCGGACGGGCTGGGGGTGTCGCGTGGCGCGGCCGACGGCTCCTGACGCATAATCCGGGTTTTCCGCGCCCTGCGTGCCTATGACGATCCGCAGCTACGACGAAGACCGGGACCTCAAAGCCATCGAGCGCATCTGGTTCGAGTGCGGGTGGCTGGAAAATTCGCGTCAGGCTGCTTATCTCAAGGACTTCCTCGCCGCGGGCGACTGCCTCACCGCCACCATCGACGATACGGCGGAGTGCGCGGTGCATGTTTCCCCCGGCGCCTTGCAGTACGTCGACGAGCAGCTCGAGCTGTGCGCGGTGACCGCCGTGACTACCAGCCGGGTCGCGCGCAAGCAGGGGTTTGCCCGCGAGCTCACGGCGCGCCAGCTGGCCCGCGGAGCGGACGATGGTGCCGAGATCGCGGCGCTCGGCATGTTCGAGCAGGGCTTTTACGACCAGCTCGGGTTCGGCACGGGCAGCTACGAGCACGAGTTTACGTTCGACCCGGCGACCCTGACGGTAGACGTGCCGTTTCGACCCCCGAGCCGGCTCGATCGAGGCAACTGGCGCGACATTCATGCCTCCCTGGCGAAGAGGCTTCGCGGCCACGGCGGCTGCGTGCTGCGCCCTTCGTATCTGATCAAGGCGGAGCTCGGCTTCTCGGAAGACGGGTTCGGCCTCGGGTACTTCGACGGATCCGATCTCACCCACTTCTTCTGGGGCGAACCCCGCGGCGAGCACGGACCCTATCGCATACACTTCCTGGCCTACCGCGACGCCGAGCAGCTCATGGAGCTTCTGGCGCTGATGCGCTCCCTCGGTGATCAGGTGTCCTCCATCGTCCTGCTGGAGCCACCTGAAGTGCAGCTGCAGGATCTCCTGGATCGGCCATTTCGCGCGCGCCGCAACACCAGGGCTTCCGCCCATGCCAACCAGCACCGGTCCATTGCGTTCTGGCAGGCGCGGGTGCTGGACGTTGAGGCCTGCGTGGCGGTTCGGCACTGGCCGGGCGACGAGGTCGACTTCAACCTCGTGCTCACCGACCCCTTGAGCGAGATCCTGGCAGGAGAAGCCTGGTCGGGCGTGGCGGGTGAGTACGTGGTGCACGTGGGCGCCGACTCCTCTGCCCGATCGGGCTTCGAGGCCGGGCTGCCGGTGCTGCATGCGGGCGTCGGTGCGTTTACGAGATTGTGGCTCGGGGTGGTCGGCGCTTCGGCTCTTGCTCTGAGCGACGAGCTGACGGGCCCGACCGAGCTGCTCGGCCGGCTGGACGAGGCTCTCTGCCTGCCGCCGGCCAGAACGACCTGGGACTTTTGACGATTCGGCTGGAAATCGACGGCATCGAGGTGGAGCTGCGCCGCAACTCCCGGCGTCGCACCCGTATCGGCATGGCTTTCGACCCCAGCGGATTCGTGATCATGGACGCGCCCCCCAACGTCGGCGAGAACGAAGTCCGGGAGGTGGTCGCCGAGCATCATCGCTGGCTGCGCGTCAGGCTCGACAAGGCGCGCGACGCGGTTCACGAAGTCCGCGCGCTCAACTATGTTGCCGGCGAGCTCGTCCACTATCTCGGCCAGGCGTACCGGCTCGAGGTTCGCGCCGGGGGGGAGGTGCGGGTGGAGCTCAGCGCGCCTGCCCATTCCCAGCTGCCGCTGTTTGCCGACGTGGCGTTCGGTACCCTGCAGGTGACGACGCCCGAGCAGTCGCCGGACGGGGTCAAAACCGCCGTGTGCGACTGGTACTCGGCACAGGGCGATCGGGTCTTCGCCGAACGGCTGGCGGGGTGGTCGGAACTTCCTTGGCTCAACGGAACGACGCCGCGCTGGCGGCACACCTTCATGCGCAGCCAGTGGGGCAGCTGCAGCGCGCGGGGCAAGATCTCGCTCAACACCCATCTGGTCAAGGCCCCCGTGTCTCTCGTCGACTACGTGATTCTTCACGAGCTGTGCCATCTCGAGCATCACGATCACGGACGGCGCTTTTACGCGTTGATGGAGCGGCACATGCCCGACTGGGAGCGCCGCCGCGCCGCCCTGGACCGCTTCCTGCCGGTGCTGCTCCATGACTGATCTCTCGTGAACGGCGCCAGGCCCACTCTCCCCGAGCTCGGCTGGACACCGTTCTTCGCCGAGCAGCTGTCTCCCGAGGAGGCAGACCGGCTCATCCCCGCCCGGGTTTTCGGCGTGCAGCGGACTCACATCACGGTGATGGCCGAGGAGGGTGAGCTTTCCATGCCCCTGGGCGGGCGCTGGTTTCAGCTCGATCCCCAGGACCGGCCCACGGTGGGCGACTGGGTGCTGGTTTCTGAGCAGCGCGACAGCGTGGTGAGGCTGCTCGAACGCAGAAGCCTCCTCAAGCGATTGAGCCCGGGCCGCACGGGTGCGGTGCAGCTCATCGCGGCCAACGTCGATACGCTGTTCCTGGTCACCTCGTGCAATCAGGATTTCAATCCGCGCCGCCTCGAGCGTTACCTGGCGCTGGCATACGAGTCGGGCATCGAGCCCGTGGTGGTGCTCACCAAGGCGGATCTATGCGACGATCTGGAGCGCTACGTGGATGGGGCCCGACGGATCGTCCCGGGCCTCGAGGTGGTGGCTCTGGACGCTCGCGACCGGGCACAGCTCGCTCCCCTTGCGTCCTGGTTGGCGACCGGCCGCACGGTGGCGCTGCTCGGCTCGTCGGGTGTGGGTAAATCCACGCTGGTCAACACCCTCTCCGAGGCTCAGGTGCAGCGCACGGCGCAGATCCGGGAAGACGACGGGAAGGGCAGGCACACCACCTCGCACCGCTCGCTGCACCCGGTGCCCGGCGGCGGGCTGATGCTGGACAGCCCGGGTATGCGGGAGCTCGGCATGGCGGATGCGGAACTCGGCGTGCGTCAGATGTTCGAGGACGTGGAAGCGCTCGCGCACCAGTGCCGCTTTGCCGACTGCGCGCACGACTCGGAACCCGGCTGCGCGGTCAAGGCGGCCCTCGAGGCCGGGGAGCTTACCGAGGAGCGGCTGGAGAGTTACCGCAAGCTCAGCCGGGAAGAAGCCGTGAACGCGGAAACCATTGCCGAACGTCACGCCCGCTCCCGAGCGACGGACAAGCTGCACCGGCGGGTCCAGGACGCATCTCCCAAGCGCCGCAGCTGACGCCTACCTCGGGAGCCGGAGATGCCTTAAAGTACGCGCCTCTTCCGCCCGAGGCGCGTCATGGCCGACCTTCTCGCCGAGCAGCTCCGCCTGCAGCCCGTTTCCGTCACCCGTCGCATGTCTGCCTCTTTGCCCGGCCTGCGCAGGCTCGCTCAGGAGAAGGGGTTGAAGATCCACCACCTGGGAGCGGGGTATCCCCATCCTGAAGTGACCGATCCCCGGTCGTTCATTGCCCATCGGGAAGCCTACTTCGCCCACCTCGAAGAGCGGGAAGGCCTCAACGACCCTCGAGCCCTGCCCGAGTACCTGCGGGAGTCGTTCTCCTACACGGATACGCTGGGCCCGGCCGGCACGCGGGCGGCGTTTGCCCGCGTTTACGGCCGGGACTGGGGAGTCACGATGGATCCCGGGCGCCTCATACCGACGGTGGGGGCGACCGGCGGCATCAATCTCGCCTGCTCCATGTTCGAGCGCCCGGGCGTGCCGCTGGCTTACATCACCGACGCCCCGACCTACGCCGGATTCAACGCCCGTGCAACGCTGTGTCAGCACGCCGCCATCTACAGCGTGCCCATGGATGACGAAGGCCCGCTGCCGGACGTTCTCCGTGATCAGATCCGCGCCGCGCGGGCCGACGGCCGCTTCGTGCCGTTCTACTACACGGTGCCGGACGGGCACAACCCGGCAGGGTTCTCGTTCAGCCAGGCACGGCGGGAAGCCATTCTCCGGGTCGTCAGGGAGGAGGGCATCCTCATTCTCGAGGACGCTCCTTACGTCTACATCAACTTTGCGCCGGCCGCGAACCGCCCCCGGCCCTTCCTCGCCATGGACCCGCGCTGCACGATCCACCTCTTCACCGGATCCAAGATCGGCTTTCCCGGGCCGCGCGTAGGCTTTCTCTACTCGGAAGCCGAGCTTGCCATTGCCGGCGGGCGGACGGCTTCGCTGACCGAATTTGCGCTGACTGAAGCCAGCGCCGACATGCTGTTTCAGAACCCGGCCGCCCTGCTGGGCTTCGAAGCGCTGCTGCACGACGACGACTTCAGCGAGCGGCGGTCGTTGTGGCCGGTGGCGGAGACGAAGCTCGCCGTGTATCGCGAGAACCGGTCGATCATGCTCGACGGCCTGGAACGGGAGCTCGGCGGGCATCGGGATCTGTTTCACTGGACCGACCCCAAGGCGGGCTTCTTCACTGTTTTCACGTTTCTCGGCCCGGGAATCCGCACGGACGATGCCTTCGTCAACGCGATGGTGGCCGACCATGGGGTGGTGGTGATCCCGATGTACGACTTCTACCCGGAGGATGCCCGGCGCCGCGACCCCGATGCCGGCTTCGACCAGCTGCGGTTGTCGTTCTGCTTCAGTGAAAGCCTGGGTGAGCAGCGGCGCACGGATCTCGAGGAAGCGGTAGCCGCCTTCTGCGCGGCGGCGAAGAAGCTCGCCGGGGTCTGAGACGCCGAGGCTCCGTCGCCTCAGGGTGTCGGGGCCACCCTTCGCGGCTCGTTGCGGACCATGTCCATGAGCGTGTTCAGGTGGGGACGCAGCTCGGGCTCCAGGTAGCTGAAATTTACGCCTCGAGGGTTGAACTCCCAGAACAGGGCCCGTTCGTCGCTCAGCAGTCCGGCCTGCAGCCGATCCAGCCGGGAGGCGCCTTCCGAGCTCAGGTCGTCGGCCACCCGTTGGGCCCGGGCCAGGTCGCCCTGACTGATCAGGTAGGCGCCCAGCTGCATCTGTGCCCGGCGCACGCCGAGCAGGCTCTCCTCCTGGGATTCGTACTTGATCTCGTGATCCAGCTCCAGAAAGCCGTCTAGCATGCGGTCCAGGGCGGCGGACTGGTTCTTGTGAGCCAGGCGGATCAGCTCCCCGAGGTCGAAAGCGGCAACCTCCAGAAGGAACGGCTGATTCATGGTGAAAGCGCCCTGCCCGTAGCTCTGAATGTGCTCGGCGGCGGCGAGGGCGTCCTCGTCGTGGCCCATGGAAACCAGATCCTCCGCCACCGCCTTGTACTGGCTCAGCAGGTGGAAGGTTGTCCGGATGTCGCGCGCGTTCAGGCTGGCGCGCAGCAGGCTGTTCATGCCGCGAAAGCTCGCCTCCAGCACCAGCGGGTCGTCGATCTGCTCAATGGCCGTCTGCCGCAGGGCGATGCCGACCCGACCGGCCACGTCATGCATCTTCATCACGGACAGCCGGATGATGCTGACGTACTGATGCATGATCTTGACCTCGACCCAAAGCCCCGAGGTGTCCAGGTCGTCCAGGGCGCTGGGCTCCAGGGCGACGAAGTCAGGGTCCTCCCGCACGATCCCGTCGACCCGGGACCACCCCTCGGGCAGCCGGTTGCGCACGGAGCGGTAATGCCGGAACAGGTCGGACAGCGCCTCCACCGCGGCCATGGCGATGGCACGGTCGCCGTGATCGATGGCGCTGCGGGCGACGTCCTGAAGCTGGTCTATGGTTCGAAGGGTCTCCGCGCGGTGGCCGGCGGCGACGGCATGCTCCGCCTTGCGGCGGATGCGTCGGATGATGCCGACCGGCGAGATGAAGGCGAAGACGTAGCCGAAGTAGGGCAGCAGCGCGGCCAGGGCAACGGTAACGGTAACCAGGGTGACGGTGTTCCAGGTGGCGTTCAGCTCCGCCTCGCCCAGGGCGGCGACCCAGATGCACAGGACGGTGGTGAGCACGAAGAAGGCCTGAACCACCACGTTGATGGGCTCGCGGACGAACATCTCGGTGATGTGGTGGTTGTAGCGGGTCGCGGCCAGCTGCACGATGATGGCGACCACCGTGATGGAGATGCCGAGAATCGCGGCGACGACCTCGGCAGAAACGTTTACGGCTTCCAGCACGGATCGGGTCCGGTGCTTGCGATGACGCAAGCCTACCGCAAGTCGTCAGAAGGCGCGATGCGTGCGGTTACGCCTGATGTCGGTTCTCCGGAACCGGATCCTGCCGGAGGCAGGGGACGGCTGGAAAATGCCGTCCCCGATCCCTATCTCGATATCAGCAGCGACCCTTCTTGGCCTGGCCGGGCGGGCAGTGGCGTCCTGCGGGATGTCCCCCGGCAGAGCCCACTTCCACATGCACGGTGCTGGCAGGTGCCGTGTGCGCCTCCACGTGGTGATGGTCGGGCCCGCCATCGTTGCCATCGGTGGCGATGGCCGTGCCGATGGCTGCGCCCACCGCGCTGCCGATGATCGCTCCCTTACGATCGCCCAGCTCGTCGCCGACCACGGCGCCGATGGCGCCTCCGGCACCGCCGCCTACGGCGGCCTCGAGCTTGTCGCCGGCCCATGCCGGCACGGTCGTAACGGTGGTGAGAATCAGAAATCCAATGGCTCGGCGCATGACAGGCCCCTGCTTTTTGAAACAACCCCGGGAGTGTAGGGGGGCGTCGACAGCAGAATCGTGACCTGGGTCATGGATTCTCCCTTGCGCGCGCGCCGTGAGCCTCGCGGCGTGCTAGTGATCCCAGGGTGTCTGATGTATGGTCGAGAAGTTGGCAAGGGGACATCGTCATGACCGATCACTGGCACTTCCACAGCGACACCTTCGGCAACTGCAACTGCGCCCAGAACTGCGGATGCCAGTTCAACCTCCCCAGCACCCATGGATTCTGTCAGTTCGTCGAGGGTGGTCACATCCGCGACGGATCCTTCAACGGGATGAACATCTCAGGGTTCAACTGGGCGTTCATGATGATCTGGCCAGGTGAGATCGCCGAGGGCAACGGCCGCCGCCAGATCGTCATTGACGAGCGCGCAAACGACCAGCAGCGAGCGGCCATCGAGAAGATCGTCTCCGGCGAGGTGGGCATCCCCGGCGGCAACCATTTCTCAGTGTTCGGCAGCACCTGCTCCGAATCGCTGGAAACCCTCTACCTGCCCATCGAGTTCGAGATGGACATTGCCGCTCGCCGCGCGCGGCTGGCGATCCCCGGCCTCATCGAGGCCAGAGGCGAACCCATGATGGACGGGTTCAGCGGCAGCGAGTTTCACATCGCGCTGGCGAGGCCCAAGGGCAGCTTCGAGTTCACCTATGCGGAGATCGGCCAGGGATTCGCGGAGGTGCATGGCGAGCTGCCCATGTCGCTGCAGGGCAGCTACGGCCAGTTCTGTGAGCACAACTACGATCACGACGGGCTCGTCATTCCCGCGTGAGCCGAGATCCGGCGTCGGAAGGGCGCGTCTCGATCCGGACCCTCGATCAGCTTGCCCTCTGGTCGTCGCTGAGCATCGTGGTAGCGCTGTCCTGGTGGTACCTGTTCCTGCTGGCCCAAGACATGGCCGACATGGCTGGAATGCCCATGGGCGACATGGCGGGCATGCATCCTTGGACCGCGCTGGACTTCCTGCTCATGTTCTTGATGTGGGCCGTGATGATGGTGGGCATGATGGTGCCCACTGCGGTGCGCGCCATCTACATCTACGCGCGGGTTGCGAGCCAGGCCCAGGCCCGGGGCTCGCCGGTGGCCGCCACCCAGATCTTCGTGGCCGGCTACGTGCTGGTCTGGGCCGCTTTCAGCCTCGGCGCGACGGCGTTGCAGGCCGCGCTGGACGCATTGGGCCTGCTGTCACCGGCCATGCGCTCGTCCAGCCCGCTGCTGGGCGCCGGGTTGCTCGTTGCCGCGGGCGTGTACCAGCTCACCCCGTGGAAGGACACCTGCCTGCGCCACTGCCAGTCCCCGGCCGCTTATCTGGCCGGACGCTTCGGGCCGCGAGCGCTGGACGCTCTGAGCCTGGGTATCCGGCACGGCCTTTACTGCCTTGGCTGCTGCTGGGTGCTGATGCTGCTGCTCTTTCTCGGCGGCGTGATGAACCTGCTGTGGATCGCGGCCATCGCGGCGTTCGTGCTGCTGGAGAAAGTCCTGCCTCCCGCGCTGCGTGTATCCCGGCTTGCTGCCGTGATGATGATCGCAAGCGGCGCCGCCTACCTGATGATCGCCTAGCCGCTCGAGTCGCTAACGTTCAGGCGGCGGGCCCGTCGAACGACTTCAGCAGCTCGTACCAGCCCGAGCCTTTGATGGCCAGCGGCATGCCCCCGAGCTTCTGGGCGGTGGCCAGGTGGTGCTTGCGTCCCTCCCAGGCCTCCGGATTTGCCTGCCACTCGTTGAGCACCCGCTCGGCTTCCGGGTAGCTGGGGGCCTCCACCTCGTAGAGCGAGAGGTATCCGGAAACGGTCTCGCCGTCCAGGTGAGGCCCGCTCAGCTTGTAGACGCTGCCCCGGATGAAGTTGGGGCACTTGGCGGTATCCTCGATGTGCTGGTCGACGAACCACTCGTCGAACTGCTGTTGGGATTCGGGGTTGGGCGGCTCGCAGAGCCCGATGAGAACGAATCTCGGCATTTGTGTGTCCTGACTTGTCAAATACGTAAGGGGGACGGAGCGCCCTCGTGTGGAGAGCGCCGTGACCCCTCGGCTCAGCGCCCCGGCGGGTTCCCCGCCAGGTAGTCGTGCAGCACCTCGTGGAACCGCCGGACCCTGGTTTCCTGGGCCGCCAGATACGGTTCCTGATAGCCCCTGGAATGCCAGCCCGTGGTCTGGCCGGCGTTGAGCATCCAGTCCTGGAAGACCACCTGGTCGGAGAGGTCGAGAACGCCCTGGCCGTTGTCGTAGACGCGGAATTCGTACTCGGCCTCCTCGAACTTGAGCGGGTTGCGCGCCGTGCGGTGCACGGTCTCCTCGATGCCCTCCACCGGGTAGGTCATGCTCCAGATGTCGAAGTAGCACTTTTCCGGGTCGGTCGGGTGCGGCTCCCAGCGGAAGACGCCGAACGAATCGGCCGAGGCGCCGAAGGCGATGTTGGGAAAGACCGTCTGGAAGGGGCTCTCCGTCAGTTCCTCGTCGGTCAGGTGCTCGTAGTGGTGAAAGCCTTTCTCCTTCCAGCGCGTGCGCTTGGCGGCTTTGAGATCGAGCCATCCCTGCATGACCTTGGTCTCGTAGTCGGGATAGCCGTCGGGGTCGATGCCCCAGAAGCGCAGCTCCTTGTCCCACGGGTGCGGCTGGCCCTCGGGAACCCGGTCGCGAAGCGACGGGCGGCCCATCTGGATGATGCGCGCGTGCCCCATGGGAAACATCTCGTAGCGCGAGGTGAAGTGATCCTGGTCGATGATGGGTGCTACCTGGGGATGAGCGGTGCGGGTGTGGTAGGACTCGTTGAAGTTGTCCGACCAGAATTTCCAGTTGCACTCGAGCTCTACCCGCAGCCAGCGGGAGCGTACCGTCTTCTCGAACTGGAAGCTGCGGTAGATCTCCGGAAGGGGCTCGAGATACTTCATCAGGTCCGGCGCTTCGTCGTCCATGGTGTACCAGACGAGCCCGGCCCAGGTATCCACGCGCAGCTCGATCAGGCCCAGTTTGCCCACGGGGTCTCCCTGGGGATAGTCGTCCCGGTCGGGCAGGTCCTCCAGAGACCCGTCAAGCCCCCACTGCCAGCCGTGATAGGGGCACAAGAAACTCTCCTGGTGGCCATGGTTCCACACGAGCCGCTGGGCGCGGTGTCCGCAGGCGTTGTAGAACCCGCGCAGGGAGCCGTCCCGCTGGCGAACGATGATCACCGACTCGCGCATGAAGTCGTGAACGATGAAGTCCCCGGGCTCCGCCAGCTGCTTCTCGCGTCCGGCGATGTGCCAGATTTTCGTCCACAGGTTGTCCCATTCCTGCTGCATGTAATCGCGGGAGTAGTAGCGTTCCGGCGTAATGGGATCGCCGCGCAGGTTGCGCGGATCTTTTCCGTCCATGGCAAGTGGATGCTTGACGATGTCGTTCATCGGATATCCCCTCGTTTTGGCTCCGGGTGTGATCAGGATTGTGAGATTTTGAACGTCTCCTCGCCGGAGCGGGCGTCTGCCCAGGTTTCCACCGACGTGTTGCGCGCCAGATCGGCGAGCTCGAACATGGCCTTCATCGCTCTCGGCTCGGGCTGGTTGCCGGAACCCTGGCCCCAGGCGCCCGGTTCGGCGTCGGTGACGATGGCGATCTCGTCCGGGTTTACCCAGTAAAAGCGGCTGCTGTTGACCCCCGCCGTGGCCCGGGCGCTGCGGCAGGCTTCCAGCGCGGCAAGTGCCAGGTCGGTACGGTCGGTATGGTCTCGGCGTTCGTACTTTGCAATGTGTAATGGCATGGTTTTCCCCTGATCCTTTCTGTCCCGTCTCCGGATAATGGCCCGAATGAAGGCGGTTTGGAACCCCGGGGCGAACGCCCGGCAGGGCCAGGTCGGACCTCAGCCGACAGACCGGCGCACGATCACCGTGCGGTTGTCGGTCGTCAGCTGAACGTTCACGCGATTGTTTTCGCCCGTCAGGGGCACGGTCTCTCGGCCTGGGGTTTGCATGCTCCAGCCGGTCCCCACGTGCTCGTCGGCCACCGGGTCGTAGTAGAGGTCGGCGCCGGAGTGCGTCCACTCGAAGGTGTTGGCCTCGTCGCGGATCATCTCGAACGGCTGATCCCACTTCGTGCTGCCGGACACGTAGCGGTGCAGGCTCATCAGCAGGTTGAAAAAGCCTTTGTAGAAGAGCATGCCGTCTGCGGCCACGGGATCCGGTTGCATGCCGTAGGGCTCGATGCCGTTGGCCGTCCAGCCCGACACGTCGTACTCCCCCCACAACCCGGCCGGGACGATGGGACGGTAACGGTCCGGGTGGGGTCGGCCGTCGCGATCCCAGTTGTCGGGTGTGGTGGCCTTGCGGTGCAGATAGCGCAGCCAGCCTAACGAGCGGTCGTCCAGTGCAGGCATCGGCAGCTCCCGGTCCAATGCGGGTAAGCTGGCAGCAATGGTGCTACGCTGCAGCCAAGCGACGGGTGGGGAGGATGCTCATGTCGGACGAAGGCCGGGTTCCCGCAACGGACGGGGTGCGCATGATGTTTCTGATCAGGCGCCGGGTCGGGTCGAGCCGCGAGGAACTGGTCGCCCACTGGTTTGCCAATCACATGCCCGCCGTCATCGCCGCCATG
>DATCZA010000074.1:0-8085 GCA_036526135.1 Pseudomonadales bacterium | reverse complement strand
AACTGGCACCTATCTCCGTGAAGCCGCCACCTGTGTCTGGGGGAAACACTCGATTAAGACCCTTGCCGACCACATTTTGAAGGAATAATTGCCGGCCGATTACTGCACCGCGCAGATCGTGTCAGATCCCGTGAACGTCGTCCCGTCGAGCATCTCACCTGCTAGAGTGGCAACCGCCGTCCCCGGAACGAACGAGCAGGAGAGGTCTTCGAACTCATCCTCATTGAAATACCCCAGTCGGCAAAGTGGCACCTTTCCATCGGGCACGTTGTCACCGAAGACCAAGGCATCCAATCTGACTTGGCTAACGTCGAAATCGGATGACCCGTAGACTTCGACCTTTTTTTGATTCAAGCAACGACGTTCGTTTTGAGGTTGGATATCAATGCTTACCTCGAAAGGGTCGCGCACGTTTGCTCTGAGGTCATCCAATTGGCCGCCTCCCTCCGGCGCAACTCCAAAGGCGAGGACGTAGGCAATATCAAACCCTGCAGTTGAAACTGTCAGGGTAGCGGTGGTCCCGCGAATCTCGCCGGAGTTATCGGACGTCAGGCGGACGCCGCTCCTGTCGTAGGCCTCCAGCTGAAACGTGTCGTCGTCATTTGCGAAGGCTTGTATCGAGACGGAGTTTGCCGGCGATGCGAAGTCTGCACGGAGAATCGGTGAGTTTTCGAGCTGCGTCCAAATCGTTCGGAAGTCCGTCGCGGGGTCAAAGCAGCATTGAAAGTCGTGCCCGAACACTCTGTCCCCCGTGGGAGCATTGTTTGTCCCACTGGTCGGCCCGCTATTCAGCGTCCCATCTCGCGAACGCACGGCTTCTCCTGGGTGACCCTCAATAGACAGGGTAACGCCGGGCACCGCACCAGAGATCTCTGCTCCATCGGCAAAGTCATCTGGCTCGACGACAATCTCCAACGCTGCTGCGCTGATCGTCCACGATGCAGCGACAACGCTCACGAAAACCACAAAGTCAAAGCGCCCCACTTCAGCCCCCGGCGATTTGTTGACGGTTAATCCTAATCGGATACCACGCAACTAATCTGTCAGGAAACGCCGAAGGGAAGTACGGGGAAATGCTTAACGGGCTTACCGCACGCAAGCGCCGTCACGTTTGTATCCGAAATTGATAGAGCTTAGAAAAAACCCAGTAATTCAAATAGTTAGGAAGGTAATTGGCGGAGAGGGAGGGATTCGAACCCTCGATGAGTTTCCCCATACACACTTTCCAGGCGTGCTCCTTCGGCCTCTCGGACACCTCTCCGGCAGTTGAAGGGTGGCAACCCAAACCAGCCACACCCCGGCACACGAGTCCGCTGCTACCGTTGCTCCCTTCCGGGCCTGGCGGGGTTCACAACCTGTCGTTGCGGGGGGACCGGAATGGGTCACCATTGCGCGGCCGCCAGCGGCCACGGCGAAAGTATGCTAGCGGAGATGGGTAACGAAGTGTAGCGGCGGCATTCCGCAGTTGCCGCACCGCCGCGGATGCCCGACGCTCCCCCGCCGCTCGCCAGCCTCCGCCTGGCCCGCCGGACGACCATGGGCTAATCTGCCCCGCATTCCCAGAGGGAGACACAGGGGTGCGAAGGGATCACCGACCGTACGCAGCCAAGCGGATGCATCGATCCATCGAACGCGCCTACGTCAATCACTTCGTAGCGCCGCAGCTCGAGCGGATGGGGTCCGGTTTCAAAATCATGAAACCATGGAACCTGAGAGTCCACGGACCCAACATCGGGTTCGGGAAGTGCGTCCACGTCATCACCGCCCGGGACCGCAAAGTCATGCTCACGGTGTGGGAGCACGATGCCGGCGCGGGGCGTATCGACATCGGCGACTATTGCCTCATCTGCCCCGGCGTGCGCCTGGATTCCGCCTGCGGGATCGAGGTGGGCGACAACACGATGATCGCCTCGAGTGCCTACATCACCGACGCCGACTGGCACGACGTCTACGACCGCTCACGGCCGATCGGTGCAAGCGCGCCGGTTGTGCTGGGCGAGAACGTGTGGATCGGCGACAGCGCCATCGTCTGCAAGGGCGTCAGAGTCGGCGCCAACAGCATTGTCGGCGCCGGCGCGGTCGTGACCCACGACGTGCCGGCAAACACCATAGCCGCCGGAAACCCGGCGCGCGTGGTCAAGGAGCTGGATCCCTCGCGCACCCTGGTTCGCCGGGCGGACCTGCTTGACGATCCGGACGGGCTCGACCTGCGCATGGACGATCTCGACCGCTACCTGCTCGGCAACAACACGTGGCTCGGTTGGCTGAGATCCCGGATCGCGCCTCGTCGGAGCGATTGATCCCGCTTCTACTGACGCAGCAGCCGCATCGGTGGCGGGGGCCCCTCGAAATTGGAACGGAAGGGGCTGATATCGATACCGCCACGGCGCAGAAAGCACCCATGGACGGAAAGTTCCTTCGCACCGCAACGCTGCGAAAGATCCATGAAGATCTGCTCGACCACGGCTTCGTGAAACGCCGGGTGTCGGCGAAAGCCAATCAGGTAGCCAAGCAGCGCCGCCCGATCCATGGCCGGCCCGGAGTAACGCACGATGATGGTCGCCCAATCCGGCTGACCGGTCACCGGGCAGATGCTGCGGAACAGGTTCGAGTGCAGCGTCTCCCGATGAACCTCTTCGCCCCCCGGAAGCACGGCCAGAGTCTCGACCGCGTAATCGTAGCTATGGATGTCGACGTCGAGTTCATCCAGACACAAGCCGGGCGGTCCCTCGCCGATCGCGCTCATGTCAGCCAGGGAAACCAGACCGACTTCCACCTCGGTTCCAAAGGCGGAAGCCAGATCGGCGGCCAGCATCCCCTGCACCCGCGTGGTACTGTCGACCCGGGTCTGAGAAAAAGAGCCGAGGTATAGCTTCATGGATTTGCTCTCTACGATGCAGGGCGATTCGCAGGGGACCTGAACCCGGACCATCGCAACCTCCGGTTTTCCCCGGGCATTCAGCCAGGAGAACTCGAAGGCGGACCAGACGTCTTCCCCTGTGAACGGCAGCGCGGCGCGGATCCCCAGAGCGTCCCGGTGATCCACGCGGGACATCGGGTAGAGAACCCCTGGCGAATAGCCTTCAGGAATGCCCGTTTCGCGGCCTAGCGGGTTGGTTCGTGACACTTCCGACTCGTTCGACTCTTCACAGACGTACACGTTTGCGCAAGCCGGCGGGTCCGTCAACACGCTTCCATCAACGGCCCGCCGCATAGTGCCGCGGAAAAGAACATGGCTTGGCCTTCCACCCACGACGCCCGAGGAATATCTCAATAAAAAGCGTTTACTTTCATATACTTATATATATTTTATACATTTAATTATAGGTATATCGGATACTCGCGCTGCTACCGGGCGGCAGGCGTATCTTCTGGTGAGCAACCACGAGGTGCCGCCGCGGCAGGCGCCTGTCTCTGGTGCATTTTCTGGATGATCCGCGCGCTGCTGCGGCATACTTCCAAGGTCTGCGGATCGGATGACTTCGTGACCGACATAGCAACCACATCCTGCTCGAACTGCGGAGCCACCAAATCGGGAGAGTTCTGCGCGATCTGCGGTCAGAACAGCCGGAACTACCTGCGCGCCGCCTACCGAATCGTCGGCGATCTGCTTAGCGAGACGTTCGAGGTCGATTCCAGGCTTTTTATCAGCCTCAGACATCTGATTCTAAAACCCGGGTTTCTCAGCAACGAGTTCTCCGCCGGGCGCCGGGCGCGATATGTCTCTCCCGCGCGCATGTACCTGGTGGTCAGCCTGATTTTCTTCTTCACGCTCTCGGTGACCCAGCGCGACTCGATCGGTTTGGATGCTGAAGGCAATCCCGTGGACCTGTCGGAATCTCTCTTCTCGATGGAGGACGTCGACAGCAAAGAAGGTCTTCGTGCTGCTTTAGAGGCCGCGGGGGAATCCCGCCGGGCAGAGCTGATTGACGTGCTGACCGAGCACGGCGTGGACGCCTCGAGGCTGGAGGCAGAGCTCGAAAGATTGGAGGCGGAACTCGCCGAGTCGATCGAGACGACAGAGCAGAAGGCTGGTGAAACGAACGAGTCGGAAATGACCGACCCGGCTCAAGAGGCCCCTGCAAGCCGAGAGCTGAAGATAAACCTCGATCTGGGAGAAGAAGATAGCGAGCTGGAGGCGCGTCTGGAGCAGAAATTCAAAGACATGGCATCGCGCCCCGCGGACGCTCTGGAGGACTTCCTGGAGAATCTTCCCGTCATGATGTTCATCCTACTGCCGTTCGCTGCCATGCTGCTGAAGCTCGCCTACCCGAGACGCTTCTACTCGGAGCATTTCGTGTTCGCGCTGCACCTGCACTCTTTCTACTACCTGCTGCTGACCGTTATGCTCTTCCTGCCCGAGCAAGCCGACGCGAGCACGGGGAGCGAGGGCAGCGCCGTCTGGGAATGGGTGTCCAACGGCCTCGTGATGATCAGCGTCCTCTATGCCTTCATAGCGCTGAAGAGCACCTACCGACAGTCCATCGGCAGGACCCTCGCCAAGGGAGTCGGCCTGGCATTCGGTTATTCGATCCTGCTCGGAATCGGCATGCTGGCAACCGGAGTCGTCACCTTCATCTACTATTGATCCCGCCGACGGCGACGGCATCGACACGATCCGCTGCAGCCATGACCTAGCTCGTCAAACCGCCCCGATACGACCCTTGCCTTTTGTAGGCTGCAACGTGGCGATCTGCCAGACGGGTCGGCTCGGGGAGGCGATAGCCTCCCCCGCAGGCGAGCACCCAGCCCACGGCATCGTCGTGGTTGCACAGATTTCCAGGACTGACAAACACGGGCCGCACGTCGTCGCGCGTGCGAAGGACCGTTCCCACACGCTCATCGCCATCCAGCAGCGGCACCCAATCGCCGCGGCGCCGGCCAACGGGAGCGTGGCTACCCAACAGCCGGGATTTAGCGCAGCCAAGCGTCGGCATTTGGAGAATGACGCCCAGGTGCGATGCAAGTCCCAGGCGCCGAGGATGAGCAATTCCCTGACCGTCGCACATCACGGCGTCGAAGGAAGTCGTCAGGCGGCGCAGCACGTCGAGCATCACCGGAACTTCGCGAAAGGAAAGGAGCCCCGGAACGTAAGGAAAGTCGACCCGGCGGCGCGCGCCACGCGTCTCCAAGACGCGCCCTCCGACGACATCCCAGACCACCGCTACCGCGAGAACGTCGTTTTCCGCGAAAGCGCAATCCAGCCCGACGATTCTCCGCGGTTTCGGTCCCGGGACGATTCGGACCCGATCCCGCAGACGATTCTGCACGGCCACCGCGGCGCGAGGCGCGAGACGCCATCTGTGCGGGGCCCGAGGAACGGAATTGGGGCGATCGTGCCGAGGCATTACGGCTTGCAGGGGCCAAGCCCCCCACCTAACCTTGTCCGGCCCCCCACTATGCACGGCGGGATCCGGTTCGCAAAGCCGACCTTTCTGAGCGACAGGCCAACTTGAAGCAGGAACCTCTCACAGAACCTTACCAGAGAAGGCAACTGGCCGACCTGCCACCCTCGGGCGTTGCCTACGACGAGGTGCTGGATGGCAGGGAGCTGCGCCATCACTGGCAATTTCTCGACGGCACGTTCACGGCGACGGACAGCCGCTCGCCGGAAGCCCTCAACCGGACGGTTCAGCAGATCCTCGACGAAAGCGCGGTGACCTACCTGGAAGACGGCGCTCAGCGCCCCTGGCGTCTCGACGGCCTGCCATACGTCCTGGATCCCAACGAGTGGCCCACGCTAACCCGCGGCCTGGAACAGCGGGCGCGTCTGCTTAACGCCGTCGTCGCCGATCTGTACGGTCCGCAGACACTGCTGCACCGCGGCCTGCCCCTCGGTCTTGCTTTTGCCAACCCCGACTACCTGCTGCCGGCGTGCGGCTACTCCGCCCCCGAGGCCGTCTTTCTGCATCTGCTCGCATTCGATCTGGGACGATCACCCGATGGGCAGTGGCGGGTGCTGAGCAGCCGCAGCGAAGCCCCTTCCGGTCTGGGCTACACGCTGGAGAATCGGCTGATCATGGCGCGATCGGTGCCCGAGCTGTTCGAGTCGGGCGGCATCGCGCGAATCGCGCAGTTCTTCCGCGCCCACAGCGAGTACCTGCACGAGCTGGGAGAGACGACCGGACGCAGCGACGGTCTTTCCGTCATCCTCTCCGGAGGTCCCGGTCAGGAAAGCTACTTCGAGCACACCTTCCTCGGCCGCTACCTTGGCTATCCCGTGGTGGAGGGAGCCGATCTGACCGTCCGCGACGGCGAGGTCTTCCTGAAAACTCTCGAAGGGCTGAAGCCGGTCAGCCTGATCGTCCGGCAGGTGGAGTCGTCCGACTGCGACCCGCTGGAGCTGCGCGCGCATTCCCTGCAGGGGGTGCCAGGCCTGCTTCGTGCTGCGAGCACGGGGCGGGTGGCGGTGGCAAACGCCATCGGCAGCGGCCTGGTGGAAAACGAAGCGTTCGCGAGTTTCCTGCCCTCGCTGTGCAAGCAGATGCTGAGCGAGCCCCTCGAGCTGCCGGATCTCACCACCTGGTGGTGCGGCCAGCCGGCCGAGCTGGAACACGTCCTTGCCAACCGGGGGGAGCTGGTGCTGCGTAATGCTTTCCACCGCAAGCCGCTGCTGGCCAGCAGCGTGGGCGCATATATGGCCAGCGACATTCTCCCGACTGGCAACGCATCGATTCCGGCAAAGATCTCGCGCCTGCCCTACCAGTTCGTCGGGCGTGAGCGCATCGAGCTGTCCACCGTTCCCTACTGGACAGGGGCGGACGGGTGGGCACGGGCACCGATGACGCTGCGTCTGTACGTAGGCGCCACCGGTGACGGCTACAAAGTGTTGCCCGGCGGGCTTGCACGCCTGGCCACACCCGAAGGAGACATCAGCAAGGACGTCTGGATTCCCGCCGCGGGCGCCGAGTGGCCGGCGACGCCACCGGCGCGCGCGGTGGCAACCCGCCGCAGCGACCGCGATCTATCCAGCCGCACCGGTGACGACCTCTTCTGGCTGGGACGCTACCTGGAGCGAACCGAGGGCGCCGTGCGCCTTTACCGGGCGCTGTTCAGCTATGCCGGTGGCGAGGGCGCTGCAAGTGGACCGCCCGTCGAGCTTGGCCAGCTGACAAGGCTGCTCACGACGATGGACTACCTCTCACCGGCCAGAGCGAGACGAGCGGCCGCAGCCGGCCGGGGCGCCTTCGACCAGGAACTGTGGCAGATCCTCTTTGACCCCGAGAGCGAGGACGGCCTGGCCAACGTTCTCGGCAACGTTCGGCGAACTGCGGAGCACGTTCGCGAACGTCTTTCGCGCGACGCGTGGCGTCTGTTCGAAGGGCTTTCGGCGATACCGGAACTGCGCTGGCGCGTTCACTCCATCGCCGATGCGCTCCGGCTGCTGGATCAACTGATCGAGAAGCTGTCGGCGGTCAATGGCCAGGTCCACGAAAACATGACCCGCGGCTACGGCTGGCGGCTACTGGACATGGGTCGACGGCTGGAGCGCTGTACCTACATCGTCCGGGTCGTCAAAGATCTCTGTACCCGGGAACCGCAGCAGATCGGCGCACTGAACCTGCTGCTCGACGTGTGCGACAGCGGGCTCACCCACCGCTTCCGATACCAGACGAGCCCTACCCTTGCGACCGTCCTCGATCTGCTGCTCGTCGACGACACCAACCCACGCTCCGTGGCTTACCAGATCGGCATGCTGCGCGAGCACATGGCGACCATGCCGCTGGAGCAGCGGGACGGGTCGCTGAGCGAGTCAGGCCGCATTCTGCTGGCCGCCCAAAGCGAGCTCGCTCTGGCAGACACCGTCAAGCTCGCGGAGGTGATCAGCAGGAAGGGGCTGCGTACTCATCTCAATCGTCTGCTCGGCCGGCTGGAGGAATCCATGAACGGTCTCCACGAAGTGGTGACCCGCACGTACTTCGATCACACCATCAGCCACTGGCAGTGAGATGACGCGTTATCAGATAGTTCACAAGACGCGCTACGAGTACGCTCGTCCGGTGAGCTCGTCCTACCAGCATCTGCACCTCACGCCGCGCAGCTTTGCCAAGCAGAACGTGATCAGCTCGGACCTGCACATAGAGC
>DATCZA010000073.1:0-27215 GCA_036526135.1 Pseudomonadales bacterium | reverse complement strand
CGCGAACACATCGTGCCCAGACACGAGCGCAAGGCACAACCACACAACAAACCCCTAGCACCCATGACCTGGATGCAGCGGCTGAAACGGGTCTTCGGCTGATTGCAAGCAATCAGCTAAGCAGTTCGCGAAGCGAACTGCCGCCATCGACATAGAGACCTGCTCGAAATGCGGCGGCAAACTCAGAGTGATCGCCTGCATCGGAGGATCCCGACGTCATCGCCACCATCCTCGAGCACATTCGGGCACGCGAAGAGACCCAACCATCACAACCGCGAGCTCCTCCGCTGCGCATCCGGCGCTCCGATACCTCGAACCAGGACAGGCTCTTCTCGTCACGACCGCCGCACGCTCAGCCCACGAAGCCCTCCCCAAGCAAAAATCACCACCGCCTTACTTTCAGATCGCCTGGCTTCGGGCGGTCATACTTCCTATACCCGTAAGTTCCTCGTTGATGATCCGTGCATGTGCCTGACTCAATCCGCCGCCGCCACCGCCTTTCAGCGATCCGGGAAAGTTCCCGGCTATCCATTCCCGCGCTTCCTGTCGAAACGCCGTCAACTCATCGCTCATGCCACTGTCTCTTGTTGATCTCTGATTGATTAGAACCCGAACGCGTAGCGCACCGAGGCACCCCACCACCGGGGATTACCTGCATAGTTCTCATACATCCCGAACCCGCCTTCAGCCGGAGAACCTGCCAGGTCGAACACCATCAGCCGGTGGTCTTCGTCAAAGAGATTATTGACAAACACCGACACGTCCCAATCTCCTTTTTCGCTCATCCAGCTCAGCCGTGCATTGGTTATGGCGTAGCCGCTCTCCTTGCCGACGGGTGAGTTCTTGAGCTGAAAGTAGTGTGAACTCATGTAGTTTACGTCACCCTGAACGGCAAGCATGCCCCCCAGTGCAGACCACTGGTAGCGAACAAGACCACTGATGTTCACCTCGGGCGTCAGCACTGCAGTTCGATCGACCGGCGTGCCGTCAGGCTGGGTGTGGCCGTCCTCGACGGTATTGTCGATCAATCCGAGACCCAGCAGCAGATCGAGGCCTTCTACCGGCGACGCCTGCAGTTCGAGTTCCAGTCCATAGGTCTCGGCATCGGTGTTGAAAACGACCGTTGTCAGACTGTCCAGCGCAAATGCCTGGTAGTCCTGATAGTCGTAGTAGTAGGCGGCGCCATTCAACCGGGCAAGCCCGCCGGCGAACGTCCACTTGAAGCCGATCTCGTAGGCGTTCAGCACTTCTTCGTCGAAACGCATTTCTTCAGGCTCGCGCACGCCTGCATAAAAGTCGGTTGCATCGATCGGTGCGTTGAAGCCGCCGGCCTTGATGCCGCGGTTGTAGCTGATGTAGGAGAGCAGGTTGTCCGAGGGCAGCCACTCGAGCGCAAGCTTGGCTGTGATCAGGTCATCGTTCAGTTTGGCCAGGCCCGGATCGCCATTGACCGGGTCGAAACCGAACGCCGGGCCGCCGGGTTCGTTGGTCACGGCATCCGGGCTGAATGTCCAGATGGCGCCTCCCAGCCCCAACCCGTCCTCAACGTCGATTTCGAACGAGTCCGGCGCTTCGAACAGGGAAAAGAACTGCTGGAAGTCCATGTCCTTTTTTTCCTTGGACCAGCGTACCCCGACGGTGCCGCGCAACGTTTCGGTGAAGTCGTATTCAACCTGCGCAAACAGCGCCACCGATTCGGTGTTTGTACTGAACGGATTGTTCAATCCCAGGGTCTCAAGCGACGGATCGTTCAGACCGAATCCGGGGAAAGCCGCCGCAAAAAAATTGGATGCAGCACCGCCATTGAAAAACTCGCCCTGGATGTCCAGGTAGTAGGCGCCGACGACCCAGTTGCTGGTGTCGGTGCTGCCCGCAAGACGCACCTCCTGGGAAAACTGCTCGATGTCGGAGCGCAACGTAAACGCAAAGAAGTCTTCCGGGCCCGCATCCGAGTCCTCGATGTAGTCCTTGTCGAGTTCCGAGTAATCGGTCACGAACACGAGCGACATCGTGTCCCCAATACCGAACTCGAGATTGCTGGTGAAGCCCGTCGTCTCGATCTGATTGAAGCCTTCGACGTTGACGGAGCCTTTCAACAGCTTCTGGTCGGGATCCTGGTAACCCTCCGTAATCCTCGAATCCCCCTCGGCGGTAAGGTCAGGTCCATCGAAGTCCTCACCCAGTCCCGTGATCGGGTTCAACCGTGCGGAGCGATGAGAAAACGGTGCTACGTTCACGTCCTGCTCTCCGCGACGCAGATTCAGCAACCAGCTCGTCCGATCGTTGAAGTCGATCAGCACCTGCCCGCGGATGGCCCAGTCGTCGCCGTCGTTCAGATTGGAACCGATCCGGTTTTTGTATATGCCGTCGTGGTTGTTGGTCGTAAAGGACAGGCGCCCGGAAATTTTGTCCGTGATGCCGCCGCCGACGGCACCTTCGAACTTGAGCTGATCGTAGTCCCCGTAGGTCCCCTTGATGTAGCCATCCAGTTCCTGCGAGGGCTTGCGAGTGATGTAGTGCACCAGCCCGCCGGTTGCGTTGCGCCCGAACAGGGTTCCCTGCGGACCACGTAACACCTCCACACGCTCGAAATCAAATAGCTGGAAGCCGGCACCGGAAGCTGCGCTGATGTAGACCTCGTCGACGTAGACGGCCACCGGCGACTCCTGGTGATCACCTGAAAAATCGTTCTGGGCAACGCCCCGGATGTTGGTGAAAAACGCTGACGGACCGTTCGGCTGAATGGTCGTCACGCCCGGCGACATCGCCGTGACCTGCTCTGCCGTATCCCAGCCCAGTTGATCGAGCTGATCGCCGGTAAATGCCGATACCGCAATGCCCACATCCTGCAGACTCTGATCACGCTTTTGCGCGACCACCACAATTTCTTCGAGGACCGCGGCTTGCGCACTCCCGAGCCAGATCAGAATCACCAGCGTCAGCCAGCGGTAGCCACACGTGTTTTTGTACATCGCGCTCATTGCGCTCCCTCCCCGGTACGTTTTCCCCGTTGCTGAATAACTCCAGATGATACCGAATCTAACCGGCCAGGGCCGGCATTTTTTGATGGGTCGGGGGTTGCGCATTGCTAGGGTCCCGTTGTGGACAACGGGAGTTTAGTCCAGGGCTGGCGCGTATATGGGAAAGAGCTTCATGTCGAAACGCTTCAGCGTTAAGCGCATGCGCGGCTTCAATGCCGGATAGGTCTCGACGATACGTCGGAACTCCGCACGGAAGGTCGCGAAATACGCATCTGTCATCTCTGAGTTGCTGTGTGCTGTCTGCACGTCGCTGAATGTCTTGACATACAACTCAGCTATACCCTGCACACGCTCTTCTTCTGTGGGTGTCAGATCAGTTAGTTCGGGGTCACGACACTTTGCCATGAGGGCCGACAGATCGCTGTTGCAGACAATCGCTTCCTGAATTTCTCCGAGTCGGTTGGTCACCGCTGCTGATCGAGTCACGTAGCTCGACCGCGTGTTTTGCCGCACTTGAAGGGCCAGATACCCCAGCGTCGCTACGACGGCTATTGCCCCGAAAAACTCTCCGTAGCTCCCCAGCATTGCAGCCAAAGCCTGATGATCCATGACGGTCTCCTCTCCAATGAATGGAATGAGGCTACCTCAGTCCGTCTGCGCCGCAAGTCTTCTGCGCTACCATCCCTTCATCTACAGGAGGAGGTGAGTCATGGATATTCAGGGTATCGCTGCGTTGCTGGGCAACTTTGGGGAATTCTTTGGCGCAATAGCAGTGGTCGCTACGCTTGCTTATCTGGCCGTCCAGATCAGGCAAAACACCAACGCGCTTCGTTCAGCCAGTTATGAGCATTGGAACCAGCAGGCAGCTGAGTTCGCGCACTTTCAGGATCAGCACGCAAAAGAGCTTGCCGAAACCGAAGATTTGGCGAGCTTTGATGAATTGACCGGCGAGCAGTTCAGGTACGTCGCGTGTCTGCTCACAATTGCTGCCAATCAGGCGCAGTGTGCGTTCCTTCAGCATCGGGCAGGAACCGTCGACGACGACGTCTTCGAGGCTCGAATAAGAGCGTTCCTGTTCTTCATAGAGAAGATCCCGCATCTCAAAGAAACTTGGGGGCTGATCACTCGAGAGTCCGAGGTTCCTGCCTTTGTGGAGTACATTGAGGAACGGGCGAGCTGGCTTCGACCAGCGACGGCGTGAGCCGCCTCTGACGCCTTCCTCTTAACCCGCTTCCGCCAAAGTCGTAGTCTCTCCTCATCCACAGGGAGAGGAGAAACCCCATGGAACGGCTCAATCAGTGGCTTGGCTTGGTCGCCAACTTCGGCGTGGTCATCGGCATCGTGTTTCTGGCGTATGAGATGCGGCTGAATACGGACTCAATGAAATCCAGTACGGCGGCGCAGAGCATGGCCGCGTGGAATGAAATCGTCTTAGCTGCGGCCACCAACCCGGATCTGATTGCCGAGCAGATAGCTGCCAATCGGGAAGGGATCAGGTTGGATGCTGGAGGGTTACAGATCAGCTACTTCGCGGGAAGCATGCTGAAGTCTACGGAGTTCAACTATCTGGAGCACGCCCGAGGAAACCTCGAGCAGGAGCAATGGGACGCCTACGTCTACGCGCAGCGCTGGTTTATGACGTACAACACTTTCCTGCTCCACGCCTGGAGGATGCAGCGATATACGTTTGCATCGAGCTTCCGTGAATTCATGGACGACCTGATCCGCGACATCTGCTCAAAGCAAGAGTGTCCAGAGGGTGGCAGGCCGGAGGATTGGACGGAGCTGTCTACCTAGAACAAGCGAAAGGCTTCTTCGCCGTCCCAATTCAGAATAGATTGGGACGACGCCCGCTCGACAACATCAACTGAGAACAGGAGATCCTCAACTTAACCAGTGGACCAAAAAACATGGGCTGGACAAACCTTCTCCATTCGAGCGGCAGAAGCGTCCAGAGGGATCCAGATCCCGAGATAGATCCCAGCGACAGGCGCGCCATGTCGAGAGATGAATCGATTGGTCGAGACGCCATCAGCGACCGCCTCTGACCGCTGAGGCGCACGGGCACCGGGATGGAATACGAGGATCACCGCCAGGTCGGTGCCAAAGACAGCAGAGTTCTTCTCATGTCGGATTCTCGATTACTGCCTGAAGAACTCAGGGCCCGGGAGGAACATCGGGTTCCCCAGCGTGGCTTTCAGCCTCGCCCCCTGTGTTACTTACATCTTCATACAGATACAGCGACTGGCCGGCGAGGGTGGCCTCGTTCCAACGGGCGAAGTCGGCAGGCGACATGGCTGACCATTCGGGAGTCTCCTCCACCTGGGCCCTGCCGATGCGCCGCCCCACTTCCACCAGCGCGTTGCAATTTTCCAGCCGCTCGGCTCCGTACGCCGCGAGCAGCGCATCGAGATCGTCGTGCTCTCGAGACAGCCTTTCGAACACCAGGGCATCCTGCAATGCCTTGGTCGCACCACTGGCGGTATGCGGTCTGACCACGGCCGCGGCATCCCCGACCAGCATTACCCGAGCCTCAGAAAAGTGCACGGCCAGCTCGTCGTAGATCGGTTGAATGGAAACCTGCTCTCTCGGACTGAGCCGAATCAACGCAGCAATCTGCGCCGGCAAACTGTCACCGAGCAGCGCGTCGAACTGGGCATACATCGCCTCCGTCACGGAACCCTCGGGGATCGACGAGGGCTCGTGAAGCACCAGACCATCGGGCGGTCGGGAATAGATTCCCCAGTTGATCCGCCGCTCGTCCTGCCCCGGCGTCTCGGCTGCCCCCGGAATCATGTAGAGCACGCTGTGCCCACCGTCGTAACAGGCAGACAACCAACTCTGCCGCTCATCCAGCCTCGCAATGACGGCCCGATCGGCAACGCGGGAGTCTTCGAAATTTCCGCGCCACAACACGTAACCCGCATAGTCCGATTCAGATCCCCAGGTCATCTGCTCGCGGACCAGCGAGCGGTAACCGTCTGCCGCCACGAGAAGGTCCGCACGCCTGCGCTCGCCGTCCGACGTTTGAAAAGAGATGCCCTCGGCACTGTTTGCGTAATCGATCAAACCCAGACCGTTGTGGTAGCAGGCATCGGGAATGGCAGCGCGCAAAGCGCGCCACAGCCGGCCCCAGTGGTTGGCGACGCCAGATACGGGTTGCCGCCAGACTACCCGCCCTTCGAACGAGCCGTCGTGCACCACCCAATCACGCTGTCGAATCGGACAGCCCGGGTAGTCCGGCGGCAGGAAGCCCCGGTCGATGAGTTCCGACTGGAGTTGATTCGGGAGCACGATCCCTGCCCCCCGGTCCTGAAGATCCGTTGGCGAACGCTCATAAACGTCCACCCGGCAACCGGCGCGTCGGAGCACAATGGCAATCGAACATCCCGCCAGGCTGCCGCCGATCACCGCAACTTTGGCCTCTTCCAGCTTCACAACCGCTGCCCTTTGCCCGCCGGCGGTAATGGCGCGCAATGATACGGGAATTCAACGAGCGTGTGTGAAGCCGCCCGGCTCAATGCTTTGCTCGCTGCGCAGGCCTTCCAGCACGATACGGATCTTCTCTTCGGGATTGTGTTTGCGTCGTGTGGCTCGGCGAATATCGCGCACCGTTTTTTCGACGCTGTCTTGGTTTCCTTTCGTCATCATCGTTTCCTTATCGGGTAAACGATGAGCCAAAAGTGTCTCTTACTCAATCAGGACAATTTGTCCAACAGGGGCTGACGGGGAACACTGTATGGCCTCCGTGTAAGCGGGATGTTCGGCGAAGATTTGTGGGTGATTTACATCACAATCCGGTTTCGGCTTTAAGTCCATCATGCGCTCGTGCTCTCGCGGCCCCCCCGAATCTCTCCCCCCCACGCGAGACACCACAAACCCTGGCACGGACGCCGGGGTTTTTTGTATCGTCCTGGTGATACAACCCAGATAGATAAACTGTCGCGTAACATATAATGCCGACCTGCTTCCAGGCGGCTATCGCCCTGAAACCCTTATCACTGCTGGGGTGTAACTTGACTGCTGATCAGGAGATCGTCACCGCCCGAGGGACCGTGGGCGAAACGCTCCGCGTCCCTACGGCCAACCCGCGGAACTTCTTCGAGGCCATCTCCGACCCCGGGGCCATGGAACGCACCGAGATTCTGGGCAAGCTGTTCCTGCCGGCCGGGCAGGGGCCCTGGCCGGTGGTGGTGATCGTTCCCGGCAGCCTGGGCATTGCGCCATCCCACGTTGCCAAGGCCGACCTGCTCAACGAGGCCGGCATCGCTGCCTGTCTGATCGATCCTTTCGGCACCCGCGGGGTCACCTCCACCGTCGCCAATCAGGCCCAATTTTCGTTCGCGGCTAGTGCCTGGGACGTGCTGGCCAGCGTAGCAGTCCTGGCCGCGAGAGAGGCGATCGACGCTGCGCGCATCGGCGCCCAGGGACACAGTCGCGGTGGCTCCGCCGTGCTGTCCGCGGCCTGCATGGCGCGGCTCGAGACGGTCGATGTCAGGTCCGGCCTTCGCGCGATCTACGCAGCCTACCCCTGGTCAGGCCAGCAGTTTCTCTCCCCGTTCGTTGGCGACACCTTGGTGCGCGCCGTGATCGGAGATCAGGACGAGTGGTGTCTGGCTCAGCAGGTGCAGGGGCACATTCAGGCGATAAGACTGTGTGGAGGAGACGCGTCCTGCCGCATTTTTGCCGGGGCCCATCACAGCTTCGACCGGGGCACGCCGCTGGAGCTCATCGCCGAGGCTTCCGTCTCTCCAGGAGCCCCTACCGTCTACATCCGCGAGGATGGCGCGTTCGTGCACCCGGCCGATGGGCGTGCTGACCCCGCCTTCACCGACCGTGAGCTCATGATGTACGGAATCAAAGCCGGCTACGGGCGCAGGGGCGCGCACCTGGGCAGCGAGGGCGATCAGGCCGATCGGTTTCACGAGGACATGATGGCCTTCTGGATCAAGGCGTTGGGCGTCGGCTAGTCGGGGTCGGCGTCTTCCATGTACGGCTCGGGATCCACCCCGAGTTCCCGGCAGAGCCGGCGGATCGCCATCAGCTCGCGGCCGCTCAAGTGCTGGTCGGCCTGGGCCGTGTAGCGGGCTATGCGGATCAGCAGATCTGCGGCTTCCTCGTTACCCCGAAACCGGCCGATTACTTCCAGGGCCCAGTCCTGGCCTTCCCCGGAATTGGACCGCATGGCCTGCACGAACTGCCGGTGCAGGTCGATGGCCTTGCGCGGGTCGAAGACGTTGAGACGTTCGATGTTTTCCAGAACCCGGTCCACGGCCAACTGCTCGCTTAGGTGTACGTGGGCGTCGGCCATGGCGACCAGGGCGCTGGCCGCCATGGATGCCTCCAGGAATCTGCGGTCCTTGAAGCGTGCGAAGCCGGTGCCGAGAATCTTGTCTTTCATGCTCATGTGGAGATCCCCGTCTGCTGCGCCTGCGACCGGTACCCCGGTTCCGGCCGCCTCTCAAGCGGACAGCATAAAGGGCGGGGCGGATTCGCGAAACAGCCGCTTGCGCGGAGCGCACGAGAAGCGCTGGATCCGGTTATGCTTGCGGCAGGCGGATCGAACTTCTGGGGGGAACGAAATGCGTGAACTTGATGGAAAGGTGGCGGTGGTGACCGGTGCTGCCAGCGGCATCGGCCGGGCGACGGCTACGCGCTTTGCCGGGGAAGGCATGAAGGTGGTGATGGCCGACATCGAGGAGGCCGCCCTCGAGCGTGCGGTGGCCGAGCTTTCGGGAGCCGGGCACGAGGTTCTCGGCGTGCCTACGGACGTCTCCGACTGGGAAGCCGTCAGCCTGCTGGCTGATAAGACCATCGATGCGTTCGGCTCGGTCAACGTGGTGCACAACAACGCCGGCGTCGTCGTATCCGGACCCATTGCCGATCTCACCCTGGCGGACTGGGAATGGGTTCTCGGCGTCGACCTGTGGAGCGTGGTTTACGGCGTCAAGGCCTTTCTGCCGTTGATCCGGGAAGCGGGCGAGGGGCACATCGTGAATACCGCATCCACCGCAGGCCTGCAGGCCTCGGCGAGCATTGCGCCCTACAACGTTGCCAAGTTCGGCGTGGTTGCGTTGACAGAAACCCTGCGCGCGGAGCTCGACTCCGAAGGCTCCGCCATCTCAGCTTCCGTGCTCTGTCCCGGCGCCATCAATACCCAGATCGTCAACAGCAAACGAAACCGCCATAGCGCTTCGGCGCACGATCACCAGACCTCGGATGCGGAGCGAGCTTTTGAGAGCCGGGCCGGACGGCTGCTGGCGGAAGAGGGCATGGATCCTGCGGAGGTAGCCGACATGGTGGTCAACGCCATCCGGGGAAACGAGTTCTGGATCGTCACGCACCCCCAGTGGATCGACGTGCTCAAGTCGCGAGTGGACGCCATGGCCCGAGATCGGTCCCTTGCCAGGGGTTTTGGAGGTTGAGCCAGCGGTGGCGCCGGCCTGCATAGCGCACGGTTCGGCCGGCAACCCGGGCGAGATGGTGGGCGCGCGCAGATTCGAACTGCGGACCTCTGCCGTGTGAAAGCAGCACTCTAACCAACTGAGCTACGCGCCCTGCGAAGCTAGCCTACCAAAAACGGCGGCCGAAGCTACCGCTTCGCCGCTCGGGTGCAGCTGGGAACTGTTCAGAGGGGGAAGTAGGCGCGGGATTCGCCCACCGCGTAGGCGGTGACCTCTTCGCTGGGCAGCCCCGCCTCCAGAACGGCTGCGCGCAGCAGCTCGGGGGGCTCGAGCAGCGGCTCGGCAGTGAGGTGGAAGGTGCCCCAGTGCACGGCCATGGACCGCCTCGCGCGGATGTCCTGATGGATGCGCACTGCCTGCTCAGGGTCGGCGTGGTAGCTGTGCATGTACGCCCGCGGGGCGTAGCTGCCGATGGGTACGATGCCGAGGTCGAAGCCGTCGAAACGATCGCCGATGGCCTTGAACTGAACGTCGTTGTATCCGGTATCCCCGCCAAACCAGACGGTAAAGTCGTCCCACTCCATTGCCCAGCCGGCCCACAGCCGCTTGTTTCGATCGGTCAGGGTCCGTCCCGAGACGTGCTGGGTAGGGGTGGCGGTCACCGTCAACGCGGAGCCGCCGGGCTCGACCGTCTGCTTCTCCCACCAGTCCAGCTCGGTGATTCGCGATTGATCGATACCGGCATCCACCAGCCACTGCTTCAGTCCCAGAGGAACGAAGTATCGGGGCCGGTCGCCCAGAAAGCGGATCGTAGGCTCGTCGAGGTGGTCGTAGTGATCGTGGGAGATGACCACCACGTCGATGGGGGGAAGGCCCTGGGCGTCTACGCCCGGGGCCGACTTACGACCCGGCCCTGCGAACGCGACGGGCGACGCGATTCGCGAAAGTATGGGGTCCGTGAGCACGTTGACGCCGGCGTGCTGAATCAGCACGGTGGCATGACCGACCCAGGTCACCCTGGCGTTGTTGGTCTGCTCGCCCTCGGCGACCAGGCGGGGTGCAGCCGTGGGCACTGCGCCATCGCGATGGGCGTCGTAGCTGGACCACGTGTCCTGTCCTAAAAGTCGCCGTTTAAGGAACGCAAAAACGCCCCCTTGGGCTTGTTCCACGTAGGGGTTGGTGAAACGGCCGCTTTCGGTGTGGTGTTCCGGCGCGCCCGCCATGGCGGGGCTCGCACCGGCCAGCGCGCCGATCAGCACGGCCTTACGCACGGAGCATTTGAGCTTCAGCATGGGGCTAGGGTAGCGCCTCAGCGGATCGACGACCATGGTTCGGACCGGTTGACGGGAAGTGATATTTGGACCGTCCAGCCAGGATTTGGTTCCTTCTCCGGGCACCCCGGAGGCTTGAATTCAGGCCCCATGTGGCGCTTCTCCCCTCGCCGCGTTTCTGATAGCGTAATTTGAGGGGGAGACGATGGATTTCAAGGAAAGTCACGTCCGTGATCTGCTCGATGCAGCGCCGGACGCGACCGTGGTGGCGGATTCGGCTGGCGTAATCGTCTTTGCGAATGCGCAGGTCGGCGAGGTGCTCGGTTACGCGCCGGAAGCCCTCATCGGTCTGAACGTCGACCAGCTGCTGCCCGAGCGGTTGCGTGCAGCCCATGGCGCACATCGCGCCGACTTCATGTCTGCGCCGCGGGTCCGGCCCATGGGTGCCGGGCTCGACCTCTACGGGCGTCGTCGGGACGGCTCGGAGTTTCCCATCGAGATCAGCTTGAGCCCTGTCAGCACGGACCAGGGTATGCTGGTCATCAGCGCCATACGCGACGTCACGGAAAGAAAGGCTTTCGAGGTCGAGCTGAGTGCCGCCAAGGACACCGCGGAGCGCGCCACGGCGATCAAGTCCAGGTTCCTGGCAGCTGCCAGCCATGATCTGCGGCAACCCCTGCAATCCATCGCCATCTATCTCGACGTGCTCAACCGGGTGGTGCGTCAGGACCAGGACAAGGCGTTGGAAGTCAGCGCCAAGATAGACAAGTCTCTGGACGTGATGCGTGAGCTGCTCGATGCGCTTCTGGACGTCTCCAAGCTGGACTCGGGCTCGATTACGCCAGAGGTGCGGGATTTCCGGCTTCAGAGTCTGTTCGACGAGCTGGTCGCAGACTGTGCTCCCGAGGCGGAGGGCAAAGGCCTCACGCTATCCATTGAGCCCACCGAGGCCGTCGTTCGCACGGATCCAGCGCTGCTGCAGCGGATCCTGGCCAACTTCGTGGGCAATGCGGTTCGTTATACGGAGGAAGGCAGCGTCGCCGTCTCCGCGGCCGAGAGTGGAGACCACCTGCGCGTCGAGGTGCGCGACACGGGTATCGGCATTCCGGGGGAAGCCATCGACACCATCTTCGAGGAGTATTTCCAGCTCGACAATCCGGTCCGCGACCGGCGCAAAGGGCTGGGTCTCGGTCTGTCCATTGTGAAACAGGTAGCCAGCTTGCTCGACTGCCCGCTGGAGGTGGCTTCCACCGTGGGCGAGGGCTCATGTTTCAGCATTCTGGTGCCCCTGGGGCTGCTGGACGAGGAGGAGACGGTCCCGGGCCAACCGCAGACCGGCCAGTTGGCTCCTGGCGAACCGGTGATCCTCTTCGTAGACGATGACCCCGCCATCGTGGACGCGACGACGATGATGCTGGAACTCGCCGGGATCTCGGTGCGCTCGGCGCTCGACGGCAACAGGGCCATCGCCATGCTGGAGGAGGGGCTGTCTCCCGACATGGTGGTGTCCGACTTCCGCCTGCCGGGCGCCAACGGCATCGAAGTCATCCGGCGCGCGCGCGAGCTGCGGGGCAGCTATCTGCCGACGGTGCTGATGACCGGTGATACCTCCGGCAAAGTCATCGACGAGGCCGCGATATCCAACTGCACCGTCCTGCGCAAACCCGTCGACACCAATCACCTCATCAGTCTCATCGAGCGGGGACTCGACGCCGGACGTGGGCCCGGCTAGGTAGATTCCCGAATTGAGGCCACAGCTGCCCGCCTTAACCTCGCTAAAAGGCAAATGCGGACGGTGGGCGATGGTTTCCATTGCGGTGGTAGACGATGATGTGGCCATTCTGGATGCCATGACCCTGCTCGCTGAGAGTCGGGGCTGGCTGGCCAAAGTCTTTGCCAGCGGAGAGGCTTTTCTCGACGCGTTCGAGCACGACCGGGACATCGACTGCCTGGTCCTCGACCCCCACCTGCAGGGTATCGGCGGCGACGACGTCGCCCTGGCGCTGGCGGATACGGGCGTACCCATCGTCGGCCTGACCGCTCGACCGGAGAGCCCCGTGACTCAATCGATTCTCGAGAGTGGGGCGGCAGCCATCCTCACCAAGCCGGTCAGGCCTGCCGAGCTGGTAAGTGCCATCGAGAACCTGTTGCTGAATTGAGGGCCTTGCTGCGCCGGGCAACGATCGGCGAGCGTTGAACCTGCAAAGCTGCAACAATTCGCCCCCGGCGAACCCCATGCCGGTGTGTCGGGCCGGTCAACTTTTGCAGAATCCGGGAGCCGCGATGGCTGACGTCCTGCCGTTCAAGAAGCGCAGCCTCAAGGAGAAAGCCAAAGGCCGGACCTTGTGTGCGAGAGGATTCCACAAATGGGTGGTCGACAAGCAGCAGCGCTTCGACGTCAAGCAGGGCGGGCTGGTGACCGTCCATCGCTGCCAGCGCTGCGGCGCGACCAAGAATGCGGCCATCTGAGCGCCCCAGCATGACCCGGTGCCGCGTTCTCATGGTGGCTTTAGCCCTGATCGTTGCGGGACGTAGCCTGGCCGAATCCACAGCCGGCGCTGCGCAATCCAGGTCTGCCGAGCTCAATACCGGTGAGGTCGTCGACATTCCTTACAGGTTCCACGAACAGGCGTCCATCCGGGTGGACGGCCGCCTCGACGACGCGGCCTGGGCGGATGCGACGGTCATCCGCGACTTCATCGTCATCGACCCGGACACCATGGAAAAGCCCCGCTGGGAAACGAAGTTGATGCTCATCTACACCGAGCGCGGCATCTACGCCGGCTACGATCTGGAGCAGCCGCGTGACATGATCGTCTCGGTTCTTTCGCCGCGGGACACGGGGACGAACTTCGGTGACTTCGTCGGCCTGGTTCTCGACACATCCGGCGACGGCAAGTACGGATACTGGATGTCCCTTGCCGCCAGCGGGGTCAAAACCGACGGGACCCTCATTCCCGAGGCTCAGTTCAACCGTGACTGGGACGGAGTGTGGTACGGAGAAACCGCCCTGACCGAAAAGGGGTGGTCGGCGGAGTTCTTCGTTCCCTGGTCGCAGCTGGCGATGCCGAAGGAAGCGGGCACCCGGCGCATGTCGCTCTTTGCGTCGCGTCGCTCCGTGGCAATCGGCGAGCGCTGGGGCGTGCCCGCCCTGCCTTTCACCATCACCAAGTGGATCCAGTACATGCGGCCGCTGGAGATGGAAGGCGTGGACCCGCGCCAGCAGTGGAGCGTGATTCCTTACACCTCGGTGACCCAGGATCAGGTGGAGAAGGAGACCGATTTCCGGGCCGGCGCCGAGGTGTTCTGGCGGCCGTCCAGCAATTTCCAGGTTTCCGCATCCGTTTTGCCCGATTTCGGCAACGTTGAGTCGGACGCGGTCATCGTGAATCTTTCGGCTCTGGAGACTTTTTTCCCCGAGAAGCGGCTGTTCTTCCTGGAGGGCCGCGATATTTTTCTCACCTCGCCGAGAGCCGACGCGTCTAAGAACTTTTTTCCGGTCACGGTGGTGAACACGCGGCGCATCGGCGGTTCGCCGCGGCCGCCCGACGTGCCGGAGGGGGTTGCGATCCCGTCCAGGCAGCTCGACCAGCCCGTCGAACTTTACGGAGCGGTCAAGGCCACCGGCCAGTTGGGCTCATTGCGCTACGGTCTGCTCGGCGCCATGGAAGACGACGTGACGTTCAAGGTAGACGACCTGAGGTTCGAGCAGTCCGGAAGCGAATACGGGGTTGCCCGCCTGCTCTGGGAAGACGTTTCCTACGGAAGTTACCGGGCTCTGGGCACCATCTCCACTCTCACGGCCCATCCCGAGGAGGACGCCGTCGTGCATGGGATCGACTATCACTACATGACGGGAAACGGCTCGTGGAAGCTCGACGGCCAGGTGCTTTACTCGGACAAGGACAGCGTCGGTGACGGATGGGGCACGTTCGCGGATGCGGTGTATACCCCGCGTCGTGGCCTCAAGGTCAACTTCGAATTCGAGTACTACGACGACAAGCTGGATATCAACGATCTGGGCTTTCTGCAGCGCAACGACATCACCCGGGGCGGCATCGGCGTCGACTACACCAACCCCAGCGTCGGCTGGGCCCGGCAGCTCAACCTGAGCGGGCTGTCGATTTACGAGGTGAACGGCGACGGGGACGTCACCCGGCAGGGGGCTTCTGCTTCGACAAACATGTTGCTGAACAATCTGGGCCGTGTGCGGGCGTCCGCGCTGTTCTTCGGTCGCCGGACCGACGATCTCAACAGTTTTGGCAACGGCTCCTTCGTCATCCCCAGCCGGTGGGAAGGCAACGTCGATTACTTCTCCGATCCCTCCCGTTCGCTCAGCTATCGGGTCGGCTTCGATCTGGACGAGGAGACGGTTCATGGAATGGCGATCAAGGCCAGGCTCGGCGCGACCTGGCGGCCGTCCCAGCGAATGAAGTTGGATCTGTTCACTGAGTACGTGCGTCGGGACGGTTGGCTGCTGCACCAGGACGCTCCGGAGGACTTCGACGGTCCCAACAACCACTTCACCACGTTCGATACCCGGGAGTGGCGCCCCACGTTGGGCATCGACTTCTTCTTCACGGCAAAGCAGCAGATCCGGCTCTCCGCGCAGTGGGTGGGCATTCAGGCCCGTGAGCAGAGGTTCTTCCAGATTCCTGAGAACGAAGGCGAGCTCGACGAGGTCGACAAACCTTGGGAGCAGAGCGACGATTTCACGATATCCAACCTGAATGTGCAGCTGCGTTATCGCTGGGAGCTCGCCCCGTTGTCGGACCTGTTCGTGGTCTACACGTTGAACGGGGCGCAGGGTCCGCCGAGGGCGAGCTTTGCGGATCTGCTGGAGTCATCGTTCTCGGACCCGGTGTTCGAGAAGATCGTGGTCAAGCTTCGCTATCGGTTCGGAAGCTGACGCCGCTCAGTCGATTGAGAAACCCTCGGGCGCTTTTCGTGAGTTGCGCTTGTGATAGGGGGAAATGTAGAAAACGCCAAGGCCGCGGCCGTCGGGATGCTTGATGGCGTAGCAGTCGACGGGGTACCGAGAGGCGTCCGAGGATACAGAGCCCAGGCGGTCGAAGAGTATCTTCGCACCGTCTGAGAATCTCAGCCTTGCCAGGTACGCGGTGCTGCCGAAAACCGTGTTGCACGGAATCGGGTTCGATGCTTCGCGCCCGAAATCCCCCGTAGCTGCCGTAAGCTCGTCATTGTTGACGCCGTCGTCGCCCATCTGCCCGAGTGAGTCGCGCAGAATTTTCTGCTCCTCAATCAGCTCCGGGTCCAGGACCGCGTGCTCCGGCTTGTTGACCCGCCGGCGCGAGGGGCGATGTTTGGCGGCGAGAAACGGCCAGAGGAGCAGGTCGCTGGCCACGACGATACCGGCATAGACGACGAACGCCAGGCGGGAAATGTGGCGCTGCTCGTATAGGTTCAGATGACGCGCGAGCGTGGGCCGGACTGGGGTGAATAGGAGAACGGTGCCGCCGACGACGAGGTAGGTTGCGAGGATCTGCGTCCAGGTCATCGTCATCGCCCGCTTTCCATGGAACTGGACAGCTCCTCGAAGAGATCGCCCTGGAGTTCAGGCAGCAAAGCCAGTTGGCGGGGGTCGTACAGCGTGCTTGGGTTCCTGTCGGGACCGCCGTGTGAGCGCCGATGGCGGGTGGGCATCGGGCCGTCGCTTTCGCTGCCCCTATCCCAACGCCGGTGCGCTGGTGTGTCGTATTCTGGCCCCCCGATCATTCAAGTAGGTTAGACGTGGCGCGGCGTCGAAGGAACGCCGTTTTGTGAGCGATTTGTAGAAAGATGCCTAACAGCCGGTCATGGCCATGGCCAGATTGGGTCATCAGCCCGGCGGGTCGCCCTTACCGCCCGTCTTTCAGTGGGCATTCGCGCCGGAGTGATCGACGAATATGAGATTCTCGGTTGGGAAGCCGAGCTCGGCGGCGCGCGCCACCAGGCGGTTGAACGTCTCGTCTGGCACAACGGCGTCTCTGGCGAGAACCCAGAGATATGAACGGCTCGGGCCCGCGACCATGGCCCATTGGTAGCCCTCACTGTCCAGAGCAATCACGTGATAGCCGCCGTAAAAGGGCCCGAAGAACGACACCTTCAGACTGCCGGTGGCGGGGTTACCGAGGAAGTAGGCTTTGCCCCGGGCTTCCCGCCACTCGCCAAGGGCGCCGTCGTAGCCGCGGTTCGTCACGCTGATGCCACCGTCGCTTCGGCGGGCATACTCGGCCGTCACTCGAGTGAGCCCCCTTTCGAAGGTGTGATCCAGACGCGCGATCTCGTACCAGGTGCCCAGATAGCGCTCCAGCTGGAAGTCGGTCACGGCCTCGACGCCGTCCGGGATGCCTGTGCATGCCGCGCAGCAGGCAGCGACGCACAGCGCGCCGATCGCTCGCCGCAGACCTGTGAGCCTGAGATTTCCCAATGTGATGGGCTCTGCGGCGCCGCTCATTTTCGAAGTTGAATTCAATTGCATTTTTACGACAGACCGGGGCTGGTTTCGTTGATAGTTTAGGGGTCCAACAAGCTAAAAACTTCCTTGACTCATGCTGGAACGCAAATCTGCCACCTCTTTTTCCGCGGTCTCGGTGGAACCTGCCGGCGACGTCTGCTGTGAGGCGGCACGTCGAATCGCAGGGGATCGTATGCTGGTCGTCGACGCGCCGCCGCTGCCGCTTGATGATTGCGACCGGATCATGGACTGCCGATGTAAGTACAAGAAGTGGAGCGATGTCCGTCAGGACGAACGACGCTCGCCGATCCCCAACCAGTTTTACTTCGATAATGAGCGCCGTGGCCGCCTCCCGGGACGCCGCGCGCTCGACTGACAGGGCGCGCTGTGTTGGCTCACCTCGTCAACTTGTCCGCCCGCAACACGCCTGCCCGTTGGCTCAACGGGGCTGACATGCTCGGCAGTAGTACAGCCGCCGGGAGTTCGCGGTGATCCGAGCAATGGGCTCGCCGCAACGATGGCATGGCAGCCCCTCCCGCGCGAAAGCGCTGAAGCGGTAGCCCGATCGCGACATTCCTTGCTTTCTTAAGCGCCTGACCGCTGCCTTGCTCGCGGTGATGCCACCCGTCTCGTACGACCGCCGGCTGATGGCCAGGGTGGCGCGTGCCAGCTGGCCTATGCGGGCAGTGGTCAGCTCCTTCGGCCTGACCGACGGGTGCACGCCGGCCGTGTGCAGAATCTCCGAACGCAGGTAGTTGCCGATCCCGGCCATGAAGTGCTGATCCAGGTACAGGGCGGCCAGGGCGCGCCCCGAGAATGCGGGATCTCGCAGACGTCGGGCGACGTCCCGCCACTCGAGCTCCGTGTCGAGCACGTCCGGTCCGAGCCGGGCAATGGGCGGGTAATCGTGCAACGCGTCGGTAGGCAGAACCTCGATGCTCGATGCGCTGTAAAGGAGGGCGCTGGCGTTGGCCGTGTGCAGCGCGACCCTGAGTTGCCGGTTTGTCTTCGGAAGCGTGCCCCGCTTTCTGACCATCCACTTGCCGTACAACTGGTTGTGTGAGTAGAGCGTGTAGCCGTTGTCGAACGTGGTCAGCAGAGCCTTGCCCCGGGTGCCCACGGCCTCGACCGTTGCTCCGGTGAGCGTGCTGGACCATACAGACAGGCGATCAAGACCGAAGAAGACCTTTTCGATTCTCTGCCCCTGGACCGCTGCCTCGATCCGGTCGGCTTCGCGGCGAATTTCAGGTCCTTCAGGCATGGCCTTGCGCCTTGGCGCTGTCAGTCAGCAGGCATTTGGAGATGTCCCGGGCAAGCGCGCCGCCGCTGGTAAAGGCGTCCTCCGCCGTCGCTCCCAGGCACCAGTCCCCCGCCAGACCCACCGCTGTGTCTGGATCCCACAGGTGGGTTCTGCCCATGGGTGACGTGGTCTGCGCAAACCGCCACCGGTGTGTCATGACCACGTCGGGTCGATCCGCGTCTCCGTCAGCCAGCGAGGGGGCGAGGGCCCGAAGGAGCCTCTCGCCGGCGTCCGCAGCATCCAGTTCGACGTGGTCGCTCGACCACCGGGCCGTTGCGTGCACGACCCAGCGCTCCGCGCACCATCCGGGCCGATCGCCGGGGCGATGGGTCTGTGGAATCACCCGCTCGACGATACGGCGGTCGGCAGGGGCCGGCGGCGGCCGTTGCTCGTCGAATCCGAGCAGCAGCGTCCACACCGGCGCCATCGTGACAGGCGCTGGCGGCATCAAGCCGTCAAGTCGACTTCGCGCAAGGAGGTCGGTAGCCTGGGGTGCCGGCAGGGCGACGACCACCGCTCGAAAAGGGCCTTGATCCCCGAACTCGGTTTCGACCATCCAGCTGGCTCCGCGCCGAAACAGGCGGCGCGCGAGGGTGTTGAACGCGAGTGGCGTGCGGGCGACGAGCGGGCGCAGCAGCTCGCGCATGTCCGGCAGGCCTTGGAAGCGGGGCAGCCCCCCGGGACCGTCCTCGCGCTGCGCGGTCCCGGCAGACTCCAGAGACCCAAGGAACTGCGTGAAGGCCGGATCCCCGGGAGAGAGCGCAGGCGCGCCATGATTCCAATGGCCCTTGGGGCGCCGTCGGGTGGCCAGGCGGCCGCCGATGTCACCGCTCTTTTCCAGGATCAACACGCGCAGGCCGTGCCTGGCCAGGGCAGATGCGCAGGTGCAGCCGGCCAGGCCGGCTCCGATGATGGCGATGTCTGCGCTGATGGCGCTCTCCTGGTGACTTTTACGGCGTCGCAAGTTATCGCGCCGGGGGTCAATCCGGCGTGAAGGCTCCGACTGAAGTGCCTGCCGGGTTGCGCGCCCTCGGACCCGTATCTGTCAACTTTGTCTAATTTAATTGGGCGAATTGATGATTAATGTCTATATTAAGTCTATTATTAGTCGTGGATTAAGTTAGACAAAAAGGAAAAAGATGATCGAACCGTCGAAAAGCCCGGTGCGCTTCGCCCGGGGGTGGCTGCTCGCCGGTGTTCTGCTCGCCGGCGCTGCTCTCGCGGATCCGGGCCGGGACCTCGCCTGGAAGTACCACTGCGTGACCTGTCACGGGGAGAACGGCCGGTCGACGCAGGCCCGGTACCCGAACATTGCCGGGCAGAACGCGCCGTATCTGGAAGCCCGGTTGAAGTACTTTCGCGATGGCGTCGAGCACAACAATCGCATGAACGGTCAGGCGGCTCCGCTCTCCGACGAGGACATCGCGGGTCTTGCCAGTTATTTCAGCCGCATGCCGCGGTGACGGGAAATGGAAGTGAGAAGTTTGAACAGGATATTCGTGGCGTCGATTTTGGTTTTAAGTCTTTCCGCCGGGCAAACGGCCGCCGCAGAAGCAGGTGAGGGAGCGGCGCTCGCCTCGGAGAAGGGGTGCGTTGCCTGTCATGGGAAAGACGGCGTAGCCATCGCGCCCATCTATCCCAACCTGGCCGGACAGTGGAAACGTTACCTTCGCGAGCAGCTGCACGCCTACCGGTCCGGCAGGCGTCAGAACAACGTGATGCAGGGTTTTGCCGCCGGGCTTAGCGACGATGACATCCGGAGGCTGGCCGATCACTATGGTTCCAGGTAGACGATGAGCTGGCCGGCCAACCGGTCTGCCGGGCTGACCAGGCTCGAAGACTGGGTTCCGCGAGCCGGCCGGGCCTATCAGGCGCGTCGCAACTACGACTGTGGCCCCGGGGATCGCCAGAACGTCTCGGGCCTGTCGCCTTACATCAGACACCGACTCGTCGATGAGCGCGAGGTGCTCGAGGCCGTGCTCGCCGCGCACGCCCACTCGGCGGCGGACAAGTTCGTTCAGGAGGTGTTCTGGCGAACTTACTGGAAAGGCTGGCTGGAGCATCATCCCCAGGCCTGGGCGCGCTACCGCACCGAGCTGGAAGCCGTTCTGGAGACGCTTTCGTTGGATGTGTCGACGTCGGAGCGCTACGGGCGAGCCGTGGCGGGGGAAACGGGCATGGAGCCGTTCGATGGCTGGGTCGAAGAGCTCACGGCGAACGGTTACCTGCACAACCACGCCCGCATGTGGTTCGCCAGCATCTGGGTCCACACGCTTGGACTGCCCTGGGTGCTGGGTGCGGATTTTTTCATGCGTCACCTCCTTGACGGGGATCCGGCGTCGAACACCTTGTCCTGGCGCTGGGTCGTAGGGTTGCACACGGCCGGAAAAACCTACCTTGCGCGGCCGGACAACATTACTCGTTACACTGAAGGGCGCCTTCAGAACATCTCCGGCCTCGTCGGGGCCGCGCACGCCCTGCAGGAGGCCGAGCTTGCGCGCGAGACGCTGCGCCTGCCCGGGTTCTGCCTGCCGTCGGGCGCTCGCCTTGGGCTTCTGCTCACGGATGAGGATCTATCGCTGCCTGAGCTGCCCACGAACCCTGTGGCGATCAAAGGTGTGAGCCTGACGCGCATGCGGTCTCCGCTTGGCGTATCTGGGGCGGTTCGGGCGTTTGCCGATGATGCGATCCAGGACGCCCTGGGCCGGGCGAGTGAGCGGTACGGATGCGCGGCCGTTGGGGAGATTGGAGCTGAGGACCAGGAGGGCGTCCTCGCCTGGGTGCGGGAGCAGTCTCTGGACGGGGTCCTGGTCAATTACCCGACGGTCGGACCTGCGCGTCAGTTCCTGGAGGCTCTGGCCGCGCCCCTGGGAGATGCGCACGTGGGATCGTTCCCGCTCGTTTCAGAATACGATCGGCTGTGCTGGCCTCACGCGGATCGCGGCTATTTCAAGCTGCGCAAACGGATTCCCGAGCTCCTTGGCGCTCTCGACATTGCCGCCTGAAATCGTCCGTGGACGAGACCGGCAGGGGCTCGGCAGGGGCAGGAGTTCATTGTGGTGGGCGCAGATGGGGCATTATCATAGGGGCCTCGGAGGAGGAGAAATGCTATGTCGCTGTTCGGCGAGAAGTGCGATCGGTGCGGTACGAGAACGAAGAATAAGCAGGACGGCCGCCCCATGTGTGAAGCCTGCGTGGAAGAGATGGCGCTGAAGGTTCAGGCTGCTGAGGAGACAGCCCGGTCGTGTCCTGTGGATGGCGCGAAGATGACCAAAGAGATTGCTCACATGATCGTGATTGATCGCTGCCCCACCTGCCAGGGAGTCTGGCTCGACGGCGGCGAGCTCGACCGAATTCGCGGCGGGGTCGAGCAGGAAGCGCTGATGGCCATGACGGGGCGGTTCACCTACCCGCTAGCCTAGAGGCGCCGGCGTGCAGGTTTGAGGACCGGTCGGTAGCCTCACTTGGCGGCAACCGGAACGCCGCGATAAATGCGAACGGCCGTGGTCCCCGCGTTGCCGAATGCTTCGCTCGCTGCGGAGTCCGCGAACCCTAGAATGCGCTTGCAGCTCTCCAGTGACAGTGTGCCTTGCTCGACGAGCTGAAAAGCGCCGATCACGGCGCTCAGATCGGAGATCGTGAAGCGAAATCCTTCGGAGGTGGCTAGTGCCACCACCCGGGCGCTGCGCGCGCCAATCAGGTTTCCCGCCTCGGAACTGTCGAGTTCCTCAGGTGAGCTGACGTCGCCGTCGCCGCCGATGATTTCCTGAAGCTTGCCACGAAGGTCTGCGTCATCGTGGGACTTCTGCAGGAAGCGCACGACCTCCAGGGAGTTGCCCTGGGCGACGGCGGGCTTCACCCGGTCGTAGGTGAACCCTTTGTAGGTCATGGTCGCGATGGAGTCGATGAAGGGCAGATAGTCGGCGGACTGGCTGCTGGCATCGATGAACTTTTCAAAAGCGGTGTCGGAAAGCTCGCCGCCTTTCATCCGCTGGAAGGCGTCGATGATCGAGTACAGATCCGCGATGGTGAACGTGTAGCCGTGCTTTGCGGCGAAGTCCGCGACCAGGGCGCCCCTGGCGCTGCGCAGTGCCTGCAGCTCGCCTTCGTCGAGCTCGGAGAAGTCGCTGATGTCACCGTCGCCAGCCTGCAGAATGGACTGGAGTTCTGAACGCAGTCGGTCGTCCTTGGCGGTGGCCTCCACGAAGCGGACGACATCGAGCCTTCGTTTGCCTTCGCCGGCTCCGGATGTCGCTCTGGCGTGGGTCACCCCCCGGTACGAGAGCATCACGGCCTCCTGAGCGCTTGGCGAAGGGACGCTCGGCAGGCCAAGCATGCTCATGAGCTCTTCGTCGGTAATCTCGCCGGACCGGAAGCTCTGGAAAGCGCCCACCACCGCCTGAAGCTCGTTGACGGAGAAATCGAAGCCTTTGCCGGCCGCCAGAGCGCAGGCATCCACGCCGGCCTGGCCGAGCAATGCTGCGGATTCGTTCTCGTCGAGCTCCGCCGCGTCGCTCACGTCACCGTCGCCCACGCCGAGCGTCTTTACGAGTTCTGCTTTCAGGGCATCGTCGGAACTCGTTGCTTCCAAGAAATCCACCACGGCACTGATCGCCATTTCCTCTCCTTCTGCGAGCTGAACGCAACGTCGTTATTGGAGTTATAGCAACTTTCGGGCCAGAAACCACCGCTGCGTAATGCGTGAGATCTGGCGATCTTCCCGGCCTGGGCGCACCAAACCAGGGCGGGCGGGCACTTGCGGCGCTCCGGAAGCGTGCGGCGGGCATAAGAATTGTCTGGCAACCCCCGCGCGGATCCATTGTTGCGCGGCAGCGGCTCCAGACCACCTCGACCCGCGGGTACCCGCCAGCTCGCTCAATTGCGTGTCAGCACCGGTCAGCCAGTGGAGAAAGTTTGCGGTGACGCTTGGGCCCTGGCGGAATTCTTCGCGTTGATTGCTTTTTAGGATCGTCCCATACTGGGGCCCGGGTGTATTGCTGATATGGAGAGAATAATGAACTCAGCGTCTCTTAAGTTTCCGGGCTTGCTGCTGTGCCTGATTTTGGCTGCAACTGCGCTGCCCGTTCCGGTCTTTGCGGCCGAGGAAGGGTTCGCCATCGAGGAGCTGGTGGTTACCGCCAGAAAGCGAGAGGAGAATATTCAGGACGTGCCCGTTTCGATCACGGCCTTTGACGCGACCGCCATCGAGGACATGTACGGCAACACTATCGGCGAGTTCACCAAGTACGCGCCGAACGTCACCCTGGCGCGGCAGCCATATGCAGGCAATGCGCTCTTCGGCGGCATGCGGGGGATCGTTTTCGGCGATCTGGAGAAGAGCTTCGACCCCGCCGTTGGCGTGGTGGTGGATGGCATAGCCCTCGTCACGAACACCAGCGCGCTGATCGACACCTTCGATCTCGAGTATGCGGAGATTCTGCGCGGCCCGCAGGGCACGCTGTTCGGGCGCAACACCATTGCCGGTGTGGTCAACCTCAGGCGCTCCCGTCCCACGGGCGAGCTCGGCGGCAAGTTTCAGTTCCGCTACGGCAGTCACAACGAAACGGACCTTAAGGGAGTATTCAACTTCCCCGTCACCGACACCATCGCCGTGAAGGTCGCCGCCTTCATGGATAAAGGCGACGGCTTCCAGGAAGAGGCCGACTTCAATCTTCAGACGGGCGAGATCACGGGTACCGGCGACGACATCGACGGCGAGGATACGTTCAACACCTACGCAAGCGTTCTGTGGACGCCCACGGACAGCTTCGATGCCCTGCTTACCTTCGAGTACGGCAACGACGATTCGACTCTGAGCACACCCACCAACCTGACGACGCCCAACATCGAGGCTTTGTGGGGGCCGATCTCACAAGCGATGTTCGCAGCGATTGGTGCTGGCACAGATCCGGGGCAAGCCATTGGTACGGCCGTCGGCACTGCGTTATTCTTTGGTGGTAACTTTTGCGACGTCTACGGCGCGGCGCTGGGGCCCGTCCAGGGTATCGTCCCCGACGTAGCCTGCGCCAGTCAGGGTTATCTGATCGGCGAGGAGAACGACTACAAATACGCCTACAGCGCCATCCCGTTCAAGAACGAAATCGAGCACAAGGCTGTGACTCTGGAGTTCAACTGGGATGTCGGGGACTACACGATCACGTCGGTGTCCGGATGGCGGGACTCGAACGAGATTCTGGACGAGGACAACATTGGTGCGCCCATACCGATTTTCAATCCGATAAGGCCTCAGGATTACGAGCAGTGGAGCACGGAGCTCCGGGTCGTCTCGGAACTCGCCGGCCCGCTGAACTTTCAGGCGGGCGCCTACTACGTGAACTCGGAGTATGAGATCAACGCCACGCTCTTCGCCATCGACTTCAGCGCGCCGGCTTCCATCGCCGATGCCGGTCAGGAGCTCAATGCCTTCGCCCTCTTCGGCGAGGCGTACTTCGACATCAACGATCGCACCCGGCTGACCGCGGGCGGGCGCTGGACCACGGAGGAGAAAGAGTTCTGGCTGTACCAGGCCTTCGGAGTCGATCCTTCAGGACAGCTGCCATTCACGTGGGGCTGCGGCAACCTCAACAGCGAGCAGCAGGCCACCGCAGACGCCGTCGCCGCGGCGCACATCGCCTCTGCGCCGGACGAGGCTACTGCCGCAGCGCGCGCTGAGGCGCTGACGTGTAACGACGACAACGGCAAGGACTCCTGGAGCGAGTTCACGCCCCGGGTGTCGCTCGACTATCGGTTCACCGATGACGTCATGGGCTATGTGTCCTGGTCGCGCGGCTTCCGCTCCGGCGGCTGGAACGGCCGTGCCACCACGCCGTCGTCCATTGGTCCTTACGATCCGGAAACCGTGGACAGCTACGAGGTGGGCGTGCGCTCGCAGCTGTTCGACCAGCGCCTGCAGCTCAATGCGACGTACTTTCATTCCAAGTACAAGGACAAGCACGAGAGCGTGATTTCAGCGTTCGGCGTCTCCACCATCACGATCGTCGAGAACGCCGCGGAGGCTTCCATTGACGGCATCGAGCTGGAATGGCGGCTGGTGCCGAATGACCGGTTGCAGGTTCGCGGCAGCGTTGGCTGGACCAGCGGCGAATACGATGAGTTCATCGGCTTCAACCGGCTGACCGGCCGTGTGGAAGACATTTCGGACTCGTTCGATTTCGGCTTCCAGCCGGAGTGGAACATCAGCGTGGGCGCGGACTACTTCGTTCCGCTCCAGAGCGATCTCGGCAGCCTGCTCTTTGCGGCCAACTACTCCTGGTTTGACGAGACGGTGGGCAATTTCGGGCAGCCGGATCCGCAGGGCCTTGGCCGTAACGTTTTCCCGTCACGCGGGCTGTTCGACTTTTCGGTGACCTGGGATAACCGCTGGTTGAAGGTTGCCGGGTTCGTCAAGGATGCCTTCCACGACGGTAACTACCTGGCGACCTCCGTCGACGTGGGCGTGTTCTGGTTCGGCGCGGTAGCCCAGGGCAGGTCCTGGGGCATAGAGCTGACCAAGGAGTTCTAAAGGGGCCGAAAAGCGGGGCCTGCGGCAAAAGGAGGTGCTGAAGCAGCTCAGACGGCGTCGAACGAAAGATAGAGTTGCTTCAGCCCGCGGAGGACGAAGCCGGGCAGGTGTTTGAAGTCGTTCTTCTCGGGCGTCAGGCGCAGGTTCGGCAGTCGCGCGAGGAGATGCTCGTAGGCGATCACCTGCTCCAGCCGGGAGAGGGGCGCGCCGGGGCAGCCGTGCTCGCCCTGGCTGAAGGCCAGATGCCGGGAAGCGTTTTCGCGCTCGAGGTCCAGCCGCTCCGGGCATTCGAAGACGTCGGGGTCGCGGTTGGCGGCGCCGTAGCGGATGTGCACGGTAGAACCCTTCGGGATCGGCACGCCGCGGATTTCGGTGTCCACCACGGCGGTGCGGTAGAGCCCCTGGGTGGGCGACTCCAGGCGAAGCACCTCGTCGGCGAAGGTGGGGATCCTGGCGGGATCTTCTGAGAGCGCCTGATAGATCTTCGGCTCGCGCAGCATGACCCACATGCCCGAGGTCAGGGTGAAGGTGGTGGTCTCGTTGCCGCCCACGTACATGTTGTCCACGATGGACGCGATCTCGTGGTCCGTGAGCGGTCGCTTGCCTGCGTAGCGCGCCTGCGCCAGGTGGGTGATGATGTCGTCCTTCGGTGTTTTGCGACGCTCGTCGGCGATGGCCTTGATGTAGTCCTGGAACTCCACGCCCTGGCGGGCGACGTCCATCTCCTCCTCCAGAGTCAGCCCGCGGCGAAACGGCAGGGTCCATGCCGTGGACCACTCCTTGAGCTGCGGCATGTCCTCCAGCGGAAAGCCGATCATGGCGGTGATGATGGTCACCGGCAGCGGCTCGGCGAAGGCCTTGACGAACTCGATCTCGCCCGTGTGTTCGAAGCCGTCGATGAGGTCGTCCACGGTCTGCTCGATGAACGGCTGGGTTCGCTTGAGCACGCTCTTGCTCAGCATGTGCTTGTCGATGAGCACGCGGTACTTGCGATGATCCGGCGGATCCATGCCCAGAAGCGGCCAGCGGGTTCGCCCGGTCTCCCTTCCCAGCCCGTGGTCGATGTAATACTGGCGTGCCTCTTCGTGCTCGATGAGCGGCTCCCCGCCGTGCTCCTCGGGCTGGTTGGAGAAGGTCTGGGGGTCGCGAACGACGGTGAGGATGTCCTCGTACTTGCAGATCACGTAGGTGGTGGTCCCGGGGATCCGGTAGACGGGCGCTTCCTCCAGCAGGGTCCGGTACGCCGGGAACCAGTCTTCCTGAATATCAGGGTCGAAGAG
>DATCZA010000072.1:0-54637 GCA_036526135.1 Pseudomonadales bacterium | reverse complement strand
CATGCGCAGCACTTTCGCTTCCCGCGGCGTGAGGCCGGCAAGAATATTCTGCGTCGATTCCCGCAGACCCTCGAAGGTCGCCGAGTCGTTGGGCGATACGATGGTCTGATCCTCGATGAAATCACCCAGATGCGAATCCTCGTCGTCGCCGATGGGCGTTTCCATGGAGATCGGCTCCTTGGCGATCTTCAGCACCCGCCGCACCTTGTCCTCGGGCATGTCCATGCGGTCACCGAGCTCTTCCGGCGTCGGCTCCCGGCCCATCTCCTGGAGCATCTGCCGCGAGACGCGGTTCAGCTTGTTGATGGTCTCGATCATGTGCACCGGGATACGGATGGTCCGGGCCTGATCCGCAATGGAGCGGGTGATGGCCTGGCGGATCCACCAGGTGGCGTAAGTAGAGAACTTGTAGCCGCGGCGATACTCGAACTTGTCCACGGCCTTCATCAGGCCGATGTTGCCTTCCTGAATCAGGTCCAGGAACTGCAGGCCGCGGTTGGTGTACTTCTTGGCGATGGAGATCACCAGACGCAGGTTCGCCTCCACCATGTCCTTCTTGGCGCGGCGGGCCTTTGCCTCACCCAGCGACACCCGCCGGTTGATGTCCTTGATCTCGCCAACGGTGAGGCCCGTTTCCTTCACCAGCGCTTTCAGCTTCTTCTGAGCCCGGGCGATCTCGTCCTTCTGCGCGTCCAGACCCTTCGAGTAATCCTTGCCGGCCTTGATGTGCTTGTTCACCCAGGCAACGCTGGTCTCCGAGCCCACGTACTCCTTCCGGAAGACGGCGCGAGGCATCCGCGCCTGGCGCACACAGGCGTTCATGATGATGCGCTCATGACGCCGGACGATGGCTAGCGCCATCCGCGGCATGTCCACCAGCTCATCGAAGTGGCGCGGAACCAGCTTGAAGGGCGAAAACGCCACGCCCAGCTTCTCCAGCTGAGCCTGGGCTTCCTTGCTGTTGCGGCCTTTCTCCGCAATGACCTTGTACGTCTTGTTGTACTGGCGCTTCAACGCGGTAAAGCGGCGCTTTGCCTCCACCGGATCCGGACCCTTGTCCTCTTCCTCGTCGTCATCGTCCTTCTGGTTCTGAGCGCCCGGCTGAACCTGAGCCGCCTGAGGAACGTTGTCGGTGGGGTCGAGATAGCCAACGAGCATGTCGCTCAAGCGCCCTTCCGCATTGGCCTCGGAGTAAACCTCCAGGAGGTACTCCACGGTGCCGGGGAAATAGGCCATGGCGGAGAGCATGTCGCGGATGCCCTCCTCGATGCGCTTGGCAATGGCGATCTCGCCTTCGCGGGTAAGAAGCTCCACCGTGCCCATCTCGCGCATGTACATGCGCACCGGGTCGGTGGTACGGCCCGCTTCCGTCTCCACCGCGGCGAGCGCGGCGGCCGCTTCCTCGGCAGCGAGCTCGTCTGCCGTATTCTCCTCCGTGGAGAGAAGCTCGTCGGCATCGGGCGCGGTCTCGTACACCGTGATGCCCATGTCGTTGATCATGCGGATGATGTCTTCGATCTGATCAGGATCGGAGATATCGTCAGGAAGATGGTCGTTCACCTCTGAATAGGTGATATAGCCCTGCTCCTTGCCCTTGGCAATGAGCTCCTTCAGCCGGGATTGCTGCTGTTCAATCTGCGTGCTCATGACACCTCAAATAGTGAAATGCGTTGGGGCAGAGAGGTTCCCCGCATTACAGCATCCCTGACTTAATGCTGTGGTCGTGGGTTCCCGCCCGGATTCGCGGACTGCCGAAAATGAGTTAACAGCCGAATATACCATATATAGGGGCGCTTACTGAAAGTTAAACAATTGTCCGACAAAAAAGTCGCTTGCGCACCGCCTGACTAATCGGTGCCGCTGACCTTGTCTCGAGGGCCCTGCTTTAAAGACCAATAGTCCTTCAGGCGCTCCGCCGACGGATCCTGGTGCATCTCGGAGATCAGCTGCCGCCTGGCAGACGCCTGCTGCATCTCCAGATATCGGGCCACGCCCTCGGTGAAATCGCCACGCACCGCCGCGATGTCGATGGCCGACGGCTGCCGGGCAAGACCCGTCAGCTCGTCGTGAAGATCGTGCCCCGTCCAGCGCCCGAGCAGCTCCGGCGTCTCGGCATCCGGGTGCTCGTCCAGATAGGTCACGAGTTCGGCCAGTAGATCGTTCCCCGCCAGCGGCCGCAGGGCCCGGCGGGCCTCTTCCGAAAGGGCTGAGACCACGGACGGTTCGCGCAGCAGATACCCGACCAGGCGTCTCGCCAGGGGCGTCAGGCTGACATCGGCAGCCGTCCGGCGCGCCGGCCCCCTCGATGGTCGCGCCTGGGCGCTCGGCCGGAAGCCCGTCAGCCCCTCCAGCCGGGAGGCCATGAGCTCCTTTAGGATGCCCGCGGGCAACCGGTCGATGTGCGGCATGGCCAGGCTCGCGAACCTGGCCTTGTCATCCACGCTGCCGAGATCGAGGCCTTCCTCGAGCCGGCCGAAAAGATACTCCACTGCCGGCACCGCCCGGGCGGCCAGCTCGAGATATCCGGCCTTTCCGCGGGCGCGAACGAGAGAGTCCGGATCCTCGCCGTCCGGCAGAAACATGAACTTCAGCCCACGGCCGTCGCTCAAGGCCGGCAGGGCGCTCTCCAGCGCCCGCCACGCCGCCTGGCGCCCGGCCGCATCGCCGTCGAAGCAGCAGATCACCTCCCCCGTGTAGCGGTAAAGGCTCTGAAAATGCTCCTCGGTAGCCGCCGTGCCGAGGCTGGCCACCGCGTTGGATATGCCCGCCTGGGCCAGCGCCACCACGTCCATGTAGCCTTCCACCACGATCAGGCGGTCGATCCGGCGCAGGGCCTGGCGCGCCTCGTAGAGACCGTAGAGCTCCCGGCCCTTGTGGAAGACGGGGGTCTCGGGGCTGTTGAGATACTTCGGCCCTCCGCCATCGGCCATCACCCGCCCGCCGAAGCCGATGATGCGGCCCCGCGTGTCGCGGATGGGAAACATGATGCGGCCACGAAACCGGTCATAGGCCCGACCCTTCTCGCCCCGGGTAAGGAGCCCGGCTTCCAGGAGCTTGGCTTCCCCCATGCCGGCAAGCGCGCTCGCGGCCCCCTGCCACTCGTCCGGCGCGTACCCGATCCCGAAGTCCCGCGCGATGGTGCCGGTGACCCCCCGGGCCTTGAGGTACTCGATGGCCTCAGGCGACTGGCGCAGCGCCTTGCGGAAGTAACGATCCGCGGCGGCGAGCACGTCGTAGAGATCGGTGTTGTCCCGCGCCGGCCGCCCCCCTTGCTCCCGCGGAACCTCGACGCCAACCAGCTGGGCCAGCGCTTCCACCGCTTCCACGAACTCCATGCGGTCGTGCTCCATGAGGAACGTCAGCGCCGTGCCGCTCTCGCCGCAGCCGAAGCAGTGATAGAACTGCTTCTCCGGGCTCACGGTGAAGGAGGGCGTTTTCTCGTTGTGGAACGGGCAGAGCGCCTGATAGTCGCGCCCGGCCTTTCTCAGCTGCAGGCGCGCGTCGATCACATCCACGATGTCCACCCGGTTCAGGAGGTCATTGATGAAGGATTGAGGTATGCGACCGGCCATCGCAGTCAGATTAGCAACGAATTCTTCGGGAGTCTGCAATCGGCTGCCTGACGACGCGCTTTAAATGTGATATGTCTAGACATACGAATCGCAGGGGACCCGTCATGAGAACCACCGTGAGACTGCCGGGAGAGCTGCTGACCAAAGCCAAAGAGTTCGCACATGAACGCGGGACGACGCTCACGGCGCTGATCGAGGAGGGCCTCATAATGGTTCTTGAACGCGCGCCGAGGGCGGGAAAGATGAAACCTGTTCGAGTACCCGTCTCCAAGTCGACTGGCGGCCTGCAGCCAGGAGTGGATCTGAGCGATTCGGCCGCTCTGCTGGATGCCATGGAGCAAGGTTGAAGCTCGCCGACGTCAACGTCCTGGTGGGCGCGTTCCGGACCGACTCATCGCATCACGAGAGATGCCGAAGCTGGCTGAAGAGCACGGTCAACGCGCCCGCCAGCTTCGGGCTCGCCGCGCAGGTGCTGTCCGGCGTCATCCGCGTTACGACGCACCCGAAAGTCTTCGTAAACCCGAGCCCGATCGACGAATCAATTCGTTTCGCGAACTTCTTACTCGGGCGACCGAACGCCATCGTCGTCAGCCCAGGCGAGCGTCACTGGACGATCTTCACGGACCTGTGCCGATCTGGCGGTATTCAAGGAAATCTGGTGCCCGATGCCTGGTTCGCGGCTCTTGCCATGGAGTCGGGGTGCGAGTGGGTGACCCTGAACGGGAACTTCGCCCGTTTCGAGGGCCTCAGCTGGAGCGCGCCCTGAGCGCCCTCAGCCCTCCCGGCCGTAGATGTCGTCGAAACGGACGATGTCGTCCTCGCCGAGGTAGGAGCCCACCTGAACCTCGATGAGCTCTAAGGTGAGCTTGCCCGGATTGGCAAGGCGGTGGGTCACCCCGAGCGGGATGTAGGTGCTTTCGTTTTCGGCCAGGGTGATCGTCTCGTCGCCGCGGGTGACCTCGGCGGTCCCCCGCACCACGATCCAGTGCTCGGCGCGATGATGGTGCATCTGCAGCGAAAGGCTCGCGCCCGGCTTCACCTTGATCCGCTTGACCTGGTAACGCTCGCCGGCACCCACGGACTCGTAGCTGCCCCAGGGCCGGAACACCTCGCGGTGATGGACGTACTCGTCGCGGCCGGCCGCCTTGAGCTGCTCGACCACCGCGCGCACGTCCTGGACCCGGTCCTTGTCCGCCACTAAAACGGCGTCTGAGGTTTCCACCACCACCAGGTCCGAGACGCCAATGGTGCCAACCAGCCGATCGCGGGCCGAGACGAAAGAGTTCTGCGTATCGACGCTGATGACGTCGCCCTCCAGGCGGTTGCCGTTTCCGTCCCGATCCGACGCCTCCCAGATGGCGCTCCAGGAACCCACGTCGCTCCAGTCGAAGCCGGCCGGGACCACCATGGCTCGGTCGGTCTTCTCCATCACCGCATAGTCGATGGAGTCCGCGGGGCAATCGAGGAACTCGGGCCCCGGTCGGAAAAAGTCGAGATCTTCGGCCCCGCGCTCGAAGGCCAGCGACGCCTTCTCCAGCATCAAAGGGCTGTGCCGGCCGAGCTCGTCCAGATACGCCCGGGCATTGAGCAGGAACATGCCGCTGTTCCAGAAATAGTCGCCCGCGGCGAGGTACTCGTTCGCCGTGGCGAGATCGGGCTTCTCCACGAAGGATCGGACCCGCACGACGCCGGAACCCAACTCGGCGCCGGGTGCCTCGATGTAGCCGTAGCCGGTCTCCGGGCTGGTCGGCACCACGCCGAACGTGACCAGTGCGCCTTCACCCGCGGCCCGGGCGGCGAGCTCGGCAGCAGACGCGAACCCGTCCAGGTCGGTGATCAGATGATCCGACGGCAGCACGAGCAGCAACGGTGCCGAATCGGGCCCCGCCTCCTCGCAGGCGGCAAGGGCAGCCAGCGCGATGGCCGGCGCCGTGTTGCGCCCCTCGGGCTCCAAGATGATGCGCCGCCAGGACTGGCCGATGGCCCGGCACTGCTCGGCGACCATGAAGCGGTGTTCTTCGTTGCACACGATGATGGGCGCTTCGCCCGTGGTACGGTCTGCCCGCTTGAGCGTCGACTGCAGAAGGGAGTCGTCGCCGAGAAGGGCGTGGAACTGCTTGGGGAAAAGCTCTCTGGAGAGCGGCCAGAGCCGGCTGCCGGTTCCTCCGGCCAGAAGTACGGGAATCACTTTTTCCATCGCTCGCTCGTCACTCCGCACGACGGCATTGCCGCGCCAAGATACCAGATCCTCGGATTATCACCGTGGGCGGATTTGTAAGTGAGGCCCCGGCGCTGCCAACTAACCTGCTGACTAACCGGCTAAAAGCGCTTTGACGCGACCGCTGACCGCGCCCATGTCTGCGCGGCCCTGAAGCCGGTCTTTCAGCAGGCCCATGACCTTGCCCATGTCGCGCATGGATTCCGCATTGGCCTCGGCGATGGCCTGGTCGATGGCGCTCGCGAGATCCGCCTCGGAGAGCTGCTCCGGCATGAACTCGCCGATCAGGTCGATCTCGAAGCTCTCCTGGTCGGCCAGATCCTTGCGCCCGGCCTGGGTGTACTGCTCCAGGGCATCCTGACGCTGTTTGAGCATGCGGTTGAGCACGGCCAGCACTTCGGCGTCGGTGGAGGCCCCACGGCGCTCGTCGATCTCCGCTCGCTTGATGTCCGCATTGACCAGGCGCAGCACTGCCAGGCGCTGCTTGTCGCGCGCCTTCATGGCGGCCGTTGTGGCCGCGGTGATGGCTTGCCTTAACTCGGAGATGGGGAGATCGGACACGGCGTTCCCCTGTCGTGCGGTGTCAGAAGGACTTTTCGAAGCGCCGGGCTTCCCGCTGCAGCTTCTTCAGATGGCGCTTGACTGCCGCCGCCGCCTTGCGCTTTCGAACCGACGTCGGCTTCTCGTAATACTCTCGTCTCCGCACCTCGGAAAGCACGCCGGCCTTCTCGCAGGAACGCTTGAATCGCCTGAGAGCGACATCGAACGGCTCATTCTCTTTGACTTTTACGCTGGGCATGTTGTGCGCGAAATCCCCTCGAACCTGACGGTTGTTGCTGAAAAGGGCGCGGATTTTACTGGCGCCGGACGGTTTTTGCAAAACGCCGGAATCGTTACCATCCGCCCATGCTGGTCCTCGGAATCGAAACTTCCTGCGATGAGACGGGCGTCGCGCTCTACGACGGTGTCGAGGGGCTGCTGGCGGACGCTCTGCACAGCCAGGTGGAAGTGCACGCCGCTTACGGCGGCGTGGTGCCCGAGCTGGCCTCCAGAGACCACATCCGCAAGCTGGTTCCTCTTGTCCGCAAGACGCTGGACGATTCCGGACGCTCCCTCGCGGACGTTGACGGCGTCGCCTACACGTCCGGCCCCGGGCTCATGGGCGCGTTGCTGGTGGGCGCGGGTTTTGCGAGGAGCCTGGCCTGGTCGCTGGGCAAACCGGCCGTCGCGGTGCATCACATGGAGGCGCACCTGCTGGCCCCGCTGATGAATCCGGACACGGCCCCGCCTATGCCGTTCATCGCCCTGCTCGTTTCCGGAGGACACACCCAGCTGGTGCTGGTCAACGCGATCGGCGATTACGAGCTCCTCGGTGAGTCCGTGGACGACGCCGCCGGGGAGGCCTTCGACAAGGCGGCGAAGATGCTGGATCTCGGCTATCCCGGAGGTCCCAACCTGGCGCGCGCCGCGGAAGGGGGCGATCCGCACCGATTCACGTTCCCGAGACCCATGACCGACCGCCCCGGGCTCGACTTCAGCTTCAGCGGATTGAAGACCTACACCCTGAACACGACCCGCGACCTGGCCCCCATGAGCGACGCAGACCGCGCCGACGTCGCGCGCGCGTTCGAGGAGGCCGTGGTGGATACCCTCTACATCAAGTGCCGCCGGGCGGTGGAGCAGACGGGCATCACCCATCTGGTAATGGCCGGCGGCGTGGCGGCCAACGCCCGGCTGCGCAGAAAGCTCAGCGAAGACTTGCGGGCCGCCGTCTACTACCCCCCGGCGCGGCTGTGCACCGACAACGGAGCGATGATCGCCTACGCCGGCTGCCTGCGCCTTCAGGCGGGCGAGCGAGCGCCCCTTGCCATCGAGACCCGTGCGCGCTGGCCCATCGTCGAGCTCGGCCGCCCCGGCCCGCCGGCCTGACCCATGGACAGCGTCTTCGTCAGGAACCTGACCGTCTCCACCATCGTGGGCGTCTACCCCGAAGAACGCACCCGGCCTCAAAGGGTGATCGTCTCCTTCGAGCTGTTTGCCGATACCCGGGCAGCCGCCCAAAGCGATGACCTGGAAGACGCCCTCGACTACGGCGAAGCGGCGAGCCGGGTCGCGGAGTTCGTCCGCGGCAGCCGCTTCGAGCTCATCGAAGCGCTCGCCGACGGCATCGCGGCGCTGCTGCTGGAAGGCTATCCCGCCGCGCGCGTGGTGGTGGAAGTGCTCAAGCCCGGGGCGGTCACAGACGCGGAGACGGTGGGCGTGAAAATCGAGCGTTCGCGGGCCTGACCTTTCGCCCAACGAATCAACACATCGGCCAGAGGCACGTCTCGACCCGGCCTACCTGCCGACGCTCGAACGCTGGGCCTGGCGAATGGCCTGCGTGCGCGCCTGGTCGATGGCCTCGCCCAGAGCGGCTCCGGTCAGGGAGCCTCCAACGCTGGCCGTCGTCACCTCCTGACGAATCGAGGCCGCCAGCTCGAGCAGCGGCTCGGGATTGCGCCCCGCGCAGGCGGCCGAAACGCGCAGCGCCATCTCTGGATCGTCACCCGCCTTGAATGCCCCCACGGACTTCAGCGCCGCGCACAGGCTTCCCGCCTCGGCGGTCTCCCAGGCAGCAAGTACCACCCCGTGAGAGGCGATGTGGCCCATGGCCCGGCGGTGTCGGCGCGGCGCCCGAAGCCGTTCACATAGCGTATCTACCGCCTCCGGGGCGAGATGCCAGCCAAGGGCGGCGAACCGACCGAGCGCATCTTTGATTGCTTCCGGGAAGGTGATCTCGACTTCGGCGAGCTCGGCGAACCACGTCGACAAGCCGCCCACGGATGCCAGAACGGTGAAAAAGCGCAGGGGCGCCTTCGATCCCAGTGCCTTGACCAGCTCCTGCCAGACCCGCTCCGCGGAGAGCTCCGCCAGCGCGCCGCTGCCGGCGAGCTCGGCCATGAGAGCCCGGGTCTCTTCGGCGACGGTGAAATCATCGAGCTGGGCGGCGAACCGGGCCACCCGAAATACCCGGAGCGGATCCTCGGAGAAAGCGACCGAGACGTGCCTGAGCACTTTCGCTTCCAGGTCCGATCGACCGCCGAAGGGATCGATCAGGGAGCCGTCCGACGCCCGCGCGATGGCGTTCACGGTGAGGTCGCGGCGCTCCAGGTCCTGCTCCAGAGTGACGTCGGGCCCGGCGTGACACTCGAAACCTTTGTGCCCCGGCCCCGTCTTGCGCTCGGTGCGGGCCAGCGCGTACTCCTCGCTGGTGTCCGGGTGCAGAAAGACCGGGAAATCACGGCCCACCTGCCGAAAGCCGAGTTTCAGCATCGCCTCGGGGGAGGCGCCCACCACCACCCAGTCGCGCTCGCGCACCGGGCGGCCGAGCAGCTCATCGCGGACCGCGCCGCCGACCAGATATACGTCCATGGCTCATTCTGAGAAAGTCAGCCCACAAAGGGGCCGGTGACCTCGTAAGTGATGCCGCCCGTCACCCGACCGGAAAAGCCGCGCTGGGAGCTGAAGTAAAGGCGTGACATGTCGGGCGTGAACGCCAGGCCGGTGATTTCCGATCCGCCCTGGCGAGTGACCTGCAGCAGGGCAACCGGCTCGCCCTCCCGGGGGAGAACGACGATCTGCATGTCATCGCCGTCTTCGGCCACCAGCACGTCGCCGGATGCATTGGTTTCCACGTTGTCGACGCCGCCAAGTATGGGCGTTGCGGCCGTGGCCTGATCGTAGATCACCTCCAGGCGATCCTCGCCGAGATCGAGAGCCCAGACCCGGTTGTCGCCCTTGGTCGCGAGATAGACCACACCGTCGCAGTAGCTCATCCCCTCGCCGCCGTCGAAGCCGGTGCTTTCAGGCACCTGCCAGCGGGTGGGCTTGCGGCCCGCTTCGGGGTCCGGAACGCGCAGCCACACCACCGAGCCGGAGCCGTCCGGAGCGAGTGAAGCGACCTCGAGGACGCCAGCGCTCAGATCGGGCCGCTCGAGATGTCTGGGCACCGTGGGCCGGAAGCGGTAGAGGCGCCCGTCGGGCTCATCCTCGCTCATGTAGACGGTACCGGTGAGCGGATCGACCACGGCAGCCTCGTGCTGGAATCGTCCCAGCGCCGGCAGCGCCACCGGTTGCCGCAATCCCAACGGGTCGCATTCATATACCCGGCCGCGGCGAACTTCCTCGCAGCTGAACCAGGTTCCCCACGGCGTCGCCCCGCCAGCGCAGTTGCCGCTCGTTCGGCCGAGGATCGGGTAGGCGTCTACCAGGGTTCCCGACTCATCGAACCGCAGGGCGCTGGCACCGCCGAACCCCAGCGGCATCTCGCAGTTGCTGACGTAGACCCAACCTCCTTCGGGATGCGCAAACGTAGCGCCTCCATCCGGGGCCGCGTGCCAGGCGTAGGACGAGGACGACACGGGGCGATTGCCGGACTCGGCAACGATCCTCGAGCTGAACCCGGCAGGCAGCCGGATACCGTTGTGATCCGGGGCAAGCAGCTCGCCCAGGCGGCCCATCGCGGACCCAGGGCCCAGTCTGTCCGCCCAATTGGCAGACGACGACCCACCTTGGGTAGGGCAGGCGCGAGCGAGCGAGGGCCTCAGCAGATACGCGGCGCCGATGCCGGCAATGGTCAGGAAAGATCGTCTGTCCATCTCGGCATTGTAACAGGGGCTACGCCGCCGACTGAGCCTCCTCCGCGGGGCAGGCGGTGGTGGCAACCACCTCGTCGTGCCAGACGGACTCCAGGCGAACGGGAAATCCCCAGAGCCGATGCAGGTGCCGCATGACCTCGTCGGTGCTTTGACCCATGGGCTGGCGCGCATGCTGCGCGTGCCGCAGCGTGAGGCTCCGGTCACCCCTGACGTCGACCCGCACCACCTGAATGTTCGGCTCCCGGTCGCCAATGTTGTACTGCCCGGCCAGAAGGCTGCGCACCTCGCGGTAGCCGCCCCGATCGTGAATGGCCGAGATGAGCACCTCGTCTTCGGCGTCGTCGTCGACGACGCCGAACAGACGCATCTCGCGCATGACCCTGGGGCTTAAGAACTGCAGCACGAAGCTCTCGTCCTTGAAGTCCCGCATGGCGGCCGGCAGCACCTCGAGCCAGTTGCCCCCGGCGATGTCGGGAAACCACTCGCGGTCCTCGTCCGTCGGATGCTCGCACACGCGCCGCAGATCCGAGTAGATGGCAAAGCCCAGCGCGTAGGGATTGATGCCCCGGTACGCGGGGTGATCAAAACTCGGCTGGAACAGAACCGCTGTGTGCGAGGCGAGAAACTCCATCATGAAGCCGTCGGTGACCAGGCCGCGATCGTAGAGCTCGTTCAAAAGGGTGTAATGCCAGAACGACGCCCACCCCTCGTTCATCACCTGGGTCTGCCGCTGAGGGTAGAAGTACTGCGCCACCTTCCGGACGATGCGCACGATCTCGCGCTGCCAGGGCTCCAAGAGCGGCGCGTGCTTCTCGATGAAGTAGAGGAGATTTTCCTGAGGCTCCCGCGGGAAGACTTCCTCGTCGCTCGAGTCGAGCTGCCGGGCCTGGGGAAGCGTCCGCCACAGATCGTTGAGCGTGCGCTGGACGTACTCGGCGCGTTCGGCCTGCCGCCGCTTCTCTTCCTCTGCCGAGATCGGGTACGGCCGCTTGTAGCGGTCGACCCCGTAGTTCATCAGGGCGTGACAGGAGTCGAGGATCATCTCCACTTCCTGCACGCCGTAGCGCTCCTCGCAGCTGGCAATGTAGTTACGGGCGAAGAGCAGGTAGTCGACGATGGCGCTGGCGTCCGTCCAGGTCTGGAACAGGTAGTTCCCCTTGAAGAAAGAGTTGTGGCCATAGCAGGCATGGGCGATGACCAGGGCCTGCATGGTCATGCTGTTCTCTTCCATGAGGTAGGAAATGCAGGGATTCGAGTTGATCACGATCTCGTAGGCCAGGCCCATGAATCCGCGCTGGTAGCTGCGCTCGACGTCGACGAAGTGCTTGCCGAAGGACCAGTGGTGATAGCCGATGGGCATGCCGATGGAGGCATAGGCATCCATCATCTGGTCCGAACGGATGATCTCGATCTGATTGGGGTACGTGTCGAGACCGAACTGCTCGGCAATCGCGCCGATCTCGCGGTCGTACCGACCGATGAGCTCGAACGTCCAGTCCCCGCCGTCGGAGATGGGCTCGCGCGGCCCCCTGCCCGGCAAGAGGATTTCCATCACGCGGCGTCCTTCTTCTGGAAGAGGTCGTGAAACACGGGAAAGATGTCCGACACGTCGGTGATCTGGCGCTGGGCAAACGATTCCGGAAACCGCTCGGCCAGGTGCTCGTACTCCCGCCACAGCGCCTGATGGCTGCGCTTGGTGATCTCCACGTAGGAGAAGTACTGCACCAGAGGCAGGATCTTCTTCTCCAGAAGCTGCCGGCAGAGGGGCGAGTCGTCGTTCCAGTTGTCCCCGTCCGAGGCCTGGGCCCCGTAAATGTTCCACTCGTTGGGCGAGTACCGATCTTCCAGCACCTCGAGCATCAGCTTGAGCGCGCTGGAGACCACGGTCCCGCCCGTTTCCCTGGAATAGAAGAACTCCTGCTCGTCCACCTCCTTGGCAACGGTGTGATGCCGGATGAAGACGATCTCCGTGCGTTCGTAATGGCGCTTCAAGAACATGTAGAGCAACAGGTAGAAGCGCTTCGCCATGTCCTTGATGTGCTGGTCCATGGAGCCGGACACGTCCATGAGGCAGAACATCACGGCCTGGGAGGTGGGCACCGGCTTGCGCAAGTGCAGGTTGTAGCGCAGATCGTTGGTATCCAGAAAGGGTATGCGGCCGAGCCGTTTTTCCAAGCGCTCGATCTCGTCGCGCATGCGGCGACGCTGGAGCTCATCGCCGTCGAGCTCCGCCTGATCGAACGCCTCGCGCGCCTCGCGAAGCAGCCGCTTGGGCTCGCCGGCCAGCGCGATGCGCCGCGCCTTCGCCTGCCGCAGGGAACGCAGCACCGAGAGCTTGGCGGGCACCCCGTCGCTGGTGAACCCGGCATGTTCGTACTTGAAGCTCGAGTTGCCTTTCAGATGCCGCTTGGTGAGGTTGGGCAGGGCCAGGTCGTCGAAGAGGTACTCGAGGAATTCCTCCTGGGTGAGCTGAAAGACGAAGTCGTCGGAACCCTCACCAGAGTTTGAGGCCTCGCCATCCCCGGAACCGCCGCCGGCGCCGCCTTCCGGACGCGCAATGCGGTCTCCGGCAATGAACTCCTTGTTGCCGGGATGCACGATGCTGCGGCGCCCGCCGCTGCCGTGCTGAAAGACCGGTTCGGAGATGTCCTGGGCGGGGATGGTGACTTCCTCGCCCCGCTCCATGTCGGTGATGCTGCGCTCGTTCACCGCATCCGATACCGCCTTCTTGATGCGCTGCTTGTAACGCTCCAGAAAACGCTGCCGATTGACGGCGCTCTTGTTCTTGGCGTTTTCCCGGCGGTCGATGATGTAGCTCATGCCATGCCCCCGCTGCGCGGTGCCTCTCACCGTCCCGGGGGCATCAGCCTCCGGGACGGTGAGAGGGTTCCGTTGCTACTGTGACTTGCGAACTCTCAGGTACCACTCCGCGAGCAGTCGCACCTGCTTGTCGGTATAACCACGCTCCACCATCCGGGCGACGAAGTCGTCGTGCTTGCGCTGCTCGTCGCTGGAGGACTTCGCGTTGAAAGAGATCACCGGCAGAAGATCCTCGGTGTTGGAGAACATCTTCTTCTCTATGACCGTGCGCAGCTTCTCGTAGCTCAACCACGACGGGTTGGTGCCGTTGTTGCTTGCACGCGCCCTCAGCACGAAGTTGACGATCTCGTTGCGGAAGTCTTTCGGATTGCTGATGCCGGCGGGCTTCTCGATTTTCTCCAGCTCCTCGTTCAGGGAAGCGCGATCGAGAATGTCGCCGGTTTCCGGGTCGCGATACTCCTGATCCTGAATCCAGAAATCGGCGTATGTGACGTAGCGGTCGAAGACGTTCTGACCGTACTCGGAGTAGGACTCGAGGTACGCCGTCTGGATTTCCTTGCCGATGAAGTCCACGTACTTGGGAGCCAGGTACTCCTTGATGAAGCGCAGATACCGGTCCCGGACCTCCTGAGGATACTGCTCCTGCTCGATCTGCTGCTCGAGCACGTACATCAGGTGAACGGGGTTGGCGGCCACCTCGATGGCGTCGAAATTGAACACCTTCGAAAGGATCTTGAAGGCGAAGCGGGTGGACAGACCGTCCATGCCCTCATCGACACCGGCCGTGTCGCGGTACTCCTGAAGCGTCTTGGCCTTGGGGTCCGTATCCTTGAGGTTTTCCCCGTCGTAGATTCGCATCTTGGAGAACACGTTGGAGTTCTCCGGCTCCTTGAGCCGGGAAAGCACCGAGAACTGCGCCAGCATGCGCAGCGTGTCGGGGGCGCAGGGCGCCGCGTTCAGAGAGCTGGTATCGATCAGCTTCCGGTAGATGTTCACTTCCTCCCGGACCCGCAGGCAGTAGGGCACCTTCACGATGTACACGCGGTCGATGAAGGCTTCGTTGTTGCGGTTGTTACGGAACGTCTGCCACTCCGACTCGTTGGAGTGGGCCAGCACGATCCCGTCGAACGGAATGGAGCCGATGGCTTCGGTGCCGTTGTAGTTGGCTTCCTGGGTCGCGGTGAGCAGCGGGTGCAGCACCTTGATGGGCGCCTTGAACATCTCGACGAACTCGAGCATGCCCTGATTGGCCTTGCACAGCCCGCCGGAGAAGCTGTACGCGTCCGGGTCGTTCTGCGCGAAGTCCTCGAGCTTGCGGATGTCCACCTTGCCCACCAGGGCAGAGATGTCCTGGTTGTTCTCATCACCAGGCTCGGTCTTCGACAAGGCCACCTGGTCCAGGATCGACGGGTATTTCTTCACCACCCGGAACTGGGTGATGTCGCCGCCGAATTCCTTGAGCCGCTTGGCCGCCCATGGCGACATGAGTCCCCGAACGTAGCGGCGCGGGATGCCGTAGTCGGACTCGAGGATGGCGCCGTCCTCAACGGGATCGAACAGCCCCAGAGGCGACTCGTTCACCGGCGAGCCCTTCAGCGCGTAGAACGGTTCGCGCTGCATGAGCGCTTTGAGCTTTTCGGCGAGCGAGCTCTTGCCGCCGCCGACGGGCCCGAGGAGGTAGAGAATCTGCTTTTTCTCCTCGAGGCCTTGGGCCGCATGGCGGAAGAAAGACACGATCTGCTCGATGGCTTCTTCCATGCCGTAGAAGTCGTCGAACGCCGGGTAGCGCTTGATGATCTTGTTGGAAAAGATGCGCGAAAGCCGCGAATCCTTGGCGGTGTCGACAAACTCCGGCTCGCCGATCGCCAGCAGCAGCCGCTCGGCGGCCGTGGCGTAGGTGGCGGGTTGTTCTTTACAGAGATCCAGGTATTCCTGAAGGGAAAGCTCTTCTTCGCGAGCCGCTTCGAATCGTTCCTGATAGTGCTCGAATACACCCATTTTTGCTAGCGCTCCTTTGCTGCATCCGCGTGTACCTCACTGAAGCTACCGATGCATTCAGCGTCGATCCGTGAACCGTGTCACACACGCACCTGCGACCGGAATCACTAATGGATGAGCGGCTAATTCCGCCTTATCGGCGGTACGGAACGCGTGATTCGTTGACATTTGGAACGGCGAAACCCAAGGAATGGGACTCAAGTCGCCTCTGAACCGATCCTTGCTGCGCCGGAGTTGCCGGACCGGGCAAGAAAACGGCTTTGTTACGGCCCACCCGGGGCCCCTGTCACCTCAGCCGCCCGCCCGAACCGAATATTTCTCGCCCGTGTCCAGGCACAGGGCGCTGAGCTTGCGGCCCCACACGCATCCCGTATCCAGGGCGATCACGTCCTTCAGCCCCGTGTGCCCCTGCAGCGCCGCCCAGTGACCGAAAACCAGCTTGACCGGCAGCGGTTTGCGGTTGCGCAGCTCGTACCACGGCAGCCAGGGCTTGGGCGCGTCGGCCAGCCCCCCTTTGAAGGAAAAATCCAACCGTCCCGCCTTGTCCACCAGACGCATGCGGGTGAAGTAGTTGGTGATGCAGCGCAGCCGGTCCATGCCTGCGAGCTTCGGATCCCACACGTCCGGCACGTTGCCGTACATGCTTTCGAAGTAGCGTTTGCGCCGTTTGCCGCGAATGGCTTTTTCCACCTCGCCGGCCAGAGCTTCCGCGACATCGATGTCCCAGATATGAGGAATACCGGCATGGGTCATGACGTAGCCCAGCTTGTTACTCCGGACCAGAAGCGGCTGCTGGCACAGCCACTCGGCGATCTCGGCGCGGGCCGGGGAGCTCAGCAGATCATCGAACGTGTCGGTCCGGTTGGCGCTGTAGCCGCCGTAATGGATGGCGAGAAAATGGAGCTCGTGGTTGCCGAGCACGATGACCGCGCGCTTGCCCAGGGAACGCACCAGGTTCAGAACCCGCAACGAATCGGGCCCACGGTTGATCAGATCACCCACCATCCAGAGCCGATCGCGCTTCTTGTCGAACTCCATTTTCTTGAGCAGCCGGCAGAACTCCGCGTAGCAACCCTGAACGTCACCGATCGCGTAGGTGGCCACTGCCCGGTCTCAATGCACCGCGTTGGGCGCGGCTAGCGAGAACATGGGAATCGGCACCTCGAAGCGCGTGCCGTCGTCACGGCGGAAGCCGTAGAGCCCGTGCATGGTTCCCACGGGCGTTTCTAAAACCGCGGCGCTGGTATAACGGAAGGCGGTGCCGGGCTCGAGCCGGGGTTGCTCGCCGACCACTCCCGGCCCCTGCACCTCGCGCACCTCGTTGTCGCCGTCGGCGATGAACCAGTGGCGGTCGAGGAGCTGACCGGGCTCCGGCCCGAGGTTGCTGATCGTAATGGTGTAGGCGAACACGTAGCGGTTCCGGATCGGATCCGACTCGCCGACGACGTAGCGCGCATCCACCGCCACCTCGATGCCGCTGGCGGGTCCGCTCACGGTGTCTGCTCCAACTGCACGGCGTTGGCGAGCGTGACGAAATCCTTCACCGACAGCTGGTCGGGCCGGGCGGCGTCATCCACATCGAGTTCATGCCAGGGCATGCTCAAGGATTTTAGTGCATTGCCGAGCCGTTTGCGCCGCCCGGAGAACGCGTGGCGCAGAACCAGATCCAGCAGGTCCGGGTTCTCGAGCGGGAGCTTGGCCGCATGGGGCACCAGCCGCGCGACGGCGGACCAGACTTTCGGCGGTGGGCTGAAACTCTCCGGCGCAACCTCGAAGAGCAGCTCCACCTGGCAGTGGTACTGGGCGAGCACCGTCAGCCGGCCCCATGCCTTGGTGCCCGGAACGGCCGCGAGGCGCAGCGCCACCTCGCGCTGGAGCATGAAGTGCATGTCGCGGATTCGGTCGGTGCAGGCGAACAGACGAACCAGAAGCGGCGTGGAGATGTTGTAGGGCAGATTGCCCACCACGCGCCAGCTCTGCGAGCCCAGCAGCTCGTCGAGCGGAACGCGCAGCACGTCGGCGTTGACGACCTCCACGGTGGGGAAGCGGCGCCCGAGCTCAGGGGCCAGATCGCGGTCGATCTCCACCGCCAGGTAACGCGCTGGCGCCGCCCCGGAGGCGTCGAGCAGAGCGGCGGTGAGCGCCCCGGTGCCCGGACCGATCTCCAGCACCTGGTCGTGCGGCCCGAGACGGATCAGATCCGCCATGCGCTGCAGCACCGCTTCGTCGGTGAGAAAGTGCTGGCCGAACCGCTTACGCGCTCGCACGGAAATCCAGCAGGTCGCCCGCCAGCGAGGCGGCGGCGGCAAAGCTGCCCGGGTCAGCCACCCCGGAGCCCGCCAGGTCAAGCGCGGTACCGTGGTCGACCGACGTCCGCACGAAGGGAAGGCCGAGCGTGACGTTGACCGCCCGCCCGAACCCGGCGTGCTTGAGCACCGGAAGACCCTGGTCGTGATACATGGCGAGCACCGCATCTGCGGTGTCGAGCATGGCCGGGGTGAAGAGGGTGTCGGCAGGCAGCGGCCCCTTCACCTGCTCCCCGGCGGCGCGGTAGCGCTCGCACACGGGATCGATGATCTCGATCTCCTCGGTACCCAGGTGCCCGCCCTCCCCCGCGTGGGGGTTCAAACCGGCGACCAGTACCCGGGGTCGGGCAATACCGAAATCCCTTCGCAGCCCGTCAAGCAGCAGGCCGAGCCGGCCCTCGAGCAGAGCTCGGGAAAGGGCGTCGGGCACCTCGCGCAGGGGCAAATGGGTCGTGGCGAGCCCGACCCGAAGCGTGCCCGCCACCAGCAGCATGAGCACGTCGGCAACGCCCGCCCGCTCGCACAGGAACTCCGTGTGCCCGGTGAACGGGATGCCCGCGTCGTTCATTACCGACTTCTGCACGGGTCCCGTGACAAGGCCGGCAAACTCCCCCGACAGGCAACCGTCCGTCGCCAGCCGCAAGGTTTCCAGGACGTAGGCGGCGTTGCGGGGATCGAGTTGCCCGGGGGTGCAAGGAGCCTCGAGAGGCACGTGCCGCACGGTCAGCCGCCCGGCTTCCATGGCCGGGCGGTCCCAGGCGTCGTCTAACCGGACTGTGGTGCCCAGGGCGCGGGCCCGCTCGGCCAGAAGATCCGCGTCGGCCACCGCTACCCAGGGGCGCGTGCGGGGACTTTCCGCCAGTCGGAGCAGAAGCTCCGGGCCGACGCCCGCCGGCTCGCCGGGCGTGATGGCGAGGCTTATCGGCACACCCGCTAGAGCCTCATCTCCACGAACGCTTCGTCCCGCAGTTCCTTCAGCCACTCCTGGAGCTCCTCGTCGAAGCGGCGCTGATGGAGGATCTGCATCGCCATGTTGCGGCGGGTCTCTTCGCTCAAATCCTGCTCGCGTCGCTCCTGAACCTCCAGAACGTGCCAGCCGTACTGGGAGCGAAACGGTTCGGACAGCTCGCCCGTCGTGGTCGCATACATCGCCTCGCGGAACGCGGGCACGAACTCGTTGCCCGACGTCCAGCCCAGGTCACCGCCGTTGAGCGCGCTGCCCGGATCCTCCGAGTGCTCGGCCGCCAGGGCGACGAAATCGCCGCCGGCCTCGAGCTCGTCGTGAACCTGACGGATGAGCGCTTCGGCTTCCTCTTCCGAGCGGATCTCCGAGGGCATGACCAGGATGTGACGCAGAAGCGTCTGCTCTTCTTTCTGCATGCCCGCGCCCCGCTGCTCGAGCAGCTGGACGATGTGTATGCCGCTGGCGCTGCGGACGGGCTCGGCGGTCTCGCCGGGCTCGAGTGCCAGGACCTGATCGGCAAAGAGGCTCGGCAGCTCTCCGGCTCTCCGCCAGCCGAGATCGCCGCCTTCCAGCGCCCGACTCCCCGCCGACCGGGCCACGGCGATCTGAGCGAAGTCCGCGCCCGCACGAAGCTCCTCGACGATTTCTACCGATTGCCTGGCCGCCTCCTGGATGGCTTCCTCGGTCGCTTTGTCGTCGATGGCCAGCAGAATGTGCCCGACCCTGAACTCGTCGGAAAGCAGCTGCTGGTAGTAGGGCGAGTTCAGCAGATCGTCGATGTCGCTGTCGGTGATGGTGATGCGACGGTTCACCAGGTTGCGCTGCAGGCGCTGCAGGGTCATCTCCTGCTTGATCTGCTCGCGAAACTCCACGTAGCTGACCCCGTCGGCGGCCAATGCCTGACGGAACTGCTCCGCGCTCATCCCGTTGCGCTCTGCAAACGACATCACCGCCCTGGTCAGGGTCTCGTCGTCGATCTGCACGCCGCGGCGCTCGGCCTCCTGCATCTGCAGGCTCTCGATGATGAGCCGCTCCATGAGCTGGCTGACCAGAATGTCGTCCGACGGCAGCTGACCCTGCTGCTCGGCAAACTGCTCGCGGATGCTTTTCAGGCGCGAAAGCAGCTCCGAGGCGAGCACCACGTCCTCGTCCACCACCGCCACGATGGCGTCGAGTTCCCGGTACTCGGCCAACGCCGGCGCGCTCGCAAGCGCAGAGGCCGTCAGCAACCCGAGCGTCAGGCTCATCACCCGTCGCGATCCGCTTCCCAAACCAACCATCAGTCGTAAACCTCCGTGCTGTATCCCCGGATGCCGCGGCGCAGCACCGCCTCGAGCCGATCGCCGAACCCCGCCAGGCCCTTGAAGACGAACTGGAAGAAGATGCCTTTGTCCGCGTCCACCGTGGCGATCTGCCGCGCGCTGGGGCTGTCGATGTAACGTCGTGCCACCAGCCTCAGCTGCCAGCAGCAGTTGTTGTACTCGATTCCCGCCAGGCCCTCAATCGTTCGACCGCTCTCGATGTCGTAGTTCCACCGGCCGATCAGGCCGAAGCGACGTCCGAGTGGCCAGTAGAGGGCGGCATCGGTCTGGTGAATGTTGCTCTCCAGGCGTTTGCGGTAGCCCAGGTTGAACATGTGCCGGCTGTCGCGCCGGTAGGTGAGCGCTGCGGCGGCCTCGTCGATCTGGTTGTCCTTGACGTCCCAGACCAGGGTCCCGGTGAGGCGCCAAGCGCGGGCAAGGGCAAACGACAGCTCCCCGGCCAGGGCGGAGGAGCCGTCCTGATCGTCGTCGGTGGGGCCACCGAGGGTCACGAGCCGATCCCGGAAGTAGACGATCTGGCCGATGCTGGCTCTGAGGTACTCGCGCCCGTTGGCGCCGTCGATGAAGCGGGTGGTGAGGCCGATGGAGAGCTGGTTGGAATCGCCGATCCGGTCGAGGCCCGAAAAGCGGTTGTCTCGATACAGCTGGCTGTAACCGAAGGTGAGCTTGCTCACGTCGAAGTTAGGCAGCGTGCTCTGATCCTCGTATTCCTGGTACAGATAGAACACCCTGGGCTCCAGGGTCTGCACCAGCTCCGTGCCGAAGAGCTCGAGGTCCCGGTCGAAGTAGAGCCCCGCGTCGGCGCTGCCGAGGCCGATGCCACGGTCGGGTTTCTCTTCCACGCCCACCGGCACGTCCTCGAGATCGTATTTCGTGTAACGGTAGCCGCCGCTGAAGTTAAGGAAGCCCCAGGGCCAGCTGAAGGGCACGCGTACCCGCGGCTCCAGATGCAGCCGGTCCCCAACCACCGCCCCGAACCCGCCGAGATCCTCGTTGTCCCGGGTAAAAGACACCCATTGCGCGCCCAGCGAGTACTCCAGGCGACCGGCCAGATCGCCGGTGTAGGTCACGTCCACCTCGGGCAGACGCTGGTACGGATCCACGGTGACCTCGTCCAGGCGCTGAAACCGCTGCGCCCAGACCCGGGCAAAGAGGCCGCCTGAGTTGTACTGCAGCTCGCCGCGCCGCTCGAGGTCAATCTGGCTGGATATGCCCAGGTCCGAGCCGAGATCGCGAAAGTAATCGCGATCGCTGACTGCGGTGTAGTCCACGTAGGAGCGGAAGCGGCCGAGCCGGCCCCGATGCTGCATCCCGTATAGCCAGCGATTGGCCGGCTCGAACTCGCCGGCGAGCTCACCGGCCTCCACCAGATCCTCGAAGTCCTTCTTGCGGTAGGTGCCGTCGTAGAGGTCGTCCTTCGGCAGGATGGCGCCGGAAAGCGTCGTGCCCTGCCAGCGGTTCAAGTGCCGGAACTCGGTTTCGAGGTTCAGCCCGCGATTGGCGATGTAGCGCGGCACCACGGTGGCATCGTAGTTGGGGGCGAGATTGAAGTAGTAGGGCAGCGTCAGATCCAGTCCTTCCTCCCCCGAGTACTCTATGTTGGGAAACAGAAAGCCCGACTGGCGGTCGTCCTTGACCGGAAAGCGGATGTAAGGCGTGTAGGCAATGGGCACGCCCTTCACGCGCAGCGTGGCGTTGCGGGCAGATGCGAATATCGCGCCTTCCTTGACCTTCAGGCTGCCCGAGGAGATGCGCCAGGTGTTGTTGCCGGGCTCGCAGCGGGTGAAGGTGCCACGCTTCACCCTCAGGGTGCCCTGCTCGTCGCGCTCCAGATACTCGGCGACACCCCGCATGTCCGCATCCAGCAGCAGGTAGTCGGCGTCTTCCAGCTCCGCCGCGTTGGTGTCGATGTTGGTTCGTGCGCCCGCCCCGCCCAGCGCGATCTCGGGCTCCAAGATGCTCACCCCGCCTTCCAGCGTGACCTCGTTGGTGGCCCGGTCCAGGGTCGCGCGCTCAGTCGCCAGCGTCCGGTTGCCCTGCCGCATCACCACGGCCCCGCTCAACGTGACCTTGCCGTCGGTCTCGGTCCAGTACTCGCCGAGGCGGGCCTCGGCATGCAGGGGATAGTCCTCGTCATCAACGGAGCGGGGATAGGGAAAGGCCGGCTGCAGATATGCGCCGTCGCAGTAAGAAGGCAATCGGGCCGCGACGCGCTCCGGCAGCTCGTCGCGGGGCGTCCAGTACCGTTCCGCCACCCCCGTCACCGGTGCGGCGTCCTCTGCAGCCGCCGCCCCGGTGAGCAGTCCGGCCAGGAGCAGGCAGCATCCGGCACGGCGTCGTGAGGAAGGGCGGCTCGTCATGGCCGCGGATGATAAAAGATTTACCTCCCCGGGAATAACGGCGGCCGCGCTACAATTGCCCGGGTGGAATCCCGCAGCATACCAACCGAACTCGCGCAGTGGCTCGCCGGTGAGCTGGCTCGCCTGGACCTGGACCCGACGTTTACCAGCCAGGCGCTCCTGGTCGAGGCGAGCTACCGCTGCTTCTATCGGATCCGCTCCCGGCATCGCGGCGGGGAGGCGCTGAGCCTGGTGGCCATGGAATCGCCTCCCGAGCGCGAGAACAACCAGCAGTTCGTCACCCTGGCCAAGGTCTTCGCCGCCCATGGCGTGGGGGTTCCGCGCATTCTCGCCGCCGATCTCACGGACGGTTTCCTGCTGATGACCGACTTAGGCGATCGGCACTTCGCAGACGCCTACCAGAGCGGCGAGCGCGATCGGGCCCTGGCCGCCGGCATCGACACGCTCATCCGCCTTCAGACCGTTGACGACCCCGCCGTGCCGCTCTACACGGCTCGGCGGTTCCGGGACGAGCTCGGCATCTTCCGGGAGTGGTTCGTGGAGCGCTGGCTCGGCGAGCCGTTTCCTGCCGAGGACCTGGCCGGCATTCCGGAGAGGCTCGTGGCGTGCGTCGAGCAGCAGCTGCAGGTCTGCGTCCACCGGGACTTCCACAGCCGCAACCTGCTCCTGGCAGCCGATGGCAGCGTGGGCGTCGTCGACTTCCAGGACGCTCTGATCGGGCCCGTGAGCTACGACCTGGCCTCGCTGCTGCGGGACTGCTACTACCGTTTTCCGGAGGACGAGATCGCGCGGTGGCGGGATTACTATCTGGAACGGAGCCCCCACGCGCTGGACCCCGAGCAGTTCGCTCGCGACCTGGACCTCACCGCCGCCCAGCGGCAGCTGAAAGCGGTGGGGATCTTCGCCCGTCTCGACCTCAGGGACGGCAAGACGTCGCATCTTCGACACATCCCGCCCGTGCTCGACCATCTCGCTGCGCTGTCGGCCCGGCACGACACGCTCACGCCCCTCGGTCCCCATCTGGCCGTCTGGCAGAAGGCCGCTGAACGCCGCCTGCAGGCCCGCCGATGAGAGCGATGATCCTGGCCGCCGGCCGGGGCGAGCGGCTCAAGCCGCTCACGGACGCCGTGCCGAAACCCATGCTGACGGTGGCCGGCGAGCCGCTCATCGCCCGGCAGCTGCGCGCCCTGGGAGAGGCCGGAATTACCCGGGTGGTGATCAACCTGCACCACCTAGGCGAGCAGATCGCGTCGTTCTGCGGTTCCGGAGAAGACTTCGGGATCCGCATCGACTACAGCCGCGAGGACGAGCTGCTGGACACCGGCGGCGGCATCGTCAAGGCGCTGCCCCTGCTGGGCGATGCGCCCTTCCTGATTCTCAACGGCGACATCCTCACCGACTTCCCCTTCCAGACGCTCGCCACCGCCCTGCCCGACTGGGCCGACCTGCATCTGGTGCTCACGTCCCGACCGGCCCATCGTACCCACGGCGATTTCGATTGGGAGGCGGGCAGGGTCACCGGGCGCGGCGAGTCCTACGTCTACTGCGGCATCGCCGTCTTGAGGCCCGAGCTCTTCGACGGCCGCATCATCGAGCCTTTCTCGCTGCAGCAGATTCTCTTCGACGCCGTGGCCGGCGGGCGGGTCTCGGCCGAGATCTGGACCGGAACGTGGATCGACATCGGCAGCCACGACCAGCTGCGCGCGGCCAACGAGCATCTCAAATCAGAACCGGGGTAAAATGCGCCCCCATGAGCTACTGGATCGCACCCTCCATTCTTTCCGCCGACTTCTCGCGGCTCGGCGCGGAGATCGAAGCCGTGCTCGGCGCCGGCGCCGACATCATTCACTTCGACGTCATGGACAACCACTACGTGCCGAACCTCACCATCGGCCCCCTGGTGCTGCAATCGCTGCGCAAGGCCGGCATCGACTGCACCATGGACGTGCACCTGATGGTGAAACCCGTGGACCGGCTTGTCGGCGACTTCATCGAGGCCGGGGCCGACATCATCAGCGTGCATCCGGAAGCCACCGAGCATCTGCACCGCACGCTGTCGCTGATTCGAGACGGGGGGGCCAGGGCCGGCCTCGTCTTCAACCCGGCCACGCCGCTGGGCGTTCTCGAGGAGGTCCTCGATCTGGTCGACCTGGTGCTCGTCATGTCCGTGAACCCGGGGTTCGGCGGGCAGGCGTTCATCGCTTCCAGCCTGGACAAGCTCGCCGCGGCCCGTAGGCTGATCGACGGCAGCGATCGTGCCATCCGCCTGGAAATAGACGGCGGCATCAAGGCGGACAACATCGCGCTGGCTGCCCAGGCGGGAGCAGACACCTTCGTGGCCGGCTCGGCCATCTTCGGCAGCCCGGACTACGCCGCCACCATCGCTTCCATGCGCGCAGCGCTCGAGGGCGTCCAACCCGGGACCCCGCGGGGAGCAGCTTGAAGCCCTACACCGGCTATCTATTCGATCTGGACGGCACCCTGATCGACACGGCGCCGGACATCAACGCCGCGCTGAACCATGCTCTGACGCAATGTGGTGCGCCCACGGTGAACGAGGCCCTGACGCGCCACTGGGTCGGCCACGGCGCCCGGGTGCTGGTGGAGCAGGCGCTGGCCTATCACGAGCTGCCCGAGGAAGACCTCGCGCCCATCCACGAGGCTTTTCTTGCCTACTACGGCGACCACGCAGCGGAGCACAGCCGGGTCTATCCGGGCGTGGTCGACACCCTGACGGCGCTCAAGGAGCGCGGCGCGAGGCTCGCCGTGCTGACCAACAAGCTGACCCGGTTCAGCCTGCCCATCCTCTCGACCCTGGGCATCGACGGCTACTTCGACGCCACGATCTGCGGAGACACCGCCGCGGCGCCCAAGCCCGCCGCGGACCCGGCCCTGCTCGCTTGCCGCGAGCTGCGCACCACTCCCGGGGACAGCCTGGTGGTCGGCGACTCGCAGACCGACGTGCTCTGCGCCAGGGCGGCCGGATGCCCTGTGGTCTGCGTGCGCGACGGCTACAATCACGGCGTCCCGGCTGAGCAGCTGGGCGCCGACGCGGTGATCGAGTCGTTCCTGGACCTCCTTTGATGGGCAGACCGTGAACCAGGCCCAATTCGCCGAGCTGGCCGAGGCCGGCTACAACCGGATTCCAGTGGTCTTCGAGACCCTGGCCGATCTGGACACGCCGCTGTCGACCTATCTGAAGCTGGCGCGCGGCCCGTATTCCTACCTGCTGGAATCCGCCCACGGCGGCGAGAAGTGGGGCCGCTACTCCATCATCGGCCTGCCGTGCCAGACCGTGCTCAAGGTGCAGGGAAACCAGATCACCGTGGAGACGGACGGCGAGCTGGTGGAAACCCACGAAAGCCCCGACCCGCTGTCCTTCATCGAGGAATTCCAGGCCCGCTACCGGGTCGCCGCTCTGCCGGAGCTGCCGCGTTTCTACGGCGGCCTGGTGGGCTATTTCGGCTACGACACCGTGCGCTACGCAGAGCGGAGGCTGGCCGACGGCGCGCCCCCCGACCCTCTCGGCACCCCGGACATCGTGCTCATGGTCTCCGAGGACCTGGTGGTGTTCGACAATCTTCGTGGCCGGATGCAGCTGATCAGCCTCGTCGACCCGGCCGAGCCCGACGTCTACCAGCGCACCATGGAGCGGCTGCGCGACCGGGCCCTGGCATTGAGCGAGCCCGTTCCGCCCATTCCCGAAAGCGCGACCAACCAGCCGGTGCTGGAGAGCGACTTCGCATCCGAGTTCGGCGAGGAGCCGTTCAAGGAGGCGGTGGAGAAGATTCGCGAGTACATCCGGGCCGGGGACGTCATGCAGGTGGTGCTCGCCCAGCGCATGTCGCTGCCTTTCGGCGCCGACGCCATCGACCTGTACCGGGCGCTGCGCAGCCTCAACCCGTCGCCCTACATGTACTTCATGGACCTCGAGGAATTCCAGATCGTCAGCAGCTCACCGGAGATCCTGGCCCGGCTCGAGGACGGCAAGATCATCAACCGCCCCCTGGCCGGCACCCGGCGGCGCGGGCACACGCCCGAGGAGGACCTGGCCCTGGAGCAGGAGCTGCTGTCCGACCCCAAGGAGCTCGCCGAGCACCTGATGCTCATCGACCTCGGCCGCAACGACGTCGGCCGGGTCTCGGAGATCGGCTCCGTGGAGGTCACCGAGCAGTTCGTCATCGAGCGCTATTCCCACGTCATGCACATTTCCAGCAACGTGGTGGGACGGCTGGCGGAAGGCAAGACGGCCATCGACGTGCTGCGCGCGACGCTGCCGGTGGGCACGCTGTCCGGCGCCCCGAAGATCCGGGCCATGGAGATCATCGACGAGCTGGAGCCCGTGAAGCGAGGCATCTACGGCGGCGCCGTGGGTTACCTGGCATGGAACGGCAACATGGATACGGCGATCGCGATTCGCACCGCGGTGATCAAGGACGGCACGCTGTACATCGAAGCGGGCGGCGGCGTGGTGGCCGACTCGGTGCCACGCCTGGAATGGAAGGAAAGCATGAACAAGGGGCGTGCCATCTTCCGGGCGGCCGCCATGGCCGAGAATCGCTTCCGGGATCTGGGCTAGAAAGACGTCGTCGTGAATCCGTTCGTTACCGCGAAGCCGAACCATCTCAAGGAAGCAAACGCCACTCGACCCACCGTTGGCGAGTGAAGCGTCACGCGGAGGCTTCGCGTCGCCCGATCACCAGCACGAGCAGGCTCGGCAGAAGCGTCAGGTTCGCGATCAGAGCCAGGGCCATGGCGGCCGCGGTCAGCAACCCGAAGAAGATGGTCGGAACGAAGTTCGAGAACACGAGAACGGAGAAGCCGATGATCACCGTCACGCTGGTGAAGTACATGGCGCGGCCAATGGTGGCGTGACTCCACGCCACCGCCATGCGAACGTCTTCCCGCCTGCGGCGCTCCTCGTCGAAGCGGTGCAGATAGTGGATGGCGTCGTCCACGCCGATCCCGATGCTGATGGCGGCGATGGTGATGGTCATCATGTCCAGGGGTATGCCCACGTAACCCATGAGCGCGATGACGCTGGCCGCCGCAATCACGTTGGGAATCAGTCCGAGCAACGCGTAGAGAAAGGAGCGCAGAAGGATGACGAACATGGCGAAGGTGGCCAGGAGCACGTAGACGAGCGTATCCAGCTGAGAGCTGAGCAGCTGCTTGAGCATGCTGTCGAATAGAACCATCATGCCCGTCACCTGAACGGCATCGGCTGGCACCGCGCCCTGGGTCACGGCGAAATCGCGGATGTCGGCGGCCAGGGCCTGACGGTCGAACGACCGCCCGCTCTCGATGACGCGCGCGTTGATCCGCAACTCGCCCGTGGACGGAGACGCGTAGGGCCGGATGAGCTCGTCCCTCAAGTGCTCGGGCAGCACGTCCAGAACCGCGGCGACCTCGAGGTTGGAAAGCGCATCGCCCTCGGTGAACTGCCTGGCCAGATCCTCCAGCGACGTCAGCGAGAGAACCTTTCCCACCTCCGGGCGGGCCTCGACGTACCGGTGGACGAGCATCAGCTTGTCCAGCTTGTCCCGGGTGAACCAGTACCGCTCGGGATAGGTCTCTTCCTCCGAGAAGAAGTCGTCCTCTTCCTCGACCAGGTTTTCGAACGGCGGGAACTCGAGGACCACGTCGAAGGGCACCGTGCCGCCCAGCTGGGCATCGACGAAGGCCATCCCCTGGTTGATGTCCGTGTTCTCTCGAAAGTACTCGAGGAAGCGGTTGTCCATGGAAACCATGCTCACCCCGAGGGCGGCAAACGCCGCCCACACGGCGGAGATGACCACCACCAGCGGTGCGCGCCAGCGGGCCAGGTGGCTGAAGACACGGGTAACCCCCAGCTCCCGACTCAGCAGGGACGGCCCCGCGACCCGGCCGAGCAGAAGCAGCAGCGCCGGGAAGAGGGTGAAGCTCGTGAAGAAACCGATGGCGATGCCGATGCACATCATCCAGCCGAAATCCTCCACCGGGACGATCTGGCTGGCGGTCAGCGATCCGAAGGCGGCAATGGTGGTCAACGCGTTGTACAGGCACGGCGCAAACTTGCTGACCATGGTTTGCCGGACCAGCTCGTCCGCCGCCATGTCGGGATGCAGGTGGGCAAGCTCGCGATAGCGGACCACGAGATGAATGGTCAGCGAGATGGTGATGATCGCCAGCAGGGAGACGAAGTTGGAAGAGATGACGGTAGCCGGCCATTGGGCCAGTCCGAGGACGCCCACGGTGAAGCCGATGGTGACGGCGCTGGTTACGACCGGAAGCAGGACCCAGCGCAGCCGTCGGAAAAACCCGTAGAGCGTGACCATCACGATCACCACGACGCTGCCGCCAAAAACCACGAGGTCGCTCTTCACGAAGGCGATCATGTCTGCCGCGATCATCGGCACGCCGCCCAGGTGGAGAACGCCTCGATCCGCGTAGCGGTCGCGCACATCGCGTATCTGGCCGATCAGACGTTCCCGGCCGTTGACGTAGGCTTCCCTCAACGTCTCCCGGGCAACCTCGAGCTCCGCCAGCCGCTTGACCTCCGCCGCGGACCTCTCGGCCTGGCTTCGCAGCCGGGCCCGTTCCTCGTCGAGCACGAGAAGCTCCCGATCCAGCGAGATGTCCACCCGCATGGCCGTGGTGCGAGCATCTGCCGTGATGAGGAGCCCGCCGAACACCGGGCTCTCCTTGAGCTCCTCCCTGGCCGAGGGCCGGTCCACGTCCGCCGACTCCAGCGTGCGAAAACCCCGGGCCAGCTCGGCCAGCGGCACGGGAGGACTCTTCAGCAACGGCGCATCGAGAATGGAGAAGACCGAGCCGACGCCCTCCAGAGCGGCTATCTCCTGCTGCAAGGCGCGCAGGGTGGCGAGATTGGCCGGATCCAGCGCGTCACCGTCCCTGGGCGTGAACGTGAGCAGAAGAAACTCGTCGCCGCCGAAAGTCTCGGCGATTCTCAGGTAGGTGGCGAGGTCCGGATCGCCCTCCACCACCAGCGTGTCCGAGGAGGCATCGAAGCTGAATCGCGTCCCGCAAACGCCCGCGACTAACAGCAGCAGCGCCACCAGGGTGAGCAGCGTGCGCGGATAGTTCAGAACCCGCAGGTAGGTCGTCACCAGCGGTTGCAGGTGTTTGTGCAGATCGGAGATACGCGTGCTCGCGGCAAGGAATTTTCGGCTATTGTTCGGTGGTGGAAAACATTATTCAACTCATAGAGGAAGTGGCCGAGGCCCTTCTCGAGAACCGTTCGCGCCTGATCACCGCCGAGTCCTGCACCGGGGGCATGGTGGCAGCGGAGCTCACCAGCCGACCCGGCAGCTCGGAGTGGTTCGAGGGGGCGCTGGTGACGTATCGTCTGAGCGCCAAGCAGCGCCTGCTCGGCGTGCCGGCGGCAATGCTCGACCGCTACGGCCCGGTCAGCGAGCCCGTCGCCCGGGCGATGGCAGAGGGCGCGCTGCGCGTCAGCGATGCGGACGTGAGCGTCGCGATAACGGGCATTGCCGGTCCCGACGGTGGCGACATGCTGGCCCCAGTGGGCACGGTTTGGTTTGCCTGGGCCAGGCGCGACGAGCCCGGCGCCGAGCCCGTCTGCCTGCAGGCGACTCAGCATCGCTTCTCGGGATCTCGAGACGAGGTTCGAACTCAGGCCGTCGCCCTGGCCCTGGAGGGCGTGCTCGCGAGCCTGAGCGGGATCAACCCTTCTCGATCTTGATGCTTCGGCCGCCCGGGCTTGCCACCTTGGGCACCCGGATCCTGAGCACACCGCGCCGGTAGCTCGCCTCGGCGCCATCGGCGGTGACTGCCACTGGCATGGGGATCGTCCGCTGAAATCGGCCGAACGCGCGCTCCCGAACCACCATGGCTCCTTCACGCCGCTCGGATTCGACTCTCTTCTGACCCGTGATCGTCACCTGCCGCTCGTCCACGGACACGTCGATCTCGTCCTTCTCAAGCCCCGGCGCTTCGAGCTCGACGGTCACGTGCTCGCCGCTTTCCGACACATCGGCGGCCAGGAGCCCCCAGCGGATCTCATCGGGGTCGGCCGGCTCGTTGCGCCCCGGCGTAAAGTATGTGAGCGCGTTGACGGCCTTGTCGCTCAGGCTGCGCCAACCGTCTGCCAGCCACTTCCAGGTCTGCCCCACATCGGCCTTGATCTGATTGAGGTCCATGGCGGGCTCCTAGCTGACGGGCACGCGCCGGGTCTCCGGTGCGCCGCCTTTGGGAACGTGAATGGTGAGCACACCGTCCTTGACGTTCGCGCGCAGATCCTCCGGCCTCGCGCTCGGCGGAACGCGGAACTGGCGGGCGAACTTACCATGACGGCGCTCTACGCGAACGTAGTGCTCGCCCTGCTTGGTCTCCTCGGCCGACCGGGCGCCCCGCACCGTGAGGACGCCCTCGTGCAGGTCGACGTCCAGGTCCTCGGCCCCAAGGCCGGGAACATCCATGACCAGAAGATATCCCTCCTGCTCCTCCCGGATATCCACGGCCGGCAGCCAATCCCGGCTCCCCGCGTGAGGTTCACGGTCCGTCCCGCCCATCATCCGACTGAACAGGTCGAAGGGATCTCCCGATCGTACGGGCTCGCTCATGGCTGCTGGCTCCAAGTTGGTCTAGAGCCGTAATGGTGCCCCCAGCGGGCCGAATTTCACTAAGTACTTCCCGCAGCAGCCGGTCACTTTTTCTTTTTCTTGGTATCCAGAGCGGCTTCGATCATGGCGACCTGCTCAGCGGTCACGGGAGAGAAGTCACCCAGAGAGCAGGTAGCGCTCGTTCGCTGCCATCCGAAGGAATTGCTCACCGCCGTGAACGTGTCGAGGTTGCAGATCTGGCTGCCGCGGATTTCGAACTGCAGCACGTCGCGCTTGCGCAGGCCGACGCACGTGCTGCGCAGCGTGTTGACCCACAGGCGGTTGCCGCGACCCTTGAAGAGCACGTGCCGGGTATCCAGGACATCTACCGAGTCGTAGAGGTTCGTGGAGATGCAGCGTTCTCCACCGCCATAGTCTTCCTCGCCGAGCGGCTGGGTCAGGATCGTGTCGATCTGCTCGGAAACCTCCTGCTGCGCCGCCGCCGTCTCCGCCGGATCGCTGGCGCACCCGGTAAGAAGCGCGCCAGCGGTCAGGGCCGCGGCCAATCCTTTCGCCATGCCGTTCATCGTCAGTTCCATGCTTGCCTTCCTCAATCGCAACCGGTGTGACCGTCTGGGCGTCGAGTTTATACTAGCCGGCTTCCAGTCAACGAGCAGCCGCAGCGCAGCGGGCACGGCAAGCCTGAGGGCAGCGAACCCGAACGTCCCGGCCCACCGGATACTCTTATGCTCCTGATGATCGACAACTACGACTCGTTCACCTACAACGTGGTGCAGTATCTCAGCGAGCTGGGAGCCGAGGTGGCCGTGTACCGCAACGACGAGATCACCCTGACCGAGATCGAGGAGCTCGCCCCGGAGAAGATCGTCATCTCACCGGGGCCGTGCACGCCCGACGAAGCCGGCGTTTCCATGGAGGTCGTCACCCGGTTCGGCCCGACGATTCCCATCCTGGGCATCTGCCTGGGGCATCAGAGCATCGGCCAGGCCATGGGCGGCACGGTGCGGCGCGCCAGGGAGGTCATGCACGGCAAGACGTCGCTCATCCACCACGATGACCGGGGCGTGTTCCACGGCCTTCCCCGGCCGTTCGAGGCGACCCGTTACCACTCTCTCGTCGTCGCGCACGAGGACCTGCCCGATTGCCTGGAGGTCACGGCCTGGACGGAGCGCGACGGCGAGCTCGACGAGATCATGGGATTGAAACATCGCGAGTACCCCATCGAGGGGGTGCAGTTTCATCCTGAATCCATCCGCACGCCGGTGGGTCACGACCTGCTGAGAAACTTTCTGGAGGGGTGAAGGACATGGACATACAAGGTGCGCTGGCCGCTCTGTTCGAAAAACGGGATCTATCCCTGGAGGACGCCAGGGCGGTATTCGTCGAGGTCATGTCCGGCCACGCCACCCCGGGACAGATCGGCGCGCTGCTCGCCGCGCTGCGCGTGAAGGGAGAGACGCCGCAAGAGATCGCCGGGGCCGCCGAGGCCATGCGGTCCCTGTCCACCAAGGTCGTCGTGGACGTGCCCTACCTCGTGGACACCTGCGGTACCGGGGGGAGCGGCGCCAAGCTGTTCAACGTCTCCACCGCCGCCACGTTCGTTGCCGCCGCCGCCGGCGCCCACGTCGCCAAGCATGGCAATCGCAAGATGACGAGCTTCAGCGGCAGCGCCGACGTTCTCGAGGCCGCCGGCGTGAACATCTCCCTCGCGCCGGAGCAGATCGCGCACTGCATCCGCGAGGTTGGGGTGGGCTTCCTGTTCGCGCAGGCTCATCACAGCGCCATGCGTCACGCCGCGCCCGTTCGCCAGGAGCTTGGAGCACGGACGATCATGAACGTCCTGGGGCCGCTGACCAACCCGGCCGGCGCGCGCAACCAGGTGCTGGGCGTCTTCAGCGCGGCCTGGCAGACCACCCTGGCCGAGGTCCTCAAGCTGCTCGGCGCGAGCCATGTGCTGGTGGTGCACAGCAACGGCCTGGACGAGCTCGCCCTGAACGGGCCGAGCTTCGTGGTGGAGCTCAACGCCGGCACCATCACCGAGTACGAGATTGAGCCCGCCGACTTCGGCCTGAAGCCTTCCTCCCACGACGAGCTGCGAGCGGATTCTCCGGAGACCAGCCTTGCCCTGCTGAAACGCTCCCTGACCGAGCCCGACTCATCGGCCGCCGACATCGTCAGCCTCAATGCGGGGGCGGCGATCTACGCGGCCGGCGTCGCCACGAGCTTCAAGAACGGCGTGGTCATGGCCCAGGACGCCATCGCCGCAGGGCTCGCCAGCGAACGCCTTGCCGAGCTCGTTCGGGTCTCTTCCATGATGGCGGAGCCGTGACGGTGGAAGAGCCGTGACGGTAGAAGAGCCGTGATGGTGGCGGCGCCGTGACCATTCTCGACGAGATTCTCGCCCACAAACGCACCGAGGTGGCCGAGCGCCAGCGGGTGCGAAGCCTGGATTCCCTGCGCGCCCTGGCCCAGGCGTGCCCGCCCGCCCGCGGCTTTGCAGATGCGCTGGAAAGCAAGCTTTTGGCCGGCGCTTCAGGCGTGATCGCAGAGATCAAGAGAGCATCGCCCAGCAAAGGCGTCATACGGGAAGATTTCGACCCCGTGTCCATTGCCCGGAGCTACGCCAAGGGGGGCGCCGCCTGCCTCTCCGTTCTTACCGACGAGCGCTACTTCCAGGGCCACGACGAGTACCTGCAGGCCGCCCGAGCGGCCGTGGACCTGCCCGTGCTGCGCAAGGATTTCGTGGTGGACGCATATCAGCTGTTCGAAGCACGCGCAATGGGCGCGGACTGCGTGCTTCTCATAGCGGCCGCCCTCGACGCGGGACAGCTCAAGGCCCTGCACGAAACGGCCATCGCGCTCGGTCTGGACGTGCTCGTGGAGGTCCACGACGGGGAGGAGCTCGAGTCGGCCCTGGAGATCGAGCCTCGCCTGGTCGGCATCAACAACCGCAACCTGAAGACCTTCGAGACGCGGCTTGAAACCACCTACGGACTCCTGCCGGGCATTCCCGACAGCGTGACGGTGGTGACGGAGAGCGGCATCGCAAACCGCGAGGATGTCGCGGCCATGCGGCAGCACGGCGTGCACTGCTTCCTCGTCGGCGAAGCGTTCATGCGCGCGCCGGATCCGGGGACGGCGCTCGCCGAGATGTTCGCTTAGGACCGCCGGGCTCGACCCTCGGCCGCGTCCCTGCAGCAGAAACGGAAAACGGGCTCTCCGCCGGATCTGGCAGAGAGCCCGCTGTTCCACGTCCTGTGTGAGCAACCGGGCGCGCCGTTTCCTTTCGGCGCGCCTGCTGGGGTCTTAGCGGGTGCCGTAAACCACCATCGTCTTGCCTTTGACGTTCACCAGACCCTGCTCGACCAGCGTCTTCAGAACACGCCCCACCATCTCGCGGGAGCATCCGACGATTCGGCCGATCTCCTGGCGGGTGATCTTGATCTGCATGCCATCGGGATGGGTCATGGCATCGGGCTGCTTGGTGAGCTCGATCAGCGTACGCGCGACGCGGCCGGTCACGTCCAGGAACGCCAGATCGCTGACCTTCTGGGTAGTGCGGCCGAGCCGATCGGCCATCTGCCGGCCCACGGCGTAGAGCAGATCGCTGTGGCGCTGGGCGAGTTCCCTGAACTTGCCGTAGCTGAGTTCGGCAACTTCGCACTCGGTCTTGGCTTTGATCCAGGCCGAACGCGGCGCGCTTTCCGTGAAAAGCGGCATCTCGCCGAAGAAATCGCCCTTGTTGAGATAGGCGACGATGATTTCACGTCCGGATTCGTCCTCCACGAGCACGGTTACCGAGCCCTTGAGGATGTAGTAAATCGAATCGCTCTTGTCACCGGCGTAGATGAGCGTGCTCTTGGCCGGATACTTGCGGCGATGGGCCGCTGCCAGAAAGGCATCCAGATGCGTATCTTCCTGCCCGGCGTTCGGGTTGAACCCCTTGGCGGTCAGTGGTTTTCCCATCCCTGAGAACTGTGAATTCTTGTTGGCAAGCATTTCCGCTCCTTGTGAACCTTGCGGATGAATACTTGCATATCGTTTACAACCACAACGAGAACTGGTCGACAAACGTATCCATTTCACAGTATGAGTGGTCCCCCATCACTACTCAGACGCTCCCAGCCTCACGTATCGGGCATCCAGATATCGGAAACTGCCGGCCATGCAAGCAAAAATCACGCTGATCGAGAACGTTCATTTCGAAGCCGTGGCAGACTCCGGGCACACGGTGCTCATCGACGGTCCGCCGGACGCGGGCGGCGAGAACAGAGGTACCCGGCCGATGGAGCTCGTGCTCATGGGTCTGGGCGGCTGCGCGTCGTTCGACGTGGTCAGCATTCTCAGGAAGTCGCGGCAGCCCGTCGTCGGCTGTGTGACCAGGCTCACAGCCCGGCGCGCCGACACGGTACCCCAGGTGTTCGAGGCCATTCATCTGCACTTCACCATCAGCGGGCAGGGCCTGGACGAGGCCAAGGTCGCAAGAGCCGTGGCGCTGTCGGCGGAGAAGTACTGCTCCGCTTCGATCATGCTCGAGCGCGGCGGTGTTGCAATCAGCCACGACTACGAAATACTGGAAGCATGAAGCTCCGGAACCTCCGCAGATGACCAAACCACCCAAGCCGCATGCAGGGCTGCGGCACGTGGCGCTGTTCACCACCACGCTGGAAGCATCCGTGCGCTTCTACACCGAGCTCCTCGGCATGCAGGTGGAGTGGAATCCGGATCCCGACAACTTCTACCTCACGTCCGGAACGGACAACCTGGCGCTGCACCGGGCAACCGAGGGCCGCTCCGTGCGCGGCCAGACCCTGGACCACATCGGCTTCATCATCGACGACGAGGAAGATGTGGACGCCTGGCACGACCACCTGGCCGCCAACGGCGTGAACATCCTCGAGAGACCCAGGACCCATCGCGACGGTGCGCGATCGTTCTACTGCGAGGACCCCGACGGCAACGTGGTGCAGCTCATCTATCATCCGCCGATTTCCCGACCGGGTGGTCAGACGCGGTAGGTCGTCTCGGTCATCAGCCTGGACGCCAGCGACATCGCCCGTTTCACCGGCTGGGGAAACTCGGCCCCGCCGGCTCCCAGGGCCTCGGCCCCGTGGCGCGCTTCGTCTTCCCGCATGGCGCGAACGATCTGACGGCTGCGGGAATCGCCGGCCGGCAGGGACTGCAGGTGCGACTCGAGGTGTCGGCAGACCTGATCCTCCGTCGCCTCCACGAATCCCAGACTGACCTTGTCACCGAGAACGCCCGTCACCGCCCCCAGGGCATAGGAAAGCGCGTAGAAGGCCGGGTTGAGCACGCTCGGGCTGCTGCCCAGCTCGGCGAGCCGGCCGGCACACCAGGCGAGGTGGTCCGACTCTTCGGAGGCTGCCGCGAGCAGCGCTGTCCGGGTGCGGGGGTCCGACGCCGTCAGCGCCTGGCCCTCGTAGAGCGCCTGGGCGCATATCTCGCCGGTGTGATTCACCCTCATCAGGCCGGCAGCGTGCTCCCGCTCGCCAGGGCTCATCTCTCCTTCAGGCACATCGGCCGCGGGATTCTCACGGACCGAAGCTGCAGCGCCCGTCAGCGTGCGCAGCGCTTTGTCTACCTGCGCCACCAGGGCATCAGCCAAAGAGCCAGGACCAGCCACGTCAGCCCAGCGCCATCAGCTGCCGGCCGCCCAGCAGGTGGAGGTGAAGGTGGAAGACCGTCTGGCCGCCGTGCCCGTTGCAGTTGAGGATCAGGCGGTAGCCCGACTCCTGAATGTTGCGCTCGGCGGCGATGGCCCGGGCACAGAGCACCAGACGACCGACAAGATCGGCGTGTTCGGCCGCAAGGTCGTTCACGGTGGCGACGTGAATCTTCGGGATGACGAGCACGTGATGCGGCGCCTGCGGGCTGATGTCGTTGAAGGCGAGCAGCTCATCGTCCTCGTAGACGATGTCGCCGGGTATCTCGCCGGACGCGATTCTGCAGAACAGGCAATCGGAACTCATTCGCTTCTCGCGCTTCGGTCAACATGCCGGGAGAGGTGACTGTAAACCGGCACAACAGCCCCCGCAACGCGGGCTTAAAGATGAGCGCGCGGCTCAGGATGGAGCGCGACTTCGGCGTCCAGCCCGCTCTCGGCAAGCGCCACGCGAAAGCCGCGATGAAGGAGAATGAAGGCAGCCAGCACGCGCTGCCGGAGACTGCCACCCGCCAGACGGTAGCGCAGCTCGGGCGTCAGCAACCCGAGCCGCTCCCTGAGCAGCAGGAGGGGTATACCCAGGCCCGCCGACACGGACCGTCCGCCTATGTCGATGGTCGCCTGGGCGGGGCCATCGCCGTCGTCGAGAAGCACCCGCCCGACCACGAAGTCGCGAAACAGCTCACCGGAGAGCGTCATCACGCGACCGTCGGAGACCATGGTCACGCAAGCGTTGCGGCACGCACCGCTGATGGCCGCATCCTCCCCGAAATGGTCACCCGGCTCGAGCAGCGCAAGCGAACGCCGCCCTCTGCTGACCTCGGCTCGGCCGGCCGCAAGCACGAAGACGGTATCGCCGGGCTCCCCGGTTCGCACCACCATCTCGCCCCGGAGGAGGTCCACGGGGCGCATGGCCCGCATCACCCTCTGACAGTGGTCCAGGCTGACCCGCCCCATGGCTCCGGAGCTGAGAAAGCGGCACTCCCACCCGTCGGTCAACCACTGGGGCCGGGAGAGCGGCGGCTGGACTTCCCGGGCGTGGGCCGTGGCGGCCGCCGCATCTTCGCTCACGCGCACGAGGGTGACCGGAGATAGGGTGAGCACGCCCTGAGCGCCCGGGTAGATGGGCCACCGGGATCGCGGCGACCCGGCAGCAACCCGTTGGTCAGGTTCCCGCAAACGAACCGCTCCTCGCTGCAGATAGTAGTGCCCGGGCAGCGACCGGCCTGGCCTGACCAGCCAACGGCCCGCGGGCAAGCTCAAGGTGCTGGCGTGCTCGGCCACCGGAATGAGCGCCGCGCTCGGGAGTCGAGCAAATGGTTCGAAGCGGCGCAGCGACCGGACAATCATGGCGCCATTTTCCCGCGGCGCGGAGCTGCGGCGCCGCCGCCTTCAGATTGTTGGCGTGACGGAAATTGCCGTTATCTGTCGAGCGCTCGATGCCCGATGTCGCGCCGGTAGTAGCGGTTCCGCCAGTCGATGTGCTCGACGGCTCCGTACGCGGCCGCACGGGCGCCGGCAACGTCGTCCCCAAGCCCCACGACGCAGAGAACGCGGCCACCGTTGGTCACCAGCACGCCGTCTTCGAGACGGGTGCCGGCATGAAAGGTCTTCACGCGCGGATCTGCGTCTGCGGTATCGATGCCGGTAATGGCGTCACCCTTGTCGTACGCCTCGGGGTACCCCCCCGCAGCCATCACGACGCCGAGCGCCACCCGCGGGTCCCAGTCGAGCTCGACGCCGGCGAGTTCCCCATCCAGCGCCTGCCGGCAGAGACCGACCAGATCGGAGCGCAGGCGCATCATCACGGGCTGGGCTTCCGGATCGCCGAACCGGCAGTTGAACTCGATGACCCTGGGCGCACCGTCGGGCATGATCATGAGCCCGGCGTAGAGGAAGCCGACGTAGGGAACGCCGTCCTCCGCCATGCCACGCACCGTGGGGTTGACCACCTCCTTCATGATGCGGTCATAGACGCCGGCAGTTACCACGGGGGCAGGCGAGTAGGCGCCCATGCCGCCCGTGTTGGGCCCCTTATCCCCATCGTCCCGGGCTTTGTGATCCTGAGACGTGGCGAACGGCACCACGTTGGTGCCGTCCGATATGCAGATGAAGCTCGCCTCCTCGCCAGCCAGGAACTCCTCGATCACCACCCGGGATCCGGCCTCGCCAAAAGCCGATCCGCTGAGCATGTCGTCCAGCGCCTGAAGGGCCTGCTCGATGGTTTCCGCGACCACCACCCCCTTTCCGGCCGCCAGGCCATCCGCCTTGATGACGATGGGCACGCCCTGCTCGCGAACGTAGGCCTGAGCGGCCGCCAGATCGGTGAAGGCTTGGTAGCGCGCGGTCGGGATCCGGTGACGGTCCAGAAACGCCTTGGTGAAAGCCTTGGAGCCTTCCAGCTGGGCCGCCATCTTGCTCGGCCCGAAGCAGGCGAGCCCGCGGCCCTCGAAGTAATCGGTAACGCCTTCCACGAGGGGGACTTCCGGCCCGACGATGGTGAGCCCTACGCCGTTCGCGGCGGCAAACTCTGCCAGGGCGGGGAAATCGTCCACCGCGATGTCGACGTTCTCGCACCCGGCCTCCGTCGCCGTTCCCGCGTTTCCCGGTGCCACGAAGACCGTCTCCACGCCGTCGCTCTGAGCGGCCTTCCAGGCCAGGGCGTGCTCCCTGCCGCCGCTGCCAATGACAAGCACATTCATCTAGGCATCCTCTAAGGTTCGATGGCCCCGCAAAGGCTAATGCCGGAAGTGACGTATGCCGGTGAACACCATGGCCATGCCGTGCTCGTCGGCCGCCGCGATGACCTCGTCGTCGCGAACGGACCCGCCCGGCTGAACCACCGCCGCGATCCCGGCCTCGGCAGCCGCGTCGATGCCGTCCCGGAAGGGAAAGAAGGCATCGGAAGCCATCACGGAGCCGGCTACCTCCAGCCCCTCCTCGGCTGCCTTGAATCCCGCGATTCGGGCGCTCACCACCCTGCTCATCTGACCCGCGCCAACGCCGATGGTCTGGCCGTCGCGGGCGTAGACGATGGCGTTGGACTTGACGAACCATGCCACCTTCCAGGCGAACAGCAGGTCGTCGAGCTCGCTGGCAGACGGCGCGCGCCGCGACACCACCCGCAGCCCCTCTTCACCCAGGCAGGTCTCGTCGGGCGTCTGGACGAGCAACCCGCCACCCACGCGCTTCAGCTCGAGCCCGCGGGAGCCTGCCTGCAAAGGGCCGGTGACAAGAAGACGAACGTTTTTCCGGGCCGCGGCAGCGGCCACCGCCTCCGGCGCCGCCTCGGGCGCGACGATGACCTCCACGAACTGACGCTCGAGAATCAGCGTCAACGTGGGCTCGTCGAGCGGTCTGTTGAAGGCGATGATGCCACCGAACGCCGAGGTCGGATCCGTCGCGAAGGCACGTTCGTATGCGGCCTGTACGTCGGCGGCCTCCGCAACGCCGCAGGGGTTTGCATGCTTGACGATGACGCAGGCCGGCCGCTCGAACACCTTGACGCACTCCAGCGCGGCATCGGTATCGGCCACGTTGTTGTAGGACAGGCTCTTGCCTTGCAGCTGGCGCAGGGCGGCCACGGTGCCCGGTCGCGCCCCCGACTCGCGGTAAAAGGCCGCCTGCTGATGAGGATTCTCCCCGTACCGCATGGTCTCCACGTGGCGATAGCTGAGCGTGAGCGACTCCGGGAACTCCTGCTCCGCGGTGAGGTAACCGGCCACGAGCGCATCGTAGCGGGCCGTATGGCGGAAGGCCTTCGCGGCCAGCGCGCGCCGGCTCTCCAACGTGGTCGCGCCGTCGCGCTGCAGGGTCTCGAGCAGATGGCCGTAATCCCCGGGATCTACCACCACGAGAACGTCGCGATGGTTCTTAGCTGCCGAGCGGACCATCGCGGGCCCGCCGATGTCGATGTTCTCGATGGCCAGCTCGTCGGTGCAGTCGGCGCGCTCGATGGTGGCCTCGAACGGGTAGAGGTTGACGACCACGAGATCGATGGGCTCGATGTCGTGCTCGGTCATGGTCGCGCCATCCACGTCGCGCCGGCCGAGGATGCCGCCGTGTATCTTCGGGTGCAGCGTCTTGACGCGGCCATCCATCATTTCCGGGAAACCGGTGTGGGCGGAGACCTCCGTGACCCTGATGCCCGCTTCCGAGAGCGCCCGGTAGGTACCCCCCGTTGAGAGGATCTCCACGCCCAGAGCCGAGAGCCCGCGGGCGAACTCCTCGAGCCCCGTCTTGTCCGACACACTCAGCAGGGCGCGGGCCACACTCCGCGCGTCAGCGTTGCTCATATGATTCCGTAACCCTTGAGTTTCTTGCGCAGCGTGCCCCGATTCATACCGAGCATGGTCGCCGCGCGACTTTTATTGCCGCCGATGCGCGCCATCACGCCGCTCTCCGACCGATGGCAGAGGCCGGCAGTTCAGCCAGGAAATCCAGCTGGGCCTGCGCTTGCTCCAGTCGATTGAACGCCTTTCCGAGACGGGAGCGGACCTCCCTCGGCCCCAGCTGGCTCAGGTGCTGGAGGTACCACTGAACGTGCTTTCGCGCAATGCGGGTGCCGGGCTCACCGTAGAACTCGTGCAGGGCGGCGACATGCTCCGCCACGACGGCGAGCTTCTCACCCAGCGAAGCCACCCTGGGCACCCCGTCCGCTACCTCGCCGAGCAACCATGGTCTGCCCAGGGCAGCACGGCCGATCATGACGCCGTCGACGCCGGTCTCCTCGAGTATCCGGCGCGCCGACGCAGGGGAGTCTATGTCGCCGTTGGCAAATACCGGGATGGACACCCTGGACTTGATGGCGGCCACGGTGCCGTGCTCCGCCTCGCCGTTGAAGCGGCAGGCGCGCGTGCGGCCGTGCACGGCGATGGCTGCGACGCCCTCGTCCTCCATCCGCTGCGCGAGCTCCACGGCGTTACGGGAATCCGGCGACCAACCCGTGCGCATCTTCACCGAGATCGGAACCGGCACGGCGGCAACCGCAGCGCGAACGATGGCAACAACCAGATCCGGCTCCTTGAGCAGAGCCGATCCTGCAGCCTTGTTGCAGACCTTCTTGACCGGACAGCCGAAGTTGATGTCGATCACCTGGGCACCTTCTTCGACGTGCCGCGCGGCACTCTCGGCAACGTCCCGGGGGTCGGCGCCCGCGATCTGGACCGCGAAGGGCTCCACGCCGTCCACCCGGCAGCGGCGCAGGCGGGATTTGGGCGTGTGCCAGAGCGCTTCACGGGAGCCGACCATCTCGCCGACCACATAGCCGGCCCCGAATCGCCAGGCCAGCGCGCGAAAGGGCGCGTCAGTGATCCCCGCCATGGGCGCCAGCAGTACGTCGTTGCGCAGCTTGAATGGCCCGATGGCGGTCACGGTCACCCCTTGAAGAAAAGGGGCGACATCATAACGTCACCGGAACGAAAGAGAATAGTTAACGGCCATGTCGCCGGGGTGCGCGACGGTCAGCTCGATGTGAACGGGCGTCCGCGGGGGCATGTCGGTGGCCCCGGCCATCTCCCCTGCCAGATAAGTTCCCGGCTCGAATCGCTCCTCCTTGACCGGCGAGCCGTTGAGCGCGGTAAAGCTCAGCTCGAGCACGGGAAAGGGCTGCGCGAAGGCGGCCTGGTTGACGATGATGGCGTTGACGAGCAGGGCATCGGTTCGCTCCGGGTCGCGCCGCACCACCAGATTCTTGGCGAGCAGGCTCTCGACGTCGCGCATCACCGGCAGCTCGCAGCCCACGACGCCGCATACCATGGCATACAGCGGCCTCACCTGGGGGTCGCGCGCCCAGGTGTCGAACTGAAGCCAGAGAACCTGGGTCGCCACCAGCAGCACCGCGGCCGCCCCGGCCAGCGGCGCCCACCAGCGTCTGCGCGGCGGCTGCGCATACAGGGCTAGCCCCTGGGCCTCCGCCGCGGAGAGCTTCTTGAGGGATCTGGGGACCTCCAGGGCAGCGCCTTGCCCGGCTGCGCTAGGAGTATCGGCGCTTTCGGGCTCTGCCGCTCGCGCTGCATGGTCGGCTTCGGGGGGCGGGGGCGGGCCCGCCGCATCCCGGGCGCCCGTGACTTGCGAGGATTCGTCCGGCTCCGCCGAAGGCGGCTGCGCCTCGTGGCCTCCGTAGAGGTGGCGCACGGTAGCGGTTCGACGCGGGGCCGGCTCCGGGACGCGGGCAGGCACCATGTGGCGCGCGCCCTGGAAGACGTTGAGGCAGGACCCGCAACGCACTCTCCCTGCAGCCGCCTCGAGCTGCACGTCCGTCACCCGGAATCGAGTCTGGCAGTGCGGGCACTCCGTGATCATCGATTCCAGCTTCTGCTCAATCATGACTTTAGACTTCGTCCGTCCCTCGACCCTGCCTGCGGCTTCGATCAGTCACCGGTCACGCTTGCGCCCTGAGAGCAACACCCAGTCGCCGTCAGGCTGGGGGTCGGCGAAGCGGAATGAAGGATACCCTGCTACGACCTCGCTTGCCTGCCTGGCAAGCAGCCCGGAGAGCACGATCATGCCACCCGGTCGGATAAGATCCGTGAAGCGGCTCGCAAGCTCCAGCAGCGGATTGGCAAGAATATTAGCCACCAGCACGTCGTAGTCACCGCGCTTGGGTACCTCGTCCGGTCCGACCGCCCTCAGCCGCCGGGCATCCACGGCATTCGCCCGAGCGTTTTCCTCGGTTGCCAGCAACGCCTGGGGATCGTGATCCACCGCGAGCACCTGCGCCGCGCCGAGCAGCGCCGCGGCAATGCCCAGGATGCCGGAACCGCATCCGTAATCCACCAGCCGCTGGCCGGCAAGGTCGTGAGACGCAAGCCATCCCAGACACAGCCGCGTGGTCGGATGTCCCCCCGTGCCGAACGCCAGCCCCGGATCCAGACGCAGCACGGTTCCGTTGCGCGCCTCAGAATCCCGCGGGACCACCCACAAACGGCCGCCGAAACATTCAGCCACCGCGCTCGAGCGCCAGGCATCCACCCAATCCTGATCCTCGACGAAGCCCTCGTCGACGTCGCCATGGGCCGCCAGGAACTCACGAAGCGCCTCCACGTCGGCATCCGCGGAGAACAGGGCCGACAGGCGGCTACGACGCCACAGAGGGGTTTCACCGGGGGCAGGCTCGAGGAGCAGCTCATCGGACAGGGGCGCCAGGCTCACGGACACCGCGCCCAGCTCCAGCAGGCGATCGCTCAGGGCATCGGCGGCGTCGATCTCGACATCGAGCTCGAACTTTAGCCAGCTCACCGGGTCAGGCGATGTTGAACAGCACCTGGCCCGATGCCACGGCCTGTCCGTTGCCGACCGCGACCGACACGCAGGTACCGGACTGGTCGGCAACGATCTCGTTCATCATCTTCATGCTCTCGATGATGCAGACCACGTCTCCGACCTCGACCTGCTGGCCCACTTTTAGATAAGGCTCAGCGCCGGGTTCGCTGGCGGCATAGAAGGTCCCGGCCATCGGCGCCGTGATGGTCCCCGCAACGGCCCCGGGCTGAGCGGCCCGCACCTGGGCAACCGGCGCCGGCACGGTGCCCGCGACCGGCCGGGCGATGCGGATGGCCTCTTCCCCGTCGCGCACCTCGAGCTCCGCGATGCCCGACTCCTCCACCAGCTCTATGAGCTTCTTGATCTTCCTGAGATCCACGATCAGCCTCTCCTATCGCGCCATGGCAGCCAGGAGGGCGAACTCGTATCCCTTCGCCCCGAGCCCGGTGATCACGCCGCGCGCAACGTCCGACAGGTAGGATTGACGTCGAAACTCCTCTCGGGCGTGCACGTTGGAAAGGTGCACCTCGATGAAGGGAATGCCCACCCCGAGCAGGGCGTCCCGCAAGGCCACGCTGGTATGGGTGAAGGCGCCGGGATTGATGACGATACCCTCCACGCCCTGGGTCTTGGCCCCGTGCACGGCGTCAACGAGCTCGTGCTCGGCGTTGCTCTGCAGGCACGTGGCCTCGTTGCCCGCCTCCCGGGCCAGGGCCTCCAGCCTCGAATTGATGTCCTCGAGGGTGTCGGTGCCGTAGATCTCGGGTTCCCGGGTGCCAAGCAGGTTCAGGTTGGGGCCATGAAGCACGAGGAATCGGGCCATCGCAGGACTCCAGACGTCACAGGGCGCCGAGTTTGCAGAAACCCACGCGGAAAGACAATACGGATAAAATGTGAATTTGGACGTTAATTAACGGAAGTTAACCGCTATTTCAGAGAAGTTATTTGATCCAACCCGTTCCAGGACCGCCCCCAGATGGGCCGCCAGCGCGTCCGCGCCGATTTCGCCCTGCACGGTAACTTCGGCTAATTTGCGACCATCTTCAGCGAAAAAGACCATGCTGGGAGGCCCGAAGACGCCAAGCTCGTCCAGGAGCGCTTTGTGGTGATCGTCATTCGCCGTCACGTCCGCCCGCAGCAGGTTGAACCGCGACAACCTGGCTGCCACCTCCGGCTTCGGGAAAACGCTGCGCTCCAGCACTTTGCAGGAGATGCACCAGTCGGCGTAGAGATCGAGCATCACCGGCTTGCCCTCGCGGCTGGCAGCCAGCACGGCGGCGCGCAGCCCCGCCACGTCATCCACGGGCTGCCACTCGAGCGCCTCGCCAGGCTGATGGGCCGGATCCCATGCGGTGAGGCCCGCCAGGGGCCTGAGCGGGTCGTTGCCGCCGCCAGCCGCCCCGACGAGCAGCAAAGCGCCGTAGACGACGCCCAGCAGCCCCGCGGCCCTGACGGCGCCCGACACCATGCCCCGGGGGCTCCAGGCACGCAGGCCCAGGTAGCCGCCGGCGCCAATGGCCAGCGCCGCCCACAGCGCGAGGTTCACCGGGCCCGGCACCACTCGCTCCAGCAGCCATACGGCCACGGCCAGCAGCAGCACGCCGAACAGGATTTTCACAGCGTTCATCCACTCGCCGGCACGAGGCAGCATGTGACCCCCGCTCGCGCCGATCAGAAGCAGCGGAACCCCCATGCCGAGCCCCAGGGCCAGGAGGGCGCCGCCTCCGAGCACCGCATCTCCGGTCGCGCTCAGGTAAATGAGGGCACCGGCCAGCGGGGCCGATACGCAGGGCGAGACCACCAGGCTGGACAGAGAGCCCATGACGGCCACGCTGAGGTGTTTGCCGCCGCCCGTCCGCGATCCCACGGCGTCGATGGCCGACTGCCAGCTTGCCGGGAGCCGCAGCTCGTAGAGGCCGAACATCGACAGAGACAACGCGGCGAAAACCAGGGCGAACCCCACCAGCACGGGGGGCGACTGCAGCGCGGCCTGCATGTTCAGGCTGGCACCGAACATTCCCATCAGAGTGCCGATGATCGCGTAGGTGAAGGCCATCCCGAGCACGTATGCCAGCGAGAGCGTGATGCCACGGCTTCGCGTGAGCTTCTCGGAATCGCCGACGATGATGCTGGAAAGAATCGGCACCATGGGAAGGACGCAGGGAGTGAAAGTGAGCCCCACCCCCGCCACGAAAAAGAGCAGAAGCGCGGTCAGCAGGCTGCCCTCGGCGAGCAGGCCGGCAAGGGCCCGTTCCTCCGTCTGAACCGTCGCAGCGGGGCTGCCAGGCGCGCTGCCGGCATCTCCGCCGGATATCGCGCCCGGGGCGCCCGGCATTGTCAGGGTCACCCACCGGGTCTCCGGGGGATAGCAAAGACCCAGATCCGCGCATCCCTGATAGCCGATGCCCACCTCCACGGTTGCGCCGCCCTGAACGGGCAGCCGGGCAGTGGCTCTGCCGTAGTACACCTCCACCTCGCCGAAGTACTCGTCGACCTTGGCCTTGCCTGGCGGGATCTCCGGGGCGCCGAGAACGGCAATCGCCCCACCACCCGCCGGCTCGCGGGCCTCGAAGGTGAATCGGTGCCGGTAGAGGTAGTAGCCGTCCGCGATGTCCCAGCGAACGAGTATCGCGCCGTCGGGCCCGACCTCGGCGCTCATGGCAAACGCCTCGTCCACCGGGAGAAACGTCGGCTGCTCGGATAGCCACCCGGCGGCCCCCGTGGAGATGTCGTCCAGGGCCGACGCGGCCGCACCGGGCGCGGCCAGCAGCAAAGTAAAACCAATCGCCGCGGCGCCAAGCCCCGGCCAGAATCGCCTCATTGTTCGACGGACTCTCATCACCTCAATTCTATCCGACACCTCGACCGCATTGGAGTTCGCCCGCAGACCCGGCAATATAGCCGTTCCCTTGGCCCGCAGAAGTGAACTGGTCGGTTGCTTCCCAGTGAACGAACACTCCCAGCGCTCTGGCTCGCCCTGATGCTCTGGGTGGTGGACGCCGCTGGACTCTCGGCGCAGGCCGGAGGTGATTCCTTGCCCGAAGGAGCGCGGGCCGACCCTCTCACCGAGCCCGCGCCCGCCCCGGCCCCTCACGCGGCCGAGATAGACGCGCTGCTGCTGCAGGCCAACGACGCAATGGAACGGGGACAGTACATCAACCCCGCCCGCGGAAGCGCCCTGGGCCTCTACGACCGGGTACTGGCGCTCAATCCGGGCAATGCCGAGGCGCGCAGGGGCCTGGAGCTCATCGCTCAGCATTATCTCGACCTCGCCAGCGCCGCAGTAAGGCGGCGTCAGCTGACCCGCGCCCGGTCCATGGTCGACTGGGCCAGAATCGTGGACGCCGAACATCCCGGCATCGCCGCGGCCGAGGCGCAGATCCGCCTGCTCGCAGAGGCGAGGCGCGTGCGCCTGCCGGTGGCAGGCAGCCAGCTGCGCGATCGCAGCGACGCGCTGGCTCGGTCGTTGGCGGAGCTCGGATCACGCGCGCGCAACGGAAACTGCCTGGCGATCATCCGGTCGCCCAGCGACGCCTCGGGACGCTGGATATACCAGCAGATGAGCCGCGCTCCGGGAACTGCGCGCATCCGGGCCGACATCGAGATCGGCTCACCGCCCATGGTGGAACTGCTTTGCTTCGAAAACGACGCCTGATGCCCGATGCCGTCATATTGGCTGCCGCGCTGGCCGCCGCGCTGGCCGCCGCGCCGGTTGCCATCCCGGCCAGCAGCGCGCCCGCCCTGGCGGGTTCCGAGCTGGTCGTGACCGATGCGCGGGTCCGGGCGCTGCTGCCCGGCCAGCGCCATACGGTTGCCTACTTCGCGATCGAAAACCGCGGCCCCGCAAGCGTTACCCTGGTGAGCGCCGAGAGCGCGGCCGCCGGGGCCATGGAGATTCACGAGTCTCGCCGCGACGGCGACATGTACCGGATGCGGCGCCGAGCAGAGGTTGAGATTCCAGCCCGGACCACCGTACGCTTCGACCCGGGCGGGCTGCATCTGATGCTGTTCGACGTCCAAGCGCTCGGCGAGCAGATGGAAATCGAGCTGCGCACGAGCGACGGGCGCCGCCTGAAGGCAATCTTTAATCGCATAGCAGCGGGAGCGGAATGAAGATCAACTGGCGATTCTGGGCTTCTTCGAACGATGCGGACGTCACCGACGGGAGGCTCGCAACTGCCGGTCGCATCGGGCTGGGCGCCGTTGCCGCCTACCTGCTCGTCTGCGTGCTGCTGGGCTGGTGGTGGGACAAGGAACCCGACGTGTTTGCCGTTCGCGAGAACGCATCGAGCCGCGCGGAGCTCGGCAACGAGCCGCTGGTCACCGGTTACATCACCACCGCCACCCTGATCCGCCTGGGCGAAACCCTGCTCGACAAACGCGGTGGCTATCTTTCCAACGACGTCTTTCCGCCGGGCGTGTGGATGGACAACATTCCGAACTGGGAATTCGGGGTGCTCACCCACATACGGGACGCCACCCGCACCTACCGCAACGAGCTTTCGCGCTCCCAGAGCCAGTCGGCAGAAGACCCCGACATCGTCAGAGCGGAGGGCAAGTTCTTCATCGACAACGCGAGCTGGTTCATCCCTCAAGCGGAGTCGGAATATCGCGACGGCATCAAAGCGCTCTCCTCTTACCTGCAGCGCCTGGCCGACCCCACCCAGCCCGATGCCCAGTTCTACGCGCGGGCAGACAACCTCCAGCAGTGGCTGCAGATCGTCGAAGCCCGGCTCGGCAGCCTGTCCCAGCGCTTGTCCGCCAGCGTGGGCAAACGGCAGCTCGACGTCTCCCTGGCCGGAGATGCTGCGGCCAGCCAGGCCACTGAGTCCCCGCGGGAGCAGGAGGTCAAGACGCCGTGGCTGGAAATCGACGACGTCTTCTACGAGGCCCGAGGCCAGACCTGGGCGCTGCTCCACCTGCTCCGGGCCATGGAGCAGGACTTTGGCGACGTGCTGGACAAGAAGAACGCCCGAGTCAGCCTGCAGCAGATCATCCGGGAGCTCGAGCCCACCCAGGACACGGTCTGGAGCCCCATCATCCTCAACGGCGACGGGCTCGGGTTGCTGGCCAACCACTCGCTGGTCATGGCGAGCTACGTCTCCCGGGCGAATGCCGCCATCATCGACCTGCGGGCGCTTCTCTCCCAGGGCTGACCGGCGGCGGGTCCCATACAAATTCAGACAAATCCCGCCGCGCGCTAGGTTCTTATTCGCAGACCGCTCCGTTAGAATTCGCGCCGAACCGAGCGCTGCCTCCGCGCGTATCGTGCAGCAACAAGCACGGGGTGGAGCAGATCGCCCGCGTTCCACACATGGTCATCGAGTTGGGGAATCCAATGAACAATATTGCGCTGATACCGCCAATATTCGGTATCGTCGGCCTGATCGTAGCCTTCTTCATCTTCAGCCTCGTGAAGCGGTACGACGAGGGCACCGAGGAAGTCAAGCGGATCGGGGACGCCATTCACGAGGGGGCCATGGTCTTCATGCGCCGGGAGTACACGATGCTGGCGGGGTTCGCGGCCGCGCTGATCGTCATCCTCTACATCGCCCTCGGAACAGAAACCACCATCGCCTTCATCGTCGGCGCGCTGGCCTCCGCGACGGCAGGCTGGATCGGCATGTACACGGCGACCAAAGCCAACGTCAGAACGACTACGGCCGCCCACACCGCCGGCGCGGCCCAGGCGCTGTCCGTGGCCTTCTTCGGGGGATCCATAATGGGCCTCACCGTCGCGTCCATGGGCCTGCTCGGGCTCGGCATCCTCTACTACGTGTTCGGCGGCGACCCGGAGACCGCGCACCACATTCACGGGTTCGGCATGGGCGCTTCCACGGTCGCGCTCTTCTCCCGGGTCGGGGGCGGCATCTACACCCAGAGCGCCGACGTCGGCGCCGACCTGGTGGGTAAGGTCGAAGCGGGAATCCCCGAGGACGACCCGCGAAACCCCGGCGTGATCGCCGACAACGTGGGCGACAACGTGGGCGACGTCGCCGGCATGGGCTCGGACATCTTCGAGAGCTATTGCGGCTCCATGATCGCCACCATCGCCATCGCCTCGACCCTCGCGCTGGCAGCACTGACGGATCTGGCGCCGGGCATGGACGAGGGCTCCGCCCGGGCGGCCCTCATGGGCCTCCCCCTCATTCTCGCTTCCACGGGCCTGATCTGCTCGCTGGTCGGCATCGCGCTGGTGAGGCTGATGTCCGACAAAGAGCCTGCCGTGGCCCTGCGTTTCGGCACCCTGGGCGCGCCGGTCATATTCATCATCGCCGCCTGGTTCGTGATCGGCCAGGTGGGTCTGGAATCCGCAGTGTGGTGGTCGGTGGTCTCCGGCTCCGTTGGCGGCATCATCATCGGCCTGGTCACCGAGTACTACACCTCCTCCAAGCCGATCATCCGGATCGCCGAGGCCGGCGAGACGGGCGCGGCCACGGTGATGATCACGGGCCTCGCCGTGGGCATGCAGTCCGTGGTGGTTCCCATCCTCGCGATCTGCGGCATCATCTTCGTGTCGACGCACCTCGCCGGCCTTTACGGCGTCGGGATCGCCGCGCTGGGCATGCTCGGGACCGTTGGGATCACCATGGCCATCGACGCCTACGGCCCGGTAGCCGACAACGCCGGAGGCATTGCTGAGATGAGCGGTCTGGGCAAGGAAACCCGGGCCATCACCGATTCCCTGGACGAGCTCGGCAACACCACCGCCGCCATCGGCAAAGGTTTCGCCATCGGCGCAGCGGCCCTGGCGGCACTTGCCATCATCGCCGCTTACGTAGAGACCATCTCTTACCAGGACCCGAGCTTCACCCTGCACATCGGCGACCCCGAGGTCCTGATCGGGCTGTTCATCGGGGGGCTGATCCCATTCCTCATCGCTTCGATCACGATGACGGCCGTGGGCGACGCCGCCATGGAAATGATCCAGGAAATCCGCCGCCAGTTCCGTGAGATACCGGGGCTGTTGGAGGGCAAAGCGGATCCGGACAACGCCAAGTGCATCGACATCGCCACCCAGGCGGCACTCAAGCGGATGCTGCTGCCCGGCGTCATCGCCGTGGCGGTGCCGCCCGTCGTCGGCTTCGGCCTGGGCCCGGCGGCTCTCGGCGGAACCCTGGGCGGCGGGCTGCTCGGCTGCGTGCTGCTTGCCCTGACCATGGCTAACGCTGGTGGCGCCTGGGACAACGCCAAGAAGTACGTCGAGAAGGGCAACCTGGGCGGCAAGGGCTCTGACGTTCACGCCGCCACGGTGGTCGGCGACACCGTAGGCGATCCCTTCAAGGACACATCCGGGCCGAGCATGAACATCCTGATCAACGTGATGGCCATCGTCAGCCTGGTCATCGCGCCGCTGCTGGTCTGATGAACCTGCCGGCCCCGCTGCACGCGGGGCCGGCCCATCTTCTCTCCGGCTTCAGCTCAACTGGAAGGGTTCGAGCTTTTTCGCCACGAGCTCGTTCTTCAGCCGCACGTACTGTGGGAGGCCGTTTCGATAGGCAGGGTAATCCTCTCCGGCGATGAGCGGCGCCAGGTACCGCCTGCCTCGCGCCGTGATGCCGAACCCGTCCTTTGAGATGTAGCTCTTCGGCATCTTCCGCTCGACGTTGGCCACCCTGGAAAGCTTGACGCTGCCCACCGTCCACCGATAGGGCGAATCGCTCTTGCGCACCACGATGGGCATGACGGCGTTTTCTCCGGCCAGGGCCAGCTCCACCGCCGCCCGGCCCATGGCGTAAGCCTGCTCCACATCGGTGGCCGAGGCCACGTGCCTGGCCGCCCGCTGCAGGTAGTCGGCCACCGCCCAATGGTATTTGTAGCCGAGCTCGTCTTTGATCATGGCCGCCAGCGTCGGCGCCACTCCACCCAGCTGGGTGTGGCCGAAGGCATCCTTGCTTCCGGCATCGGCCAGGAAGGTGCCGTCGGGGTACTGAGCTCCTTCGGAGACGACGATTACGCAGTAACCGCACCCGTCCACGGTCTCCCGAACCTTGGCGAGAAAACGTTTCCGATCGAAGGGCACCTCCGGCAGCAGGATGATGTGAGGCGCATCGCGCGGCCCTTCCTGGGCCAGGGCTCCCGCCGCCGCGATCCAACCCGCGTGACGCCCCATGACCTCCAGAATGAAGACCTTGGTGGAGGTCTCGCACATCGACGCGACGTCCATGGCCGCTTCGCGGATGGATACCGCGACGTACTTGGCAACGGATCCGAAGCCGGGACAGCAGTCCGTGAACGGAAGATCGTTGTCGACCGTCTTGGGAATCCCGATGCAGGTGATCGGATATCCGAGCCGCCCGCCCAGCTGGGACACCTTGTGGGCAGTGTCCTGGGAATCCCCGCCGCCGTTGTAGAAAAAGTAACCAATGTCGTGGGCTCGAAAGACGTCGATCAGGCGCCGGTACTCGCGCTCGTTCTCCTCTAAGGACTTCAACTTGTACCGGCAGGATCCGAAAGCCCCGCTCGGCGTCGTGCGCAGCCCGGCAATGTCCTTGGCGCTCTCCCGGCCCGTGTCGATCAGCTCCTCGGCGAGCGCGCCGATGATCCCGTTGCGTCCGGCGAGGACCTTACCGATGCGATCGCGATGCTTGCGCGCGGTCTGGATGACCCCGCATGCGGATGCGTTGATGACGGCCGTGACCCCGCCCGACTGAGCGTAGAACGCATTGGCTCTCTTCATCCCTCGACGTCTCGTCCGGAAAACGAGCGGTCATTGTCCGTGAAGAGAAAGTTTTGTGCGACAATTTCGCCGATGAAAGCCGTCTTGCAGCTTTTCTGGCAGATATGCCGGCTGAAGCAGAGTCCCGAGTACGTACCCACCCAGACGTGGTTCGTGCTGCTGGTCATCGCCGCAAACCTGATCTGCAGCGCTGCCGTTTCTCTGTCCGCCGAAGGCGCGCCCGGCCTGCTGACCACCATCAACAGCATCGTCGTGGGCCAGACGACGACGGCGGCCCTGGTGTGGGTGGCGTTGAACCTGCGCGACATGGGTGGGCGGTTCCTTGCAACCATCACGGCGCTGTTCGGCTGCGACCTCATCATCACGGCAGTCTTCGCCCTCATCCTGCCGCTCACCCTGCTCGCACCGACCATGGCGCCTGTGCTGTTCCTGCTCTTCGTCGCCTGGAGCGTGAGCGTTGCCGGCTTCATTCTGCATCGCGCGTTGCAGGTCCCGCTTGCGCTCGGGATCGTCGTGGCCCTGGGCATGTCGGTTCTCAGCCTGGCATTGAGCCAGCTGGCCATCGGCGCATGAACGCAGAACGCCGAATCTATTTTCTGGGCATCGGCGGCACCCTGATGGGGAGCCTGGCCCAGCTGGCCAGGGAGATGGGATACCGGGTCTCCGGGTCGGACGTGGCCATCTACCCGCCCATGAGCGATCAGCTGGCGGCCGCCGACATCGAGGTGTTCGAAGGCTTCGATCCCGCCCACCTGGATCCCGAGCCGGAGCTGGTGGTGATCGGCAACGCGGGCCTGCCCAGGGGTCATCCGGGCGTCGAGCACATCATCGAGAACGGGCTGCGCTACGTGTCCGGTGCCGAATGGCTCGGCAGCCAAGTGATGCCCGGCCGCTGGGTGCTGGCCGTCACGGGCACCCACGGCAAGACCACGACGGCCAGCATGCTGGCCTGGATTCTCGACCAGGCGGGGCTGAAGCCCGGCTACCTGATCGGCGGCGTGCCCAAGAACTTTCCGCGCTCGTCCCGGCTGGGCGACGACCCCTTTTTCGTGGTGGAGGCCGACGAGTACGACTGCTCGTACTTCGACCGCAGATCCAAGTTCGTTCACTACCATCCGCGCACCCTGATCATCAACAATCTGGAGTACGACCACGCGGACATCTTCCCCAACCTCGCCGCCATCCAGACCCAGTTCAATCACCTGCTGCGCACCGTGCCCGGCCACGGGCTCGTCATCGCGCCGTCCAACGACGACAACGTCAACGAGACCCTCCAGCAGGGTTGCTGGACGCCCATCGCCCGCGTGGGCGCCCCCGGGGTGAAGCAACCGCTGGAACGCGACAACGGTGAGCGGTGGAGCGCCAGCAGGGGAGACGGCACAGGTGCTGAGTTCGACGTCTGCCTGGGCGAGGAAAATCTGGGCACGGTGCGATGGCCCATCTTCGGCGACTTCAACGTCCGCAACGCCCTGGCCGCCATAGCTGCCGCCCGGCACGCCGGCGTGCCGCCGGAGGTCGCCATAGACGCCCTGGGCAGCTTCGAAGGCGTCAAGAGGCGCCTGGAGCTCATTGCCGAGATCGGCGCAACGTTGATCTACGACGACTTTGCTCACCACCCCACCGCCATCCGCGCAACGCTGCAGGGCCTGCGCAACAAGGTAGGCAGCGAGGAGATCATCGCCGTCATCGAGCCCCGCTCCCACACCATGTCACTGGGGACCCTGCGTAACGAGCTCGCCACGTGCTGCTCGCCGGCGGACGAGGTCTACTGGTTTCGCGGGGAGAACATTCAGTGGGACCTCTCGGAGCTGCTGAAGAGCTGCGTGATCCCTGCGCACATCAATTTCGAGCTCGACAAGCTCATCGAGGCCCTGGCCCAGCTGCCCCAGAAGCGCCGCCACATCGTGATCATGAGCAACGGCAGCTTCGGCGGGATCTACCAAAAGCTCCCAACCCGTCTGCGCAGCGGCTAAACTCGGGCACCACTTCCAGCCCACTTTCGCCAGGAGACCCCGCCATGCAATCCAGACCGGCATGCTTCGTCGCAGCGCTGCTGCTCGCATTCGTCCCTGCTGCCAACGCAGCGGATTGGTACCCGTCGCGCTACGGCGCCGACGACACCCTGGGGGCCATCAACAACCTGTCTCCTGAGAAGGTCGTTCAGGCGGCCCGTCTGGTCACGGAAGGCAAGACCTACCCGCTGGGGGTGGAGACCGGCCCCGACTCGCC
>DATCZA010000071.1:0-12639 GCA_036526135.1 Pseudomonadales bacterium | reverse complement strand
TCGCGAGGTGGAGGGCCGCCCCACGGCCGACTACCTCTGGGACGTGAAGAACGTGGTACCCATCCTCAAAGTCGACAAGGGGCTGGCGGACGAGGCGCAGGGCGTTCAGGTGATGAAGCCCATGCCGGACCTGGACGATCTGCTTACCAGAGCAAAAGCAAAGGGCATCTTCGGCACGAAGATGCGCTCGGTGATCAAGCAGGCGGACGCAGGAGGGATCAAGACCGTCGTGGATCAGCAGTTCGAGATCGGTCGCCGAATCGTCGCCGCGGGATTCGTGCCCATCATCGAGCCCGAGGTGGACATTCACTGTCCGGACAAGGCTGGAGCCGAGCAGATTCTCAAAGGCGCTCTCTTGGCCGGCCTGGATGCCCTGAGGCCCGAGGAGAGGGTAATGTTCAAGCTCACCTTGCCCGAGGCGGACAACTTTTACGCGGAGTGCATCGATCATCCGAATCTGGTGCGGATGGTGGCGCTCTCCGGCGGCTACTCACGGGAGGAGGCCAATGCGCGGCTCGCCCGCAACAACCGGATGGTCGCCAGCTTCTCGCGGGCGCTGACGGAGGGACTTTCCGCGCAGCAGACCCAGGCAGAATTCGACGCGGCGCTCGATGCCTCCATTCAAAGCATCTTCGAGGCCTCTCTAACCTGAAGCGCCAGCGCGGCCAGCTGCCTGAACCCGTCACGGCGATGCGATAAGGATGACGAACCGCGTTGACAATCCCATGGGCCTCGACGGTTTCGAGTTCGTCGAGTTTTCCGCAACGCAGCCGGGTCAGATCGAGCCGGTCTTCGCGATGCTCGGGTTTCAAGAAGTTGCCCGGCATCGCTCCAAGGACGTCCGCCTCTGGCGGCAGGGCGGGATCAACCTCGTCGTCAACTACGAGCCGCGAAGCGTTGCCTGGTACTACGCCGAGGAGCACGGGCCTTCGGCATGCGGTCTCGCATTCAGGGTCCGCGATGCCCACGTTGCCTACAAGCGGGCGCTGGAGCTCGGCGCCCAGCCCGTCGAGATTCCCACAGGCCCGATGGAGCTGCGCCTGCCGGCAATCCGCGGAATCGGCGGCGCACCGCTGTACCTGATCGATCGCTATCGGCCGGGCAGCAGCATCTACGATATCGACTTCGAATATCTCGACGCAGTGGATCGGTTTCCCGAGGGTATCGGTCTCGAAATCATCGATCACCTTACGCATAACGTCTACCGGGGGCGGATGGATCATTGGGCCCGTTTCTACGAAACGCTTTTCAACTTTCAGGAGATCCGACATTTCGACATTCGGGGTGAGCAGACGGGCTTGAGCTCCCGGGCCATGACCGCCCCGGACGGCAAGATCCGGATACCGCTCAATGAGGAAGCCCGTGGAGCCGGCGACGGGCAGGTGGAAGAGTTTCTTCTGCAGTACAACGGTGAGGGAATCCAGCACATCGCTTTTGCCTGCCAGGACCTGCCGTCGAAGCTGGATCGTCTGGCAGCGGCCGGGGTGCCATTGATGGAGCCTCCGCCGGACGCCTACTACGACATGCTGGAAGATCGCCTTCCGGGTCACGGGGAGCCCGTGGGCGAACTCAAGCAGCGTGGAATCCTGTTGGATGGGAGTACGGGGGAGGGTGAGCCGAGGCTGCTGCTGCAGATCTTCTCCGAGCCGTTGATCGGCCCGATATTTTTCGAGTTCATCGAGCGCAAACGCGACGAAGGGTTCGGAGAAGGCAACTTCCAGGCGCTGTTCGAATCCATGGAACGGGATCAGATTCGTCGCGGGGCCATCGAAGGACCATCGTGAAGCTTGCAACGCGAGGGGAGGATCGGGATGGTGAGCTCCTCGTCGTCTCGCGGGATCTGAGCCGGGCGGTTCGCGTGGGGGAAATCGCTCCCACGTTGCAGGGCGCCCTCGACCGATGGGGTACGGTTGCTGAAAAGCTTGCCTCCGTCTACGAACGACTCAACGACGGTGCCCTGGAAGCCTCGTTTCCATTCGTCCCCAAACGTTGCGCGGCGCCGCTGCCGCGCGCTTACCAATGGGCGGACGGCAGTGCCTACGTCAATCACGTGGAGCTGGTCCGTCGCGCGCGGGGCGCCGACATGCCCGCGAGCTTCTGGCGTGAACCTCTGATTTATCAGGGCGGATCCGACGTCATGCTGGGGCCCACCGATGACATCGTCGTGAGGAGCAGCGACTGGGGGCTCGATTTCGAGGCCGAGATCGCCGTCATCGTCGATGACGTCGAGATGGGCACCTCGACGGTCGATGCCGGTGACCACATAAAGCTTCTCATGCTCGTCAATGACGTCTCGCTGCGCGGGCTGATACCCGGGGAGCTGGACAAAGGCTTCGGCTTCTATCAATCCAAGCCGGCCACGGCGTTTTCGCCGGTGGCCGTGTCTCCCGACGAGCTTTGCGGCGACTGGCGTGAGAACAAAGTGCATCGCCCCCTGTTGAGCTATGTCAACGGGCGGCTCTTCGGTCGCGGCCGGCGGCGTGGGCTACTCGTGCATTGCAGAGCTGCGCATGATCGAGACCATTCGCGATGGGGCGCCGCAGACGTCCTTCCTGCAGGCGGGGGATCGGGTCACCATCGAAATGCTCGACCGGGACGGCTCCAGCATCTTCGGCTCCATCGACCAGCGGGTGGTGGTCGGGACCGGCTGAATTGTCATTCGGGGTCGTGAATGTGTTCTACTTTTGTCCCGAAGCGAGGCCGGGCAAACGCGCGCTTCGGGAGCGGGCGACGCAACCGAGGAGGTGGCAAACATGGTGGCAGAGGCAAAGCCGGTGGGGCCTAAGCGGTTCCGAGAGTCCTACGGGCGATATCTGGAAGATTTCGCCGTGGGCGACGTGTACGAACATCGACCGGGACGGACGATCACTGAAACTGACAACACCTGGTTCACGCTGTTGACCATGAACCAGCATCCGCTTCATTTCGACAAGGAGTACGGGGCGAATTCCGAGTTCGGGAGGGTGCTGGTCAACTCCTGCCTGACGCTGTCTCTGGTGACTGGTATGTCGGTCTCTGACGTCAGCCAGAAGACGGTGGCCAATCTGGGCTGGAACAACGTCAGGCTGAGCGGGCCGGTGTTCGTCGGCGACACGATTTACGCCGAGTCAGAGGTTTTGGAGATCCGGGAATCCAAATCCCGCCCGAATCAGGGCATCGTGACGATCCGTTCTCGCGGCATCAAGCAGGACGGCACGGAGGTCATCAGCTTCGAGCGCGCCATGCTCATTCCGGCCCGGGGCCACGCCGTGGACGATGCCATCGACTATTGAGGCTTGTGTCATGGCCGAACTCTCAGAACAGGACCGGCTCGTGCTGGACTCCGTCGATCGGTTTCTCGATCGGGACGTACGACCAGTGGCGCGCGCGCTGGAGCAGGAAGACGCCTATCCTCACGAGCTAGTGGAGAAGATGAAGGCGCTCGGCCTGTTCGGCGCCACCATCGACGAGCGTCATGGGGGGCTGGGACTGACCGCATCCGTGTACGCGCTCATCGTCGAGCGCGTGTCCGCCGTCTGGATGTCTGTGTCGGGCATCTTCAACTCTCATCTGATCATGTGTGCCGCCGTGCAACGTTTCGGCACCGAGGCGATGAAGGAACGCCTTCTCCCGGCAATGGCCACGGGCGAGCTGCGAGGGGGGATCGCCCTCACCGAGCCGGACTGTGGAACCGACCTGCAGGCCATTCGTTGCCGTGCCCGCCGCGACGGGGAGAGCTACGTGATCGACGGGACGAAGCAGTGGATCACCAACGCGGTGGAAGGCAACGTCCTGGCCGTGCTGGTGAAAACGGATCCGGATGCCGTTCCGGCTCACAGAGGCATGAGCCTGCTCATCGTCGAAAAATCCGCGGGTTACAAAGCGACCAAGCTCAAGAAGCTCGGCTATCGCGGCGTGGACACCGGCGAGGTGCAGTTTGATGGGGTGCGGGTGCCCGCGGCCAACCTGGTCGGCGATGGTGAGGGCCGGGGTCTGCAGCAGATCCTCTCGGGACTGGCGTTGGGCCGGATCAACGTTGCGGCCCGGGGGGTGGGGGTGGCCGATGCTTCGCTTCAGGCTGCCCTTCGCTACGCCCAGGAGCGCCAGACGTTTGGCGTGCCGATCCACGATCATCAGGCCATTCAGATCAAGCTGGCCGACATGGCCACCCGTGTGGAGGCTGCCCGGCTGCTCACGGAGAAGGCTGCCCGAATTTACGATACGGGACAGCGCTGCGATCTCGAGGCAGGCATGGCGAAGCTCTTCGCATCGGAGGCCGCGCTCAGCAACTCCCTGGAAGCGATGCGCATCCATGGTGCTTACGGGTACTCGCCCGACAACGATGTCGAGCGCTACTATCGAGACGCGCCGCTCATGGCGATAGGCGAGGGAACCAACGAGCTGCAGAGAATCATCATCGCCCGCCAGCTCATCGAGCGGAATCCCATCTGAGAATGCGGTCGGGCCGGCGGATCAGTCAGGCAGCGTAGTACGCCGAGTCGGCAAGGCGCTGATCGATGAGTTCCTGTGCCACCTCGCGGCAGCGGCCGCAGCCGGTGCCGGCCCCGCAGGATTCCTCGAGCTGAGTGAAGGTCTGAACGCCGGCGTCCACGGCTTCGTGGATTTGCTTATCGGTAACTGCTTTACAGAGGCAGACGTACATCTCAATTGAGCGATCGGATGAACTGCTGTTGATTTAAATGCAAATCATTCTCGGTTGCAATAGTTTTTGGTTCTCGTTTGTAACCGGATGGTATTTTCAGATGGGAATGCTTTTCAATATAAATCAGTCACTTAGAGAGAGGCGGCCTTGCTAAGTCCGACTCGCTCCCGCATAGTCCGTCTTTCGAACCGGTTCAGGATCATTCCATGAAGCCCATCGACAGCGACGTCATCGTTCACCTCAATCAGGTATTGAGAAACGAGCTCACGGCCATCAATCAGTACTTTCTCCACGCAAAGATGTTCGAAGACTGGGGGATGCATCGGATCGCCGCTCATGAGAAAGAGGAGTCCATAGACGAGATGAAGCATGCCGATGCGCTGATGGAGCGCATCCTGTTCCTGGAAGGGCTGCCGAACCTGCAGGACCTCGGCAAGCTCTACATCGGTCAGGACGTGAAGGAGATCCTCGAGTGCGACCTAAAACTCGAACTCGAAGCGATTCCCATGCTGCGTGAGGCCATCGCTCACTGCGAGCACGTTGGCGACTACGTCAGCCGACAGCTCTTTCGCGACATCCTGTCATCGGAGGAAGAGCACGTAGACTGGATCGAAACCCAGCTCGACCTGATCGCCAAGACCGGCGTCGAGAATTACATCCAGTCCCAGATGCAGGGCTGAGATCATCGGTGAAGCTCCGGTTGAGCAGAGCGGGCCTTCGTCTTCGGCTCAACGGCGCCGACCTGTCCGCACTCGCTGACGGGGGGACGGTGACGGAGCCAACACCGTTTCCCAACGGCATGTTCGAGTGCAGCCTGACGGCGGTGGCGGACGGCATCGGCGCGTGCCTGACCGAGCGCGGCGTTGCCGTGACGATACCGACGGCCTCGCTTGGTGATCTGGAAGCCGGGAACGGCTTGAGGGCGGAGCTGCAAACGTCCGGCGAGGCGCTCCACGTGCTCATCGAGAAAGACCGCCGGCCCGAGGGCCGCTGAGGCGCTCCTGCCCGGTCAGGCGAGGTCGTCGCTCGAATCGTAATCCTTGAAAGACCCGGCGAGTTCGGGCATCTCCACAACGACGGCGCCGACCTCATCAAGCCAGCCCGACACGCTGCGACGGCCAGATTCCAGGTAGCTTAGAATGCGCGCGCTCTCATCCGACTTCATGAGCAGGTGGAGGTTCTGGCGCTGCTCGCCGTCGCTTGCCACAACCACAGGAGCGTCCGTCTTCTCCATCGCCTCCGCGAGCCGATCGATCACGGCGGCATCCAGATGCGGCGCATCGCCAGGACACACGAAAAGGAACGGAGTTCGGCATCGCCGGGCGCAGGTGGCTATGCCGTCGAGAGGGCCCTGACCCGCGCCGTCGTCTGGGAGCACTTCCCCGACTTCGAGGTAGGCTTGCAGATTTCTGTTGGCGCTGATGATCACCTGGCTCACGCGATCTTTGACGCTCTCGGCAATCCACGCCACGAAGGGCCTGCCCTTGAGGTCCAGGAGCGGCTTGTCGCGCCCGCTCATCCGACGCCCCGCGCCGCCGCAAAGAACGAGGGCCGTCAGCGATTCCGGGGGCAGGCTCACTTTGCGCGATCTTGGTTCGCGCTTCGAATCTCGTCGAGGTCGATCACGTCGGAGAGGTTCAGGCGGGCGATCAGGTCGGCAAAGCGGGCATCGTCGCGAAGAAACTCGGTTTCGTCCGCCCAGAGAAACTCGATGTACTTCGTCTTTAGTCCGTAGTCGAAGTTTGCGAATGCCCGGTCGCCATCTTCGAACAGCACCCAGATGCCGAAGAGAAGCTCGAAGGGTACGTCGCCCGCCGCGCTGGCGGCCTCTATGGCCACCGCGCCTTCCTGTCGGGTATCGGGATGTTCGAGCCCGCGAACGAACGGCTCCACCCACGCTGCCGAGTATCCCATTCGCACAAGCAGTTCGGCGATTTCGCTGAAGCGGCCGGCTCGACGAAGAAACAGGATGTAGCTCTCAGGCTGGGTGCTCTCCAGGTAGCCGAGATCGGCGGCGGCCTGATATCGAGCGGCTGCTTCCGCGTTGTCGTTGACCCATAGGTACGCAACGGCCAGTCGGTCGTTTAGCACGGCCGATACGGGATTCAAACGCCATGCGATCTGCATTTCGCGCATCGCTTCATCGTACTTGCCGAGCGCGGACAGCAGCCAGGAGTACCAGTAGTGGGCATTGACCTGATCCGGGTCGAGGCGAAGCGCTTTCTTCAGCTGAATCTCGGCTTGCTGCCAGCGTCGTTCGCGCAAGAGCAGGAACCCTTCCAGCGCCGAGGCTTCTGCCGCCAGGGAGGCGTCCAGCTCGAGCGCCCTTGCTGCGCTCGCCCGGGCCTTCACGAACCGCTCAGCCACCGGGTCGTCGGTGTAGAAAGGCTGTACCGCCAGGGTCTGGGCCAGGGCCATGTGCGCCTCGGCGAAATCGGGGGCCAGGTCGATTGCCTCCTGGAGCAGGGCGATTGCCCTGGCTATTCGAAGCTCGCCCCGCAGGCTCCATTGGTAGCGAGCTTCGTGATATTTCAGATAGGCGTCCTCGGAGATCGCGCCGGCCGCCGACCGGCTCGTTCGAAGCTTCACGCCGAGTCGGGCCCGCAGAGCCTCGTTGATGGCCCGCTCGGCCTGGACCTGCAGCGACGCCAGATCGTTCGCCGGGCCGAGCAGCTGCGTGGTCCAGATGTTGGTGCCGAGTTCGGTATCCACCACGTACATCGTCACCAGCAGATTGGCCCCACGCTCGGCCAGAGAGCCTTCAACGATGTAGCGGGCGCCGAGCTGCTCGCCGATGGCGCGGACGTTTGCGTCGGTGTCCCTGATCAGGAAGGACGATCGACGCGCGACGACGTGGAGCTCTGGGGATCGGGTCAAGTGAGTGATCAGGTGGTCGGCCAGTCCGTCAGCCACGTACCCCAATCGACTCGCTTCCCCTGAGATGGCCAGAGGCATCACGGCCAGGGTGAGGTCCGCGTCAACCGTGGCCGGCCACCAGCGCACGACGGCTGCGGTGGCGACCACCAGTGCGGCTACCAGGGCCGCCAACGCGTACGCTCGGCCCCGGCTGATCGCGCCCGTGCTCTTCGCTGGGGGCGCGCCCACTTCGGCAATCAGCTCGTAACCTTTGCGTGGGACCGTACGGATGTAACGCGGGCTCGTTCTCTCGTCGCCGAAGTAGCCCCGCAGCAACGATATGGCCCGGGAAAGCACCTCGTCGCCGACCACGGCGTCCGACCAGACTTCCTCTAAGATCTGGTCACGGGATACGGTGTGGCCGGCATTGGACGCCAGCGTCACGAGCACCTGCATGACTTTCGGCTCGACATGGTGGCTGGAATCGCCGCCGACGATTTTCTCCTCCCTTGGAAAAACCTGGAAGTCGCCGACGGTAAAACCGTCGAGCAGATTGCTTGTTGTCATTGGGCGGCGTCCATGGACGAGGAGGTCGATCGACGACTGCCGTTGGTGTGCGGGGCGTGCGGGCAGCGACGCCGGCTGCATCTGCCAACGTTGCCCGGCTTTAGGGACTCGTGCTGGTTCATAGCCTGAAGATACCGTCCTCGGGGGCTGCGCGCATCCGCGTTGTTGTCACGCCAGCGCCCCTGCGATCACCCCGAGGTTACATGTCGCTTACACCGCGCTGTTATCACCCTAACAGGTAATTGGGTAGGGTTTACAAAACGGCCGTTATGGCAACGAAATTGCCAAATGTCGTCAGTCTAGCTGCGCTGCAGGAAGGCTGATCGGGCCAGACACTCGGCGGGATGACCTCGCTGAAGATTATAGAAAAGCCACTCGATCATCTGCGTGGATTCGAGTTGGGGGGAAAGCAGAAGTCGGTGCTTGTTGCCGCGGCGAACGGGAGGGGGTCGCGGCAGGCACCGGGTCTGCGATAGTGAGCACTGGATGAGAAAAGATAAAGGCAACGTGACTCCGCTGTTCGGGGAGAGGCGGCGTCCACCGGAATCGCCCAGGCCCCAGGTGGTCGTGTTGGACAGTGCCGACTTTGTGGATGCGGGCGAACTCGGCCGGGAACTCGACAGCGGCGCGGACCTCGACCGCCCGCGTCTGGTATTGCTCGAGCGAAACGAACTGGCCGTTCTGCGTCCCCATCTGGAAGCGGACCCGAATCTGGAATTCATCCTCAAGCCGGTAGACCAGGACACCTTGCAGGCTAGGATATTCAAGCTGGTGGCCACCTCCGAAGCCTTCAGGGACCGCCAGCAGCAGTTGAGCCGGGTGCAGGATCACGTGGACCGGCTGGCCTACTACGACAGGATTACCGACCTGCCGAACAACGAGTTTTTCCGCCGTCACGTGGATGTGCAGATTCGCCACGCGCGGCGTTTTACGCGACAGCTGGCGGTGCTTGCGGTGGATCTGCAGAGCTTCGAGCGAGTCAGGCGACGCGCCGGTGAAGCGGGTACCGAGGCCCTGATGTCCCTGTCTGCCCGTCGCATCATCGAGGCTATCCGGGACTACGACGTTGTGGGTCAGTCTCCCAACGTGCTCCCATTCGGAGACGAGCGCACCATGGCGCGCATGGAAGGCGATCGCTTTCTGCTGCTGCTGCCGGAACTGCGCCACATCGAGGAAGCCGCCAGCGTCGCAGAACGGGTGGTTGCCGCTGTGGAAGTGCCTATCCAGATCGGCGGCGCGGCGTTCATCACGCGACCGAAGGTCGGGATCAGCGTTTACCCGACGGACGGCGACGACTCCACATCGCTCATCCGCTGTGCCCAGCGCGCGTTGCTGTCATCGAGCGATTTGCGCGGTGGCCGAGTCCATTTCCACTGCGAAGCCATGAACGACGTGATCATCGACCGGCTGATCAACGAGGCGGCGCTGCGTCGAGCATTCGAAAACGGCGGATTCCACCTGGTGTACCAGCCGAAGGTGGAACTCTCGACCGGCCGCACCACCGGCGTGGAAGCTCTGCTGCGCCTGGTCGACCCGGAGCTGGGCGAGCTGCCTCCGGAGGAGATCGTCCCGCTTGCGGAGCAGGTGGGCCTGATCAGCGAGCTCACCCGATGGGTGCTTGCCGAGGTGTGCGGGCAGATTCGACGCTGGCGACAGGCCGGGCTCCCACGAGTACCCGTGTCCGTCAACGTGTCCGCCACGGATATGCTGACGCCCGATTTCGCCGACTTCCTGACCGGCCTGCTGCTCGACAACGGCGTCGCGCCCCAGGCTCTGGAGTTGGAGATACCCTGCCGGAGTTTCGACGGGGCGAATGACGGGATGGCGGCTATGGTCGCCGAGCTGAGAACTGTCGGTGTGACCATCGCCGTGGGCGACTTTGGCGCCGACGGATCGGCGTTGGATTGCCTGGATCACCTTCCGGTGGACGCTTTGAAGATAGACCGACACCTGATTCGCGAGATCACCAGAAGCAGGATCAGCACGGCGATCACCGCTGGTGCCATCGCGGCTTCGCGGTCATTGAATCTCAAGGTGGTGGCGGCGGGCGTGGAAACCGTGGAGCAGGTGCGCCTTCTGCGCGAGCTCGACTGCCTGGAGGTTCAGGGAGCCGCATACTCCATGCCAGTTTCGCCCGAGCAGCTGGCTGACTGGCTGATTCGCACCCGCTGATCAGCGATAGCCGTCCCAGGCTTCGCGTTCCTCACGATCGGGGTCGTAGATCAGCTCGCAGGGATCGTCGAAGCGCATGGTTGCCCGGGAGCCCGGCTCGTATCGCTCCCAACCGGGATCGTCCCCCTGCACGAAGCGTATCCAGGCTCTATGCATGACGTCTGCGAGCGCCTGGGGGGTTGGTCCTTCGCCCAGGAATATGTCCACGCCCGCCCGATCCAGGTTGTCGAAAACGAAGGGGATTTCCAGGGCATGAGTCGCTCCGAGGCGGCCGCCGAACGCCCGTGATTTCCAGGAGAAGAGATACATCCACGTCGCGGTGTCGAAGCCGGCTCGCGCCTCGGCCACCCGGATGGCGGGGATCCGGAAAAGAAAGTCGGTGGTCAGAGCGATCATCAGCTGATCCGTCGCCGCTTTGGGCCGCTGGGCGCGGAGAGTTTCCAGCGGCGCCGAGGCGTTGTAGGCCTGGACGACCTCGTGAAGCCTTTGCTCGGGAACGTCTCCGTAACCCCACAGCGTAGCCTCGTCGGCATTGGTTCCAATGAGCAGCGGAATGCTGGCGCCGGAGCCGCTGCGGATGGCCTCGATGGGGCTCTGTGGCAGAACGGCGTTACCCACGCAAGGGTAGAAGGGTCCCACGGGATCGTGGAGTTCCCCCAGAACGGCGAGAGCGCCGGAGCGATCTTCGAGCCGCTGCACGATCTCGGTCTGGGCATCGAGGATGCGCTCCACCGGCAGCGAGTCCAGATCTGTCGGGTCGTCGATGCCCAGCGATTCGAGAAAGAGGTCGGTGATCCGCTCGGCAGTTGCCTTGCGCAGGGTGTGGTGGGCGGCCCCGCTTTGCGCAATCGCCCGGTGAAACAGTCCCTGGGCGAGAGGTGAGCCGAGCAGCGAGCAGACGCTGAAAGCGCCCGCAGACTCACCGGCTATCGTGACCCGGTCAGGGTCGCCGCCGAATTGCTGGATGTTGTCCCGTACCCATTCGAGAGCTCGGATCTGGTCGAGGAGGCCGTTCACCCCTGAGGTCTCGAAACCCGATCCGAGGCGGGACAGCTCGGAGAATCCCAGCGCGCCCAGCCGGTAGTTGATGCTGACGACGACCATGTCGCCGTGAAGCGCGAACCGGTTGCCGTTGTACCAGGGCACCGCTCCCTGGCCGGTGCGGAAGCTGCCGCCGTGAATCCACACGAGCACCGGGCGCAGCGCTCCGTCCAGCGCCGGGGTGCAGACGTTGAGGGATAGGCAATCCTCGGACCAGCGAACAGCGGCGCTGTTGGTGAGACCGCCGGTCGCCACCTGAGGAGCGGCGGGTCCGAACTTCAACGCCGGGCGGACTCCGGTCCAGGGCGTTACCGGTGCCGCAGGCCTGAAACGAAGGGAACCCTCCGGTGCAGCGGCGTAGGGTATTCCGGAAAACAGGAGCGTGCCGTCTTTCATGCGGCCTTCTACTGCACCGGTTCGGGTCTGGGCAATGTTTGGTTGGCTCATGGGAAGAGGTTACCGGCGGGCGCGGTGATCGGCCAGCGGGACGGGTGTCACGTCCACGGAAACTTCCAGCTGCTGGCTTCCACCGCCGTGAATGAATCCCCGGGTGGGGCTGACGTCGCTGTAGTCGCGGCCCCAGCCCAGCGTGATGTGCTCGTCCCTTGGGCGGAGATTGTTGGTCGGATCGAAGTCGATCCAGCCGAACTCCGGGCACCACACCGATATCCAGGCGTGGGACGCATCCGCGCCGGTGAGCCGAGGCTGTCCTTGGGGAGGTCGGGTAAGCAGGTAGCCGCTGACGTACCTGGCCGGCAGCCCGAACGCCCGCACGCTGGCGATGGCCAGGTGAGCAAAGTCCTGGCACACCCCGGCCCTCGACTGCAGCACCTCTTCCACCGGCGTCTGGACGTCGGTGACGCCGCCCTTGTAGGTGAACTCCTCGTAGATCCGAGCCGTGATGTGCTCGACGGATCGCAGAAATGGCGTGCCGGGCGACAGGCTGGGCTCGGCGTAGGCAAGAGCTTCCCGCGGATCGACATGAGGCGAGGGAAAGCAGAAGCGGGCGGCATCCCAGGCCTCGCTCGATCTGGGATCGCCGACCGCCCCGGCGACGGCTTCCCACGGCGGGCTCAGATCCAGAAGGATGTTCTCATCTGCATTCACGTCAAGCAGCGCACGACTGGTGATCTCGAGCGAGTCGTGTCTGCTGCGGATGACGACGTCGGTGACCGGGTTGCCGAAGTAATCCTGCCGCGTCTGGTTCGAAGTGGGGGCCGGCTCTATGTGCAGGTCCGAGCTGATCACGTTCTGCTTGGCAAAGCTGCGCGGCGTGAGGTGCAGATGCTGGTAGGACGAGCTCACCGGACGAGCGTACTCGTAGCGCGTCTTGTGAACTATCTGATAACGCGTCATCTCAC
>DATCZA010000070.1:0-83917 GCA_036526135.1 Pseudomonadales bacterium | reverse complement strand
GAGTTAGGACTCATCCCGGGCGCTCATCTCGAGAGTGCTGCGGCGTCATCAGTGCTCAACTATCTGGGTCCCTGCTGCCGACGATTGGGCATTCCGCTACCTCCGAGAGTTGAACGGGCGATAGCGCAGCAAAACTCCACCCTCTCGGACTGTTGACGGCGGGCTTGGACTACCCTCCCGTCATCCACTACGGGAGACGTCCAATGGGTATTCAGGATCTCGGGGCCATCGGGGAGTTCATCAGCTCGCTCGTCATCGTCGTCACGCTGATGGTACTGATCTACGAGGTACGGGGTGCGAAGAATGCGACCCTGCAAGCCAATGCGCAGGAGCGGCAGCGTAAGCTCGACGACTACCTGCGTTCCGTGGCGGAATCGCCCGATCTGGCGGGCATCATCGAAACCGCGAATCAGCACCTCGGCGGGGCCCGGTTGGCTGATCCGGCGACGGAATTCGGACTAGAGCGCGATCAATATGCACGTTTGTACTATCAAAACCTCCGGGTGTTGACTCAGGCTCGGGACGCCTATGTTTCCAGCCTGCCCGAGGACGAGAGACTGGCTCTGGACGCGCTGATTGCGGCCAATCTCAGTGTTCCATCGCAAGCATGCAGACGACGTAGACCTCTCCCGACAGACCCACCCGGCAACGTCTGAAGTCCACAGTGGCAGGTGGCGCGATTTGTTTGGCTACCGCTTGATCCGCTGGCCGTATTGGCCAGCGAAGTGCCCTGGACGTGGTCCGTTTGTGGCCCAACTACTGTGCCGCCCACCGATTGCAGTGCGTATCTATGGCTCGGGTGAGGTCTTCGGATCGCCGCCGAAGCGATCGGTGCCGTCCGTACCCCTCATGACCAAGAAAAACAGCAGGACGATAACGCCGACAATCGGCATCAGGATGATCAGGCACCACCAGCCGCTTTGCCGTTCGGCAGTTCGAGAGCAGAGACCGGTCTTTCGTGCGGCGCGTTAACATTGTCCGGAGAGGGAGGCAGAATAGGCGCCCCACGATCCGAGGATGTTCATGAATACCATTCGCGACCTGCTCGCCAGCGGAATGCCCGATGCGCCTGCCATCGCCGCGCCGGACTCGGAGCCCTGCACCTTTGCCGACCTGATGGATCAGGTCGAGCGGACCGTGGGGCAGCTCAATGCGTTTGGCGTGACCACGGCGGATCGCGCCGCCATAGTCCTGCCGAATGGGCCGGAGATGGCGGCGGCATTCGTCAGCATCGCGTGTGGCACGACGACGGCGCCGCTCAATCCCGGCTATCGGGAGGACGAGTTCGAGTTCTACCTCTCCGATCTCGACCCTAAGGTGCTCGTGGTCGAGACCGGCTCGGTGTCCCCGGCTCGCGCCGTCGCGGAGCGACTCGATATCCGCACGCTCGAGATTGCGCCGCACTCGAGCGGTCGTGCCGGGCTTTTCGACTTTGCGGACGCGCCGGTTCCCGTCACGCCGGGCTACGGAACCGAGGACGACGTTGCGCTGATGTTGCACACCTCGGGCACGACGTCGCGCCCCAAGCTCGTGCCGCTGTCCCATCGCAACCTGTCGACCTCGGCGACTAACATTCAGGCGACGCTCGCGCTGACACCGACGGACCGGTGCATGAACATCATGCCGCTCTTTCACATCCACGGGCTCGCCGCCGCCATTCTGGCCTCCCTGGGTGCCGGCGGCTCGACCTACTGCACACCCGGCTTCAACGCCCTGCGGTTTTTCGCCTGGCTCGAGGATGCGCAGCCGACCTGGTACACCGCGGTGCCGACCATGCACCAGGCGATCCTGGGTCGAACGGCCGGTAATCGAGCAGCGATCGATGCTCATCCGCTAAGGTTCATCCGCTCATGCTCCGCGGCGTTGCCGCCCCAGATCATGCAGGCGGTCGAGGAGGCGTTTGGCTGCCCGGTCATCGAGGCCTACGCCATGACGGAGGCGGCGCACCAGATGACCAGCAACCCCTTGCCGCCGGCCCCGCGCTATGCGGGCAGCGTCGGCGTGGCGGCGGGCCCGGAGGTCGCGATCATGGATGATGCCGGGAATCTGCTCGGGCCGGGCGAGACCGGCGAGGTTGTCATAAAGGGCCCGAACGTCACGTCCGGCTACATTGCCAACCCGAAGGCCAACGCGGAGGCCTTCCACCACGGCTGGTTCCGGACCGGCGATCAGGGCGTGATGGACGACGGCGGATATCTCCGGATCACGGGACGCCTGAAGGAGATCATCAATCGCGGCGGTGAGAAGATCGCGCCCCGTGAGATCGACGAGATCATCCTAGAACATCCCGCAGTAGACCAGATCGTTACCTTCGCCATGCCGCACGACAAGCTCGGCGAAGACGTCGCGGCCGCGGTGGTGCTTGCGGAAGGTGCGAGTGCTGACGCGGCGGAAATTCGTGCGTTCGCCGCCGAGCGGCTCGCCGACTTCAAGGTGCCGCGCAAGGTGGTTTTCGTCACTGAGATCCCGAAAGGTCCGACCGGCAAGCTGCAGCGGATCGGGCTGGCCGAACAGCTTGCCGAAGCGCTTTCGCGGTCGTGAAGATCTGTATCTTCGGAGCGGGCGCCATTGGCGGATATCTCGGCGCACGGCTCGCCGCGACCGACGTCGACGTGTCGCTTGTCGCGCGTGGGCCGCATCTGGAGGCCATGCGGCGAGATGGGTTGACGCTGCGGGAGGCTGCGGAGGAGACCGTCGTGGCGGTCAACGCCACGGACGATCCGGCGACCCTCGGCCGTCAGGACTACGTCGTCGTCACGCTCAAGGCGCACTCGGTGCCGGCGATCGTCGAACGGTTGCCGCCGCTGCTCGGCCCGTCCACGGCTGTGGTAACGGCCAGCAACGGCGTACCCTGGTGGTATTTTCACGGCCTTGAAGGTCCGCATGCCAACCGCCGTCTCAGGAGCGTCGATCCCGATGACGTGCAGTGGAACGGCATCGGCCCGGAACGGGCCATCGGCTGCGTCGTCTATCCGGCCTGCGAGATCGAGGCACCCGGGGTGGTCCGCCACACCGAAGGCAATCGCTTCGTACTCGGCGAGCCCAGCGGCGAGAAATCCGAGCGGGTGTCCGCGCTCAGCGAGGCATTCATTGACGCCGGCCTTCGCGCTCCGATCCGTCGGATCCGCGACGAGATCTGGATGAAGCTTTGGGGCAATCTCTGCTTCAACCCCATCAGCGCCCTGACCACGGCTACGCTGGACGTCATCGCGACCGACTCGCCCGGGACCCGGGAGGTTGCGGCCGCCATGATGCGTGAGGCGCAGACCATCGGCGAGCGACTCGGAGTGAGGTTCGGCGTGGACATGGACAAGCGAATCGCGGGTGCCGCCGCCGTGGGCGCACACCGCACCTCCATGCTGCAGGATCTTGAACTTGGCCGGCCGATGGAGATCGACGCGCTGCTGACGGCGGTCCAAGAGATGGGCGAGATCACGGGGGTAGCAACGCCGACCATCGACGTCGTTCTGGCTCTGGTCAGACAACGGGCGCGGATAGCCGGCTGCTACGGCTGAGCGCTGTCCCGGACCCCGCCCGTTCTTCCGGGAAGTCGGAAACGCCGAGCGGTTTTTACAGCCATCATCTGCTTTGCCGTCTTCACCTGCAGGGCAAGATAAAGCATTGAGATAAGGAAAAGGGCTGCCCCGATAGGCTCCCCGATTGCACCGATCACGTTCCAGTCGACGTCTCACCGGCGCCTGCGCATGGAAGGATGTTGGCGCAGAAGACTTGCCCCGCAGATCGGCTGAGGTAGCCTCGTTCCAATCATTGGAGAGGAGACCGACATGGACCATCAGGCCTTTGCGGAGATGCTGGGCAACTACGGGGAGTTTCTGGGCTCGGTCGCAGTCTTAGCGACGCTCCTCTATCTCGCGGCGCAGATCAGACAGAACTCTGCACTGGCGAAAGCACAACTCGAGACCGATGTCATGCAGGCGTTTGCTGGGGCCGCGGACTTCCCGAACCAACATCCGGAGGTCATTGCCAAGCTGCGGGCCGGCGTTGATCTGGACGACGTAGAGACCGTTTTGCGGGACGGCTTCGTGTTGAATTACCTATTTGCCTGCGCCATCGGTCATCAGGCTTCGAAGTACGCTGATCCGGACCGTACCCAACGGTTCGTAATGAGTGCGGCGCTTACACTGGGGAACGTCGATATGCTGATTGAGGAGCATGAGACTCGCCTTCGCACATCAGGGTACGAGGAGTTCGTCAACCGAGTGAAGCTCGAACTGGCCAACTGACGACATCAGCAGATGCCGCAACCGGTCAGCGGGTGCGCGCCTATCTTGATGAGTTGCCCGAAATTGAAACAGCGCCGGTCGCATTGAAGCTAAGTTGATCCGACCACTGCTGGCGTTGGACTAAACCCCGTCACCCACAACCGGAGACGTCCAATGGGTATTCAGGATCTCGGGGCCATCGGGGAGTTCATCAGCTCGCTCGTCATCGTCGTCACGCTCTTGGTGCTGATATACGAGGTACGCGGCGCGAAGAACGCGACTCTTCAAGCTAACGCACAGGAGCGGCAGCCCAAGCTAGACGCCGTAGATACCGATCTCTCCCGGCAGTCCCACCAGTCAACTTCTGAAGTCTACAAAAGCGGGTGGCGAGGTTGTTCAGACTATTGAGGTAAGAGCAAACCCGCCAGATGGGGGGAGATCACGGGCGGGCGCGTATTACCGCCGGCGCCAGGCGGGAAGGATCAGCCAATCAGGGCGTTTCGACGACCCCCCACCGGTTCGTTAGACTCTCCCCGCCTTCACCACGTCGACCGGGACGGGGAAACCGACATGAAAGCCGAGACCCTTCTGCCGCTGGGCAAGCTGGATCCAGGGCTCGCGGCGCCCGAGGCAGCGCTCGACCTCCACGCCGTTGCAGAAGATGCCCGCACCGTGGACGCGCTCGGCTACTGGGGGCTTCTCATGGAGGAAACCAAGGACGATCCGTTCCAGGTGCTCGCCATGGCGGCCGCGGCAACCAGCCGCGTGCGCCTGGGCACCTCCGTGGCCATCGCCTTCGCCCGCAGTCCATTCGTCACCGCCATGTCGGCGTGGACATTGCAGAAACTGTCCAACGGCCGCTTCGAGCTCGGCCTGGGTTCTCAGGTCCGCGGCCACATCCGCAGACGCTTCGGCCTGCAGTGGCATCCTCCGGGACCGTGGATGCGCGACTACGTGAGGGCGGTGCGAGCCATCTGGGCGAGCTGGCAGAACGGCACGAAGCTCGACTTTTCGAGCCAACATTACGAAATCGACCTGACCGTACCCCTTTTTACGCCGACCCCCATCGATCATCCCGACATTCCCATATTCGTTGCCGCAGTCAACGCCTACATGTGTGGCGTCGCCGCGGAGGTGGCCGACGGGGTGCGCCTGCATCCCGTCTGCTCGCCCCGCTACATCCGGGACGTGGTGGCACCCGCCGTGGCCGAGAAACGGCCCGCGGGCAAGCCGTTCGAAGTCTGCCTGAAGCCGCTGATCGCGGCCGCCGACGACGGGAAGACGCTCAGCGAGCGGGCAGAGGTCGCCCGGCAGCGCCTGGCCTTTTACGTGAGCACACCCGCATACCGCCGTCCGTTCGAGAACGCCGGCCTGGGCGACCTCGCTGCCGAGCTCAGCCGCCTGTCTAAGGAACAGCGATGGCATGCGATGGCCGAGCGCATAAGCGACGACGTGCTGGAGGAGTGGGCGGTGGTCGCCACCTACGACGAGCTCGCCGCAACGATTCGGTCCCGCTTCGACGGCCTCGTTGACAGGGTGGAGGTCGGCATCCCGGTCGCAAGCCCCGAGGACAGGGAGTCGCTGTCGAGGATCGTCGCCGAGTTGCAAAGCGGTGGCGGGAGCCGCGCGAGCTGAGCCGGGGCTCGTCCACCGCACGAGAATTGGACCTTTCCAGCGAATTGTGGCAGAACACCCGCCCCTGAAGAGCGCGCCACTCATCGCGCCGCTGAATTCGTCGAGCTCGAGGACCCGACATGCGACATTTCCCATTGCTCATCGCAGCAATGCTTACCGGCATTCTGAGCAGCCATGCCCACGCGACCGACTTCGTCATGATGAAGAACGGCGACCGAATCACGGGCGAGATAAAACAGATCTGGAACGGCGAGGTCTTCATCGAGCCCGAGTACGGCGATACGTATCCCATCGACCTCGACTACGTCGCTTACGTGCACACGGACGAAGACTTCGAGGTCGAGTTCGTCGAGGGCCGGCGCAGCCGCACGGTGACGGGACGGCTGGGGCTGGACGATTTGGGCCGTCCGTCCGTCATCGTCGGCGATGCGGCGGAGACCTACCCGCTGGCCAAGATAGACAACATGCAGGAAATCGAGGACTTCTTCGAATGGGAATTGGCGACCGACATCAGCGTCAACCTCGCAACCGGAAACTCGGACACCCGCTCCTCCCGCTTCAACGTGGTGGGAAAAATGAAGCTGGGGGAGCATCGACACCGGCTCGAATACACCCGGGACCAGGCGAGCGCCGAAGGCGACACTACCAAGGACCAGACATACGTTGCCTATGAGGACGTCTGGACGTTCCGCGACGACTGGTTCGTCCGCGGCGCCGTCAACTGGACGCGCGACCCGATTCGGGACCTGGCGAGCCGAAGCCAGATCTTCCTCGGCCCCGGCTTCCACTTCTGGGACGACTCCAAGCGCACGCTGAACCTCAGCGTCGGCCCCAACTACCTCTCGGAGGACATCGGCGGGGAGAACAAACAATCCGTGGCAGCTCAGCTGGTCTTCCGCTACGAGCAGCACTTCCTGGATGACGATCTCGTCGTTTTTCAGGAAACCGACTACCAGACCATCGTGAGCGGCCGGAAGAACAAGATTCTCAACACCAGCACGGGCGTGCGATGGGACGTGCTCGAAGACGTCTACATCAAGATGCAGGTGGACTTCGACTACGAGACCAACCCGGCGAGCGCCCGCGAGAAAGAAGACGTCACCTATCTGGTCGGCGTCGGGCTGGAGCTCGATTGAGTCCGCTGAGGCGCGCTCAACCCCGGGTCAGGGGCATCACCCGCTCGCCGAACTCGCTGAGACGGTCAAGACCATCCGGTCCGGCAAAGAAGAAGGCCGGAATCATGATTCTGTCCACGCCCAGCCCCGCCATCTGCTCGATGCCGGCCGCCGGGTCTGCCATCTGCACGCCGAACATGGCGTTGACCTCGATGCTGGCGGGGTCCCGACCCGCCTGCTCTGCCGCGGCACGCAGCCGTCCCAGCAAGGCACCGAGCCGCTCCGCGTCCCCCTCGCCAGGGAAATAGCCGTCCGCCAGGCGCACCGCGCGAGCGATGGCCGCATCGGTGTCGCCGCCGACGATCACCGGAATCGAGCCGTTCACGGGACGCGGGCTGCAGGTCACGGGCGCGAAATCCACGAAATCCCCGTGATACTCCGCATGTGGTCCGGCCCAAAGCGCGCGCATGGCCGCGATGTACTCGTCGTTGCGCGCTCCGCGCCGCTCCCAGGGCACGCCCAGGGCTTCGAACTCCTCCTTCAGCCACCCGACGCCGAGACCAAGCTCGACCCGGCCGCCGGAGAGCTGGTCCAGCGTCGCCAGCTCCTTCGCGAGAATCAGGGGGTTGCGCTGGGGCACGATCAGAATGCAGGTGCCGAGACGCAACGTGGGCGCCGCCGCGGCTGCAAAAGCCAGCCACATGAGGGGGTCGGGGATCGGGGTATCCGCCTCCACCGGAACCTTGCCGTCCGGCGTGTAGGGATATTTGGAAGCGATGGCATCGGGGATGATGACGTGCTCACCGCCCCAAACCGACTCGAATCCCGCCGCCTCGGCTCGGCGGCAGATATCCAGAGCAGTAGCGCCATCGATGCCGATGCTGCTCGCGAAGGCTAGTCCGACTTTCACCGTTTGATTCCCCTGCTGGTTTGAAAGGCACATCCTACACCGCCTCGTTCGCCAGGACCCAATCTCTTCCGGGTCCCGATCGGAAACCCGCAGGGTAGCCCCGGGCTTGGGGTAAGATCGGCTGACCGCAGACGAACGGAACAGAATTGATGACCCACGTCGTGACTGAAGCCTGCATCGGCGTCAAGGGCGAGGGGTGCATGGAGGTGTGCCCGGAGTTCTGCATCCTCAGCGAGCCGGCCGATCACATGTCGTACATCGATCCCGCCCGCTGCACGGACTGCGGGGTCTGCGTCGCCGCCTGCGTGGTCGGCGCCATATTCGCCGACAAGGACGTTCCCAGAGCATCGCGGGAGTTCATCAACATCAACGAATCCTGGTTTCGCCACAAGACGGGCGTGCGCAGGCGCGTCAGAGCAATGGCTTCCGAAATTGGCCACTGGCTGCCGCCGGAATGAGGCGCTCCGCGAGGAGCCGACCCGCATGGGGTCGGCCCCGCGTCGAGATTAATCTCCGCCGCCGACGATCTGCTCGAGACGCCAGAGGTTCATGTTGCAATCCAGAGCGGCATTGAAGTGGCTCTGGGCTGCGAGCCCGGCAGGTATGGAGTTGATGTAGTCCATGTGACGGGCCCATCCGGACGTGCCGTCCGTGATTACCACCATCACGATGTCGGACCCGCCCGGTCCCTGCGTCAGCGGCGTGACTTCAAAGATCGAGTTGACCGCCAGATCGCCGGCCATCTCATTCAGATCAGCGATCTGGGCGTGAAGGGCATCCATGGTCGCCGGACCGGATCCCTCTCTGAATCCGCACCCGAATGAAACAACGCTGCTGTCACTTTCCTGCATCTCTCCACCATACGTCTGCCTGAACGTTCCCAGTCCAGCTTGACAGGTCATGACGGTATCTGCCCGCTCGAAAGCTTCCGCCATCTCCGGCGATGCGGCGATGGCATCATCGGTCCCCCCGAAAGCGGTAAGGCTTTCATGCACGTTCAACCAAACGAAGTTTACCGGTGCAGCGCCCTTGTTGAGGGTCCACAACCATGCAGGCGGCGCGGCAATGCCGGCCTTTTCCGCCTGCTTGAGATAGAAGTCCCTCAGCTTGTCCAGATCTTCCCTGTCTTTCCCTGGCTTGTAGCTGCAGGCATAGCTTTCCAGAACACTCGGCGCCACCGCCGCATGGGAGTCAGCCCGAGCATCCATCACTCCCAGCCAGACCAACACGAACAAAGCAAATCCCAACGTGTAGAGAATTTTGTTCCTCATAGTCAACTGAACCTCCTGTGCACCTCGACCATCCAGCCCCGGCTACAGTCTCCCGTGACAACACCTGCAGGGGGCACCCTCCAGGCAATTTACGTTAGCCGTCGGCCAACAGCCTGATGTTCTTCTGATGGTTCACTGATTTCGCGCCCTTCGCTAAGCTCAGCATTCAGCGCTGCCATAGCGGATCGACAAGCTACCTGAGACGGGGGAGACGGGTGTCGGCGGAATTTCAATTTGGCGACTGGACCATTGAGACCAGCCTCAACCGGATCACACGCGCAGATTGCGAGCAGCACCTGGAACCAAAGACCATGGCAGTGCTCGTCTTTCTGCTGAACCGCCACGGCGAGGTGGTGTCCGTCGACGAGATGCTAGACAGACTCTGGACTGGCCGGATCGTCGGGCCCAATGCGCTCCACCGCCATATCGCGCTGCTGCGCCGCGCCCTGGGAGATGATCCCAGCACACCGTCGTACATCGAGACCATTACCAAGCGCGGGTATCGCACCATTGCGTCCATGATCAGGCTTCCCCCTCACGGGGCAGCGCCATCAGATGACTCGCAGCACTACAGGCAGGAAGCCGACTCCTGGGGCACCCGCATCGCCGTTTCGCCGTTCCTCGACAGAACGACAGGAAAGAGTCACCACCATCTGGTCGATGGGATGGCAGAGGAAGTCGTCGCGGGGTTGGCCAGCTTCAGCGATATCGGCGTCATCCCGCCCAGCGCCCTGCCGAGGGGGGATGCATCCGGCTGGGATCCCCTGGACACCTGCGCGGCCGTCGGCGCGGACTTTTTCCTGGAAGGCAGCGTAAGCGATTCGGCCTCGAGAGTTCGTGTCAGCCTGCGACTCACCGATGTGGCAAACCGAGAAGTGATCTGGTCCCGATCGTTCGACTACGTGCTCTCGGCGAGCAGCTATTTCGACATCCAGGACGACATAAAAGCCCGGGTCTCTGCCGGCATCGCAGACTCTTTCGGCGTGGTCTCTTCGAAGGCCTATGAGCGGGCAAGGACGAAGCCGACTTCGGCCATTGCAGCGGACGACGCCGTCATGCTCGCCAAGGGCCACGAGGGCAACCCGAAACTGCATCGTGAGGCACGAGAGGGCCTTGAAAAAGCGGTCGAGCAGCATCCTGATTTCGCCAATGCCTGGGCATGGCTCGGCGCCATGTACCGGGACGAGTTCGTGTTCTGGGCAAACGAGCGGCCAAACCCACTCGAGCGTGCGGAGAGCGCAGCACAGCGCGCGCTGAAACTCGACGCCTCCAACCAGGAAGCCCTTCTGGTTCTCGCGGACGTGCGGTTCTACCAGGGAGACCTGGCTGCGTTCCGACAGGCATCCGAGCGCGCCATGAGCCTGAATCCGAGCAGCCCCGATCTTCTTTCCGTGGTGGCGAGCCACCTGATTCACGCCGGCTACTATGAGGAAGGCAAACCGCTCGCCCAGCGCGCCGTGGATCTGCTGGCACAGCCAACGCTGCACATGCTCGGCACGCTGTCTGTGTGCCACTACGGCTTGGGTGATTACGCCGCCGCCGAAAGGGTGATTCGCCAGGTGTGGGCAGGGGTGGACCGGAACCGGATCAGCGGCATGCAGGCCTACTACCTGACCCTGCTGGTCGCCGCCACCGCAAAGCTCGGGCGCGAGGACGAAGCCGGCCAGTACCTGCAATGGATTTTAAAGAGCATCCCCAACTATGCTCAGATCATGGGCCCCAGCTGGCATCGGCAAGGGGCGTGCGAGGATCTGCGCGAGCGGTTGGCGGAAGGGCTCGCCGCAGCCGGCCTCCGGATCGGTGAGCTCACCAACCGTTAGGCTAGACGGTTGCATAAGGACAATGGGAGATGAGTTCGATGAGAGGCAAGGTGGCGCTCGTGACGGGGGCAAGCGGCGGCATCGGGTTGGCTACGGCGATCGGCTTCGCGGAGCGCGGTGCAGCGGTGATGCTGGCGGCCAGACGGTCCGATGAGCTGGAACGGGCGGTGCGGGAGATCACGGCCTCCGGCGGAGAGGCGGCGGCGATCCAGACGGATGTCGCCTCGTCGGAGCAGGTGCAAGAGATGGTGGATCGCACCGTGGGAACCTTCGGGCGCCTGGACTACGCGGTCAACAACGCCGGCATCGAGGGGGTCCCGGCAGAGTTCGTGGATTTCGACGAGGACGAGTGGGATCGCGTGATGAACATCAATCTGCGCGGCAACTTCCTCTGTCTGAAGTACCAGGCGAAAGCGATGCTGGCCTGTGGCCACGGCGGGGCCATCGTCAACGTCGGCTCGGTGAACTCGTTCCTGGGCTTCGCGGGCGGCGCCGCCTACGCAACCTCCAAGCACGGCCAGGTAGCGCTCACCTCTTCTGCATCGGCAGAACTCGCGCCAAAGGGCATCAGGGTGAACATCGTCTGCCCCGGCGTCATCGACACCCCCATGCACCGCCGCCTGCGCGGGACCTTCGGCGACGAGGCCTACGACGAGATCCTCAGCCGCGTGCACAGCCGGCGGGCCGGCCGCCCCGAAGAGATCGCCAGCACCATCGTGTTCCTGTGCTCGGACGAGGCCAGCTACCTGACCGGGGCCACCATCACCCCCGACGGTGGCTATCTCACGACGATGTAGGCAACCGGCAGCCCGAGCAATTACGGCATGTGCGCGGCAAAATGTTTATTCTTTCACCCTTCGGGACAATCTGACTTGTGAGGCAAAATCGAAATGGTAAGACCTGAAGTTCTGGAGCATAGGGACACGATCTCCAAGACGCCCATTCTGGAGCGCATCTCGGCGATGAAGGAGTCTCTGGCGGCAGCGGGCGATGAAGCCCAGGAACTTCGTCATCTGCCGGCCTGGGCGTCCAAGGAGATGGCGGATCAGGGGCTCTATCGATTCGCGCTTCCTTTGGAACTCGGCGGAGAGAATCTCTGCGCTCGCGAGCAGATCGAGGTGGTCGAGGCCGTCTCGGCCATCGACGGGTCGGTCGGTTGGTGCACGCAGATATCGTCAGAGATCAACGCGCTGATCATTCGCCGCATGGAGCCGGAGTTTGCCGAACGAATCTTCGACGACTGGGATGCTCTGGTGTGCTCCGGTCACGGCCCCGCGAACGGGCCCAATCCCGGCCGGCTGGCCCGAAGGGAGGGCGATGGGTGGCGGTTGAACTACCAGGGCTCATTTGCAAGCGGCTGCCACAACGCGAACTGGAACTACCTGATGGGCGCGATGACCGTGGACGAGGCCACAGGCAAGCCGGCCCAAGCCTCCTTCATGGTGCCCCTGGGCGAGTTCGAGATCATCGATACGTGGCACACCGCCGGCATGCGCGGCTCCGGTAGCCACGACGTGCGCATGGCCGACTGCTACGTGCCGCCCGAGAATCTGCTGCCGTTCCGGTCTCTCGCACCGAGCGAAACCTGGCAGAACCCCACCTACCGGAACCCGACCCACGCCATCTACAACAAGGCGGCCGTCGCCCTCGGCGTCTGCCGCGGCGCCATCGACTCGTTCATCGAGCTGGCCATGGAGAAAACGCCCTGGGGCTTGAGCTCCACGCTCAAGGACCAGGCTCAGGTCCAGTACCGGATCGGCGAGGCCCAGGCGACGTTGCTGGCCGCACGGTCTTTCGTCATGGAAACCCAGGACAAGCTGGAGGAACACCTGGGGCCGCTTCCTGAAGACGGCGGGCGCCTGGAGCCGGAGTGGGAGTACTTCTGGCCCGCCCTGCTCGCGTGCGCCCACGCCGCGCAGTCCTGCCGCAAAGTGGTGGACATGATCAACAACACCGCGGGCACCACGGGCAGCCGGATGGACAGTCCCCTCGAGCGGCAGCTACGGGACGCCCATCAGGCGGCCAACCACGCGCTCATCTCGTACCGGCACTACGAACAGCTGGGCAGGACGTTCGTCGGCTACGAGCCGCCACCGGGATACGTGGAGCTTTCCCGCGCCTGAGGCGGCGTTCGGCGTAGGCTCGAGAGCTAATCGAACCGGGCGCTCTTGGCGGCGTAGGCGAACGCGTCCAGGCCGACCGCCGCCCGCATCTGCTTCGTCGCCGCTTCCGTGTTCTCATCCAGCGGGATTCCGGTGGCGTCCGCCACCCGAGTGATGCCGTTGAAGGCGCTGGCCACCACCAGGCAGTCCACGGCCGTCTCGCGCCCGATGGCGTGGCTGGCAGCGTCGAGCGTCCGCGCAAGAGCCGTCCACTCGCCTCGGATAGCTTCTTCGGTCAGCCGTTTCAGCCAGTCCTCCTGCTCGACCCCGGATCTGCGTTCACCGTGGGTGACGGCGGTGAGATCGTAGTCCCTGTTCTCCTTCTGGCCGCTCGCCCGGAGCAGCATCGTGTGGGAGGTGGTTCAGTAGAAGCACTCGTTCATGGCCGACACTCGGGACGCCACGTACTCCGCCTGTGCCTGAGAGAGAGAAAGCTTGACGTCCTTCAGAGCGTAATGCGGCCGGAACGTGCCAAAGAAGAGCTCTACCGCTTTGGGCACCAGCCCCATGGCTCGGACGATGTTCGGCACCACGGGCAGGCCCGTATCCGCCATGTCCCTCGGCGCGCGGGCGATCGGTACCCAGGCGCCGGCTTCCACAACGTCCCCGGCGGGCTCCCCCGTGGGCCCACCGGCCACCGGGTCCGGCAAAGCGGGCGGTGATTGACCAAGACACCGGTGCAGTGTGTCGACGATCACCAGGCTATTGACCACGCTGAGCATCTCCACGTAGGGGCCCTCGCCGATCTCCGCCGCGACCGCCTCGAACCAGCGTTTGGTCAGCCGCCCGGGATCCGTGCGGATACGATGGATGGCATCCAGGAGCGTCGGCGCGAGAGTCGTGGCGCCATCGTGGTGGCCTTCGACCCCCAAAGGAGAGAGGGCCGTCTTGCGCGTCTTGCACAACCCACAGTGTTCGGCGGCTCTGGCGGATTCCGCCATGGCACGCCGTTCACTGCCCGACCAGTGAGGGCCGGGGCTGACGATCTTGGCGAGCGTCTTCTGGTGCGTGTTTCTCAGCGCTTCGCTCAGCGGCAGGTCGTCTGGATACATGGCATCACTCTCCCCCGGATTCGAGACCTTCCGACAATTGGAACGGCCGGCCGCAGACAGGCCAGAGCGTAACGGCTCGGCAAGGAGACCACCAGCTGAGCGAAGCGGGCCGGTCGTCGCCTCAAGTCTCTGACCGCCCGGTGACGTCGTTGACGGCACCGACGAAAGCGCAGTAATCGCACCGCCAGCTCGCTTGCGGTATCTCCGGCTGGTTCAGGCAGGCGTGCAGCGCCACGATGGTGGGCTCCACCCAATCGTCGTTGCCCTGGTAGGGAATCAGGTGAACGTCGAAGTCGATCTTTGCATCAAACGCCTCTGCGTCCGGGCGGCCGGTGCAGTAGACGAAGTAGCCGGTATCGGACACATCGAGCCCGTTACGCCGCAGGAGCCACTGGTAGATCTCCATCTGACGCTTGTAGCCATCCATCCAGGCGGCTTCCATGGAGGTGACGGGCTCTTTCTTGGCCGTCGCCTTGTAGTCCACCACGATGTAGGAGCCATCGCCGTCAATCCACAGATCGTCTATGGCGCCGGTGATGATCAGGTTGGTGGGCTCGTGGAGGTGCTGAACCCCCTTGAAGTTCTCGCGCCAGACGTCGATGTTGGCGTGCGCGGCGGGAATCGCGTCGATACCGTAGGCCGCCTGCAGCGGATGCTGACTACCCTCTGACCGGTGAACGTCGAACTCGGTTTTCAGCAGCGTGTCCACGGCGCTGTTGATGTTGAAAGGGAAGCCGGGAGGACGGTCGGTGCCCAGGCGCCTGTCGATGTAAAAGCAACGCGGGCACTCAACGAAACGGTCGATCTTCGACCGGGAGATCTTGAACGGCTTCGCGCTTCCCGGCTCGTAGAGATTGCGGCGTCGCGGCGGCTTGTATCTCGCGCTCATCGCAACGGGTCAGAGCGGGTTGTCTTGCATGAACTCGATCACCACCGCGGCAAGCTCCTCGCCAACGTCGTCCTGCAGGAAGTGGCCACCGCCTCTGATGATCGTGTGCTTCTGGCCCTGCGCGCCCGGCACGGAGTCGATGAAGCGTTGCTCCTGGCCTTTGGTCACGGGATCCGAATCGCTGAAGGCGGTCAGGAACGGTTTGTCGCACTGCTCGTAGAACGACCAGGCCGCACGGTTGGCGGGAATCGCCGGGTTGTCGGGAATGATGGGCACGAGCGACGGGAACTGCCGTGCGCCCTGTATGAACTCTTCCGAGGGGAACGGCGCAGCCCAGGCCCGGTATTCCTCCTCCGAGCAGTGGGCCAGCGAACCCTTCATGACGTCAGCCGGGTGAAAGTCCGGATTCTCGTCGCAGTATCTCACCCAGTACATGAACGGCGGGCGGTCTTCCATGGGCCCGGAGAGCTTCGCAAACATCTCCTCGATCGGCAGCGCGGGCGTGTCGGCCAGCATGGCCTTCAACTGAGGCGCCATGGCCTCCGGGATCCCCTTGGCGTCGGGCAGCGCGCCGTTCGCCAGCACGATGCGGGCAAAACGGTCGGGGTTTTCAGCCACGACCCGCAACCCGATGAGGCTGCCCCAGTCCTGGCCGATGACCGTGACCTGCTTCAGGTCCAGGGCCTCGACGAAGCTATTCAACCAGTGCACGTGCGCTGCGTAGGTGTAGTTCGCGCGGCTCGTGGGCTTGTCGGATTTGCCGAAGCCGATCAGATCGGGCGCAACGGCCCGATATCCGGCATCGACGAGCAGCGGGATCATCTTGCGGTACAGATAGGACCAGCTCGGCTGGCCATGCAGGCACAGGACGACCTCTCCTTCACCTTCGTCAACGTAGTGCATGCGCAACGCCCCGCCTTGGCCGTCGTCGACGTTCACGTAGTCAGGGGCAAAGGGGTAGTCGGCGAGATTTTCAAATCGATCGTCTGGGGTTCTGACGGCGTCCATCGTTCGTATTCCTGATCTGTTTGCGGGTTTCAGTTGGGCCAGTAGATGTACTCGTCGCCTTCCTCGTAAGGCTGGCCGCCATGCTTGTCGACGAGCATCGGCGAATCCAGCACCGATGGCCACATGGGGTCGGACTGCTCGGCATTGTGGGCATCCAGCAGCGCCACGAGCTCCTCGACCTTGTCCGGCCGTGCCCCGGCCAGATCGACCTGCTCCGTAGGATCGTTGGCCAGATCGAACAGCCAGCGCTTGTCGGGCCGGGCCGAGCGGATCAGCTTCCAGCCCCGATGCTGAACCGACTGGTGGTGCCCTTCCCGCCAGAACAGGGTTTCGTGGGGCACGCCGGCTGCCTGACCGGTGACGTAGGGAACGAGGTCCACGCCGTCGAGCTTTCGGTCCCTCGGAATGGCCGCGCCCGCCGCGGCGACGATGGTGTGGAACAGGTCCACGTGATGGACGGGCGCATCGAAACTCGATCCCGGCGCGATGCGAGCCGGCCATCGAGCCATGAAGGGCACGTGGGTGCCCCCTTCGAAATGGGTCAGCTTCCAGCCGCGATAGGGCTTGTTGACTTCGGGCAGCTGTATGTAGGAAGCACCGCCGTTGTCGCTGGTGAACAGGATCAGCGTGTTATCGGCAAGCCCGAGCTCGTCCAGCTTTCCGGATATCAGACCCACGCTGCGGTCCACGGCCCGGATCATCGCCGAGTAGACGCGCAGATGATGGTCTTCGATGTGCGAGTACGCATCGTAGTCTGCTCTGGTCGCCTGCAGCGGGTTGTGGATTCCCCAGTGGGCGAGATAGAGAAAGAACGGTCGGTGTCGGTTGCTCTCGATGACCTGGAGTGCTTCGGCAGTATAGTAGTCGGTCAGGTACCCGTCGGGCTCGAAGCGCTCGCCGCCATTGAAGCGCGCGGCATATCTCGCACTCGCCCAGACCATCCGCTCTATCGGCTCGTCCATACGCTTGGCGTTTACCGCATCGGGATGATCTTCCGGCAGGTAAAGCATCCCGGCAAGCTCCAGAGCCTCGTCAAAGCCCTGCTCGTGGGGCTGCATGCCGCCGACGTTGCCCAGGTGCCACTTGCCCACCATGGCCGTGTAGTAGCCGGCCTGCTGCAGCACCTCGGCGACGGTGACCTCGCTGGGCGGCATGCCCAGGTCCGCGATGCTGTCCCCGGGCAGCGCATCGAAAGCCTTCATGTCGATGAAGCTCGGCAATGCGGACTCCTCGACATCCCGGCTCCATCTGAAAAGCGTGGCGCCGATCCGCGGGAACGGCGTGAACTCGAATCCGAAGCGGGTCGAGTACCGGCCGGTCATGATGCTGGCCCGGGACGGGGCACAGACCGCGTTCGCCGCGTAGCCGTTGGTGAAGGTGACTCCCTGGCGGGCAAGCGCGTCGATGTTCGGTGTCATTACCGAGCCGTCTCCGGCACCGCCGTTGTACAGCGAGATGTCGTTGAAGCCCATGTCGTCGGTCAGGATGAGAATCACGTTCGGGGGCCGATCGCCGGGCGTCGCGACGGGGAACTCGGGGCCTTTGGCCCACTCTACGGGAACGTTCTCCCCCACCGGCTGCAGCAGCGCGAGCAACTTGGGCGCGCCCCAGACAACCAGCTCTACCCGCTTCTGCCAGCCAAGCACGGCCACAAAGATCACCACGACCGTCAGAACAAGGAGCTTTCTCATCGTGTCAGGACCACCGGGCATCGGACGTGGGAACGAATGATACACACCAAATAATGTTTGTCATTATATTTGTGAGGCGCTATCCTGACTCATCTTCAGAGAGAAGACTCATGGCCACACGCGAACCGCTCCTGCTCAAAGGGGCACCCGGCTCCCCCTACACCCGCAAGATGCTGGCTTACCTGCGCTATCGGCATATCCCCTACGAACTGCTCATTGGCGATCAGACGGCCCGGCTGAAGCTGCCCGAGCCGAAGGTGAGCCTGCTGCCGACCTTCTATCTGCCGGACGAGAAGGGCGAGCTCCAGGCAGTGGTGGACTCCACGCCGCTCATCCGCCGCTTCGAGATCGAATTTCCCGATCGCCAGGCGATACCCGCGGATCCGGTGCTGGCCTTTCTGAACTATCTCATCGAGGACTATGCGGACGAGTGGCTCACCAAAGCCATGTTCCACTACCGCTGGCACTACGATGCGGACATCGAGATGGCGGGAACCATCCTTCCCCGCTGGACCAACATTCAGGCTTCGGAGGCGGCGCTCGAGAAGTTCAAGGCGTTCGTCTCCGATCGGCAGATCTCGAGACTTTACGTGGTCGGCTCGAACGACGTCACCGCCCCGGTGATCGAAGCAAGCTACCTGCGATTCCTGGAGATCATGAACGAGCTGATCGAGCGGCAGAAGTTCGTGCTCGGCAAACGTCCTTCCTCCGCGGATTTCGGGATCTACGCCCAGCTCACGCAGCTGGCCAAGTTCGACCCGACGCCCGCTCGAATCTGCCTGGATCGGGCGCCCAGAGTCTATGCCTGGACGGATCTCGTCGACGATCTCAGCGGCCACCCGGCGGAAGACGACGGGTGGATGGATCGCGCAGACGCCTCGGATACGCTCTCAGACCTGCTGACCGAGATCGGTCGCACCTACGCGCCGGCCCTGCTGGCGAACGCCGAGGCGCTGCGCAACGCAGACGAGCACATGGAAGCCGTCATCGACGGGCAACGCTGGGAGCAGCCGACCTTCCCCTATCAGGGCAAGTGCCTGCAATGGATCAATGCCGAGTACCGGAAACTCGATCCGTCGGCACGAGCCGACGTCGACCGCATACTGCAGGGCACCGGCTGCGAAGCCATCGTCCTCGAACCGGATACGTAGATCATGAGAAAACTACTGTACGCAGTTCTGATCATCGTCGTGCTCCTCGCCACGGCGGCCGCCGTCGTCTACAACACCCCCGGCGGCCAGGACGCGTTGTTCGAGCGCGCCGCCAAGGCCGTTATGGGCCAGACCCCACAGCCTCTGGACGGCATGCGCGTGGTCGTGTGCGGCAGCGCGTCGCCGCTCGGCAACGATCCGAATCGGGCTCAGGCATGCATTGCCGTCGTTACCCCGGAGCACTTTTTCCTGTTCGACGTGGGCGCGCGCTCGCCGGTCAGGATGGCTCAGGCGCGATTGCCCATGGGCCGGATCGACGGGGTGTTTCTGACGCACTTCCATTCCGATCACATCGCCGCGCTGCCCGACGTGAACCTGGCCTCCTGGGTGCAGAGCAGACCGGCCGCGCTGACGGTGTACGGCCCGCCGGGAGTCGGGGCGGTGGTGGACGGATTCAATACCGCTTACCGGCTAGACCGCGGCTACCGCACGGCTCACCACGGCGCCGAGCTGTTGCCGCCCGAACGCGGCCCGATGCTGGCGAAAACGTTCGTCCCCGGCGACGTCGTCTGGCGCGACGACCTGATGACGGTGACCTCGTTCGAAGTGGAGCATCCGCCCATCGAGCCCGCGGTGGGCTACCGCGTCGACTATCGGGGACGCTCGGTGGTGATCTCCGGAGATACCAATGCGGCGGACACCCTGTTCACCGTTGCCAAAGACGCAGACCTGCTGCTGCACGACGCGCTGTCGCGTACGCTGCTGGACCCGATGATTGCCATCGCCACCGAGTTGGGCGTTCCGGTCCTTCCGACCATCATGACCGACGTCATCGACTATCACGCCGACGTCACCAGCCTGCCTGCGCGCGCGGCGGAAGCCGGCATCAGGCAGCTGGCCCTGTACCACATGGTGCCCGTCCCACCCAACGCGCTGGCGGCAAAGATGTTCCTCAGGGGCATTCCGGACGACGTCATCGTCACGCGGGATCTGCATACCTTCGATTTGCCCGCGAACTCCACGGACATCGTCATTAGCGAGCCTTGAGCCATGAAACTCAAAACCCGACTGCGCTCGGCTGCCATGCGCCAGCTCTCCTCGGCCGCCTATCTGGAGAAACAGAGGGCAAAGGCGCGAAAGCTGCGGCAGAGGAAGGGCGAGCCGCCGGTCGTGCACTACTTCCACCAGGTGGACGATCCCTACAGTCACCTGGCGGTGCAGAAGCTCGACGAGCTAGACGACCGCTACGATCTCGCTTTTCAACCCCACCTGGCTTCCAAGCCAGGCGAAGACTACCGGGGCAGCGCCGCTCACTTCGATCACTGGGCACGCAAGGACGCCGCAAGCGTGGCCGCGGATTACGGCACCCGGTTCGCGCCCGCCATCAACGCGCCCGCCGGCGATGCCGTGGATGCGGCAAACCGGGTGCTGTCAGCTCACCTGGATCGCGACGATTTCGCCCGCGCTGCCGTCAGCATTGGCGAGGCGCTGTGGAGCGATCAGAGAATCGCCGAGCCGGCCGACGCTCACGACGGCCTCCGGGCCGTTGCCGAAGGAAACGACCTGCGCCGCGCGCTCGGGCATTACCAGGGAGCCATGTTCTACTTCGAAGGGGAATGGTTCTGGGGTGTCGACCGAATTCGTCTGCTGGAGCGAAGGCTGATCGACGAGGGCTTCGGCAGCAGCGAGACCCTTTGCGTGCCCGAGCCGACCCCAACGGAAACCAGCGGCCTCGACACCAGTTCTGTGCTGCTGGAGTACTTCCCGTCTCTGCGCAGCCCCTACACGGCCATCGGTCACGCCCGCGTGCTCGACCTCATCGCACGCAGCGGGGTTTGCGTTCGAGTGCGGCCGGTGATGCCGATGATGATGCGGGGCATTCCCGCGCCGCGCGCGAAGCAGCGCTACATCATCACGGACGCCGGCCGCGAAGGGAGAGCACATGGCGCGCCGTTCGGACCCATCGTCGATCCGTTCGGGGATCCGGTGAAGCGTGCCTTTGCTCTGCTCCCCGGTGCGGCCGCAGCCGGCCGGGAGATGGAGTACGTCACCGCATACCTCAACGCCGCCTGGTTCGAGGGCGTGGACATCACAACGCAGAAAGGCCTGAGAGCGGTGGCGACAAACGCGGGAATGGATTGGGCCGCGCTCGAGCAGGCCAGCCGGCAGGAGAACTGGGAAGCCATACTGGAGGAAAACCTCAACACGATGCTCAAAGAAGACCTTTGGGGCGTGCCGAGTTTTCGAGTCTCGGGCGGAAACAGTGACGAGGCCTTCGCGTGCTGGGGACAGGACCGCATCTGGCGGGTCGAGAACGAAATCGCGAGCCGAACGTAGATGCCGGCGCAGAGCCAAGCGGGTAGACACTCGAGAAGCAGGGCCACCCAGGACGCGCTGATGCGCGCCGCGGAAAAACTGTTCGCGGAACGAGGCATCGAGAACGTGTCGATTCGCGACATCGTGGGCGAAGCGGGTCAGAAGAACGAGTCCGCGCTGCAGTACCATTTCAAGAGCCTCACCGGCCTCATCTCTGCCATTCACGCCGAGCGATCGGCGGAAACCCAGGCCCGGCGCGGACAGCTGCTCGAAGCGATGCTGGCTCAGACACCCGACCCCCCGCTACGCCAGCTCTGCATTCTGATGGTCAGGCCTGCATTCGACTTGGCCCGCGGTGACGTGGGTTTCCGTCGCTACATCAAAGCGTTCGGGCAGGAGCTGGCTCTCACGGAGACCTCGGCTCTGGCTAGAGCGGTCGCCCATGGCGGAGGTGGAACCAGCGGACAGCAGCTGGCCGGGCTGCTGAAACGGGCGCTGCCTCACCTGGATGAGGAGGCCTATCAACGCCGGATGGAGGCAGCGGTGCGCCTGTGTTCCGCTTCCGTGTTCCATCAGGCCAGACAGCGGCACGCCTTTCGCGGCCAACAGGCAGATCTGTTCTTCCACAGCCTCATCGACGCGTTGGTGGGGCTACTGAGCGCGCCCGTTTCCCAGGAGACCCGGGCAGTCGCCGAATCCCTCGGGCGGCCCGAGGCGTGAGGTTTGGGTCGCGCAATGCTGCGGCCCGGCGCTGACAGGCTGTCGTGACGAGGATCGTCTCCCGCGCTGTCCTTACCCTCGTCGTCGTTACCCTGGGCGCGTTCTGCTTCGCGTTCTTCTCCCCCCGCCCAGCCCTGACCATCGACCCGGCAACCCTGGCCGGGGACGGCAGCGCCATCGACTACTGCGATCTGCCGCTCCTCGACGGCAGCGGGAAGGCAGCCGCCGACATTCCCAAAGGCAACACGCCCGGCTGCGGCTACGATCACTTTCCCCTGCCGATACTGGCAAGCTGTACCGAGCAACTGACGGAGGGTGCAGCCGACATTCGAGGCCTGTGGGTCGGGGTGGAAGGCGGGTTCGTCGGGCACGTGGAACGCGTGGAGCAGTGCGGCTCCCGCACGGTCGTGACCAGCAGCGGCATCATTCACGACTCCGGACCGAACAGCACGGCAGGCCTGAACACCAACGACACCGAGGGCGCCGTGCTCTTCATCATCGGTGAAAAGGAATACTGCCCGCGCACCTCGGCCAGCATGATCTGGAACGAGGGGGTACTCGAGTTCCACGCCTTCGGCTGGGGACCCGTCGTGGTGCGTCGCTACCTGGAGGGCGAGCGGCTGGTCTGGGAATACCTGGACGGCAGCGTGACCAGAATGGAAAGAATCTGCCGATTACCGGAAGGCCAGAAAGTGCCGAACCCGCGAGGCCCGCGGTTCTCTATCTTCGCCAGCAAGGAGTAATGGGCCCGGCGACCCGCCCCCAAAGGCTACTTACTCCGCGCCCACGGCCTGGTCGGCCCGCGTCCAGGTCACTGTACGGCTCATGAAACCGACCTTGACCAGGATTTCCATGCGGTCATCGCCGGTCAAGCGCACCTGGGCGTCCCTGAACTCGCCCAGCCGCACCGCGAAGACCTGACCCCGCCAGACGTTCGCTTCGTCGCCCGGCTTCAGATCTTTGAGCAGCAGCCGGCCGGCCGCCGCGGGATTGCGGTCGTTGCGGACCACGGTGCCGGTGGCCACGCCGTCGTCATGAACGACCTCTATCCACACGGGATCGGCGTCGTTTTTCCAGGTTCCGCCGATGTCACCACCGAGTGCCGGCCGGCACCACAGCAGCATCAGCAGAACAGCAATCCATCTCGTCACGGGTCGGTTTCTCCTCCTTCCGGCGGGCAAAATACCGGCCGCTAGTCGTTCCAGGCGTCGAACCGCATGACCTCAGAAACGGGCTTTCGGGTGACGGGCCCGAACTTCCCCATCGGATAGCCGACCGGGATCAGGCAGAGCGCGGCAAAGGTCTCAGGCAGCTTCAGAATTTTCCGAACGGCATCCTGATCGCGGAGCGCGAGGGTGGTGGGCGCCGCGCCAAGGCCCAGAGCGCGAGCTGTCAGCAGCAGGTTCTGGATGCCAGGCCATACGGACCCGGCGCTGCGGTACACGCCCATGCCCTCCACCTTCTCGGGGTAATCGAAACAGGCGACGATCAGCGCCGGTATCTCGTGCATGTGCTCCATCTGCCATACGACGGCATCGAGCATCCTCTTCAGCTTCGGCGTGGCCGGGTTAGAGACGTCGGCAGCAATGTAAGGCTCTGCGTGCCTGCGGTTCTGGTCCGCCAGCTGACGCTTGACCGCGGGGTCTCTGACGACGATCCATCGCGCCCTCTGGGAGTTCGATCCCGACGGCGCCTGGTTCGCCGCATCGATCAGCTCGACGAGGAGTTCCTCCGGAACGGGGTCGGGCCTGATCCGGCGCATGGCCCGGCAGTTGTAGATCGCCTCGCGAAGTGAGAAGTCTTCAGACACCTTGGCTTCCTGTGAGTTTACGAATCAAAAGAGGGTGCAAAGTGCGGCGACCCCGTTGGTCAACGCGCCTTCACGAGCAGCTTGCCTATGTTGCCGCCTTCGAACATGAACCCAAGCGCCTCGGGGTAGCGCTCTATACCTTCCAGGATCTCCTCGTCGAAAACGAGCGCGCCGTCGGCCAGCCACCGCGCAAGCTCCTCGGTCGCCGGTCCAATGCTCTCAGGGAAGTGAAAGAACGCAAACCCTTCCATGGTGGACTGGCGCTCGGCCAGCCGAAGGTAGAGCGAGGGGCCGGTGACGTTGTCCAGATCGTCGTATTGCGAGATGGCTCCACAGATGACGACCCTCGCCCGCATCGCGATGTTGTCCAGCACGGCATCCAGGATGGGGCCGCCCACGTTGTCGAAGAAGACGTTCACCCCGTCGGGCGCCAGCTCGCGCAGGCGGGCATTGACGTCCTCGTTCTTGTAGTCGATCGCAGCGTCGAACCCTAGGCGTTCGAGAAGGTAGGAGACCTTTCGGGGACCGCCGGCGATTCCGACGACGCGCGCGCCGTCGCGTTTGGCAATCTGACCGGCAATGGATCCCACCGCTCCTGCCGCCGCGGACACCACGAAAACGTCCCCCGGCTGAGGTTTGGCGACGCGCCGCATGCCAATCCAGGCGGTCACGCCCGTGGATCCCCCCAGCACGCCCAGATACGCGCTCAGGGGTGCTACGGATTCGTCAACGCGCTCGATCAATTCCGGCGTGACCGTCGCGATCGTCTGCGCGCCAAGCCCGCCGCGAACTGCCTGACCCAATTCCCAGCCATCTGCGGCCGAGTCGACGATGTGGCCAACCCCGCCCGCGAGTATCGTCTGCCCGAGTCCCACCTGATGATGAAACCCCTCTCCGCGCAGCATGGTGCGCGTTCCGGCATCCACCGAGATGTACTCAACGGCGACGCGCACCTGGCCAGGCTCGAGGGCCGGCAGCTGCTCGGTCTCCACGGAGAAACAGTCAGGCGTTGCCTGTCCGACGGGCCGCTTTGCCAGCAGGACACGGGTGTTCGAAGTAGACATCGCGCGAGCCTAGCACAGCCCGCCCACCTTCGCCCCGTCCCGCATCCCGCCGTCCCTAGAAGCCGTCTTAAGCCGCGAAAAAGCAGCCATCGAAAGGTGACGCCAAATCTGCCAATTACCGGCGGGCACAGATATAGTCCACCTTCACCAACCAACGCAGAACGACCAGTGACCTACCTAGAGTGGCGCCCCCACCCGTGGCACGGGCTCGAGCCCGGCGACCTCGACTCCGGTGTCGTCAACGCCTTCATCGAGATCACGCCTTTCGACACGGTGAAATACGAGGTCGACAAGGAGTCGGGTTATCTGCGGGTGGACCGGCCGAGCCGCACCTCCTCGCTGCCACCGACGCTGTACGGTTTCGTACCGCGCACGTATTGCGGAGACCGTGTGAAAGTGCTGATGGAAGGGGCGGACTCGGGAGATTTCGACCCTCTGGACATCTGCGTGATCAGTGACCGGCTGGTCAACCGCGCCGAGGTCATCATCCCGGCACGGGTGGTTGGCGGGCTACCGATGCTCGATGGCGGGGAGGCCGACGACAAGATCATCGCGGTTCATGCGAACGACGAGATCTGGCGCGACACCAACGACATTGGCGACCTGCCCGAGCAATACGTTGCCCGCCTGCGGCACTACTTCGCCTCGTACAAGACCCTTCCCGGGGAATCGTCGACCGTCCACGTGGGCGAGCCGTACGGGCGCGAGCGGGCGCTGCGGGTTCTGCATGCGTCGATTTCCGACTACCAGGAACAGTTTCCCGCAAACCCCTGAGCCCACCGGGTGCGGCTGCGGGCCCTCTGATCACTCCCAGGGCACCAGCCTTCCCTGCTCGTCCCTGGTTTCCGGCCCGATGACCCTGGCACGGCTGTCGCCGAACGGCGCATCCCGGTCCCGAAGCGCGGAGCGCAGCCCTTCGGTGGCTATCTGCTTGAACACGTTTCGCGCCGCCTGCGTGGTGTGAGCCCGGGCATCGTTCTCCGCCGCCAGCCGCTGCAGCACCTGGGCACCCATGAGCTCCATGCCCACATTGATGATCCGCTTGTTGGTGGAGAGCATTTCCGGATCGATCCAGCTCAACCGGTCCGCAAGCCCTTCCACTTCGCTCTCCAGGTACGCTTCGGGCACGGACTTCAGCACGAGCCCTATTCTGGCCGCATCCTCGCCGCTCAGCGTGTCCCCTGTCAGCAGAAGACGCTTGGTCCATTGCGGGCCGCAGTGATACAGCCACATCTGGTTCGGCGCCGCGCCCATGTTGCGCAGGGCCGAGTAACCAATGTTCGCGTTGTCGGCGCAGATCAGAATGTCGCAGTACAGCGCGAGGTCCGTGCCGCCTGCCAGACAGTTTCCGTGTATCTGGGCGATAGACGGTTTGTGCATCTCGGCAAGCGTTCGCAGACTGCGCTGAAACCGTTCTATCCTCCACGCATCGTCGTCGAAGCTGGCGCCAGAACGGCGCTTGACCCCGTCATCCACCTTCGACCGACCGGCTGTCAGGTCGTAGCCCGCGCAGAACGAGGGGCCCTCCCCTTTCAGAATGACGCAGTGAACGGCCGTATCGTCGTCGGCTTCCCACAACGCGTCTCTGAGCTCCTCGACCAGCTCGATGGACAGCGCGTTGCGCTTCTCCGGCCGATTCAGAGAGATCCGGGCTCGTCCGTTGTCGACCTCGTACTTGATGTTCTCGTATGACTTCTGGCTCATGGGATCTCCTGTGGATGCGCGGTAGCGGCAGTTCCGGATATTGCCTGCGCCCCACGGGTAGCAGCAACCGTTGGAACCTCCCGGAGCACGGCGAATCCCGAAAGGTTTGACCCAGCCGCTCAGTCTGCAACACTGCGCCGGATGGAACTGATCGTTTTCGACCTCGACGGCACCCTGCTGAATAAATCCGCGGAGATCTCCGATTACACCCGCGACACGCTTTCGATGCTGGCGGACCGCGGCATCCTGTACACGGTCGCCACCGGCCGAACGCTGCACGCGTCCGTCGAGGTCCTCGAGGGCCACGGCTTCCGCCTGCCCCAGGCGTACAAGAACGGTGTGATGATCTGGAACCCGACGCTTGGGGACTACACCCACAGCAACTTTCTGACCCTCGACGAGATCCAGCACGTTCTGGAGGCGGTGATGCGCCAGGACATCACGCCCTTCATGTTCACGCTGGAGCCCGGCAACGTCCATGCGATCTACCATCCGCCCCTGAAGACCGAGATCGAGGAACGCCTGGCCGCCGATTTCCGTTCACGGTCCGGCGTGGGCGTGTATCCCGCCGCTCAGATGCCCCCCGAAGCCGAGATCACCAACATCAGCGCGCTCGGGATACCCCAGGCCATCGACGCCGTCGATCTGATGATTGCCGACGAGCCGCATCTGGTGGCGTATGCGGGTACGGCAATCGAAGGCTCGGAGCTGAAGTGGATCGACATTCACCACGTGGAGGCGAGCAAGGGCAACGCCATCGAGATCCTGCGCAAGGAGCTCGGCGCGACCAAGGTGTTGTGCTTCGGCGACAACAACAACGACCTCAGCATGTTCGAGGTCGCAGACGAAAGCTACGCGCCCAGCAACGCCCAGCCCGAGATTCTGGAGGCGGCGACCGCCGTGATCGGCCATCACGACGAGGACGGCATCGCGCGATTTCTCCGCGAGCGGTTCTCGCTGTAGCAGAGGACGGACGCCGCACCCCGATGAGCAGGGAGACAGGATGACCAGAAGTTTCCACGGCCTGATCCTCGTGCTCATCGCCGCGGTGTCTTCAGCCATCGAGGCGGCGGCCGAGCCGACGGGAACGCTCCTCGTCGTCAACAAAGGAGGCGACAGCGTAACGATGCTGGATGTGTCCGATGGCCGCGAGCTCGCGGAGCTTCCCACAGGCCGGGGACCGCACGAGCTCGTGGTTTCGCCGGACGCGAAGCTGGCTGTGGTGACGGACTACGCCGGCGGCAACTCGCTCACCGTCATCGACATCGCTGGGCGACGCGTCGTCCGCACGGTGGATCTCGAGGACTACCCGCGGCCCCACGGTATCGCCTTCATGCCGGACGGTGACACGGTGGTCGTGACGTCCGAAGCCACCGATCAGATCGTGTTCGTGCGCATTTCTGACGGGGCCGTGGTGGGATCCATCGAAACCGGCGGCGCCGGATCCCACATGCTCGCCATCACCGCGAACGGATCGCGCGTCTTCACGAGCAACATCCAGAGCGACACGGTCTCCGAGCTCGACGTGGCCTCCGGGAAACAGGTGCGCGCCTACCCAACCCCGAAACAACCCGAAGCCATCGCAGTGACCGCTGACGGCTCGGAAATCTGGGTCGGCAGCAACGCTGAAGGCTCGCTGAGCGTGATCCGGACCGATGACGCCACCATCGAGACGATTGCCGAAGGCTTCGGTTGGCCGTACCGTATCCTGATCTCCAGGGACGGCAGGCTGGTGCTGGTCCCGGACCTCAAGAGGAACGTGCTGCGCATGTTCGATCGCACCAATCGGGTAGAGCTAGCCAGCGTGGAGTTGGCGGACGCGGCGCCCCAGGGACTCGTCTTCCATCCGGAAGAACGCTGGCTTTTCGTCTCGCTCAATGGTCAGAATCAGGTGGCCGTCATCGATCTGAGCAGATCCGCCATAGTCCGGCACATTGACACGGGCCCACGGCCTGACGGCATTGGCTACGCCGCGACGAAGGGGCAGCCATGAGCGACGATTGCTGCGCCAACGGAATCGACGCGAGCGGTCTCGAAACGCGGCACCGGCGCGCGCTGGCGTCCGTTCTCGCCATAAACGTCGCCGCATTCCTCGTGATGATCGTGGGCGCCGTGCTCAGCGGCTCATCCTCTCTGCTCTCCGGCACCCTGGACAACCTCGGCGACGCGCTGACCTACGCCCTTAGCCTGGCAGTCATCGGTTCCACGGCATCCGCAAAGGCCCGGGTCGCCTTTTTCAAGGGCTTGCTGATCTTTGCAGCCGCCCTCGGGGTGGCCGCGCAGATCGGCTGGCGGCTTTCCAACATGGAGACGCCGGTGTTCGAAACCATGGGCGTGGCGGCCACCCTCAACCTGGCCGCGAACCTGATCTGCCTGCGCATCCTGTTTCCCTTCCGGAACGACGACCTGAACATGACGTCCGTCTGGGAGTGCTCGCGCAACGACATCTTCGACGGCCTTGCAGTGCTGACCGCCACCGTGGCCGTGTGGGTTTCCGACTCCGCATGGCCGGACCTCTTGATCGCGATCGCTCTGCTGATCGTTTTCCTGCGATCCGCTGCCCGCATTCTCAGCCGTTCCTGGCGGGAGCTGCACGCCGCACCCACGCCGGGGCCGGGGACCGGGTAGGAAAACGGCGACCGGATGCAGCGTCAGGCAGATCTATGCTCGCCGGGCCAGAATCTCATCCACCAGCTCGACGCCGCCGTGGTCCAGGGCTGCCTCGGGGAAGTTCCGAATGATCTTCCTGAAGATGGCCTGGCCGCCCTCGGTGGAGACGTCCAGATCGCCTAACGCCATCGGCAACAGCCGCAGGCCGATGATGATGCCGTGCCGGTAGTCGAACCAGGCTTCATCGAAGCTGTAACCCGGGATCCCCGCGTCCACCAGCCGCTGGTGGTAACGACTAACCAGGTTACGTTCATGCTCGCGACGAAACGCCGGCGTGTACCCCGAGGTGATCAGATACCCCAGATCCTGGGCCGTTCTGCCGGGATACATTGACTGCCAATCGTAGAGAACGACCGGATCGTCGGATTCCTCATCGAGGAACACGTTAGCCAGCCGTAAATCCATGTGGCAGAGAGACAGATTGGTTTCCGGTTGCGCAGCAGCGATCGTCCGCATGTTCTCGCCGAGCCGAACGGCCAGACCCTCGAACCCGTCGGGCGCCCAGGACATGAACTCGCTGTCGACGAAGTCCTTGTAGCCCTCCTGGATCCCCGAGAAATAGCCTACAAAGGCGGGGTGATCGGGCCCCATCAGCTCATCCTTTGTCGCGAGCCAATCCGCATTCCAGGAAGAAATCGCCATGTCAGCGGCAGCATCGACGATCAGCTCCAGCTCCGCCAAGGTAGTCGGCTGCTCGTCGGTCTGCACCGGCGCGCGCATGTGCGAGCAATCCTCGAGGAGCAGAACACCGGTTCCCAGCTCGGCATCGTAATCGCAGTGATAGGCTCCCGGTGAGCGGATGGCTACGAGCGGAGCGATTTCCGAGTAAAACTGCTTTTCGCGCGCGAAGAGCCCGAACTCGCGGCTTAGTTTCCTCGCTCCCTCGAATGTCGGCGCCAGCTTGCCTACGAGCTGGCGGGGCAACCCGCTCCCGGGCCGTGTCTCCAGCTCCAGAAAGCACGCGAGGCTCACGAAGCCCGAGTCCGCTTCGGAGGTCCTCACATCGACATCGAGGACTTCGCTCTCAGGCACGCCAAGCACCTCGCACAGCCAGCTCGTGGTGAAGTCCTCTGGAGTTTCAGGTATGCCTGCCATCTCGCTGGTTCTCCTCTCTATCCCGATTTCTCATCCCACCGACGCCACGACCTTGCCATGGCGTCGGGAATTAGGAAAGTCGCCCCGGCGCAGCCACTTGCCGTAACATTCGTGCCGGACCGCGATGACCAGAGTTTAAGGAGACAACGATGAAAACAATCAACCGAACGTTGGGTCGATCCCTGCTGGTGCTGATTCCCTTCCTTGCCCTGAACGGCATGTTCGCCTACGCCGATTCCCACGGGCCGGCTCTCCCATCGGGCGTGCTCGAAGTTTTTCAGTGCAACTACAACAGCGGCAAGGATCGGGACGACCTGAACGCCCTGCGGGACTTCTACCTGAAGCAGGCGAAAAAGGTGAACTACACGCCGCCTGACGCGTTTCTCTGGACGATGACCAATGGCAGCTGGCCCACCACCCTTACGTGGGTCAACGTCCACGAAGACCTGAGCGCCTATTCCAGATCTTACGATACCATTGCTGCCTCGACCGACCTGGCCGCGGTCAACGAGCGCGCCGAGACGGTAATGACCTGCGTGCCCGCCCTTGGAAGCTACGCCCACGCGTTCATACGCGACCCCGACGCCCAAGGACCCTGGGAGGCGACGGTGGCTTCCTACGCCTGCGATCTGCGCCCCGAGCAGGACATGAGCGACCTGGAAGATCTAATGGAACACGTGGCAATGGTCAATCAATCCATGGGCGACGATGCCATGGATGAACTGCTGCACTTCATTCCCATGACGGGCCTAAACAACCAGCCGGATGTGTTGGTATTCGCTGCGAGCCGGCGCGGCGCTTCGTCCTGGTCGAGCCATCTCGCGCTCCTCGAGCAATCGGGTGCCGGGCGGGCAGTTCTCGCGCACTTTGATTCCGTGCTCGATTGCCGGTTGAGCCTTTGGGACGTGGAACAGATGGTGGGGGGATAACCGCGGGCACGCCGCCCGGCTCAGCCCGGGGCGAAATTGAATCGCAACGACACGCCGAACGCCCGCGGCTCGCTCACGGAAAAATCCTGCTGCGAATGCTGACGGTACCCACCTAGGATGTGCAAGTCGTTTTCGATGTTGCGCACCCAGGCGCGCGCCGACCAGCGTCCGTCGCCGGTCTCGTAGATCAGGCTCAAATTGTGCTGATCCCAGGCGTCGATGGTCTCCGCGCTGCGATTGAAAATCGTCAGGTAGCTCTTGCTCTGCCAGTAGTAGTCCCACCGGGCAGTGAGCGCCCCGGCGGGCACGTCCCACGTGTAGCTGACACCCAGGTGCACCGTGTGCTCGGGCGTGTCGGGGACGGAGTTCCCCGACACCGGCACGGGTATCCCGGGTAACAGCTCCACGCCCACGGCAGAGAGAAATGCCCCGTCGAACCAGGCCGGGATGCCGTTGGGATAGATGGTTGCGGGCGCTTCATCCGGCCCGATGGCCGCTCCTATGGCAATCGCGGGGTTCACCCAGGGCAGCACGTCCTCAACGCGGGCAACGTAGCGGCCATTGGGAGATCCGGCGTTGGTGGCGAAAGACAGCAGCTCCACATATTCGGGGTCGCCGTTGGTCAGCCACAGGGCGTCGATGCGGGGTGGTTCATTCTTGAGCTCGGCATTGAGCCAGGAGTAGCCAATCTCCAGCTCGGCTCTCGGCGCGAAGGGCGGTCGCCACCTGGCCTCGATCTCCGCGCCGTACATGTCCGCGTCCACGTTGGTGTTCTCGATGTTGCGGGTAAACTGCTCCGCGGCCAGGTTGGTGAGCTGCAGCCCCTCATAGTCGTTGAAGAATGCGGCCACGTTCAGCATTAGGCTGTCGTCTGCCAGCAGCGACTTGAAGCCGAGCTCGAAAGAGTTGACGTCCTCGCGGTCGTAGGTCGGGTTGGTGCTGAAGAAGCCGTTCAGGCCGCCGGGCTTGTAGCCCCGGGCGAAGGAAGCGTAGGCCAGCATGTCGGGCGTGATCTGCCAGTCGAGGACAGCGCGTCCACTGACGGCGTCCCACTCGAAATCCGTCGGCACGCCGGCAATGATCGCGCCCTCGTTCCAGGCAGTCAGAATCGGGATCTGCGATGCGATCAGGTTGGCGGCCAGAAGGCCGGGAAACCCGCCGGTCGCCAGGGCGGCATCCACCTCCTCGGTCAGACCGTAAAAGTCGAGCAGACCCGAGTCGTCGGAGATTCCAAATATGTAAAGGGCCGCTTGGGGACGCACCCACACGTCGCGGCCGAAAACGCCGCCAAGGCCGGTGTTGATGTCGAAAGGGGCACCGATGCCGCGAGCTCTGTAGCGTTTCTCATCGCGGTTGTAGCGCGCGGCCACCGTGAGTTTCAGGTGGTCGGTCAGATCCACGTAGATCTCCGAAAAGGCCGAGAAGCTCTCGAACTCGTTTTTGTCTTCGCCGCCGGCTAAAACCATCAGACGATCGAGAGCGTTCAGATTAAGCGCGAACGGATTCGGACCCGGTGCCGGGGCCTGTGCCCTGCCAAACCGGGTCCACATCTCCCAGTAGTCGTTGGTCCCGCCACCCGAGACAGCGTGGTCGTCCGAGAACTGATAGTTGCCGCCGATCAGAAAGTTGACGCGACCGTCCAGATCCGAGCGCAGTCGCAGCTCCGCGGAGTAGAAGTCACGCCACTCGCGTCGTTCCCCGTACCAGAACTGGCGCGTCACGTTGGGGTCCAGCACGCAGCCGCCAAGCACGCCAAATTGCGCTTCGTTGACGTTGCACTCCGGCCCGTCGAGCGGGTTCTTGCCTTCAGGCAGGGCGGAGACCGGATACAGGCCGCTCGGATTTTCCGGAATCGGCGCCAACTCATGGCCGACGCTCCAATCGTTATCCTGCAACGTGCGCAATCGCCAGTCCTGATAGCTGCCGATGAAGCTCAACGTCGCCCAATCGAAATCGTGGCTGGCCCCGAGCTGCCAGAGGTTCTGCTCGAACTCGTACACGGGGGCGAAGTCGATGTGCACGTCCCTGAGATTGGTGATCTCGGGGCGCGGGTAGGCAAACGTGAGGCCGGTTTCAGCGTCGCGCGCCCCAAGGGGAATGACGCCTCGCAGGCCGTTGGTGATCGAGGTCTGAAAGCGGGCCTGGTTCGGGTTGTTCGGCTCCAGGCCCCACTCGCCGGGCTCGCAGCCAGTGCGCGTCGTGGGCCGCAGCGCCGTTTTGCAACGACGGTTGTGGGTCAGCATGCGGTCGTCGTCTTCATCGAAGCGCTCGTACAGGCCCCAGATCTCCGTCGCCTCCGTGACGCGCCAGGTGGCGCTCGCCCGGACGCTGTAGAGATCTCGTCCGTCGATTTCGCTCGCCACCCCGGGCACCTGGCCGCCGGCCAGGTTGTCCGTGTAGCCGTCCCGGTCCAGAGAGAGTCCCGCTAGGCGAAGCGCGAGCCGGTCGGCGACCGTGGCGTTCAGCGCGCCGCGCAGCCGCAGGAGGTCGTGGTTACCGGCCTCCACGTCCAGGTACCCGCTTGTACCGTCAAAGCTCGGCCTGTTGGTAATGAGGTTGATGACACCGCCCGTGGCGTTGCGGCCGTACAGCGTGCCCTGGGGTCCCCGCAGCACTTCAATCCGGGCGAGATCGTAGATCTCGAACGGCGGCTGGCCGGATGGCAAGGGCACCTGGTTGACGTGCAGGGACACGCCCGACTCGCTGTCCCGGCGGGACACCAACGACCCGACACCGCGAATGGTGACGTGGGTGTCCCCCACGTTGTTGGTGTTGTAGCTCAGGTTGGGAACGAACAGGGAAAGATCGCCGATGCCAATGATCTGGCGATCCTCGATGCCCGTCTCGTCAAAGGCGTTGAGGGCGATGGGCACCTTCTGGGCGCTCTCCTCCACCCGTTGAGCCGTGACGATCACCTCTTCGATGACCAAGCGCTCCTGAGCCTGCAGGGCGCACGGCATCATCAGGACCATCGCGCTGATCGGGATTCCTCGGGCCATGCCGCGTCTCCCTCTTCTGCCGAGCTAACTTATAACGCCACGAGAGCCGCCTGACCACCCATGGCCGTCTAGGCCGTTCGCCGACCGCGGGGATCGACGATGGCATCGGACATTCGAGCCGCTCGCGCCGGGCGTGCGCCACGCAAATCGGCCTCGCGGAGCGCTAACGCAGAAACTCGATGTAGAATTCGACCTCGCCGACGGGAGCGACCTCGTGGAGCACCGTCGGCTCGACAACGCCCATGATGTGTGGGGAGAGCAGAAACTCTGCCGGGTCTGGCTCGAGGATCCGATAAAGGAGCTCACCCGTCACGACGACGATCCTTCCCCAGGTGCCGGGCTTGGTGCTGTGCGCCTTCAGCAATCCGGGCGGAATCGAGTCCTGGTGAAAAGTCGCCGTACGCCTGTAGGGAAGTACGTTCTCTGGCAATGCTCGCATGTGGAGAGTAAACGCCATCCGTTTAATCGCCGCCACCTCGCCGCACCAATCGAGGATGCCCGGTGTCGGAGATCCCGACGAGTTCCTGCGCCAGGCGTAACCGCCTAGAAGTTAACCCCGCGGGTAAATGCGCCGTCGACGCGCACGGTGGTGCCGTTCACCCAACTCGCGGCGGGGCTGGCGAGAAAGGCGACAACGCGTGCGACCTCTTCCCCCGTGCCCATGCGTTTGGTGGGATGGTAGTCACGGTCGCGCTCATACAGAGCTGGCGCGTTGTCCTTGATGCCGTTCCAAACGCCGTTCTCGATGAAGATCGGCCCCGGCGCGACGGTGTTCGCGCGAATGCCTTTGGGTCCCCACTGCTGGGCCAATTGCGCCATGTGACGAATCGACGCGGCTTTCATGGCACCGTAACTCGGGCTGATGGGGACGTCGTGGTGCTCAATGCCGGTGATCGACGCGATCTGTACCAGCGCTGCACGCTCGGATTGCTCGAGAAAGGGCAGCGCGCCTTCGCTCATGCCCACCATGCCGAGCACATCGACGCTGAAGTTGTTGATCCAGGATTGGGGTCCCGGACCCGGTTGGCCGCTGGCCGTGGCGTTGTGCACAACGATGTCGATACCGCCGAGGGCGTCCGCTGCGTTCTGCATCCAAGCCACCGTGGCGTCGTAGTCTGCAACGTCGCACACCTGGCCAACGACGGTGCCCAGCGCGGACAGCTCCTCGAGTGCCGCGTCCACGCCTTCTTGCCGGCGCGCCGCGATGCTCACCGCCACCCCCTCGACCATGAGCTGTTTGGCAACCGCCAGGCCGATACCTTGCGTGCCACCGGAGATGACGGCTTTTGCCCCATTAAGTCCGAGATCCATGTGCTCCCTCCCAGGTTCTGTATCGCCTTATAGTCGCAGAACCGGCATCACGGTAACAACAGGCGCCCCGCCTGCACGGTGGGCGGCATCGCCGGAATCCGGACGCGCCCGTTGGCTCCGGCATGTTTAAGAGGATCGCTTAGTGACCACTGGGTCCCCGCCGGTTGCCTCCATGGTGGCTTTACCCATCTTGCGGCCGTCGAAACCGATGGCCTTGGTCGGCGTGAACTTGATGACACGGCGGTTTTCGGTGTTGTTCAGCTCAACAAAGACGCGCCGTGCTCGCTCGTCTCCTATCCGTAAGGCTTTTGCCAGCTCCGGCAGGAACCAATCGACGGTGGCTTGGTCTGAGAACACTTCGCAGGTGCCCTTGTAGGTGAGGCTCTGTCCGCTGCGCAGCGGTGTGCCCTTGCTTGTTATCGAGATCGACGCGCGGGGATCGCGCTGCACCGCCTTCACGCGAACGCGTAAAGACGACACGCTGAGCCAGAAGCAATCCTCCGCGTAGACATACGTCATGATCACCCCGACCGGCCAGCCGTCTTTGGTGGACCACATGAACGTGCACTCGTTCTGCGCGGCGATGAGGGCAAGCTCGTCGGCCTTGTCCAGGGTGTAGGTGCTGACGTCGTCGTAGTTGAATTCTTTGGACATCTTACTCGGGTCTTCCAGCAGCAATCGCGTGTGAGAGCGTATCATGCGCCGTCGTTCCGATCCGGTCACCGCTCAACTCCACTTTTAGGGGGAGCGATGTCAGCGCAGAGGCGGATCCCGGGTGGGTTCGCCTGGACCCCTCCCCGTCGGCGAACTACTATGAGGCAACCAATCAATAAGGGAAAAACGGATCATGGCAGCCGTCATCGAAGAAAAACCCTCCCACCTGCGCGGCAACGGCCGACCGATCACCGAGGAGCGCACGCTCACGGATCTGAAGGTGACCGGAGCAATTCCTCCCGAGCTGGACGGGCGCTACGTTCGCAACGGGCCGAATCCGCTCAGCGGTACCAGCGCGCATCCATTCTTCGGCGACGGCATGCTGCACGGCGTGCATCTGCGCGACGGAAAGGCTCAGTGGTATCACAACCGCTACGTCCAGACGCCCTTCATCTCAAACCCTTCCGTGGACATTCTCGATGCGTCCGTCATGCTGGACATGCGGGCGTCGAAGGCGAACACCCACGTCGTGGGCCATGCCGGCAGGATCCTCGCCCTCGAGGAAGGTCATTTCCCCTATGAGGTGGACGCGGATCTGAATACGGTGGGACCCGTCGATTTCGACGGCGTGCTCACCGGATCGTTTACCGCACACCCGAAGATCTGCCCGGTCACCGGCGAGATGCTGGCGTTCGGCTACTCGGCCTTCGAGCCGTACCTGCGCTATCTGCGCGTGTCCGCTGAAGGCAAGCTGGTTCAGACAGAGAACATCACCGTGGGCGGCCCGACGATGATGCACGACTTCAACATCACGAAGAATTTCGTCATCTTCATGGATCTGCCCGCCGTCTTCGACATGAGCCTAGCCATGAGCGGCGACATGCCGATCCGGTGGGACGACGACTACCCGGCGCGGCTGGGCGTTATGCCGCGCACCGGCACCGATGCCCAGGTGACGTGGTACGACATCAATCCGTGCTACGTCTTCCATCCCATGAATTCCTACGAGGACGGCGACACCATCGTCCTGGACGTTGCCCGGTTCGATCACATCTGGCGCGAATCGGCAATGGACTTCGCGCCGCCGCAGCTCTGGCGCTGGACGATCGACACTGCGACCGGGCGGGTTCGCGAGGAGCAGATCGACGACCGACCGGCAGAGTTTCCCCGCGTTGCGGACAGCCTGATCGGCCTGCGACACCGATACGGGTACATGATGGCGATGGCCACCGGGGACCAGGGGGATCCGGCGAGCCAGTCGGGCGCGATCCTGAAGTACGACCGGGAGACCGGCAGCCGCTCGGAGATCGAGCTCGGTCGCGGCCACACCTGCGGGGAGCCCGTTTTCGCGCCGGCAGCCGATGCGAAGGCCGAGGACGACGGGTATCTGATGACCTATGTCTACGATGCCGAAACGGACGCCAGCCGATTCGTCATCATGGACGCGGCCACAATGGACGACACCCCGGTTGCGTCGATCGAGCTGCCACGAATTCCCAACGGTTTTCACGGCAGCTGGATTCCAAGCTCCGTGGCCGGCTGAGGGTTCATCGGCACCGGAAACCACCACAGGCGCCGGATACGACGCACCGGCGCTTCCACCCGCGCTTGCAGCCGCGCTTGCAGCCGCGCTCAGAGCATGAATCCGCCGTCGATGACGAGCTCGGAACCGGTGACGAACCGCGCGTCGTCGCTGGCCAGGTAAAGAATCCCGTTGGCAACGTCGCGGGGTTCACCGAGGAAGCCGATGGGGTGTTGCTGGACGAGCCCCGCCATTATGTCCGCGCTGTTTCCCGAGCGCTCCATCCACTCTTTCATCATCGTGGTCAGGATGTAGCCCGGGTGCACCGAGTTCGCCCGGATGCGATAGCCGCACTGGGCACAGTAGAGGGCGATCGATTTGGTCAGCAGCCTGACCGCCCCCTTGCCCGCCGAGTAGGCCGCCTCGTGCGCGGCCGCCCTTATTCCGTGAACCGACGACACGTTGACGATGGCGCCGCCATCCCGCTTCATCAGCTCGATGGCGAGCTTGCTGCCGATGAACACACTGTCGACGCACACCCGCATCACCGCACGGTAGTCGTCGAGAGTCTGATGCTCGATGTCGCCGATGCCCGCACCGATACCCGCATTGTTGACGAGAATATCGAGCCGACCGTACCGATCGGTCACTTCATTAATCACGCGCTTCCAGTCGGCTTCCGAGCCGGCATCATGTTCCAGGCCCATGCCGCCGAATTCGTCAGCGAGCTTCACGGCTCCCTCACCATTGATGTCCGTGACGACCACCACGGCACCTTCCTCAGCGAGCAGGGTGGCCGTTGATGCGCCGATGCCATCGGCTGCAGCGGTAACGAGCGCGATCCGATCCTTTACCTTGTTCATGGCTGGTTGACCTCCCCCCGGAACCAGAATGAGCGGACTGACATGAAGGCTGATTATACTGCCGCCGGCGCGGGATAGCCGGTTGCCGAAGGACCCGCCGCCCAAGAGGTGAAGGAGTAGCGGCACCATGAACCAAGAAGACCAGATGCGACCGGACGCGGAAAGCAGGTACCATGCTCTTCCTGGCGGCATCAATGACAAGGAGCATGCGGTGAACCTTCTCGAGAAAGGCAGTTTACGGTGGAAGCGCTTCACCGGAGGCGACAAGTTCGACTATCCCATCGACTATTCGGCAGCGCTGCTCAACGCGCGGGAAGACGGCCACGTGGACCTGCTCTACCGCTGGGAGCCCAACTGCTACTGCCACTTTCACCGCCATACGGCGGAGACGACGTCCACCGTCCTCGAAGGCGAACTTCACGTCATCGACATCGATCTCGAGACCGGCAAGGAAGTGGGCCGCAGGGTGAGGCGTGCGGGAGACTACGCCCACAAAGCCCCCGGGGACGTGCACATGGAGCGCGCCGGGCCGGAGGGTGCCCTGGTGCTCTTCAGCCTGTATGCCCCGGATGGCCTGCTGGCGGAATCCCTCGCCGAAGATGGCACGGTGCTTGGCGTCTCGACCATGGATCGCATCCTCAAAAAGCGAGCATCGTAATCGCACCAGTTGACGGCGCGTCAGCGCGCCGGCCGCCCCTGAGCCCAAATCCCGGAGGAAGGAAAGGTCAATGCGTGTCTACAAAGATGCCGTGATGGACAACGCCCGCTGGGAAGGCTTCGAGCCCCGTCCCGGCGACATCTTCGTGTGCACGCCCTCCAAGTGCGGCACGACGTGGATGCAGATGATCGTCGCCAACCTGCTCTGGCCGGACGGCGAGTTTCCGGGCTCGATCGTCAACGGCATATGCCCCTGGATCGAGGCCAAATTCACGCCGGCGGAAAAGATGCACGCCATGCTGCGTGCCCAGACTCACCGCCGTGCCATGAAGAGCCATACCCCTGCCGACGGCATACCCTGGTTCGACGACGCCCGGTACATCACCGTGGTTCGCGACGGCCGGGACGCATTCATGTCCTGGTGCAACCACGTCAGCCGCATGATGGTCACCGACATGCTCAACGAGAAGGCTTCCGAGGACGGCCTGCCAGCGATCAACACCTTCGACGGCGTCGACTACCGCGGCTACTTCCACGAGTGGCTGGAGCGGAACAACTTCTTCGACGTGGTCGCAAGCTATTGGGCCGTCCGGGACCGGCCAAACCTTCTCTTCGTGCACTTCAACGATCTGAAGGCAGACCTGACGGGGCAGATGCGGCGCATCGCGCCATTTCTCGACATCGAGCTCGACGAGGGCCAATGGCCCGCGGTGGTGAAGCGCTGCACGTTCGAGGGCATGCGCAAAGCGGACAAGAAGGTCGGGGACTTCGAGGGGTTCTTCGAAGGCGGGCTCGAAGGATTCGTCTACAAAGGCACGAACGGACGCTGGCGCGATGTGCTGAACGACGACGACATTGCCGCCTACCGCCGCAAGGTCGCCGAAACCCTCCCACCGGACGCGGCTCGATGGGTCGAGTTCGGCGCCCGAGCCACCTGATCCCGCCGAGTACTCGATCGCTTCGCCCGGCTAACAATCGCGCCATATTCGCCAGCGAACTGACCGGGTATCGTGAGATGGGCAATCGATTGAGCGCAACGAGTATGAGCATCCGGGCACGCGGCCGTCTTCTCATCGCAGCGTTGAGTGGGTTGCTCCTTCCCGCCGCGTACGCGGTCACCATCGACATAGCGGAGGTCCGGGACGAAATGGCCTTCGTCAAAGGCAGCGATGCGGGCCGAAAGCAGCAAATACTGTGGGAAGGCGCACCCGCCACAACCGCGAACGGCAAGGGGAATTTCAGCTTTTAGGGCCCCCTGCCCAATCCCTGCGTACCGGAAGATTGCAGCGGGACGCTGACTGCCGGCGACCATGTAGAGCCGGTAACACTGACCTTTCCCCCGGCGGAGCCGCCTGTCCAGACGGACGAGGCGCTCGTTCAGGTCGCCGCCCAAGCCGACGCGCACAACGGCGAAGCGCTCCGGACGGTGGGCTTCGTGGACGACGGTTTAACCATCAAGGTGGTCTCCGGGGGCGCCGATACCAACCTGCGCTACTGGACCAATGAGTTGCATGAACTGGAAATCGGCCACGATCTGCCCAACATCATCTACGACTTGGAAGTCTCTAACGACTACTCCGCTGTCGTAACAGGCGAAGGCGGGTGGAACGGAAGCGCGGGCGCGTCAACGACGTCGCCTTTTCTCCGGAAGGCGACCTGATCGTCTCCGGTGGCGCCGACGGGACGCTCAAGCTGTGGGCTTATCCCGACCCTCCCCCTCCGGATTAGGGTTCTTTTCTTCCCTGATCCGCTATTCTTGCCTGGCAGTCCACCTGGAACGCGTCGGGCGACGCACACTGCGCGATGGCCGATGGTTTTCGTCTGAACGGAGTGACCGGCTAAGGAAATGACAGCACAAAGATGGTCGACCGAACGCGCCGCGCGTTGGCAAACCGACGTGGGCTGGCTCGTGGGCTGCAACTTCACGCCCTCGACGGCGGGCAACCAGCTGGAGATGTGGCAGAGCGAATCCTTCGATCCCGAGACCATCGACCGGGAACTTGGATGGGCGTCGGACCTGGGCATGAACGTGGTCCGCGTCTACCTGCACGATCTTCTGTTCGAGGCCGATGGGAACGCTTTCCTCGCGCGCATCGACGAAGTGCTGGCCATCGCTCACCGCCACGGCATCGGCATGATGCCCGTGCTCTTCGACGGCGTCTGGCACCCGAAGCCGAAGCTCGGCGCTCAGCCGGACCCCGTGCCGCGTCTTCACAACTCGATCTGGGTTCAGAGCCCTGGCAACGCCATCCTGCAGGACCGATCGCAGTGGCCGGCCCTCAAACCGTACGTAACCGGGGTGCTTTCGCGATTCGCAGCCGACGAGCGCATCATCGCGTGGGACCTGTTCAACGAGCCCGATCAGATCGACCGGATAACCATCGCGGGCGGATCACGCGACGAGAAAGCGGCTGCCGCCACCGAGCTGCTGGTCTGCGTCTTCGACTGGGCTCGCGAGGTCGACCCGTCGCAACCGCTGACGGCCGGCGTGTGGGAGTACGACTCCGACCACCGCCCCGTCGACAACCCCATCAACGCCGTCATGCTGGAGCGCAGCGACGTCATCACGTTCCATTGCTACGAGCCGCGCGCTGCGCTCGAAGCGGTCATCCAGGCGTTGTCTGCCCATGGTCGCCCGCTGGTGTGCACCGAATGGCTGGCACGGACCGCGGGATCCAGCGTAGATCTGCTCGAGGTGTTCGCAGAACACCAGGTGGGCGCGATCAACTGGGGCCTCGTCGACGGAAGGACGCAGACACGCTTTCCCTGGCGGTCGTGGTTCGAGGCAGTGGATGACGACGAGCCCTGGTTCCACGAGCTTCTTCACGCGGACGGCTCCCCGTACGATCCCGAAGAGACCGCAACGTTCCGGCGCGTCACCGGAAATGAGCGTGCCTGACCGAGCCCCTGAGCAGCTCCCGTCAGGAGGATCCGAGAAACCTGGCAGCTAACCTCGAACCAGCCACGCGATCTGCTCTTCAGAGAGAAAATCTCTGATCCTGCTCTCAAACGCCGCAAGATCCTCTGGCGTGAGCTTTCCCTTCCACTGCGCGTTCGTGCCGACCGCAAAAAAATCCTTCTCGCTCTTCCACGCACCCAGACCTGCATTCGGTGCGAACTGATCTCCCTTCGCGCGCATGGCTTCGAACGAGGCGGCCGCGGTCATCTCGTCGAGCTGGGCTTCCGTCAGCTCTACTTCGAGGATACCGGCAACTTTGCGGACGTGGCCCGGCAGGTCGTTCTTCATGTCCGAGTAATGGAAAAGATGGATGTTCGGAAGATCCCTGTAGGGCCAGTAGGTCTGCAGAAAGTGGCACAGCCACTCAAGCGACTGAAAGTCGAAGTTCTTCGGGTCGAAGCCACGATCCAGCCATTGCCGAAAAGCGTCCTCACCGCTCGGTATGGAGGCAAATGCAAGCTCCTCGTCGGTGAAGTTGTCGCGGTGCTTGAGCATGGAAAAGAACATGTCTCGGGGATCTCGAAACACCACCAGATAATGACACTCCGGATAGTAGGGCAGCCCGTCCAGCGGCGAGTGCGTCTTGAGGAAACGCCGGTGATCCTGCCCCGAGACCATCTCCAGGTACTCCTCGATAGTGTATCGGTGACGCGCCCGAAGTATCGAGCCGAGCGCGATGGCAGAGGCTCCCCCATCGATTTCTCCTCCTCTGACTGAGCGCCCTCACGGAGAATAACGGGACATTCGGGCGAAAGACACGTATCCGACCATATTGGCGTTATCATCCGGCGTATCAAGAAATTGAGGGACACGAAATGAGCTTTGGCTTTGAAAGCACCACGGACCAAGTGCTGGCGGGCGTCGACCTTGCCGGCAAACGCGCCATCGTGACGGGCGCTTCTGGCGGCCTGGGAGAGGAAACCGCTCGGGCCCTGGCCGCAAAAGGCGCGGCCGTCACGATCACGGCCCGGGACCTGGCCAAGGGCGAGGCCGCCGCGCAGAAAATCCGCGAGAGCACCGGTAACGCAGCCGTAGACGTCCGCGGGCTGGAGCTCGCCGATCTCGCCAGCGTGCGGGCTTTCGCCGCGGGGTATCTGGCCGACCACGACAAGCTGGATCTGCTGATCAACAACGCCGGTGTCATGGCGTGCCCGCTCACGCGTACCCCAGCGGGATGGGAGATGCAGTTTGCCACCAATCACGTCGGCCACTTCCTGCTGACCTGCCTGCTTGCCCCGGCGCTGAAGGCGGCGGCACCGTCGCGCGTCGTCAACCTGAGCTCCGCCGGGCATCACATGAGCGCGGTGGATCTGGACGACCCGTTCTTCAACGACCGTGAGTACGACAAGTGGGTGTCCTACGGGCAGTCGAAGACCGCGAACATCCTGTTCTCTGTCGGGCTGGAAAAGCGCCTGGCCGGCGCGGGCGTTCACGCCTACGCGGTACATCCCGGCGGCATCATGACCGAGCTCGGCCGGCATCTGACGGACGAGGACATCGCCGCCATGATGGAGCGCAACAACATAAGCGATCCCGAAGCCTTTCAGGCCGGCTTCAAGACGGTCCCCCAGGGAGCGGCGACCAGCGTGTGGGCCGCCACCTCACCCGAGCTGGAAGGCCGCGGCGGCCTCTACTGCGAGGACTGCCACGTGGCCGGACCCGGCGCCGGTGGCATCCGCGACGGCGGTTACGCGCCCTGGGCACTGGATCCCGACGCGGCCGAACGGCTGTGGGCCTTGTCCGAGGAACTGGTGGATCAGCGGTTCGAGCTCTGAAGGATCAGCCGCGTCGGCTCTCGGAAAGCGGCACAACCTCTGTGCCGCTGCGCTGTGCATGTGTAGTCTTTACCACCTGACAATTTGCGGAGGGAGCCAATGATCAAGGTAGTGATGCCCATGAAACGCCGGCCGGGAATGACGATTCCGGAGTTTCGCGAATACTACGAGACGAAACATCGCGTCATCGGCGAAAAATACCTCAAGGGATACGCCACCAAATATATGCGGCGCTTTACGAATCCAACCGTGGACCGGGACGGCGAGCTGCGCGACCCCGAGTACGACGTGTTTCTGGAAATCTGGTATCCGGACCAGGAAACCATGGAAGCGTGCGGGAGGGTCTTGAGCGCGCCGGACGCTCAGCAGGAGATTCGCGAGGACGAGGAGAAGCTGTTCGACACGCGCTTCATGCGTTCCTACACCGTCGACGAAAGCGTGTCCGATCTGGACTGAGCGCGCGGCGGGTAGCAAGCTGCAGCTTTCTCCGGCCGCGATCGGCACGAGCCGTCCCGCGGTTTTGACATTTCCGTCCCCCGTCAGTCTAATTTCCGAAGCGCAAACGAGGTCCTACCTATGAGCGACATTCTCAGACATCCGTTGGCCATGGACGGGAAAGATCCGGCTAATCTTCGTGGAGACCCCATCTCCCCGGAGCGCTACTACAGCAAGGAGTGGATGGCGAAAGAGTGGGAGCTTATGTGGACCAAGATCTGGCACATCGCCGGTCGCGAACAGCAGCTTCAGGACCCGGGCGACTATATCGTGCACAACTTCATGCACGAGTCTGTGATCATCGCCAAGCAGAAGGACGGGTCCCTGAAAGGCTTTTACAACGCCTGTGGCCACCGTGCCCAGCGGTTGCTCTGGAGCGAGCACGGCTCCCAGGAACAAATGCATTGCCCCTACCACGGCTGGGTCTGGGGCATGGACGGCTCTCTGCTGGATAGCTGTGACCGGGACGACTTCCCGGAAGACCCGGTGGGTAAGATCAGGCTCATCGAAGTGCGCGTGGACACCTGGGCAGGGCTGGTCTGGTACACGATGGACGACGAGGCACCGGACCTGATGACGTACCTCGCCCCCAACCCCGAGCTCTACAAGGGCCACCAGTTCGAGAAAACGGTGCGCGTCAACTGGTGGCGCGTCGCGCTCAATACCAACTGGAAGTTCTGGTCCGATAACTTCAACGAGTCGTATCACACCCGCACGGTCCACCCTCAGGTACCCCCGATCATCGACCAGGACCATTTCACCTCGCGCTACGAAATGTTCCCCATGGGCCACAATCGCATCGTCCAGATGGGCCGGCCCTCTCTGCGGGATCGTCTACCCAAAGGCGCGCCGGACCCGTTCGAAGCGACGCTGCGCGCGTGGGACATCGATCCCGAGCAGTACCCGGATTTCGAGACCAAGGCGCTCCAGGGCTGGAAGGACCTCAAGGCAGCGAAGCGAAGGCTCTGGAGGGAGAGAGGCTTTCTCCACTACGAGAACCTGAACGACGAGGATCTGACGGAAAGCCCCTTTGGCGTGCTGTTTCCCAACGTCGCCATCGCGCCCGGTTCCGATTCTTTCCTGGTATGGCGCTGGGAACCGCATCCGACAGATCCCGAGAAGTGCTACTTCGATCAATGGACCATGGCTTATCCCATCGAGGGTCAGGAAGAGTTCGTCAACCGCACGGCCGAGAACCCGCTCGAGCTGAAAGAGGCAGAGCTGGATTTCTGTGACTATGACGACGGGCGCGGTGTTCAGGATTACTCCGATCAGGTGGTGTATCAGGACATGCATCTGACCGCCGGTCAGACCAGCGGTTGGCGCTCCAGGGGGTATCAGGAACCCTATATGGCGGCCCAGGAAACCCGAGTCCGGCGCTTCCACGAGGTGCTACACGACTACCTGGCGGGGAATCCGCCGGGGCGCTGAATGTTTCTCGCATCGATCCGAGCTCAGGCGGCAAGACGCGCGACAGGAAACACCAGATGACTGACCCACACGAAGAAAGGGAACTAGCCAGAACCGGAAGCCTCGAGCAGACCGACATGGGAGAATCTCTTCGGCAGCTGTGGTGGACCATCGGCGCAACCGTCGTCGGGCTGGCCGTCATTGCATACTTTACTTTGTGAACGACTGCTCACGCGCGGCGCTTCGAAAGAGCCACGCAGAGCCCAGCCACATAACGACGAATAACGCGGTGAGGACAAGCACGTGTTGCGGCCAGCTGGGCGACGTGGAACCCAGGCCGGCGGCGAGGGCGACCACCGCCACGGCCAGCTGAGCGCACGCCGTCGCCGCCAACGCGAGCATCATTCCCCGCGCCTCGAAGCGGCAGACGGCTGCGCCAACGGCGCCAATGCCAAGCACACCGAAAAACATCATGTTGGCGACGTCATCCTCATCGCCCAGGATGCCGACGGCACCGTTGATCCAGACCAGGAGGAACGCAGAGCCAAGGGCAACGCCAACGGCGGCCCGATATGCCGAATTCCGCGTCTTCCGACGCGCGAACGCGTAGACGATCCCCGCACCCAGCAACATCGCCCCGAAAACGGCGAAGTCCAAGGCATCCCAATTCACCTGCTCCTCCTTCGCTTCACGGCCGAACTCGCTGGGGGCAACTCAGAGCACGGCGAACAGCTTGAGCTCGCTGCCCACCTCTTTGGCGAGATACAACGCGCGGCCCTCATGAATCAGCTGGTCGTCGGCCCCGTACTGCTCATATTGCATCGTGAGCATATGGACGCCCGGCCTGAGGCGCGCGGCGTCCAGGCTCAGAACCTCGGTGCGCGCGGCCTTAGGAGCCGCCGCGATGAGCTTCTCGTAGGTGGGCGCCAACGACGCCCCGTCCGACACCATCGTCACGTCGTCGAGGAACCCTTTGAACACCGCGGGAAACGTAAAATGCTCGGCGAGCGCATCCAGGTCCCCGCTGCCCAGGGTTTCGAAGTATCGGCCGTGAAGCTGCCTGATCCTGGCTTCATCATCCGCTGAAGTCATGTCCATCTCCTCTCGTTCGAGGCCAGTCAGGCCCCGCGCGCCTATCTGTTTGCGGCCCGCCATTCCCAGGGGGGCAAGGCGTTTTCATCCCGCCACAACCCGGCTCTCTTGGCCTTGGCCTCAAACTCGGCAAATTCGTACTGTCCCCGCTCCTCTTCGGGCTGCTCATCGGCGTAGTAGCGGTACCACCAGGCCATCCCGGTGGTGAGCAGGGCAAGGCTAACGTCCAGCGTTTTGCCACATCGCGAACAGTCCCGGGGCTGCGCCCAGACGCGGCCGATGATCCTGCCATACCGGTCCGTCTTCCTGCTTTCCACTCGAACCTGCTTCCGGAAGATCAGATCGGAAAGGGCATTCCTTGCGGCGTTGGCATAGGGCTGCCCTCTCTCCGGGGTATCGATGCCCGCGAGCCGAACCCGGTATTGCACGTCGTCAACGAGCAGAGTGAACGTGTCGCCGTCGGCAATGCTCACGACTTCTCCCTCCAGCTCCTTGGCCTGGGCGGCCAGGCTCAGCAGGAGAAGTAATCCGGTTATGAAAGATCGTCTGAACACTGGACACCTTATATACCAGTGAAACAGACCACCACGCTACGGTAACCTTGGCCATCCCTTTCTTTCCCAGCGAGCGATGAGTGCATATGAAGCCGAGCGAGGTTGGTCAGGGCTACGACGAAATCGCCCACATCTGGAACGGCGGCGTGTGCATCTTCTCCATGGGCGGCCTGGATCGCGACGAGGAAAAGACCGACTCGGTGATGGGCCCTAGGATGTACTACAGCACGTCTGCATGATCGTTCAGCGCGCCTAAGCGGCCACCGGATCGCAGTAGGGTTTGTCGCCCGAGATCGTCACCCGACGCAGCACCCGCCGGTGCGGGTAGTAATCGCTCGCCGCGTAGTGCTGCACCGCGCGGTTGTCCCAGAACACGATGGAACCCTCCTCCCATCGGAAGCGGCAGACGTATTCCGGGCGGTCGTGCTGGACCATCAGTTGCCCGACGATCTCCTCCGACTCGACCCGTCCCAGCTGCTCCCCGGTGCGATGGTCGTACAGCGAGTCGTGCCGCAGAAAGCCGGCGTTGAGGTAGAGCGCTCGCTTACCCGTCTCCGGATGAGTGCGAACCAGCGGGTGACTCACCCCGAACGGAATATCGGCTTTGATGGCCGAAACCAGATCGTCGGGCAGATCGACGCCGCGGACACTCTTCTGAATGAATATGCGGTAGTCGTTGATCCCGTGCAGATGCTCGATTCGTCTCTGCAGATCGACCGGCAGGCCGAGGTAGCACGCATGGCTGTCCGAGAAGAGCGTATCACCGCCCAAGGGCGGCAACTCGACGCACTGAGCCACGGAACCGAGCGACGGCCGCTCCATCCAGGTGACGTCAGTGTGGAACCCGTTCTCCGTTCCGGGGCTGTTCTCGTCATGGACGATCTCCAGGATGTAGGGATTCCTGCCAGGCTTGCCGAACGGAAAGGCATCCAGCTCTCCGAACTGCCTGCTGAACGCCACCTGCTCTGCTTCCGAGAGATGCTGATCGCGAAAAAAGATCACCTTTCGCTCCAGCAACGTGTCGCGGACCAGCTGCACCTGAGCTGGCGATAGCGGGTCTTGCAGACTGATGTTGTGCAGCACGGTCCCGAGGGTGATGCCCAGGTGCTCGAACTCGACGCCGTGTTCTCCGGCCCGCGCGAGAAGGTCTTCCGAGACCGGCCTGTTTCCCATGCGCTCGTACTCCAGAGCAACGCCCAGCCCCGGCCGGTTCGACCGTGGGAAGAGCTGCTCCGGGGAGCGCTGCGCCACCTTGGCGCGCTTTCGAGCCTCGGCCCTGGCTTCGTGAAGCTTTACCGCATAACCCATCGCGGCACTGTTGTAGCGATCGTGGTCGCTCGCGGTGTTGGGATCTGCCATGTTGCTCGCCTCTTCTGCAGAGGGGAGCATACGTCAATCGCCTTCTCCACAGCCACCGGGCGGCGGGATCAGGCCCTCGCGCAGGCTGCTCATGTTCTCTGCTCTCAGGAAGCGGAGGCCGCCTTGCCGCGGACCGTCGCCCCGCTCCGACGCGCCCCGTCGTAGACGAACTCCTCACCATCGAGGTCGATGGCCGGGATCTGTTCGCGCTCGGTCCAGTAGTCCTGATTGTGCCGCCATTCGGGCTTGGCGCCGCGCCGCGGGAGCTCATCCAGACCCCGCATGAGGTAGCCCGGATTGAAGTTCTCCTCCTCGATCCAGGGCAGAAGCTCCATATCCGCATCCTCTTCACGCAACTCGACGTCCACCCGCTTAGCGCCTATGGCATCCATATGCCTCAAGAGCCTGCAGACGAAATCACCGAGCATGTCCACGCGCAGGGTCCAGCTGGCACGGAAGTATCCGAACACCCACAACAGGTTGGGCACGCCCGTGAACATCATCCCGCGGTAGTTGACCGTCTCGTGCCAGTCGACGGGCCGCCCATCGACGTCGAAAGGTATGTCCCCCATAACCGACAGGCGAAAACCCGTCGCGGCAAAGATGATGTCCGCTTCGATCTCCTCACCCGAGGCGGTGCGAACGCCTTTCTCGGTAAAGGTGTCGATGGTGTCGGTCACGACGGTGAGCTTGCCGGCAGCGGCCGCCCGGAACACGTCGCCATCCGGGCAGAAGGCAAGCCGCTGCTGCCACACCCGGTACTTTGGAACGAAGTGCGGCTCGAACTCGAAGTCCTCTCCGGCATACAGTCGAATCAGAGCTTTGAGATCTTCGAACACCGCATCCGGCTCGGCCAGGCAGCGCTTCGTCATCTCGTTCTGATCGTGAATGATCTGAGCACGAACCACGCGATGCACCGTTGGCTCGTCGATGCCGATCTCCCGCAGGCGGTCAGCGAGCTCGTTCCTGTTCTCCCGGCAGTAGAAGTACGTCGGCGATCGCTGCAGCATGGTCACGTGCTCGGCCTTCTCGGCAAAGGCCGGGACCACGGTCGCCGCCGTGGCACCCGACCCGATCACCAGAATCCGCTTGCCCGTGTAATCGATCTCGGGATCCCAGAGCTGGGCGTGGATGAACTGCCCCTGGTAGCGGTCCATGCCAGGCCAGTCGGGCGTGAAAGGATTCTCGTGATCGTAGTAGCCCTGACACATCCACAGGAAGTTGCAGGTGAACGTGAAGACGGCGCCGTCCGAAAGCCGGGTTGCCTCCACCGTCCATAGGTTGTCCGCGCTCGACCAGCTGCAGCGGTTGATTCGATGGCCGTAACGGATGTGTTGCTCGATCCCGTTTTCCTCGATGACCTCGCCCATGTACTTCAGGATCTCGGCGGCGCTCGCGATAGGCGCGCCGATCCAGGGCTTGAAGCGATATCCGAACGTGTAGAGGTCCGAGTCGGAGCGGATTCCCGGATACTTGTGGGTTTCCCAGGTTCCTCCGAAGGTGTCCTTCATCTCGAGAATCACATAGCTTTTCTCGGGGCACTGCTGCTGCAGGTGGTACGCCGAGCCGACTCCGGATATGCCCGCCCCAACGATCAGGACGTCCACATGGTTTCCGTCCGGCGCGCCCGCCCGATCTTTCGCGGTGACCACGGCAATCCTCCTTCTTCCTTCGTCGGCCGGCCCGGGGACAGCAGACCGCCTGAGAGCCTAGCTGAACTTCGCAGCGTGCGCCGTAGGTACTTTCCCGGAGACCCCGCGCAACCCGGCCAACCGGCCGTTCAGCGCCGTGTCGACCGGAACCGGGCCGCTGGCTCCACGAAAAGCGGTCAGGCGAGAGGCGTGATAAGGTTCCGCCGGAGCAAAGCGTGGAACGGGGGACAGCGTGATTGAAGTCGAGCATCGCCGCGACATCGACCTTCCAGCCGACACGGTCTGGGAGGAAATACGCCACTTCGACCGTGTGCTGAAGTGGGTTCCAGGCGGAGAAGAAAGTACGATTGACGTGCAGGGCGAAGGGGTTGGCGCCGTTCGCGACATACGCCTGGTCACTCAGGGCTACGTCCAGCACCGGCTGGTGGCCTTCGACGACGAGGCACGGATGTTTTCCTACGAGCTGACGGCCGGCAAACCAATCGGCATGCAGGACTACGTGGTCGTAGCCACGGTGACCCCGATCGATGACGACCACTGCACCATTCGCTGGGCCGGCAGGATGACGGCCGACGCGAGCCTGAACGAGGCCGAAACCGGCCGCGCCCTGGAGGTCGCCCTGGGAAACATGACATCCGGCATCATCGCGCGGCTCAAGGGCGAAGAGCCAGCCTTCGCCCGGCAGCCCAACGAGGATTGGCAATTGACGAGCGATCGCGGGCCTTAATTCCGGAAGGCCACCCAGCCAGCCAAAGGCGTCGCTGCCCCGAGCTTGGCCTACCTGTGGATTGACGTATAAGCTATCGATATTGAGATAGGAGACCGCGATGACATCGCAGAACCAACCCGACTACGACGTGATTGGAATCGGCGCCGGCTTCGCCGGGCTGGCTCTGATCCACTACATGCGCGAGGCCGGCTTGTCGGTTCGGGTGTTTGACAAGGCATCTGATATCGGCGGCACGTGGACCTGGAACCGCTATCCGGGCGCTGCGAGCGACAGCGAGTGCTACTACTACTGCCTTACCTTCTCGAAAGAACTCCTTCAGGAGTGGCAGTGGTCGGTACGCTACCCGGGCTGGGAGGAAAATCTCAGCTACATGCACTTCGTTGCAGACAAGTGCGACATGTGGCCGCACATCCAGCTGAATACGCACGTTGCCAGCGCGGACTACCAGGAGGACACCGGTCACTGGTTGATCACGACTGCCGACGGAGATCAGTACACCTGCAAGTACTTCGTCAGCGCGATGGGCATGATTTCCGAGCCGGTCATACCGAACGTCAAAGGCATGGATACTTTCAAGGGCCCGTGCTTCCACTCCGCCCGCTGGCCCGAGGAAGGTCTGGACTACGCCGGTAAGCGGGTCGGCATCATCGGGGCGGGCGCGACCACCGTTCAGATGCTTCCGGTGATGGCCGAGACCGCGGCCAGCGTGACCGTCTTCCAGCGTACTCCGAATTTCATCATGCCGGCCGTTCAGAAGACCATGACGCCGGACTGGGAAAAGGAAATCAAAGAGCACTACGACGAGATCATCGCCAAATGCCGCAACCACGTCTTCGGCATGGCTTTCGACAGCCCGGTAGGTCGAAACCTGGCCGATACGCCGCCGGACGAGGTCCAGAGAATATTCGAGGAGCATTGGCCACGCGGCAGCTTCCGGTTCGTTTTCGAGACCTTCGACGACCTGCTCACCAACCCGGAATCCAACCGCATCGCCGGAGAGTTCGTCATCAGCAAGATGAAGGAAAAGGTGAAAGATCCCGAGGTTGCCGAAACGCTTACGCCGAAGGGGTACCCCTTCTTTGCCAAGCGGCCACCGCTGGATCACGGATACTACGAGGCGTACAACCGCGACAACGTCAAGCTGGTCGATATCAAGGATCGGGAACCCATCGTCGAGATCACCGAGACCGGGATCCGCACCACCGAAAACGAGTACGAACTCGACATCATCGTGCTGGCAACCGGGTTCCAGGCATATACCGGGGCCCAGGAAGCGCTGGCAATTCGGGGCCGCAACGGCCAGCTGCTCAGAGACAAGTGGGAAGACGTGTCTGCCTCCATCATGGGCGTGTTCGTGGCCGATTTCCCGAACATGTTCCTGATCACCGGACCTCAGGCGCCCTTCGCAAACCTGCCCACCTCCATCGAGCAGAACGTCCTGTACATCGTCGACTGCATCAAAAAGATGGAGAGCGAAGGGTTCGATGTCTGTGAACCCCAGAAGCAGGCGGAGGACGAGTGGGTCGAGCATACGGCCGAGATTCACGCGCAGACCCTCATGGCACAGGGCGACAAGGTGCACTCATGGATGATGGGCGCCAACCTGGAAGACAGAAAACCGCGCGTGCTGATCTACTTCGGCGGCGCCAACGTGTACTACGACAAGATGCGTGAATCCGCCGATGCCGGATTTCCGGAAGTGGAGTTCGAGCGAATAGCCTGATGCGGATCCGGGCGTGCGCTCGCCAACCGCATTAGTCTGGGCGCTGATTCTGGCGCTGGCCGCGCAGAACCTTTGCGCGGCCCCGAAAGCCCAGCTCTGGGAGTTCTGGACGGCAAGCGACTCGAAGAGCACCCTTCAGGTGGATCACGGGGCCTGGCAGGAATTTCTCGACCGCTATCTCGATCCTGGAGCCGACGGTATCAACCGGATTCGCTATGCGCGGGTTACCGCAGAGGACCGCGCCCTGCTGCAAGGCTACCTCGGCGTCCTCGGCAGAACGGACCCCAGGGAGCTCCACAGGACGGAGCAGCTGGCCTACTGGATCAATCTGTACAACGCGCTCACCGTAGAGGTGGTGCTCAGGCATCCGGAGAAAGACAGCATCCTGCGGATGGGAAAGGGACTGTTCAGCATGGGTCCCTGGAACGAGAAGCTGATCGAGCTTGCCGGGGAACCGGTAACGCTGAACGACGTAGAGCATCGCATTCTCCGCCCCATCTGGCGCGACCACCGGATCCACTACGTCCTGAACTGCGCAAGCCTGGGCTGCCCCAACCTGAGCGGCGACGTCTACACGCGCTCGAGCCTGGAGGACCAGCTGCGCGAAGCGGAGACGGCTTACATCAACCACGAGCGCGCGGTGACCTTCAACGATGGAGGAGGACTGCGTCTTTCGAGCATCTACAAGTGGTACCGGGACGACTTCGCCCCTGACAGCAAGGGCCTGCTGAGCTACCTCGCAGACCACCATCAGAGTCTGGCCGATCGTCTTCGCGCCCATGACCGGGACGTGGAGTTCGACTACGACTGGAGTCTGAATCGGGCGGACTGAAGTCGGTGGACGAGCATTGCACGGCAGCGATGCGAAAGGCCGGCTCTCCTGCCCGTTGCGCCCCTATCTACCTCGGTCAGCCCCTATCTACCTCGGAATGCGTGATGCAGCGCGGCGATGTGGTCGGGCGAGAGGCCGCAACAACCGCCCAGAATCTGAACCCCGTTGTCGACCCAACCCCGTGCAAACCCCACAAGCGCCTCAGGCTCGATGATGTCGTCAAACTGCCAGTTGGGCATACGAAAATAGCCAGAGTCCGGGTACGCCATGAGCATTCCCGGATACCGCTCCCTCAGGACAGAGATGGCGTCGGCGACGACATCGGCAGCCGTATGCATCAACCCGGCGGCTTCGACTTCGCCCCACTCGAGAACTGACAGTATGTCGGCGAGCGGAACACAGGCGTCGCGCCCGAAACCGACGACCTCGCCCCGCTCGTCCCGGCGGGCGGAGAAACCGGCCCAGACCGGCAGGCCGGTCGCAAGAGCGGCCTCGAACGCCAGTGGAACACGCCGTGGGCAATACATCATCTCCAGAAGTATGAGGTCGCAGCCGGTGTCGCGGAGAAGCATCGCGAGTTCGTCGAACGCTTCCCGCATGACCTCTACCGGTGGCTCGCGATCGGCGTCGGCCCGGTCCGTACCGGCTGCAATCGGGCACATGTGCGACAACGAACCGGCCACGAGCACGTCTGCGCGGCCGCTAAGATCCCGTGCCTCATGAGCGGCGGTCACCGCGGCACGATTAATCTCCTCGAAACGATCGCCGCACCCGGCGGGCTCCAGCATCAATCGTGAGGACGCGTACGTGTTCGTGGTGATGATGTCGGCGCCAGACGAGATGTAATCGAGATGAACATCCTTGAGGACTTCTGCATTGTCCAAAGTTGCCGGTCCACACCACGCCGCGGGATCCATGACGGCTCCACGCTTCTCCAGCTCGGTCCCGGTGCCGCCATCCAGGAGAACGATTTCTCCATCTTGAAGGCGACTCTCCATGGCCGAGTAGCGCCCACCTGGCGCCATCTCATGACTGCGCTTGGCACGCACTTCCGACCCGGGATCGAGCTTCGCAGGCGTTTGGCGGGAGGCCGTCAAGCCCACCCCAGTTCTTGGAGAGTTATGCCGTCATTCCAGATCTTCGTCATGTGCCGAATACGATCCCCATCGAAATCCATCGCGTAGACGTAATCCGCAGCTGCCTTGCGGCCCGTCGGTTCACCCGGCCCGCCAGGGCCGGTGTTGGTTCCGTGGAACACGGCGAAGGCCGCAACGCAGGCCCGTTCCTCATCTTCCGCGAAGAACTTGAGCTCGTAACGGCCGTCGGGAATCGGGATCAGCAGGTTCTTCATCCATTCGCAGTATCCTTCCAGCGAATCGATGTCGGCCAACGCGCCGGACTGGCACGAGAACGTGGCTCGAGGAGTGCAGTACTCTTTGCAACCCTCCCAACCCTTGCCGGTTTCGCAGGCATCAAAGAACAGTCTTGCTTGGTCGAGATTTCGACTCATGACAGGCTCCCCTTGCAGTCCGCCCAATCTTGCCACGAAAACCGACGGCGCCCTACCTCTAAAGCACGGGACTCCGGTCGCCGCCGCCCGAGGGGGCGGCGATGGGGTCACGCCTTCCGGGCAACCTTATGAGCACGGGATTCCTGGAAGTAAGCATGCTCGATCTTCACTTCCATACCGGCACACAGCTCAGCAAAGGAGATAGCGCCTGCCGCCTTGGTCGGGGCGGGCAGCTGCAGGGCCGAAGCGATCTCGATGATCGGCTTTTCCGTGAGCGCCGCCATGACGTCGACGATCTGGGGTAACGCCTCGCCCTTCGTCGACTTCTCTCTTCGAGCCAGAGCTTCTGCCCTCTCCTCCGGCCAGTCTCCGGTCCACACGTAGCAATTGGGTTCGGGCACGGCGGCAAAGTCGCAGTACACCGAAGGACGCAGATTGTTGAAGGTCGCCATCGAGTGAGGAACGTGAAATTTCTCGTTCTCGGTGCACAGGACTGACCCGCAGCATTCCGCGCGCAAGTTGATGTTGAGCGCATCTTCCTTGTTCAACCTGAACACGGAAAGCCTGGCGAGCGTTTCCCGGCCCGGCCGCATGATCTGCGAGTCGACGTACAGCAGATCCACGGCCTCTTCCAGGTTCTTGATTGCAGCGGTCGGTTCTCCGTTGGCGCCGATGTAGGCACGCTGAAGGCAGTCCGTGCAGCAGCAGCCACAACGGAATTTGGGAACGGGGTTGGGCAACGCGATCGTGACCTCGCCGCAGCGACAGGTGATCGTCCCCACCCTGGTCGACGGGCTGCTTGCGTTCGCTTCCGACATCTCTCAGCGCCTGTATGCGGAAAGCCTGGACGGAACTATAACCGTCTCGATCGTGGACCTCACGAGGACCGGACGCGCCAGATCGAAGACGAGCATCCCTCAAGCCGGAGGTTGCTCGAACTCACTCGAACTGCTGCTCGTAGGATTCCACCGAGGCAAACACTTCCACCGAGCCGTCTTTGTTGAGCAGCAGCACCTCGTACGGCATGAACTGATCCTTGTACTCCATGCCCGGGCTGCCAACCGGCATGGCCGGCACGGTGAGGCCCAGAGCGCCCGCAGGCGGGTCAGCCAGGAATTGCGTGATAAACCGTGCCGGCACGTGGCCTTCGAAGACGTAGCCATCCTGGCTCACGCCCGTGTGGCAAGACCCGTAGCGGGCCGGCACGCCGAGCTCGCGTTTCAGCTCACCTAAGTCTTGCGGGTGATGACCGGTGCTGGTGTAACCACTCTCGGCCACGTGGTCCATCCACTTCACGCAACAGCCGCAGGTGGGCGACTTGTAGACGTCCAGATGCATGGCGGCGCCCTCTTCCGCCGCCGTGAATCCGGCCGTTGCGAACCACAGCCCCAACCCAACGGCCATCGTAGCGAGCATCCGAGCCATGGCGTTCTCCATCGGTGTCTGCATGAGGAGCCGATCATAACGCCGGAAGCCCGTCCAAGCCCAACAGGAAGCATGCAGATGGGGTTCGAGACTCGCCTCCGCAGGATCCCAACAGGTTCTCAGATTGACGAACGCCGCGCATCCCGGCCTGCGCGATCCCGCTAGTATCAGCTCTTGCAACACGAGTGCTCAGATGTCAGATGTCGCTAGTCTTTGGCTGCTCTTTGGCCTGCCTCCCGCAGCTCCCATCGTCGCTGCTCTGATTGCCTTTGCTGCTCGAGACACGGGGCGCTGGCGTTGGCCGCTGGCGCTGAGCTATGTTGCATTGGTGTTCTGTGGCGCCATCGCAACAACGAACATGGCGTATCACGTCAGAGAGGGCTACAAGAATCTGCCGGACGTGAACTGGGCCGTGTGGGCAGGTCTTGTCTGGGCAGGAGCACTTACGCTGCCGAGCGCCATCGCGCTTGCGCTACGCTACAAGTCGATGGCGACGGCCCTGCTTACCGGTTTGGGTGTAGGCGTTCTGTCGGCTATCACTCTGATCTCAACCAGTTTCGGTCTAATGATGATGCTTTCTTTCGAGTAGCCTTCGATCACCGCCCCAACGCCCAGCGCTGCTTTCGTGCAAGAGGCGGACGTCAGGATCGGCATCAGACGCACCCGCACCCGGGCAGCCACCGGCTAAATTCACGTAACGATCACTTTCGCCTTTTTAAGCTAGCCAGCCAAACTTCTGCCAGGCCCCTACCAGATGCGAACTACGCAAACCCTCTTGGCTACCTGCATCCTGTTTCTCGCGGCAGTGCTGCTCATCGGCGCTGCCCCCGGCGTGCAGGCCGATCAGAGCTTCTACACCTCAAAACCAGCCAGCCGCGACGGAATCGGCAAGCTCTACATGGGCCGCGAGATTGCCCACGTGATGGGGCACCTGGGCGCGGGTTGGCTGGAACGACCCGAGCGTGAGCGGGAGGAGCGAACGGATCTGCTGGTGGCAAGACTCCCGGTGGAACCCGATTTCGTGGTGGCCGACATCGGCGCCGGCACCGGCTACTTCTCGTTCCCCATCGCGGAGCGGTTGACAGACGGTGAGGTGCTTGCTGTGGACATTCAGCCTCAGATGCTCGAAATGATCGAGCGGCAGAAGGCGAAGCGCAACATCGACAACGTCTCAACCGTCCTCGGCAACGAGATGGACCCGGGGCTGCCCGAATCGGGCGTCGACCTCATCTTCATCGTCGACGCTTATCACGAATTTTCCCACCCGCGGGAGATGGGCGAGGCCATGTTCGCCGCTCTGGTACCGGGTGGGTATCTGGTGCTGATCGAGTACCGGGCCGAAGACGCCTCCGTCCCGATCAAGCGGCTGCACAAGATGTCGCAGGCACAGACGAAGAAAGAGATGCGGGCAATCGGCCTCGAGTGGTTGCGCACGGAGGACTACCTGCCACAGCAGCACGTGCTGGTGTTTCAGAAGCCCGCAGTCGGGTCGTTGGCCGAGCCTCCGGTCACTGCGCCTTGAGCGTGAGCTTCATGCGGACCCGGTCGTCGTCATCGAAATCGACTGCCGCGGCGCTGCGATCCGCAATCACCTGGCCCATCCTGTCAGCCTTCAACACCGCCGCATCATCCTCGGACGACTGAACACCACCAAGTTGGGGATTCAGCATGCAGCGGGCTCTGAGAGTGGACGGCTCACGTATGGGGCGCAGGCGGCTTTAACGTCAATCTCCCTCGAACTCGCAAAGGAAGTGCACCTCCAATCCCATTTCCTCCAGACGTTTCTGGCCGCCCAGATCCGGAAGGTTCACCACGAACGAGGCGGCGACGATATGGCCGCCCAGCCGTTCGATCAGCCTGGCCCCGGCGACGGCGGTGCCGCCAGTGGCCAGCAGGTCATCCAGCAGGAGCACGCGCGCGCCGGCATGCAGGGCGTCGTCATGAATCTCCACCACTGCGTCACCATATTCCAGGGAGTAGGCCTCGACGATGGTCTTTCCGGGCAGCTTGCCTTTCTTGCGAATGGGAACGAATGGCAGGCCGAGCTTGTAAGCCACCGCACCGCCAAGAATGAAGCCGCGTGCGTCCATTGCCACCACTGCATCGATGCCATCGCCCTCATATGGTTCGGCAAGCTCGTCCACCGCCCGCCTGAACCCTTCGGCGTCGCCAAAAAGCGTCGTGACGTCGCGGAACTGAATTCCGGGGATGGGGAAGTCGGCGATCGTTCGGATATAGTCGGTAAGCGGCTTCTGGCTCATGCCCGTTGCTCGTGATTGCGGCCTGAGCGTGATCTTAGAGTTTTCAGCCCCAAAGACAATCGGGCTCGAGACATCCCAGCGATTGAGCCCATTCCACATCATCAATCGCGCCGGCTCCGTACTGGAAGTGCTGAGAGAGGTAGTACCAGCAGAGATCCAGATTGATGTAGTAGACCTTCTCCCCAACAGACCACCACAAGCGGGTGCCCGCTACTGCCCAAAATCTCAAACCCGCATTCTAGTATCGAAAAAAATGCCGTCCACGCTGCGTGCATTGCAGATTGCTGCAGGTTCTGCCGCGCATCGGGTCTGCCAATCCGTCCGGAACGCGCCACAGTGATCGGACGACTGACAGGTTACCAGTCAGCGAGCGAACATCTGCCATGCACCATGGAAATGACCGCTTCAGAACAATCAAGGTCCCATGGGGGGCCACACGCTGCCTTATCAATTATCTCGACGTTCATGGAGCGCTTGGGGTCCCCTACATCGTCCGCCAGTCCTTCGAACGCTCAAAGGCATGGGCCGCCCGGTAAATTACGGTTTCTGCGAAGTGCTTTGCCGTGAGCATCATTCCCACCGGAAGGCCTTCGCGCAATCCGCACGGGACGCTCATCGATGGGTGGTGCGTGATGTCTGCGGCAACCGTGTTGGCAAACATCTCCATCGCGCGCGCCACCTTCTCTGCCCGACCGGTATCCGCAGCCGGAAGGGGTGTGGCCTTGATTGGCAGCGTCGGCGCCAGTATCAGGTCGCAGTCTTCCAGAACCGCGTCGTAGGCCGCCCGCACCTTGCGACTGAGGTTGACCGCCTTGCCGTAGTGATGCATGCCGACACGCTCGGTAACGTAGCCGCCAATCAGCGCCCAAAGTTTGGCGTTGTCGGAGAACTCGTCTATCCGTCCTCGCCAGCCGCGATGGAACTCCATGAGGCTGGTCACGTAGAGGTCGTTGCGACCGCCCCCAAACCCATCGCCTTCGAGCATGGTCTGCACGATGCCGTAGTTGAGAATGGGCATCGCTATCGCCTGCGCGTCGAGATGGATGGGAATCGAGACCTCGTCCACCCGCGCGCCAAGGGACTCGAAGTGCGCCGCGGCCGCGCGAACACAGTCATCCACGTCCGATTCGGAGTTGGGGTGCCCAAACCCTTCCTTCAGCACGGCGATCTTCAGCCCCGCGATGTCCTGCCCCAGGGCTTCGGTGTAACGGTGCGTTTCAACGCCTCTCTGACGCGGGTCATACGCGTCGGGACCCGCGATCGCCTCGAGGAGCGTCGCGTTGTCCTCTACGTTCGCGGTCATCGGACCGATGTGGTCGACAAAGACCTCCAAGGGCATCACGCCCGTATAGGGCACCAGACCGTGCGTAGGCTTCATGCCGTACACACCACAGAAAGACGCGGGAATGCGAATCGAACCGCCCTGATCGCCGCCTATCGCCATGTCCACATCGCCCGCCGCCACCAGGGCTGCGCTGCCGGAGGACGAGCCACCCGCCGAGTAACCACGTTTGTGCGGATTGTGCACCGGACCGGTTGAGTTGGTGTGGCTGCCGCCGGACAAACAGAAGAACTCGCAGTGCGCTTTGCCGGCGATCTCGCCGCCCGCGTCCAGAATGCGTTCCACCACCGTCGCGTCGATTTCGGGCACGTAGCCTTCCAGGGTGGCCGAGCCGCACATCATCGGGACGCCGGCGAGCATGATGTTGTCCTTGAGCGCCACGGTTCGTCCCGCGAGCGCCCCACCATCCGCACCTTGGATGCTGGTACGGTAGTACCAGGCGTTGAGTGGGTTGTCAGCCGCACTCGGCCGCGTCCCGGAGTCCCGCGGGTACCGCACCGGTGGCAGCTCGTCATCCATCGCCTCAACCTGATTGAACGCGTCGATCGACGCCCCCATCAGGTCCCGAAACGTCTCAACATCGTTTTCGGACAAGGTGAGGTTCAGACGTTGAGCAACTGATCGCAGTTCGCCATGACTGGGTCTTTTAATCGGCATGAGCACCTCCTTTGATTCGCTTCCGAGCACACGGTTGCCAAGCCTGGCGGAGCAATCGCCAATGGTCCCCGCGCTGGACCCAGATTACGCGTCGCGCCGAAGCTGGTCGAGCCACTCCCTTGCAGCATGAGTCTTGCCATCTGAAGGGCTTGCGCCCGCAGCAGAAGTGCACTAGGAAGAAGGGCTGAAGGACTGTCATGAGCGGGGAGCGAGATGGGGTCTGACTTCGACCACTTGCACGGCGATTTCAATATAGAAGACAGCGCGTTCGCAGAGCAATTTGAGGACGTGCTGGAACATCTGGTTAGTAAGTGTCCGGTCGCACGCAGCCAGGTGGGTCCCGGGTATCGCGTGTTCAACCGCTATCGCGATGTACGCCAGATAGGCCAGGACTGGCGCACTTTCAGCAGCGCGGATGGCTGGATGCTCGATCCGCCGGAAGGCAATATTCCCATCTTGCCGGAAGACTGCGACCCTCCGTATCACACCGCCTGGAGACAGGCGCTGAATCCTTTTTTCAATGCCAAGGAAGTCGCTAAGCTCGAAGATCACGCGCGCGGCTATGCCAGAGAACTGATCGATGGCTTTGCCGATCGTAATCGATGCGAGTACGTCGCGGACTTTGCTGCGAAGCTTCCCGGATTGATCCTGTTCCGACACATCCTGCCCGTCCCGGTTCAGGACCTTGCGGAACTGTTCGCCGACATCGACACCTACTCGTTCGGCCCGTTGGAAGAGCGTGCGCCGGCCTTTGGCCGTGTCTACGCCTATCTAGAAGCATTTCTCGACACGCGACAGCACCAGGGGCCCCAGGGAGATCTGGTCGACGTGCTGCTTGCTGGGGTTGAGCGTGACGGCGCGCCATGTCCGTGGGAGGACAAGGTGCACACAGCGCTTGATGTTGTGTTCGGCGGACTCGCAACGACCACCCACGCGATGTCGGGCGCGATGTATGAGATGGCCCGACGGCCGGAGGTGCGGGCGGCCGTGATGGGCGATCCGGAACGTTTGGGCACTGCGGTAGAAGAGACCGTACGACTTTATGCCCCCGTAGTCATGGTGGCACGCAGCGTTCGCTCGGACGTCAACGTAGGGGGCGTGGAAATTGCGTCAGGAGAGCGTGTTGCACTGAACTATGCGGCCGCGTCGCGGGACCCCGAAGTTTGCAGCAATCCCCGCGAGTTCGACGTGAATCGTCACGAGGTGGTTCACACTGCATTCGGAATCGGCCCGCATCGTTGCATTGGAGAACACCTGGCTCGGCTCGAAATTCGGGTGGCGGTGGAGGAATTCCTGAAACGTATTCCCGACGTGTCGCTGGAATCCGATGGAGCACCCACTTACGAGAGCGGTCAACTGCGGACGATGAAAGAGCTTCGGCTTTGCTGGTCGGCTGCATCAGCCAGTTCGTTCTGAAAGTCGAGACCTGCCTGCGCGTGGCAGGCATCGAATTCCAGACCAGGAGCCTCGGAATCGCCTTCGCTGAAACGGCTCCCAAGGGCAGGCTTCCATACATCGAGCACGACGGCGCTCAGATCGCCGGTTCCAGCATCTCACGACCCGCACACACCCGACGATGCGCCGGACAGGTGGAGCATCGAGGTGTGGTGCGTGGTCGTGTATGAGGCTTGCGGCCTGCTGCGCCTGCTGACAAAGATCCTGCTCGAACCTGAGCGCTCCGCGCTGGTGTCACCTCGATAGACGCTTGAAGGTATCGCCCCCTATCCCCGGAGCCTGGACGCCGCCTGGGAGGTCTCCTACGCGTGATCAGCAGCCATAGTTAGAGCAATCCGATCAGCACTTCATTTCCGCGACTACCGCATAAGGGCCTTTTTCGTTGTTGCTCCCCAGGAAGTGAGCTTCGCCGACCTTCATGGATTGAGCCTCCACAAATTCGTTCAGCGCTTGCTCCCAGTTGGCAGCGAAGGAAAGACCGAAATCGAGGCCCTCGTCGGTCAGTTCCAGCAACTTCGCTCCAACGCGTGACTTTCCATACAGCTCAATCATCCGCTCTGCATACAGGTCGGCCAACAGGATGCTGCCGGGTGCAGCCCGTCGTTTCACCAACCGCATGGTTCGTTGAACTTCCGTGAGGGACAGATAGAGAGTCACACCTTCCCAGAGAAGCAGCGTCTTCTTTGAAGGATCAAACCCAGCGTCCGCTAACTTTGCGAACAGGTCGTCTTCGCTGAAATCGATGGTGACGAAATTGACGTGATTGCTGTTGATGGTCGTCTTTTGCAGCATTTCCCGCTTGTGCGACTGAACAGCGGGCTGGTCGAGCTCGAAAATAGTCACGCCAGCATCGGCGAACATACCGTAACCGCGGGTGTCATAGCCTGCACCCATTAGCACAAACTGCTCCACATTCTGTAACGCACGTCTAATGAGGCGATCAAAATAAAGGGTGCGTGAAGGCACCAGGTCCGCGAGCGTTTCATTCCCCTCCTTCGGAATTCGCGGATAGAAGGAAAGCTGACCCGACAGCTTGAACTGCACCCACAGTGGGAACAACGTCAGCCACAACCCTACTACTGACGTGTTAGGCAACACCGACATGAGCTCCGCAGTGGCGGGATCATTGCGCATTCCAAATATGTGCATGGTCCATCGGCCGTTTATGATTTCAATCGCAGTCTGAGACACGCCCAGACGCTTGCTCACCCATAACTGTCTATAGCCTGTCAGAGCAATACCAATCACCGCGAGCGGAAAGTACCGGCATTGAGTCGGAAGGGAATGTTTCGGTTAGTGATCGCCAAGTTCTGCTATCGGGCAGGAGCGGACTTTTTGATATGGTAAGCGGCATGGCCGGTTACATTTTCAGTTCCCAATTAAGACTAAAACGGATAGCCGTTAGCACTCGCGAAAGATGGATATAAACTGGGAAGCAGTTGGAGCAATCGGAGAGATCGTCGGTGCTGTCGCGGTTGTTCTAACCCTTGGGTATCTGGCGGTTCAGATTCGTCAGAATACCAATGCTTCGCGGGCACAGAGCTACCAAGCCGTCGTCGACGGCCACGTGGGCCATCATCGCACCTTCACTTCCGATCCGAAGCTGATCGAGATCTTTGGCAGAGGACTGCAGGACATCGATATCCTGGATGATCTGGAGCGGGGACTTTTTCATTCTCTGGTTGCTCCAATCGTATTGCAGTATCAGAAGTATCTCTATTTATATAGAGCGGGCATGCTGCCGCCCGATACCTTTGACATGTTCGAGCGTGATGTGATCGCGACGCTCATCACGCCCGGCGGCCGGGCATGGTGGCTGAGCTCGAAGGGGAAATGGCCGGAGATATCAAACCACCTGGACCAACGAATCGAAGACCTGCAAAGTGAGGTCGTTCCAAGCCACGAAGACTTTGGCGGCCATTACCCATCATTCGTCCCGAGAGCTATTGCGAAGGTAATCTCCGGCAATCATGCCCATACCGGTAGGTTGTTCTCGAAAGCCGAGCGACTTGTAGAAGCCAATGGCGTTGTCCGTCTGAAGGTAGATGTGCTGACCCGGGACGCCGTCAATCAGCATTCCCATGATCCTCGAGGCAACACCCTGACGGCGGTAGTCGCTTTGTGTCCACACGTCGATGACATAAGCGTTCCCAACACCGTCTGACAACAGCCGCCCGTTGCCGATACATCGCTGGCCGTCGAATGCCATTGCGACACAGGCACTGTTCGCAAACGACAGGCGTAGCTGCGCAGTTGTCCTGCCGTTGTGAAAGTCGTCAGCGATGAGGTCTTTTCGCAACTCCTCCCAGTCCACCCTTCCCAGATCAGATGTGTAGTCGATCAAGCCAATCTCCTCCCGGGTATCCTCAAGCGCTTCGTATGTTTACGTTCGCCGAAAAGCAATGACTCCTTTTGGAGTCGGAAACAGACTACCGCACCGCAGACTGGAAACGTCCCTTTAAGGCAGGAAACCGACGTCAGGATTCAGCCGCAAGAAGTCCGCCGTCGGCCGGAAGCAGGCCAACTCCCGGCTTGCCTGACACTTGAAGATTGATGCGCAACGCAAAGGAACTTCTTGTGCTGCAGCCTTAATTCGCGTACCGTTCGCACGCGATCTACATTTTGGCCTGCCTTCTGCACGGCCCAGACATGGGCTTTCGTTTCAAGACACCCACTATCGAGATTGTTCGTCACCGCGCCCGATTTGCGCGCGGCATTGCTATGGAGGCCAATATGGCTACAGGAACTGTAAAGTGGTTTAACCCTACCAAAGGGTTTGGATTCATTCAGCCGGAATCCGGCGACAAAGATGTGTTCGTGCACATCAGCGCAGTAGAGAAGGCGGGGATGGCAGCACTGACTGAAGGTCAGCGCGTTAGCTATGAACTGATCACCGAGAAAGGTCGCTCCTCAGCGGGCAACCTGCAGGCTACCTGATACTGCTGTCCTTCAGCCCGTGCAGGTCACCTGCACGGGCTGCTTTCGAGCTCTCCCCCTCCAGCCAGGCGCATCGGGCGCCACCCGATCTTCAGTTTCTCGAAGATCGCTAGTACCACGCCTGCCCAATGACAACGACTCAGTAAAGCTTCGCTGACGGACAGGGAGAACCGGAAGAACGCGATCACGCCAGGCAATTGCGATCGCAGCTCTTCTTCGCCCAACCAGCCATTCAGCGGCACGCGAGCGTGGTAACCCCCCGATCGCGCTGGTCACCACCACTTACGGCTCTGGCTGGAGATCTTTCGTTTTAGCCGAACCCGCCCTATGATCGGGCGTTTTGCTTGCCGGACCTCCAGCTTCGCAGGCGCAGACGGACACTGAAGTATGAGCGACTACACCAAGATCCTGCTCGAAGAGCACGAGATGCCGACGCGGTGGTACAACATCATTCCCGACCTGCCGGAACCGCCCCCGCCGCCCCTGCATCCGGGTACCCGGCAGCCGGCCACCGCAGAAGACTTCGCGCCCCTGTTTCCCCAGGCGCTGATAGCCCAGGAGATGAGCCGGGAACGCTACATCGACATTCCGGAACCCGTTCTGGAGGTCTACCGGCTGTGGCGGCCAAGCCCGTTGTTCCGAGCACGGCGCCTGGAAAGGTTCCTGGAGACGCCTGCCAGAATATTCTACAAATATGAGGGCGTGAGCCCGGCGGGTTCCCACAAGCCGAACACCGCCGTTCCTCAGGTCTGGTACAACGCCCAGGAAGGCATCACCAAGCTCACCACCGAGACCGGCGCCGGCCAGTGGGGCAGCTCGCTCGCCTTTGCCTGCGCTCAGTTCGGCCTGGAGTGCGAGGTCTGGCAGGTGGCGGCTTCCTATCATGCCAAGCCTTACCGGCGGACGATGATGGAAATCTGGGGCGGCAAGGTGCACCCGAGCCCCTCTGAAGTCACGGAGTTCGGCCGTTCCCTGCTTGCCGAGAACCCCGACCATCCCGGATCGCTGGGGATCGCAATCTCTGAAGCGGTGAGCCAAGCGGTCGCCGATCCGCAGACACGTTACGCGCTCGGCAGCGTGCTCAATCACGTGCTGCTCCACCAGACGATCATCGGAGAGGAAGCACTGCTGCAGCTTGCGAAAGTCGGCGAAACCCCGGACGTGCTGGTGGGTTGCACCGGCGGCGGATCGAATTTCGGCGGGCTGTCTTTTCCGTTCCTGCGCGAGAAACTCGCCGGCCGCATCAACCCTACCATTCGCTGCGTGGAACCCACTGCCTGCCCGACTCTGACCAAAGGTCAGTACCGCTACGACTTTGGCGACACCGCGGGCCTGACGCCGCTGATGAAGATGCACACGCTCGGCCACTCTTTCATTCCGGAGCCGATCCACGCAGGCGGCCTGCGCTACCATGGCATGGCGCCGCTGGTCTCGCATCTCTACGAGCTCGGCATGGTGGAGGCGATCGCAATTCCACAGACGGAGTGTTTCGAGGGCGCGCTGCAGTTCGCCCGTACCGAAGGCATCGTGCCGGCCCCCGAGCCGACTCATGCCATCGCGGCCGCCATTCGCGAGGCACTCGCCTGCCGGGAATCCGGTGAGGAAAAGGTCATCCTGACCGCCTTGTGTGGCCACGGCCACCTGGATCTGGCGTCCTATGACAAGTATTTGCACGGAGAAATGGTCGATCTCGATCTCTCCGACGAAGTCATCGAGGCGGCCATGAAGGACGTGCCCGTCCTCGCATGAGCGGGCCTAGACGAGCGAACACCCGCTTTTAAACGAGCACCACCGAACGAACGACGACAGAACAAGCAATCAGGGGAGAACCATCATGAACTCTACTCGGAGCGGCCTGGGCCGCCGTCTGTCCGCGCCGGCCGCGTTTCTCGGCCTGGCCTGTGCTTTTTCGGGAGTCGCTCAGTCGGCGCACAGCGCTGCGTCCAGCGTGATCGAGGAAATCGTGGTCACTGCCCGCATGCGTGAAGAGGGGCTGCAGAGCGCGCCCATCGCCATTTCGGCATTCACCGAGGAGACGCTCGATTACCGGGGGGTGGAACGTCTGGACGAGATCGCGAAATTCGTGCCCAGCCTGACGCTGGAGAACAACCCGAGTTTCGGTGGTGCCTCAAACTCTGCCGCCATTTATATCCGCGGCATCGGTCAGAAAGAGTTTCTGCCCACCACGGAACCTGGCGTGGGTCTGTACGTGGACGGCGTGTACGTGGCTCGCTCGGTTGGCGCGATCCTGGACATCATCGACGTGGAACGCCTGGAAGTCCTGCGCGGCCCCCAGGGCACCCTGTTTGGCCGGAACACAATCGGCGGCGCCATATCCATCACCACGGTGAAACCCGAGCCAGGCGGCGAGTTTGAAGCCATGGTATCCGGCGCTCTGGGCACCGACGATCTGGTGCATCTGCGCGGCTCGGCCCACCTGCCGCTGAGCGATACGGTGGCCGCCCGGCTGTCCGTCGCATCCTTCCAGCAGGACGGGTACGTGGACCGTGCCGACGGCATCGATCTGGGCGAGGACGACACGTTGACCGGGCGTTTGGCAATCGCGTGGGAGCCCAACGAACGCTTCCGCGCTGATCTGAGCTTCGAGGCCACACGGGACCGCGAAAACGGTCCGCCCATGGAGCTGATCGGCATCGACTTCACCGATCTCAGCCAGCTGCAGGGTGTGGTTCTGGCACCGCCTCCGCCCATGGCATTCATTCACAACGTCACCGCCGCCGCGGCCGGGCCGGGCCAGCCCTGCGCCGTCACCGACGTCAACGGCAACGGCATCACCTACAACCCGAGCATCCCGAACTGCTACGACAGCCGCTACATCGATCCGGAAAGCGGCGAAAATCAGGGCACCGCGCCCGCGTTCTCCAAGACGGACCTCTTCGGCGTGTCCGCAAACCTTCGCTGGGACCTCTCCGATACGCTGACGCTGAAGTCCATCACGAGCTGGCGGGATCTCGACTCCGAGTTCGCCCGGGACGGGGATCACTCGCCCCAGCGCATCTCGCAGTTCTTCGACGATCTCGAGCAGCAGCAGTTCACCCAGGAATTCCAGCTCCTTGGTGCTCACGAACGGCTGAACTGGATCCTGGGCGCCTACTACTTCACCGAGGACGGCGACAACGTGAACATCCTGGATTTCACCGTCTCCAACTTCCGCTCCGGCGGCGAGTTCGACAACGAAGCGTGGGCCGTCTTCGCCCAGGCGACCTTCGACATCACCGACCGGCTGCACCTGACCGCGGGCGGCCGCTACACCGAGGAAGAGAAGTCCTTCCTGCCGGATCAGATCATCTTCCAGAACTACTATGCGGGCATCAGCGAGCTGGTACCCGAGGGCAACCCCCTGGCCGCGCTGGATGCGCCCTTCCTCCAGGCGGGCGAGCGGATCCTGCCGTACCTCGAGAAACGCATCGACATCGACGAGTTCACCCCCATGGTGAACGTCTCGTTCGATGCGACCGACGACGTCATGCTCTACGCCACTTACTCCGAAGGGTTCAAGTCGGGGGGCTTCACCCAGCGCGTCTTCCCGCCCATCGTTCCCGGATTTACCGCGCCGCCGGGGACGCCCGACATCGACCTGATTCCGACCTACGATCCCGAGTTCGTGAAGTCCTACGAGATCGGCGCCAAAGCCACGGGTTGGGACGGCCGGCTGCGTCTGAACGGCGCCGTGTTCCGAAGCGACTACAAGGATCTGCAGGTACAGGTGTTCAACAGCGTCGCGCCCGTCACCCAGAACATCGGCAAGGCGTCCATCAATGGCCTGGAGCTGGAGGTGACCCTGGTGCCGGCGGACGACTGGCTGATAGAAGGCAGCCTGTCGTGGCTGGACGCCGAGTACGACGAGATCGACACCGGCATCACGCTGATCGGCGAGGACAACGAGTTCGAGCGGGTGCCGGAGTTCACGGCCAGCGCCGGCATCTCCAAGGACTTTCAGCTCGACGATGCGGGCTCGCTGGTAGTGCGCGCCGACTGGAGCTACCGCTCGGAAACCTTCAACGATGCCTACAACACGCCGCAGCTGGAGACGGACGGCTACCACCTGATCGACGCCAGCGTCCGCTGGCGCAACGCGGGCGAGGATTGGACCGTTGCCCTGTCAGGCCGCAACCTGACCGACGAGAAGTATCTCGTCAGCGGCGTCTACGGCACGGCCTTCCAGTCCTACGAAGGGATGTTCGATCGTGGCAGCCAGTGGCGGCTGGAAGTCCGCAAGGAGTTCTAGCCCGATTCACAGGGGACGACGAGAGGCCGAAACATGGCAAGAGTGAAACTCGCCAAGCCTGAGTCCGTTGACGATCCGGCAGTAGCCGGCATCTTCGAGTGGGTGACCCAGATGGAGGGCAGCGTGCCCAACCATTTCTACGTGGAGATGAATTTCCCGGAGTTCTTCACGGCGAAGCTCGGCGCCACAAAGGTGCTCTGGGAGGCCGGTGAGCTGACCATGCCCGAGATCCAGCACATCGGCATCCTGGTCTCAAAAGACAACGGCTGCCGCTACTGCACGGCGGCATTCTGCACCATCCTCAACCACGGCCTGGAAGCGGCGGAGGACTATGTGGCCGAACTGGTGAGCGTCGGAACGGACGCCGTTTCGGACCTGCGGCTGAGGACGATGCTGGAGTACGCACTGCAGGTTAATCGGGATGCGGCCGGCGTCACCGACGGCGACGTCGCCCGCCTTCGGAACATCGGGCTGAGCGACAAGGGCATCGTCCAGCTGACGCACATCGTCAGCGACTTCGCTTCCTACAACCGTCTGAACCTGGCGTTGCAGACCGACTACGACTATCGGGACCTCTGGCGCCAGCTGGCTTTTGGCGACGGCGCCGGTTAGCTTCCTGCTGCTGCTGTGGCGATGATCTGCGTGGATGCGATCGCCAAGGTTTCCGCGCTCACGACGGAGGGTGCCTTAGGGCTGGAGGAAGGCAACGTCGAGAGCGCCGCCTGAACGACGAGCTCAAGTTGGGTGGAGCCTTACGGGGACGTCCTTGATTCCTCTGATGAAGTTGTTGGACAAACGCTCGACGTCGCCCACCACTTCAACGGTGTGAAAGCGCTTCATGATCTCTTCCCAGAGAATGCGCAGCTGAAGCTCCGCCAGCCGGTTACCCATGCAGCGGTGCACCCCGAAGCCGAACGCGACGTGGGCCCTGGCGTTCGGGCGATCGATGATCAGCCGGTCCGGATCATCGAAAACAGTCTCGTCTCGATTACCGGAGAGGTACCACATCACCACCTTGTCGCCCTCCCTGATTTGCTTGCCACCGAGCTCGCAATCCTGCAGGGCCGTTCGGCGCATGTGAATGACCGGTGTCTGCCAACGAACTATTTCAGAAACCATGTTTGGGATCAGGCCGGGATTGTCCCGCAGTTTCTGATACTCACCCGGATAGCGGTTCAGAGCGATCACGCCTCCGCTGATGCTGTTCCGGGTGGTGTCGTTTCCGCCCACGATCAACAGCAGTATGTTGCCGAGAAACTGCTCAGGGTCCTCGTTCATCTTCGCGGTCTGCTCGTTGTGGATGAGCATGGAGATCAGATCGAATTTTGGCGGTTCCTGGGCCCGTTCCGCCCACAACTGATAGAACGCCGCCGCCGCGCCCATCAGCTCCTCGTAGCGCTTGCTCAGATCGATGCTGTCGTCTCCGGTCACCTCGGGCACCGCGGTAGCCAGGTCCGACCAGTACACTAGCTTGCGGCGGTCCTCGTACGGGAAACCAAACAGCGTGGCCAGCATCCGGGCCGTCAGCTCGATGGATACTTCCTGCACCCAGTTGAAGGTTTCGCCAACCGGCAGGTGGTCGAGGATGTCGATGGCTCTCTCACGAATCAGCGGCTCCAGCTCCGCCAGGTTCTTCGGAGCGACCGTGGGAGCGACGGCCATTCTCTGCGGCATGTGTTTCGGCTCGTCCAGCGCGATGAAGCTGCGGCCCTGTACCTGGCCTTCCTCCATCACGTAAGGGTCGACGATTGCGATCCCGCCTTTCTCCGACGAGAACACCTGGTGGTTTCTGTCGACCTCCTTGATCAGTTGATGACTGGAGACCGACCAGAAAGGGCCGTTCACGCTGTCCGCAAGAAAGTGCACGGGCGCTTCCCTTCTGAGGCGGGCGAACCACGGCTGCCAGGTGTCGTTCAGGTAAAGTTCCGGACGACTGACGTCGATCTCCTCGAGGGGGGTGGCATCGACATCCGCACCTGTCTTCAACTTCATCCGAGCCTCCTGATCAAGCCGTAAAGTGAACGATTTCAGAAGCATATCACCGACCGGAAATCCGATCGCGACCGGGCGCGCTTCGAGGCTACTGCTGAGAGCTGCTAACGGTCTCCAGTTTCAGATTTTGCTCCGCCCTCGGTTACCTGTCGAATACGCTCGGCGGGTACGGCGAGCTCCTTGAGGAGGTATGCGACCAGCGACTCGGGGTAATCCTGCTGCGCAAGCGCTCGGGCCATGCAGTCGAGCCAGAGATCGCGCTCGACGGCGGTGACGCCAAGGTGCGCGTGGGCGGACGGAATGCTGATGCGACCGTACTTCTCGCTGAACAACCGCGGACCGCCCATCCAGGCGCAGAGAAAGCGCGCGAGCTTGTCGCGTGATACTTCGTTGTCCGGCGGGTGCCAGTCCCAGATACGCCGGTATCTGGGGTCCCGCTCCATGATGTCGTAAAAAGCGTCTACCAACCGTCGGATGCCGGCTTCCCCACCGGCGGCTCTGAAGGTGGCATCTCCCGTGCCGTAGCTGGGCTCGTCGCTCACGACCGCTGCGCCCCAGGAGAGACGTGTTCGCCGCCGGTAACGTCGTGAAAGGTCACCTCGAGAGGCCCATTGCCCGATGACCCACGGTCAGGTGTGCAACTTCACGGGCAGGTGAGTGTAGCCGCGAACGAAGTTGGAGATGGCCCTCACCGGAGCGCCTGCCACTTCAATACGGCTGTAACGCTCCAGCAGCTCCTCCCAGAGGATCTTGAGCTGCAGCTCGGCGACGCGATTGCCCATGCAGCGGTGCACACCGAAGCCGAAGGAGAGGTGCTGGCGAGCGTTCCCGCGATCGACCTCAAAGAGGTCGGCATTCTCGAAAACGTTCTCGTCCCGATTCCCGGACGCGTACCACATCAATACCCTTTCTCCCGCGGGAATGGTCTGGCCACCAATCTCAACATCCTCCGTCGTCGTGCGACGCATGAACGCCAGCGGCGTCTGCCAGCGGATGATCTCGGCCACGGCGTTCGGAATCTTCGAGCGGTCGGCTTTGAGCTTCTCGAACTCTTCCGGCCACCGATTCATGGCAAGCACACCGCCCGAGATGGAATTTCTCGTGGTGTCGTTGCCACCAACGATGAGCAGAAGCAGGTTGCCCAGGAACTGGCGCGGCGGCATGTTGCGGGTACTTTCGCTGTGCGCAAGCATCGAGAGCAGGTCGTGACCGCCCGGTTGGCGGATCCGCTCGTCGCGCAGCTCGGTCATGCGCGACAGGCACTCGTCGAGCTCCCGCTCGCGCTCTTCCAGCGTGTCCCAGAGGCCCGCTTTGCGTGGAGAAATCGCGATGTCCGACCAGCGCGTCAGCTTGTAGCGTTCCTCGAAAGGGAAATCGAACAGGGTCGCGAGCATCTGCGTGGTGAGCTCGATGGATACGCGCTCCACCCAGTTGAAGGGCTCACCCACAGGAAGACCGTCGAGAATGTCAGCCACGCGTTGCCTGATCGTCGGCGCCAGCGCAGCGAGGTTACGGGGACCTGCCACAGGCGCGACCGCCTTGCGCTGCTCCGCGTGCTTCGGGTCGTCCATGGCAATGAAGCTCGACGCTTCGTCCTGCTCCGGCGGCACGTTCAGCCCGATGGTCGGCTCGGAAGAAAAACGACGCGCGTCGGTATCGACGGCCTTGACCAGCTCGTAGCTCGTCACGGACCAGTAGGGACCCACGATGCTGTTTTCATGATGATAGACGGGCGCTTCGCGGCGCAGGCGCTCGAAGTACGGCCAGATCGTGTCGAATCGCATGAGGTCCCAGTGAGCAACGTCAATCTCTTCGAGGGCCAGCGTTGCCGCGTGGGCACGCGCATTGTCCAGTCGCTGCTCGTGCTCCAGCTCGTATTGCTGCCAGTCCATCGTCGACCCCAATCAAGTCCAGCGCAGATCATACTCCGAAGCGCCCGTGCTGCTCGACACGCCCTGCCAAGCCCCCGGAGAGCTCCGCGGAGGGCCCGAGCCGGTCATGAAGCGAGCATCTCCGCCCGATGCGCCTTCTCTACAAGACTCTTTTCTCGTAGATTGGCAAGGAGCGGGAGTGGAGAAGAACGATGCAGGTGAGTCAGACCGCGTCGCTTTACGGGAAGTCCTAGATCATGGATATCGCCACGTTGGGTGCCGTCGGGGAGTTCGTCGGCGGAATAGCCGTTCTGATCACGCTGATTTACCTCGCTTATCAAACCCGGCTCAGCGCGCGGATGCATCAACAGAGCGTGAGTGATCTGGAGTCTCAGATCATAAGCCAGAACGCCGATGGTTGGGTTCAGGTGTTCCTGCAAACAGCCAAGGACGAGCGTTTGTCGGCCATCTACGAAAAGCTCGTGAGCGCACGACCTCTGGATCCATCGGAATTTGCCAGCGCACAGCTTTTCCTGTCGGCATACTTCCTGCGACTGGAAAACATCGAATTTCAGCGTCGGAATCTAAACTGGGAAGCGATGGGAATAGATGACCTGTTGAGAAAACAGGTCGGCACGTTCTCCGCCTCACCGGACTTTCAGAGCTGGTGGTCGAAGGCGTCGTCGGAAGGATTCTCCGATTGGTTTGTCGACGCCGTCAATTCGATCCTTGAGGCCCGCAGCTGACGCCAGCCTCAGTGCTAAAATCATGGAGCACATGAACGAACAAACCCAGGGAAAGGTCGCCGGGTTCCGGCGCCATCGTCTGTTCCGGATCGCCACCATCTACGTGGTGGTTGGCTGGCTGTCCATTCAGGCCGCTGACATCGTCCTCGAGGCGTTCGAGTCCCCCGCGTGGATCATGAGAGCGTTTTTGATCCTGGTGCTCGCGGGCCTTCCGCTGACACTGATCGCAACCTGGCTGCTGGACCGGACGCGGGCGACCCGGCCGTCGAATCCCATCGTGCCTCTCCTGACCATTGGCCTTGCTCTCCTGATCTCGCTGGGTGCTTACGTGTACTTCTCCAAAGAGGTATTTGAAGGTGGCGGCGACTCCGATCCGGTGCTGCAGGTCCGGGCTTCCAACCCTGTTCTGGCCGTGCTGCCATTCGCGAACATGTCCGATGAAGAGAGCAACCAGCATCTCGCCGATGGCCTGACCGAGGACATCATTACCCTCCTCGCGCAGTCGCCGGGCGTCGAAGTGATCGCGCGAAACTCCACTTTCAAGTACAAGGGCCGGAATCCGGATATTAGAGACGTCGGCCGCGACCTCGGAGCGGACTACGTGATCGAGGGCAGCATCCGTCCGATGGGCGGACGCGTCCGCGTAACCGTACAGGTCATTGACGCCGGCTCCGGCGCACACATGTGGGCCGACAAGTACGACAGGCCCTTGGGCGATTTCTTCGAGATCCAGGACGAGGTCACTCTGGGCGTCGCAGCAGCGGTGGGCGATGCCGTGTTCAAAGAGGAGTTCTCCGCAATTGCCCACTCCCGCACCGACGACCTCACGGCCTGGGCGTTGGTCTCGCAATCCGAAATGGCCTTCAGCCACGAGATCACCGGTGCCGAGAACGGCGTGGAGTATGCTCGGCAGGCGGTGAAGCTCGACCCGGAGTATGCCCTGGCCCATGCGGTTCTAGGGCGAGCCCTGGCCCTGAACGCCATGTATTACAACGACCCCGAGATTGCCGCAGAAGCCGTGGCTGAGGCACGTCTGGCCGCACAGCTCGACCCGGACGATCCCAAGGTCAACGCCTACCTTGCCTTCACTCTGCTGACGACGGGCCAGGCGGCGGACGCGCTCTCCTATGCCGAGCGGGTTCCGAAGATCAGCCCGAGCTATGCCGAGGGGCTGGCCTACTATGCGGACATCCTCACGCACAACGGACGTTCGCGAGAATCGCTCCCCTACTTCGATAAGGCCATGCGGCTCGCGCCGAACGCCCCCCAGCTACCCTGGTTCTACTGGTTGCATGGGGAAGCGTTGATTCATCACGGAAACTTCACGGAAGCGGAAGCATCCCTGCTGACCGCCACCCGCTTGTACCAGACCGTGCACCCAATCCTTCTCTATCTGCTCGCCGGCGCGCAGCTGCAGCTCGGCAAAGCCGAGGAGGCACGGGCAAGCCTCGAGCGTGGGGCAGCGGCTGAGGCCCAGCCGCTAGGTGAGAGCATCGCAAGGTTTCAGACCCTGTTTCCCGACGGCGGCGGCGAGTACTACGAGATGATGTGGACCGACCTGACTGCTCTTTCAGCGGCAGGTCCAACCTAGCGAAGGCAACGGTTGGGATTGATGAGTGTTCAAGTACGTCAATACCAAAGAAGCTCCATAGCCGAAGGCCGCAGCAAGGGACACGAGATTTGGAGAAACACGATCGTCCAGAATACCGATGCTGCTGCGCTGGCCAAGGCAAACAGCGGAGAGAGTCTCTCGGAACGAGAACGAGTCCAGCTGGGATTTTTTGCAGACGAACTATTCATCTCTTCAGCCGTATCTGATCAATTCAGCCGCCACTCAGGCACTTTCTATGACGACGAGGCTTACTGGAGGTATCTGGCAGATATCCTTCAGAGGAATCCAGGACTCCTGCCTGAGTGGGACAGAATCCAGAAGAGCGTTATGGATCTGAATTTCCCGGAGTATCGGGCGCAGGTCAATGCGGCTCTCGCAGACCTCAGACCCGGCGTAGCAAAGGCCGATTCCTGATTTGACGAACGTTCACGAGACATCAGGACCGGCCTCGCTCATTCGCACCGGACCCAGTCAAGATCCCTGATCAGCCAGGACGGAACTACGAAGACCGCGCGTGCCCGGAGCCTACCACCTCCGTTCGAGCGATCCGGCCGGTATGGTCCCTATTCACTTGATCCCATCACGAGCCGGTGCTCAACCACAGCACCAGTATTAGGACCACGAAAGTGCCTAACGACAGCACCTGGAAGACCACGTCGACGCGATCGATCTGAGTCGCAGCGGCCAGTTTTTTGTGCTCAGGAGCACTGGCGTACACGTTGGTGCCCCACGTGAACAGAGCGAACAGCCCGACACAAGTCAGGTATCCCCAGCTGAACATGGCGTCCAACAGCGTCAGGTACGGGAGCGGGGGAAGGCCGGACCGATACGCCTGGTGCATGAAGACCAATGCCAGCAGGGCGGTCGTCGGCACGGCCAGCCGGATATCAGAGTGGGACCCGACGACCGTCGGCGTCAAGATTACGATGGACATGACCACCAGGATAGGCAGGACCCAGCGCACAAAGGCGCTCCAGTAGTCAGCCCGGTATTGGATTTCCAGCCGGACCAAGCTTTTCGTGGGTTGATACCAAGACCCAAAGCGCGACGGATAGCGGTGCAGCAGCGCCTGCAGTGAAGCACCCTGTAGCCGGTAGCCACTCAGGCTGCCCGACTCACCGAGCAACCCGTCCTGCTGTTGGTGGGGGTAGAGCAGGGCCTGGGCGTACTTGTCGGACAGAACATCTGGCGCGATCTCGACCATGATGGGAAGGATCAGGACATCGAAGGGATCGCGCTCAAAGTTTATCTGATCGTCGTGGAAACGACTTGAGAAGTGGAATCGCTGATACCGGCGCCCCGCCGAGAGTATCGCGGGCTCCTCCGTTTCCGGCTCGAAACTCGAGTCCCACCGTTCAATCCGGTTGACCAGATGAATGAGCTCCGACGCCCGCAGTCCCTGGGCCTCCATGAACTGTTGCGTACGCCTCGACCATTCGATCCAGACATAGCCATCCGCCGTGAACGTCCGCGACTGCAGGGAGAGTTCGTAGATCCTCTCTATGTGCATGCCCATAAAAATCACGTGCTGACCCGCCGTCGCCTCAGCGATCGGAATCTGGGGGCTCAACGACTCGGTGAGTTCGCCCGGGTTATGTTCATACGTCACGGCCCCCGATGCCTGGTACACGGCCGCGAGCCCTCGCCAACCAACCAGCAAGAGAAGCAGCAGCACCGTCAGGAGAGTGCTGATCCGCTGCGTCGGGCTCATGGGTCGTCTCCGGATTCGCCCGAGCGGAACCGGCTCGCATCGGGCCGCTCCTGGCTGAAGTCACACACAAACCCCTCGTTCTCGGGAAGCCACGGCGACCACGCTGTGGGGATAATCGGTTCTTCGGCATGCAGGATCTTGAACTGGCCGTCGGGCTGGACCTCACCGATCAGTGTGGCCTTCCGGACGTGGTGGTTGCTCAGGACGGCCAACTCACCAAGCGGCGACGCGATTGTGACGCCAGGAAGCGCGTCTCGCACCGCCTCCGGCTCCACCGAGCCCGCCTTCTCGACCGCCGCGGCCCACAGATGGACCATGCTGTACCCGGTGGCTGCCGGGTCGCTCGTCACCCGATGTGCTCCGTACGCATCACGAAACCGCCGGGTGAATTCGATCGACCCCGGCGTCTCCAGGCTCTGGAAGAAACTCCACGCGGCAAGAGTCTCTACCATCGCCTGGGCGCCCATCGCCGCAATCTCTTCCTCCGCTAGTGAGAAACTCATCACGGAGTAACCCGCGTCACCCGTGATCCCCGCTCGTTGCAGGCTCTCAAAGAAGGCAACGTTGGAGTCTCCGTTGATCGTGTTCACGATAACGCCGCCGCTGGGGAGGCTCGCCTCGATATTCCGTACGAGCGGTTCGAGACTCATCTCACCGAGATCGATGTAGAACTCCCCGGTAATCTCTCCCCCGAGGGCAGCGATCTGCCGGCGGATGATCGCGTTGGCGGTGCGAGGATAGACATAGTCGGAACCCGCCAGGACGAAACGCCGCCCCCGGTTCTCGAGCAGCCATGCGATCGCGGGGCCCGCCTGCTGGTTGGGAGTCGCGCCGGCATACAGGACGTTGGCGGAGCACTCCTCCCCCTCGTACTGGATCGGATAGAAGAGCAAGTGGTCGCGAGCCTCGAGAACCGGGACCATGGCCTTTCGGCTCGCCGACGTCCATCCGCCGAACACGACCTTGACCCCGTCCTGATCGATCATCCGGGACAGGCGCGTCGCGAAGACAGATGGGTCAGACTGCCCGTCTTCCTCGACCGGAACGATCCTCAGCCGGGCGTTTCCGACCTGGATTCCTCCCATCTCGTTGATCTCTCGAATGGCGAGGAGCTCTGCCTCCGCGACCGTGTTTTCCGAAAGAGCGAGTGTCCCGGTTCGGGAGTGGAGAATACCAACGCGCACGTCCCCGTCGAACGACGGTGCATCCGTGTCACCGCCGCAGCCCGTTGCAAGCAACGTGGCGAGCAGCGCGAACCTAAGGCGCACCGAGTGGTGAGGGAACGGTACCTGCATGTGAGCTGGAGCTCCGGATCAGTTGGTAGAGATTCTACATAGTCTGGGACGAAAGATGGCCTGAAACGAGGTGAAATAAGTCCGATTTAGACTGCGGATTAAACTGGTCAACGCAACAGCCTAGTCTCCTGTTAGGGAAAAGGAGTGTTGCAGTTGAAGGGAAGACGCGGGCGCTATTACAGTGAAGGGCGGAAGGTGCAGATGTGGGACCGCTGGCAGCCCGGCGAGTCATTGAATTCGATTGCACGATCATTCTAGGCCAGCCATTCAGCGCCGGTGATATGCGCAGCAAGCGTATGCTGATTTCTATGAGTCATGCGCCTTCAGGAATTCCGATAAGCATCTGGCATACGCCTCCGCTTCCTCGATATGGGCTACGTGGGCACTTTCTTCAAATATTACGGTCTGGGCGTTCTCAATACCGTCCTGCAGGGTTGCTGCACACGTCGGGCCCAGCTCATCGTAGCGCCCACAGGTAATCAGCACGGGCACTTTGATCTGGTCGAGGTCGGCGGTGCGGTCCCAGTAGCGCAGGTTGCCAATCGTGGCGAACTCATTTGGGCCGTTCATCGTGTAATAGACGTCGTTGCCATCGAGGTTTTCAATAGTACGTCCAAGACAATCCGGCCACTTTTCTAGCCGGCACAGATGCTCAGAATAGAAGAATTCTTCAGCTGCCACGTAATCTTCGTGTTCGATCTCGCCGCGGGCGCCATAGTGATGCAGCGCATCGCGATGTTTTTCCGGCATCTGCGCTATCAGGCGGTCGCAGTTAGCAGAAAACTCGCGAACAGAGGCCGAGGTTGAGGCGGCTACGAAACTCGCCAGTCCTTCCGGCTGACGCAATACGTACTCGATGCCCAGCCATCCGCCCCAGCTTTGGCCAAGGATATGGCACCGGTCGAGACCCAGCGCTTCGCGCACCTCCTGCACTTCGTCTGCGAAGCGTTCAATGGTCCACAAAGCTTTGCTGGACGGCTTGTCAGATTTACCGCAACCCAACTGGTCATAAAAGATCACGGGGCGTTCCGAGCTCAGCACCTCGAGCGGCTCGAGATAGTCGTGCCCTGCACCGGGACCTCCATGCAGCAAGAGTAATGGCAAACCCGACCCATCTCCCACGGTCTTTGACCAGACGCTGTGGCCATTGGAAAGTTCAATCATGCGTTCCAGAACAGTTCTCCTTCATGAACTCGATGCGCCAACCGTAACGTACCATAGGATTATTGCGACGAGGCAGGACGAAACCGTTAGGGCCGCCTGCGTTCCCTCCAGATTGGCGGTTAAGAAGCCGGTCTGAACAGCGATCTAACGTCTACGCGCCACCAATCCGGAGCACAACTCTGTCCGCTCCGGATCGGAAGCGGCCATCACCGGCCATACCGCGGAACGTCTGCTATCGGGCGGGAAGCGGACGTGGCCATTGTGCAGTGCAATGAATCGCTATCGGCGATTAGGCGACACATTGGAGCGTCGTAGATTCACTTGAATTAAGGTGCCGCGTTAGCAAGGGCCGCCAAGATATCTTCAGTCCTACATTTGCGCCCTGGAGACGATGCCAGGAGCGCAAAGTATTACGCTTCTTCACGCCACATTTCGTCGAGATTCCAGCCCACTATACGGCCCATGAACCGTGCAGTGCCGACGGCCCCAGAATTGGATACTCGGTTCTGGCGAAGCTCTTCGAGGCGCCTTTCGGTGTAATCACCGCTCCAATGGGTAAGATGTGTTTTCCCTTTAGCAATGAATCGAGTTCGGACCGTCCATGCGTACGGTGTGCAGTGTTTCAGCGCAAAGTCCGGCGTAAACTCTTGACCCAGAATGCCGCGGGATTCATGCAGCATCGCGCCTGGAACCAGCAATATGGGCGTCTCGGTCGAATGGGGGAACAATAATGGATCCGCGTTCCCCGACATCCGCTATCGGAAGGGAGCGGACTTCAACATCCTGCCATTCAGCCCCCAATTGGTAATCGGTTCGCAACCGGAGGGATGGTGCATGCTGGAATATAGGAGCTGTGCATTAGTCGGCCCGAATGGTCCAATCGTTGTTCCAGCTTTCGCGTCTCACGGCACCGATGCTACTCTTGCGCGCGCTTCATCGGTGATCAGAGGGGGGATGATTGGTGATACCTGCCAAGCCACAAGATTTCACGGTCGACTGGTTGCAGAGCGCCCTGGCCGCCCGGCTAGCGGAGAGTAATGCGTACGTGAAGGATGTGCGGGCTGTCTATCACGAGACTCCCGGGCAGACGGCGGACACCATTCTGCTGACGTTGGAGTACAACGGAGATACCCGGCTGCCGGACAGAATGTTCGGCAAGGTCAACACCCGCAATGCGGACACGCTCGACATCGTGAAATCCATGGACCTGTACCGCCGCGAGGTGGCGTTCTACAACCAGGTCGAAGATGTGGGCCTGCCGGTTCCAGAGTGCTATTACGGGTCATTTGACCCGGAGAACTACCAGTTCGTCCTCCTGCTGGAGGATCTGTCAGACGGTATCTGCCCGTCCTGGGGTATCTCCGAAGCTCAGGCGCGCGATGCGATCGCGCTGCTGCCGTCCTTCCACGCCAGGTGGTGGAACAGCTCCGAGGCGCGCCGCTTCGATTGGGCAATTCAGCTCGACGAGGCGGTCTACTGGAACAACTGGCGCGCAGACACGCCGGTCAACCTCGAGCGGGCCATCGCCAAGCTCGGCCCCGCCCTGACCGACGATTTCATTGCCACCGTGCGCCTCGCTCTGGACAAGTGGGAGGCTCTGCTCGCCTATCTGGCAACCCGCCCATTCGCCCTCGTGCACGGGGACTATCACTTCAAGCAGATATTCTTTCCCACCGCTGAAGGCGCCGGTCGACTGGCCGTCTTCGATTGGCAGTTCCCCTACGTTGCGCCCGGGCCCTGGGATCTGGCGCGGGTGATGGGCGCGACGCTGTCCTCCCAGACCCGGCGCAGTCTGCAACCCGAGATCCTGGCGGGCTATCTCAATGGGCTGGCGCGCTGCGGCGTCGCGGGCTACGACATGGATGGGCTCCACGAGGACCTGGCCACCGGCAGCCTCATCAACCTGCTGATACACACCAATGCCTTCGGCGCCACAGACCTTAGCATCCTGGAGCGGGAAGCCGCCTCCTACGGCGCCGACATGCGCCAGGTACTCATCGATCAGATGGTCGATCTTGCCGCGGACTTCGACACCGCCGGCCTGTTGCGCGGGCTTTGAAGTGTGTTCCCGAGCTTGGGCGCCGTCCCGCTGGTAGGAACGGTGGGGACGCGAGCGAACCTCAGCATCCCCGCCTCGGATTGTCCGCTTTAGAGCGGGACGCGGACGTTTTGGTTCGTGCCCGCTAACTTCCGCTATCGGCAAGGAGGGAAGTGCCTACGCCGGGGTCTGCAGTAACGCCGGCAAGATGTGCGACACGACCGCCTTAACTGCCGCTAATTTTGGTAGCTCTGAGGCGCGAGTTCATATACTCCTTGAATTCCGGAAGCAGGAACCCTGCGCGGTTCCAAGATTCAATCCACAAAGGCTCATTCAATATGGCTCCGATAGATCCACTGATCTTCGACTCAAAGACATCATCATCCATGGAGCCTGCGCGATGATGCAGATAATTAGATTCCATAACGGTGAATGTCTTGAACATAAAGCGGTCCCATATGATTCGCTCTTTCGGGGACAACTCAGCCAAACTGCCGTTCGCGGCCGCCTTCGCCATAATCGCAGCGTTTTCGATTGCAGAGTCGGCCCAGGAGAAACTACTGTCATTGAACGCCTGATAGGTGGCCGATCTCACGGCGTTAGTATTCGCCTGTATTTCGTAAGCCAGGAAAACGATCCCAGCGATTACCCCAAGGTTGCCGATTAACGCCAACCAATGATTGAGTCTTTCCACCATCTTCTCCCGCTTTTCGGATTGCTCACGACTATCGTACTTCAGGAACGGCGCAAGCGAATGGCGGCTTTGGAGCGCGGGCGCTGGTATTCCGACTTCACCGAAAGCGGCAGCTACGAGTGAGCGCGGTCAGCACCCGGGTTCGACCTCGTGCCCTGTCGGCCAACAGCAGCCTCTTGCCGATTCCGTTGTAAGCTACGCAGATCGAGCTGGTCAGCGGGCTTGCCGTAGCCACGGTACCCTGAAGACGTGCGTGTAGTGGTAGGTATCAGATGAGCTGGGAAAACTGGTTAGCACTTGGAACAAATGTCGCGGTGTTCCTGGGCCTCCTTCTGGTCGTGCTGGAGCTGAACCAGAATTCAGAGTTGGCACGCGTAGAGTTGATCAACGAAGGTAACGCCATCGAAAACGAACTTTGGCAATCCTTGATGGATCAGGTGCCTAAGGACGCCATTGCAAAATCGATCGAATGCCCCGAGAAGCTTGATCTGTCTGACTATGTGGTGTTGGACTCGTATCTCTATACAGCGATGAATCTCGTCTACCGAAACTACGAACTGTCAAAGGAGGGCCTTTTCTCGCAGGACGATTGGAGGTCGGAGGTCGACAACTACGCACATTGGTACCTGTCTGGGGAGTTTGGAAGAGCATACTGGGATAACGCTGGACGCGATTACTTTGATTCCGAGTTTTCGGAGTATGTAGACAGCGTTTTGGAGAAGGACGGCATAGACATAGGTGAAGCGTGGACGAAGATCGCGTCGGCACTCCCGAGCAAGAACGGTACCGTACCCACGACTAGCTCGATATGCATGTGATCGCCCACGAGCATTACGTAGTGGGCGGTCACGCATGGACGGCTAGGTCAAAAGTGGTTTAGGGTCGTAAGCAGGCATCACCGCCCAGGGTCCGGAACGTCTGCTTTGGAGCGCGAAGCCGACGTCGCTATTGTGCCGCGCAATAGACCGCTACCGGCCGTGGCCGTGTGAGAACTCGTGGATTTCGGTTCGGACACTGGCGCGTATCCACTTCCACGGCTGGCGCAGCGCTAGATTCGCGAGATTGCGTTCGATTTTCTCAAGGCAAACGATCTCGTTAGATCGCCTCGATGATCTTCTGCGCTCCCAGTAGGTTGA
>DATCZA010000069.1:0-32586 GCA_036526135.1 Pseudomonadales bacterium | reverse complement strand
TCCGGTTGACGAAAGCAGACCGGCTGCGGGCGATGGCGTCGATGCTGGAGGCCTCGCCCCACGAGTCGAGCGCCTCGCCCGAATCCGGCTCGGGGTCCGCGCCGCCGCCTATCCGGCGCGGCGTCGAGAAGTCGAAGGGCGACGTCGCGTCCAGCCAATCGTTCGCTTCCAGCAGATACGTAACGATGGCCACGTGCTCTTCGTCACGCAGCGATGCGGATTCGCCCGGCGGCATGTTGGCCTGGTTGTAGCGCAGCAGCTCCGAGGTGGACGTGCCCTGCCAGCGATCCCGGAAACCCGGCCCCCGCAGCGCGGCGCCGTGAGCCGAACCCCGCAGGGACAGCAGATGGCAGCTCGCGCAGTGCTCGCCGTAGAGCGCCTCGCCGCGTCGCGCGGCATCGGGGGAAGCGATTTCAGCTTCAACCGAAAATCCAAGCGCCAACAACAGGCAGGCGAGCAGCACATGACCTGGTCGACGATAAGCGGGCACCAGCCGCCCGCATTCTTGCCGACTACCGTTGGGCCGCAAGATCATCGAGTGCCAGAACGAGGGGAAATTTGTCTTCCGGATACCCGTCGATCACGCGGGGTTGACCGAACCACTCCACCGCCGGGCCCACCTCGGCAAGAGACAGGAGGAGCTTCAACAGGTCGGCTTCACGAGCTTCGAGCTCCCCAAGCTGGAAACCGCTGAGGTGATCCAGCGCGCGGCCGGCGAGGGGAAGCATGCCCTGATAGAAGTCCTGAAGTTCATCCATCGGGGCGTCGATTCGCGCCCGATTCCGGGAGCCGGAGTCGGGCAGGCACCACTTCTCGCAGTAGGACTCGAGAGCGCCAAAGCCGTCCGGGAGACGCTGGGTCATGTCGGTCACGGATCGATTCCCAGGTGCCGACAGACGGTGTGGTGCTGATATCGCAGCGACAGCTCGTGATCGTGAAAGTGGAAGGCCCTGATGAGCCCCGTCGCCACGTTGCGCTGCATTCGTTCAAGGGTGTTGGCATCCTCCAGCACCGCGTCGCGAAGCTCCACCATGGCGTGTTCCTGGCCGAATCGCTCCGCCGCGTTGGCGGCGGGACGCAGATACCCGGTCATCTCCCAGCGGGTCCGGTTGGCGGCCAGAGGCCACATCTGGTGAGTGAAGTACATGCCGGCGCCGATGACGCAGACGAACCCTGGAAAAAAGACGGTGACGTCGATGGACCAGTTCGGCGAGCGCGTCTGGTTGAGACCTCTGGGCAGCTGCACGGTGTCGGCCCCGGCGCTGGTGATCGACACCCCCGGGGTATGGGTCAAGGCCATGGCCTGCACGGTTTTGGGTTCGTAAGCCCGATTGCCCCATACCGAGGTGGTCCGGTGATCGCCCTTCAGGCGCACGTCCACGACGCGGCCGTGGGGGTTGTCCGGCCCCGCCATGGTGCTGTGGATGGTTCGCCGGTGCAGAAACGGGACGTGGTAGGTTTCGCAGAACGAATCCACCAGAAACTTCCAGTTGGTCTCCACCTCGCCCGCGAACTGAAAGCGTGCCGTGCCCTGGTCAAACGGATAACCCTCGAGATCGGCGCCCTGCTCGCCCAGATAGTCGATGAGGCTCACGGGCGGATTCTCGTTGAGATTGACGAAGACGAAGCCCTGCCAGGTCTCGCAGGGAAACTCGGTCAGCCCGATGGCCGCCTTGTCCAGACCGGGAAAGCCCGCCTCGTCGGGGACGGACTTGAGCCGGCCTTTCAGGTCGTAGCTCCACGCGTGAAACTTGCAGGTGAACGCGCTGCGGCGACCGCACGCCGTCAGCTCCACCTGGTTGCCCCGGTGGGGACAGGCATTGAGAAACGCCCGGACGGCGCCGTCGTCGCCTCGGGCAACGATGACCGAAAACTCGAACGTCGGCAGTTCCTTGACGAAGAACTCCCCCGTCGCGGTGATCTGCTCCTCTCTGCCGACGCAGTGCCAGGTCGGCCTGAAGATACGCTCTATTTCCTGATCGAAGATCTCGGGCTGCCAGTAGACGTCCGCTCGGACCGGCCCGTTATCGAGTTCCGGGTAACGGGCCGTCAGGTTGACCGGCGTGGCTTGCGACACTATTTCCATCTCCCCTCGGCGACGGCTCGATACTAGTACAATCGCCCTCCGGATTGCAGCGCCGGCGGTCAGGGCACCCGTTCGGCTGCGGCGCCCCTTTGAGCGGAACTGGTTCCAACCGGGTCCGCATGCTAGCTTGACTGTCCCATCGGCGCTCCCATCGAAAGACATGCTAGACGACTATCTCGACCGGATCGGCCACTCAGGCCCGCTGAATGCCGACCTCGCGACGCTTACGGCCCTTCATCGTGCGCACATCACTGCCATTCCCTACGAGAATCTGGAAATTCAGCTGGGCCGCGAAAACACGCTCGACGAGAAAGACATCTTCACGAAGCTCGTGGCGCGCCGCCGCGGCGGCTGGTGCTACGAGATGAACGGTCTGCTGACACGAGCGCTAGCCCAGATCGGCTTTCAGACTCAGCGCGTCAGCGGAGCCGTGCATCGCGACGAGCAGGGCAGCGTCGTGGAAGGAAATCACCTGGTCGGCCTCGTCGAGCTGGACCGCACCTGGGTAGTGGACGTGGGTCTGGCGGACGGCCCGCTGGAACCCTTTCCTTTAGAACCGCGCCAGTGGAAGGAGGGCGCTCTCGAGTTCGGCCTGGAGCGGCTGGATTCGGACTGGTGGCGCTTTCACAATCACGCCCACGGGCTCGCCCGCACCTTCGACTTCACAAAAGAAAACCGTGAGCTGGCCCACTTCGAAAGCATGTGCCGCTTCCTCCAGACCGATCCAGCCTCCCCGTTCGTGGCGTTCGCGTTGGCGAGCCGGCGGCGGGAGAATGGGTTCGATGCCTTGAGGGACACGACCTGGTTTCACGTGGAAGACGGTCGCCTGGAGAAGCGCAAGATCGAGGACGAAGCGGAATACTCCGAGGTGCTGGAGCAGATTCTCGGAAACGATCTGGGCGAGGAAGCGGGCGTGCTTTGGCATCGGGCCGAGGAGCGGTCTGCGGCGCGCGAGGCAGCCCAGAGCGCGACGCAGGATTGATGGCCGCCGTCCGCGACCAGGCCAGGTCCTTAGACCGGGGCCTGGACGAAAATCCTGCCGCCGACTCGAGCTGATCAGCCCCGGGGCGCGATGTTCTGGTTGACCCGGAACAGGTTGCCGGGGTCCCATTGCGCCTTCACCTGGCGCAGGCGCGCGTAGTTGTCCCCGTACGCCTCATCGACCCTTCCACCTTCATCATCGCTGAGGTAGTTGACGTAGGCGCCCGCACCGAAAGGCACCACCGCCTCGAAGAACTCTCTGGTCCAGCTGATGACGCCAGAATCCTCTGACGGCTCATCCCAGCCCGACCAGATCCCCAGATTGAATGGGAACCGGCGATGGGGGTAGGCGGTGCCCGCCGGGTCCACGCGCTCCATTGCCCCGCCGAGGGGTTCGATGCCGATGGCCGTGTAAGCGCCGGGCATCTCCCGAGCGAAACGCACCACCGTCTCGAGGAACTCATCAGGCAACCCCGAGAGATACTGGGACTTCCAGTAATAGCGCACGCCGTGGGGGCTGCCGGGATCGAACATCTGCTGCATGGCTCTATAGGGCGTCCCTTCGATCGTGGCGGCAATGGGCGTGGCGAATGACCCGACCGGGTCCAGCGCGCGAAGGCCTTCGGCCACCGCTCCGGAGTAGCACGCGATGATCGCCAACACGGGCTGCCCTGCATATTCCGAGGGAAGATCGGCGGGACCTCTGACCACCATGGCGTAGCAGGCGACCGCATCCGGCGCCCCTTCGGCATACTCCCGATACGCGTGCAGGACGTCCGCACCAGCGGCTAACGGGTAGAAGACGATGGCCGCCGCGACATCGGGACCTACCTCGTGCAGCTGAAACTCCAGCGAGGTGACCACGCCGAAGTTGCCCCCGCCCCCGCGCAGCGCCCACAGCAGGTCCGGATTCTCGTTCTCGCTCGCCTGGACGAGCCTGCCGTCGGCCGTGACGACGTCCGCGGCGAGCAGGTTGTCGCAGGCCAGCCCATGGGTTCGCGTCAGGTAACCGATGCCGCCACCTAAGGTCAGACCGGCGACGCCCGTGCTGGACACCACGCCGCCCGTGGTGGTGAGGCCGAACGTCTGCGCCTCGTGATCGAAGTCGCGCCACAGCGCGCCCGCCTCGGCGCGGGCGCGGAGCGTCCCGGGATCCACTCGCACCGAGCGCATGAGCGACATGTCCAGGGTCAGACCATCGTCGCAGACGCCTTTACCGGCAACGTTGTGACCACCGCCTTTCACTGCCAGCGGCAGGCCATGGTTTCGGGCAAAGTTCACGCCGGCCATGACGTCGCTGACCCCAAGGCACTGCAGAACGGCGGCCGGATGCCGATCCATCATGCCGTTCCAGACGCTGCGCGCCTCGTCGTAGCCCGCATCCCCCTCGCGAAGCAGGGCACCGCGCACGCCCGACCCAAGCTCGTCCCAGGCCGCTTCGTCGACTCCTCCGCTGGAACCCGTCATATCAGCATCCTTTCGATGGTTGCACTGCTTGCCGGACTTTAGAGGTCCTCACATCCACGGACAAGTTGGACCCGGCCGGCGCCAACGTCTTAGACTGGGTGGGATCCGCAGAGAGGGAGAAGCGCCCCGTGGCCGCCCAGCGAACGAGCCAGGCCGAACCGGCAACCCGGCTCGACGTCCTCATCATCGGCGCCGGATTCAGCGGCGTCTACCAGCTCTACCGGCTCCGAGAGCAGGGTTTCAGCGTAAAGATCTACGAAGCCGCCAGCGGTCTCGGCGGCATCTGGCGATGGAACTGCTACCCCGGCGCCCGGGTGGATTCCCACGTGCCCAATTACGAGTTCTCCATACGCGAGGTATGGGAGGACTGGAACTGGACCGAACGCTTTCCGGGCTGGGCGGAGCTGCGCCGCTACTTTGAGCACGTGGATGCGAAGCTCGATCTGTCCCGGGACATCCGCTACAACACCTGGGTGACTGCCGCCCGCTTCGACGCTGAGCATGACGAGTGGGTCGTGACCACCGATGACGGCGCCGAGACCCGCGCACGTTTCCTGATCACCTGCATCGGCTTCGCGGCGAAGCCTTACGTTCCGGACTTTCTAGGACTTGAAACCTTCGCGGGACCCTGCCACCACACCGCCCACTGGCCCGAGGGCGGTCTCGACCTCGCGGGTAAGAGAGTCGGCATCATCGGCACGGGCGCGAGCGGCGTCCAGGTCGCCCAGGAAGCCGCCGCGGTTGCGTCCCAACTGACCATCTTCCAGCGCACGCCGATGATCGCCCTGCCCATGCAGCAGCGACAGCTGGATGCCGAAACCCAGGACATGCTGAAAGCCGCCTACCCGGCCCGATTCCGGCAGCGGGCCGTGGCCAGCTCCACCATGTTCGACATCGTCGCAGACGAGCGCGGCGCGAAAGACGTTTCGAGCGAGGTGCGGAACGCCATCTTCGAAGCCGCCTGGCAGAAAGGCGGCTTTCAGTTCTGGTTCGGCACGTTCAGCGACATACTCCGGGACGAGACCTCGAACCGGCTCGCTTACGACTTCTGGCGGGACAAGACCCGGGCGCGGATCAGGGATCCCTGGCTAAAGGAGAAGCTGGCGCCGATGGAACCCGTCCATCCCTTCGGCACCAAGCGTCCGTCGTTAGAGCAGAACTTCTACGACCTCTTCAATCAGGACAACGTCGAGCTGGTGGACGTGCGCGAGACGTCCATTGAGCGCATCACCCCGGAGGGCGTCGCGACAACGGCAAGCGCCTACCCCTTGGACGTTCTGGTTTTGGCCACCGGTTTCGATACCAGCACCGGCTGCTATACCCAGATCGACCTGACCGGCAGGGGCGGCGCCCGTTTGGACGACGTGTGGGCGAGCGGCATGAGAACCCACCTGGGATATGCCATTCCGCACATGCCCAACCTGCTGATGCTGTACGGCCCGCAGAGCCCGACGGCCTTCTGTAACGGACCGACGTGCGCCGAGATCCAGGGGGACTGGGTCGTCGCCTGCCTCGACCACATGCGCTCCAACGGCCTGTCACGCATCGAAGCCACTGACGAAGCGGCGGACGCATGGTCGGCTCACCTGGCCGCGATCGCGGCGGATACGCTCTTTCCCAGAGCGGATTCCTGGTACATGGGCGCCAACATCCCGGGCAAGCATCGCGAGCTGCTCTACTACCCGTCCCCCCAGGACTACATCGAACGTTGCGAGGAAGCGGCGCGGGCCGGCTACTCGGGCTTTCGGCTCAGCTGAAAAACGGGCCACGACATGACCTGGTCCCGTTCGTGGCCGTCCACGCATTTCTTGATGGGGTGCTCAACACGTGGCGGCCCAGGATGTTAGAGTCTGCCGCGAGCAGTAGTCAGCGCTTCTTGAACATGAACTCGAACTCCTCTCCGTTTACGGCGTCATCGGTAACCATCCTCGTCGCGAGATCGATGCTCTTTATCGTTCTCTGCGCGGCTGCCGGCATCTCCCTTGGCGCACCGCCGTTCTGCGGTGACACCAAGTGCTCCGGCAAAGAGACCGTCATCGACTGCCCCGAGGACTGCTCGGCAGCCAGCGTCTGCGGGGATGGAGACTGCAACGGCGGCGAGACCTGCTCGAGCTGCGAATCCGACTGCGGTGTCTGCCCGGCCCCGATCTGCAACAACGACGGGGTCTGCAATGCCGGCGAGGATTGCCTCGGTTGCCCCGACGACTGCAACGGGGTAACGGGCGGCAAGCCCAGCGGCCGCTACTGCTGCGGGCAGGGAAGCGAGCTAGAGCGTTGCCTTGGTCCCGGCAAGGATACAGACACGATGTGGTGCGGCGTCGAGTGCGGCGACCCGATCGTTGGCGCCGTTTGCGGTAACGGCGTCGTGGAGAACAACGAGGAGTGCGACGACGGCAACACGAACATCGGCGACGGCTGCGATGATCTCTGCCTTCTCGAGCCGCCGGTCGTTCAGGTGCCCGCCAACCAGTTCAACATCGGCGACTCCATTGGTGAGGGCGAGGCCGCCGAGGGCACCATCGGTTCGGCCAATCATCAGACCGTCTGGTCTACCGGCTTTGACGGTGCGGACTCGGTAACCAGCCTCAACGAACGCTTCGACGCGAACCTGCCCGACGACTACCACGAGAACAATGCTGCTCGCGACGGGCTGTTCAACCACGCCGTCAGCGGGGCCGTCATGGCGGACTTTGCCAGCCAGGCGAGCGCTGCGGTCTCCGCAGCAGCTCAGACACCCACAGGGCTAGCGGGTCAGATCACCGTGCTGCTCGGCAACAACGACGTCTGCGCGGAAGTTGCCAACAACTCCGCCATGACGGATCCGACGACGTTCGAATATCAGTACCGCGCCGGCCTCGACGTGCTCGCCGCCAGCCCGAGAACGGGCAATGCCCGGATCTTCGTCTCGAGCCTGCCCGCCATCTACTGGCTATGGGACGCCAAGCGCAGCGATTTCTACTGCCAGGTCATCGCGTGGCCGTTCGTGCCGTGCCAGAACCTGTTGGCCGGCGCCAGCGACGACTGCGATAGCCCCCAGTCGCGCAACGATCCGGACAACGTCTACCCGCGCGACGGCACCAACTGCAAACGCCGCAAGGAGTTTCACGCCCTGATTCGTGATACCTACAACCCGATCCTGGAAGGCGTGCTGGCCGAGTACCGGTCCAACGGTACGCTGCCCAACACGGAGTATGTGGACGTCTTCGACGTGCGCTTCAACTCGACACACGTTAACGGTGGCGACTGCTTCCATCCGAGCGAGGCCGGTCATGCCCTGCTCGGCGATCGGCAATATTGCCGCTCTTCCTGGAGCGAGGGAGATTCGTCATGCTCACCGTGAACCGATCCGGGCTCGGATGCCTATACCCCAGGTTACTCGTCCAAGCCCGATCCTGGCTCCGGGCGTGTTTCGCGATTCTGCTGATCTGCGCTGGCGGGCAGGCCACAGGTGCTGACGCCTTTTCGGTGACCGCGATGGGCGCCCAATACAAGGATCTCAACGTCGGCTCCGGTGCCACCGCTGAGATCGGCGATGAGGTCACCATCCACTTCGTCAGCTGGCTCGACGAGGATGGCCAACGCGGCGCGGAAATTTTCAACTCTCGCAGCGAGGGCAGACCGGTCACTTTCGTGGTCGGCACCGACAAGGTCATGCCGGCCTGGAACGACGCCGTCATCGGGATGCAGGAGGGCGGCAAACGGATCGTCCTGGTCCCGCCCGTGCTCGGCTATGGAGAGGCGGGGGTCGAAGGAATCGTGCCCCCCGAGGCAAACCTCGTGCTGATCCTCGAGATCATCGCCCTCACCAAAAGCAACTGATAGCTGGCAGCCCGGTGCGGGCGTGACGCGCAACGGCGATCCGCAGGCCTGATTGCGGTCAGTGAACGCCCCGGTCCTGACCTTCCCAGAACGGGGCTCTGAGCTCGCGCTTCAAAACCTTTCCAGGGCCTGATTTCGGCAGCGGCTCCGAGCGGATGTCGACGGCCTTGGGGACCTTGTACCCGGCAATGTGCTCACGACAGAAATCGATGATCTCGGAGGGGTTCAAGTCAGCGAACTCATCGCGCGGCACCACCACCGCGTGCACCGCTTCGCCCCACTTCTCGTCCGGCACGCCGAAGGCGGCGGCCTCCAGCACCGCCGGATGCTGGTAGAGGATCTCTTCAACCTCCGTGCAGTAAACGTTCTCGCCCCCTGAGACGATCATGTCCTTGCTGCGGTCCACCAGAAAGAGATAGCCCCGATCGTCCATGTAGCCGAGGTCGCCCGTCCAGTAACCGCCGTCCTTGAGCACCGCCGCCGTCTGCTCGGCCTTGTTCCAGTAACCTTCCATGACGTTGGGCCCGCGAACGACGACCTCGCCGACCTCCCCTGTGTCCACCGTCTGCCCATCGGGGTTGAGAATGCGGATCTCGTTGCCGATCAGGGCCTGCCCGCACGAGCGCGCCCGGGGATCATCGACCAGCTTATCCTCTCCCACCAGCACCGTCGCCAGCGGAGAGAGCTCCGTGGCGCCGTACACTTCCATCATGGACGCCGTAGGGAACGCGCTCATGGTGCGCCGGATCACCTCGGTGGCGATGGGCGAACCGCCGTGGGCGATCAGCCTCAGGGAGTCCGTTTTGCGGGGACGAGCATGCTGCTCCTCGGCGATGGCGGCCAGCATGGTCGGCACCCCGAGGGTTTCCGTGATGGCATGGGCTTCTATCAGATCCAGCGCCGACGCCGGATCGAAGGCACCCAGCGTAACCTGGCATCCCCCGTTCCAGATTGCCCCGAGAACGCCGTTGGACCCCGCCGCGTGAAACAGCGGCGCCATGATGAGGGTGCGATCCGAGGAGTAATGCGGCGAGCAGGCCAGCCAGCTGAACGTGTTGGCGATGAGGTTCCGATGGGTGAGCATCACCCCCTTGGACAGTCCCGTCGTGCCTCCGGTGTAAAACAGACCGGCCAGATCCGCCTCGCTCACGCCCTCTCCGAGCCCGGCCGGCTCGGCATGGGCGAGATGCGACTCGTAAGCATCGGGGATGCTGATCACATGGTCGACGATGCCGCCGAGCGCCCCCGGATCGCGGTCGGTCAGCAGCACGCGGGCGCCGGAATCTTTGAGCGCGTATTCGAGCTCCGGCTGGGCATGACGGGTATTCAGCGGCACCACAACCATGCCGCCCGCGGGGACCCCGACGTAGGTTTCCAGATACTGATTGCAGTTGCCCGCCAGGATCGCCACCCGGTCGCCGCGCTGAATCCCGAGCTCGCGCAGAACAGCAACGAGCTGGCCACAGCGGCGATTGAACTCTGCGTAGCTGTAGCGCGCGCCATCGTGTATCACCGCCGTGTCCTCGGCGGCGATCTGGACGGCCCTACGCAACGGATCCGCGAATGTCAGCATCTTTCCCCCGGAAACATTTCCCGCAGATCGCCGGAGTCTCCCAGAAAGGTCCGGCCGTGGAAATACGCCCGACCTGGCAGGCCAAAAAAAACGGGCCCCGTTGAGGGGCCCGTTCTCGAGAAGCCGATCAGGAGACCAGCCCCTCCTCTGCATAGGTTGCAGATAGATACACTGATCACCTCCTTATCTGTTGCCCGACACGGGGCCGATTATCAGCGGCTTCCAGGGCGCTGGCAATGCCATCTTCCAACAGCCGACGGTGTCCGCCCGCGGGCAGAATCGGTAACATGCTTGGTTAACCGCAACGAGACTGTCATGACGTACACTCGAATGAACGTCTCGGCCGAAAACGGGGTCGGCCGAATCGAGCTCAACCAGCCGGACGAGTACAACCGCATGCCGCTGGCCTTCTGGAGAGAGCTGCCTCTCGCGCTGCGCAAACTCGATGCCAGCGGCGACGTGCGCGCCCTCGTTCTCTCCTCCACCGGCAAGCATTTCAGTGCCGGCATGGATCTCTCCGTCTTCACAGGCTCTGCCCGACGGGACCTGGACCGTGGACGCGCCGGCGAAGCGGGACGGCGCCACATCGACCGGATGCAGAACGTATTCAACGGTCTGGAGGCGGTTCGCATGCCCGTTCTGGCTGCCGTTCAGGGCGGCTGCGTTGGGGGCGGCGTGGATCTGGTGGCCGCCTGCGATGCCCGCTACTGCACGGCGGACGCCTTTTTCTGCATACAGGAGATCAACATCGGCATGGCTGCAGACGTTGGCACCCTGCAGCGGCTCCCCCGACTCATCCCGGATGGCCTCATGCGGGAGCTCGCCTACACGGGCCGGCGGATGCATGCGGACGAAGCGCTTTCCTGCGGGCTCGTCAACGCCGTTTACGATTCCCACGAGCAGATGCTCGAAGCCGTAGGTGCCATCGCGGCGGAGATCGCCAGCAAATCTCCGCTGGCGGTCACCAGCACCAAGCACCTGCTCAACTACTCGCGCGACCACGGCGTGCATGACGCGCTGGCCTACCAGCAGCTGTGGATGGGCGCCGTGACCCAGGGCGGCGAGATGGCCGAGTACTTCAAGGCCAAGGCCGACGGGCGCGATCCGGTTTATGCCGATCTGCCGCCGCTGGAAGACGATGTTTGAGGAGCCGAACCGCCGCCGAATCTACCTGCTCCGCCACGCGGAAGCGGCCTACCTCGACGACGACGGCAACATCACCGACGACGTCCGCACCGTCGGCCTGACACCCACCGGCAGGATACAGGCACGCAAGCAGGCGGCCGTCCTTGCGAGCGTGGAGTTCGACCGGGCGGTGTGTTCCGGGCTGCCCCGCACGGTGGAGACGGCAAAGCACATCCTCGCGTACCGGGATCATCCGGAGCTGGAGACCGTTTCTGCGTTGGAGGAAATCCAGGGCGCCCGCGGTCTGGCGCCCCAGGCGGACGTGAAGGCGTGGCTCGCAATGGTCGCCAATCCCTGGTCCGGCGCCGATCATCCGGAAGCGCAGTTCCTCGGCGGGGAGCGCTTCGTCGACTTCGCCGCCCGGGTCACCCCCGCTTTCGATGCCATCGTAGCCGACCACTCCTGGCAGACCCTGCTGCTCGTGCTCCACGGCGCGGTCAATCGCATGCTCTTCAACCACATCATCGGCATTCCGTGGAGCGCGAAGACGTCCATCGAGCAGGACAACTGCTGCATCAACGTGATCGACGTGGACACCGCGGAGGACGGCGCCACCGAGCGGTTTCTCATCCGCGGCGTGAACCTCACGGCCTACGACCTCAACAAGTCGAGCTTCTACCTGACCCACATGGAGCAGGCGGCCCAGCGCATGGCCGGCCGGGTGACCGGCAACGCGCTTTGAGCTTCAGATCCGCTCGATGATGGTTCCCGTGCCCAGCCCGCCGCCGCAGCACATGGCGATCAGCCCGTAGCGACCGCCGCTGCGCTCGAGCTCGTGCAGCGCGGTGGTGATCAGGCGCGCCCCGGTGGAGCCGGTGGGATGGCCTAATGCAATGGCCCCGCCATTGGCGTTCACGCGCTCGGGATCCGGATTGAGCTCCTTCTGCCAGGCCAGCACCACCGAGGCAAATGCTTCGTTGACCTCGAACACGTCAATGTCGTCCACGCCCAGACCCGCCTGATCCAGCACCTTACGCGATGCGGGGATCGGACCCTTGAGCATGGTCACCGGATCGACCCCGACTAAGGTGGTGGCAATGATCCGGGCGCGCGGGGTGAGACCCAGCTCGTCCACCGCCTTGCGGTTGGCGAGAATCACCACGGCCGCGCCGTCGGAGACCTGGGAGCTGGTCCCGGCCGTGTGAATCGGCTGGCCGGGCACCGGCTCCAGTTTCTGCAGTCCCTCCAGCGTGGTATCGCGAGGGCCCTCGTCGCGCTCGACCACGCGGGTTTCTCCCGTGGGCTGGCCGGAATCGTCGAGCACGGGTGCTTCGACGGGCGCGATCTCGCGGTCGAAGCGCCCTTCCTGCCAGGCACGGGCCGCGTTCTGCTGGCTCTTCAGCCCGAACGCGTCCGTATCTTCACGGGTGAGCTGGTACTCCTCGGCAATCATGGCTGCGCCCTGGAACTGGCTGGTTGGCTGGTAGTGCTCCATGTAGCTCGCCCCCATGGGCACGCCGTCCTTCATGTTCGATCCCAGCGGGACCCGAGTCATCATTTCCACGCCGCAGCACATGACCACGTTCTCCATGCCGGAGGCCACCATGGCCGCCCCCAGGGACGTGGCCTGCTGGCTGGAGCCGCACTGGGAATCGACGGTGGTGGCCGCCACTTCCTCGGGCAGCCCCTGGGACAGCCAGGCAATCCGGGCGATGTTGAACGACTGCTCGCCCACCTGGGACACGCAGCCGCCCACCACCTGCCCGACTTTCTCCGGCGCGATGCCGCTGCGCTCCAGCGCCGCCTTCTGAACGGCTCCGAGCAGATCGGCCGGCATCAGGCCGGCAAGCCCCTTACCACGCTTGCCGATGGGGCTGCGGACGGCCTCGACGATGTAGACGTCTTCCATTGCTTACGAACTCCCTGGACGAGAGCGCCGCATTCTACCCGAGCCAGGGCAGCTCGCCACGGGTTTCCGGACGCTCAGCTTCGCGAACCCCGATCCTCAATCAGAATTTCCGCACCGTCAGTCGTCTGCACTCCGCAGATCCTCTCTAGATCCTGGCCACACTTTACTACCGGGACTCATCCCGGGTTACGCCGGGAACTAGGCAGGTTGCGCTCTTCGTGGCAAGATCGCCCACCCTCACGTAACCGACCGGAAAGTCGTGACAAACGCAATCATCGGCGGGCTGCTCATCGGCGCCGCGGCGGTGTGGCTCTGGATTAGCCTCGGCCGCATCGCAGGGATCAGCGGAATTGCCGCCCAGGCGCTGACGAGACCGCGACAGAGCCTCTGGCCGCTCCTGTTCGTCGCCGGCCTGGGCATCGGCGGCTGGCTGGGGCAAGGCGTCCGTCACCCCGAGGCGATCCCGGAACTCGGCGTCGACAGCATCGTCCTGCTTACACTGGGCGGGCTTCTGGTCGGCTTCGGCACCCGCCTGGGTTCGGGCTGCACCAGCGGTCACGGCGTTTGCGGGATCGCCCGCTTCTCCAGACGTTCCCTGGCAGCCACCGTCATCTTCGTCGGCATGGGCATGCTGACGGCTACCCTGGTGCACGGAACATGATGGGGCCCGTGTCAGCCCTGTTGGCCGGAGTGATATTCGGGCTGGGTCTGAGCATCTCCGGCATGGCGGACCCCACCATCGTGCTCGCGTTCCTGACTCTGGGTCCGGGTTGGAACGCCTCGCTGCTCGTCGTCATGGCGGCCGCCGTGACGGTCACCACCATCGGCTACCGGCTGGCGGGAAGACGACCGGCACCACTGCTCGACAGCGAATTTCACGCGCCCGCGCGGCGGGACATCGACCAGCGGCTCGTCATCGGCGCCGTGGTGTTCGGCGTCGGCTGGGGGCTGGCCGGTTACTGTCCGGGTCCCGCCATCGTTGGAGCCCTGACGCTGGACCCGAGGGCGCTCGCCTTCCTGCCCGGCTTCGTGGTGGGGATGATCGCCTTCGAGGCCGTGCCGAAGCCATCCGCCCGGCAGCCGGAACAGGCCTGAAGGCCCGCTGGCCGTCGCCGCCCGTAGGGCGCAGAATGAGACCATGATTGGCATCATTCTCAGGATCCTAATCACCGCTCTCGGTCTTTGGGCGGCCGCCAGCATCATTCCCGGGGTGCAGATCGACAGCACTGGAACCATGGTCTGGGCGGCCATCTGGCTCGGGGTGGTGAACGCCGTCATCCGGCCAGTGGCCATCATCCTCACCCTGCCCCTGACGCTCATCTCCCTGGGCGGCTTTCTGCTCGTCGTCAACGCGGCCATGTTCGGTCTGGTGGCGGCCATGCTCAACGACTTCCACGTCAGCGGTTTCTTCGCCGCGCTGTTCGGAGCGCTCATCGTGAGCATCACCAGCTGGCTGGGCTCGAGCTTCATCGGGGCCGACGGTCGCTACGAGGTGATGGTCATCCGACGGGATTGACCCGCGCCACCCGGTTCGACAAGGCTCATCCCCCTGGCCGATAATCCGCCGCGGTCAGATGATGCTCAAGTTCCCGGAGAGATTCAGCCGATGCAGCGAAATTTCATTACTCTGATCTCCGCCCTGATGGCACTGATCGGGCTTTTGTGCAACCCAGGTGTGGCCGACGCGAAGCAGCTGCTCTGGGGCGACACCCACCTCCATACGTCGTACTCGTTCGACGCGTTCCTGAACAACAACCTCACGGCCGACCCGGATACGGCCTACCGGTTCGCGAAGGGCGAACCGGTCATTCATCCCTACAACCGGGCACGGGTGCAGCTTCAGAAACCGCTCGATTTCCTCGTCGTCTCCGACCACGCCGAGTTCATCGGCGGGATGCTCCACGTGTATCGCAATGGCCTGGACCTGGATGACGCGGGCATCATCACGCAGATCGAGGGCTGGTACCGCGAACGGCAGTTGCGGGAGGCCATTGATGCCGGCGAGGGCGCGCCCGTTTTCCGCTCGCTTCTGCCAGCCGGATCCGATGATCCGCGCACCGCAGCGGCCACGTTCGGCCAGAGCCAGGCTCAGCAGCTGCCCGTATCCCCCGAGGTGTTCCGCAGCGCCTGGCAGGAGATCGTCGACACCGCGGAGGCACATTACCAGCCGGGCAAGTTCACCAGCCTGATCGGCTGGGAATGGAGCTCGGTGCCCGGCGGCGCCAACCTCCACCGTATCGTGGTGACGGACGCCGATGCGCAGACGGCAAAGACCTTTCAGCCTTTCAGCTCCCTGGAGAGCCCTTATCCGGACGACCTCTGGGCGTGGCTGGAGAAGACGAGTGCTGCGACCTCGGCGGCGTTCATCGCCATTCCCCACAACTCGAACATCTCGAAAGGCTGGATGTTCCCCCGGGAAACCCTGCGCGGAGGCCCGGTTGACGCGGCATACGGCACCACCCGGATGCGCTGGGAGCCCGTGGTGGAAGCCACCCAGATCAAGGGCGACTCGGAGACCCACCCTCTGCTCTCGCCCAACGACGAGTTCGCCGACTTCGAGGAGTACAGCTTCTACATCGAGCAGCAGCCGGGCGAGTACAAGCCCAGTGAGGGCGACTACGTACGCCCCGCGCTGAAGACGGGGCTGGAGCTCGGCGAAGAGACCGGCGTGAACCCCTACCAGTTCGGGCTGATCGGCTCCACCGACGCCCACACGGGCCTTTCCACCGCGGCAGAGGACAACTTCTGGGGCAAGATGGCAACGGACTCCACGCCGGAGACCAAGATCAACACGCTGATCACCGGCGGTTCCCGGGGTTGGACCATGTCCGCCTCCGGCATGGCCGCGGTCTGGGCCGAAGAGAACACCCGCGAGGCCATCGTCGACGCCATGCGGCGCCGGGAAGTCTACGCCACCACCGGCCCGCGCCTGCGCGTGCGGTTTTTCGGCGGCTGGGAGTACGACCAGGCAGACCTCGAGGTCGAGGACCTGGCGGCCGCCGGGTACGCCAAGGGGGTTCCCATGGGCGGGGAGCTGACCGCTGCGCCAGAGAACAATGGGCCGCGGTTCATGGTGGTAGCGCTCAAGGAGCCGGGCGGCGCCAACCTGGACCGCATTCAGATCGTTAAGGGATGGCTGAACGCCGAGGGCGAAGCCGAGGAACGCGTCTACGACGTGGTCTGGTCTGACGGTCGCCAGCCCGACGCGGACGGCAAGCTGACGCCCGTAGGCAACACCGTGGATCTGATGACCGTCCGCTACACCAACGACATCGGTGCGGTCGAGCTTGCCTCCATCTGGCAGGATCCGGATTTCGACCCGGGGCAGTCGGCCTTCTACTACGCTCGCGTGCTGCAGATCCCTACGCCCCGGCACGCACAGTACGATGCGCGTGCGCTCGGCATGGATCGGCCTACCATAGGGCCAGCGGTGATTCAGGAGCGCGCTTACACCTCGCCGATCTGGTACGCGCCCTAGATCGGCTCAGCAGCTTCCGGCGCGTCACGAAAAATCGACCGGGCGCGCCAGAGAGCAACGGTTGGCACCGCGAAGACGGCTGCCGCCAACAGGCCGGCCAACCAGCCTGCGCCGCGATGATCCAGCAGGTTCCACACCAGCATGCTGAAGCTCACCTGAGCCACGTAAACGGCCGCCCAGGGCCACATCCAGCGGCTCATCTTCCAGAAGCCGTAGGCGCCGGCGCCGTAAACGAGCCAATGCAGGGGCGCGGTGAGCTTGGCTGGCCAACCTTTCAGAGTTACCCCGAACCAGACTTCCTCGTCGATCTCCACGGGCTTGAGAAACAGATCGAAGGGCATGTAGATGAAGGTCATGTAAAGACAGAAGAACCAGATCAGGTTCATCCACCAGGGCCGTCGCGACCATTCGATCTTGAAGTTCATGACAAACACCGCGCCTGGTTACGGATCTACCGCCCGATCCACTCCTCCAGCAGCGTGTGGAAGTGGCGCAGCTTGCTTTCCTGATAGTTGGCCAGGACGATCTCCTCGTACTGGGCGGCTTCCAGGCCGATCTGCACCTTGGGCAGGTTGAAGGTGTCCTGCTGGAAGACTTTCGCGAGGATTCCGAGCTCAGTGGCCTCGGTCCAGTCCTCGTCCTCACCCAGCCAGTGCACGGGGGCCGGCTCCGGCCGCTCGCCGGCGAAGGGGCTCAGGTAGTAGCACTCCATGATCGACTTGTCGTGGTGGTTCTTGTACGGCCGGAAGCGGTAGACGATCCGGTTGTAGCCGCCCCACGGGTGAAAGTTGGGGAAGAGCGTGTAGTAGATGCTGTCCGACAGCGAAGCGTCCGACAGGTCCTTACCCTCCCCCACGAGGGCCGCTATGGCGGGGCGCGCACCGGCCGCCATCATGGCCCGGGCGGTCATTCCCTCGGGGACCTCCCCCAGGGAGGGCCGATCCATGTAACGCATGGTCACCGAGTCGAAAAGCTCCTGCTCGTCCGGCTCGAACCTCAAGTGCGGGCTGGGCGTCCCGTTGGGCGTGATGGCCCGGGAGAAGTTGCCCCAGACGTCGTACTGGGTGTTCTCGTCGCCGATCCCCACCAGAATCTGCGGGTGGGTATTGATGACGTGGAAGGCCTCCATGAAGGCTTCCTGACACGCTTTCCAGTTGCAGCTCATGATTTTGGCCACATGGGCTTCGATGTACCGGTTCTCCGGCTCCCAGACGGCGAAGTGCGCGGGCAGATCGCCAAGGAAGTCCATGAGCGGCTCGGCGTTCATGTCCATGTTGACGAACACCCAGCCGGCCCAGGTCTCGCAACGCACGGGCGTGAGTGTCAGCTCGTCCTTGTCTATGTGGGGGAAATCCCACTCGGAGGTGACCGATCGCAGCGATCCGTCGATGTTCCAGCTGAACCCGTGGAAGGGACAGATGAAGCTCGAGGCGTGCCCCGGATGATCACAAAGCCGTCGGCCCCGGTGACGGCAGACGTTGTGATGTGCCTTGATGCCCTGGTTGGTACGGACCACCACGATGGAGAAGCTGCCGATCTCGTAGATGGTGTAGTTGCCGACCTCGGGGATCTCCTCCTCACGGCAGGCCATCTGCCAGACCCGGGGCCACAGCTTCTCCATCTCCAGATCGTGAAATTCCTTCGATGCGTAGCGGCTCACGGGGACGCGGGTCGCGATGCCCGGCTGGTAGGCGTTCTCGAGGGTCAGGGTCTTCGGCGGCGCCACGGGATCCTGCGCGATGAGCTCCTGGTAGCTGATGCCTTTCGATCGGTCGACGATGGCGGCCATTTCGTTCTCCTGGATATGTCGGTTGGTTCGGTGTCGTCCGCGCCCGGTGCGCCGGTTCAGCCCTCGGAGGGCGGCACCGGTGCGGGGCGGTTGATGCGCACGGCCGCGTCAGCCGGCAGCTGGGGCCCGGCCAGCCACAGCAGCATGTGCGGATCGGCGTGGCGCAGCTCGCCGGAATGGTGGCGACCGTCGAAGTGAAACAGGCCTTTGAGCCCGTTGTTGTCCACCTCCACGAGCCCGTCGTCCCGGGCCGTGTAAATGGCTCCCGACAGGGGATGCTTCAGAATCGGCATGGTCTTCTTCTCCTCCTCTGCGTATACAGGTACCGCATCACTGCTCGTCGCGCAACCGCACGATGGTCTTGCCGAAATTGTTCCCCCCGAACAGATCGCAGAACGCGCGGCCGACGTTCTCGATGCCCTGAAGCCGGTACTCGACGTTCTTGAGCTCGCCCGACTTCAGCCACCTCGTCATGGCGGCCCGGGCTTCCGGATAGCGATGCTCGGCGAGGTGCGTGAGGTAGCCCTGCATGAGCGCCTGATGGGTCACCAGCTGAAAGAGGTTGACCGGCCCCGGTATCGGCTCCAGGGCGTTGTAGGCGGCCACCGCGCCGCACATGACGATCCTGGCGCCGTTGGCGATCTGCCAGAGCACAGTCTCCAGCAGCGGGCCGCCGACGCTGTCGAAGTAGACGTCGACACCGTCGGGACAGGCCGCCGCGATGGCACCGGCCAGATGCGGGCTTCGGTGATTGACCGCCGCGTCGAAGCCGAGCTCTTCGACGAGACGCGCGCACTTTTCGTCGGTACCGGCCAGGCCCACGGCTTTGGCCCCGTGAATCTTCGCGAGCTGCCCCACCACGTTGCCGACGGCTCCGCCCGCGGCGCTCACCAGCACCGTCTCACCGGGCTGCGGCCGGCCGATGTCCAGCAAGCCGAAATAGGCCGAGAGCCCCGTATCACCCAGAATCCCCAGGTAATGCGGCAGCGGGCACTCGCGAGGTTCCGGCAGCCGCGAAATGAAGTCGGAGCCGTCGCTGATCGAGTACTCCTCCCAGGCCAGCCTGGCCATGAGCCACTCGCCTACCGGATACTCGGAGTGCCGTGACTCGACCACCTGCCCCAGGACGAGCCCCATGACGGGCGCGTCCAGCGCCATGGCCGGGAGGACGTCGTCGCCGCTGTCCTCGTTCATCCAGTTGCGGAAACCCGCATCCAGGGAGACGTAGGCATTGCGCAGAAGAAACTGCCCTTCCCCGACGTCGGGTACCCCTGCCTCCTCCACGCGGAAGTCACTGTCGACCGGATAGCCGTCGGGCCGCGACGCCAGCACGACCTGTCGATTGACGTCGGCCATCAGGCGAAGTAGCGATGAGAGGTGGCCGCGGCCACGAAGTTCTCTTTGAGGTGCGCGAAGTTCTGCATGTCTGCGTTCACCGCATCGAGACCGTGGGCCAGCACGTAAGCGTAGCTGCGCTGGAAAGCGGACAGCTGGGCTCTCAAGAAACTCTGATCGTAGTGCCCGTCGAACGCCTCGGGGTTGCCCCAGCCGAGCCATTTCCGGCCGGCCAGAAAGCGCCCGGCCTTCATGCCGATGAGCCCGATGCCCGCTTCGCTCGCTTTGGCAAGAAGAGGTTGGAGCTCCACCATGGTGGGCGAGCCTTCCAGCACCGAGCGATTCTCCCAGTCATACCAGCCGCCGGGGGTGATGGCGATCATGGCCAGGTCGTACCAGCCCGTTTCGATGGCCGTTTTCAGCACGTTTTCCGCGTTCTGATGGGTGCTCAAACCCAGGTAGCGCACCTTGCCCGCCTGCCGCGCGCGCTGAAACGCCTCGTTGATCTCCTCGCTGCCGACCACGGTCGGGTTGTTGGACGCCATGAGGTAATAGGCGTCGATGCGGTCCACCTCCAGCTCCTTCAGGCTTTCGTCCATCAGGCCCGTCCAGGTCTGTGCGGCCTGACGCGCCTGGGCCACGGTAATCTGCTCGTCGGGCGCCACGTCGAGGTAGACCATGGCCTTTGAGATGAGAAAGATCTCGTCTCGATGCCGCTTCAGAAAAGGGGCCAGGTTCTTCTCCGCGTTGTCGTAGTAGCGCGACGTTCCCGAGTCGAACACGTTCACGCCCGCCTCGAAGGCGCGCTCGAGCAGGTCGTCCCGGGGGCGGTCCATGAGCGCCGCCCCGCAGCCGAATATGAGGCGGCTCCCCTCGAAGCCCGTGCGGCCGAGCCTGCGGTAGGCCATCTCCGGCCAGGCCGAGTCGAGCGCGGCCGAATCGCGCGCTTCGCCCACCGCCGCGCGCAAGCTCCCCGAGCGCAGCAGCGTCTGGCCAGCCACGCCAAGCAGCCCAAGCTGGCGAACGAATCTCCGACGGTCAGTGCGGTCGAGCATGTCACGGCTCCCCTGCCGATTAGCGATCCGCTCATTCTAGGCGATCGCCCGGACAATTTGGGTATACTGCTGCGCTTTGACTTTTCCCGGGGGCAAGGGGCAATGGCGAACATACTCGACCAGTTCAAGCTAGACGGTCAGGTTGCGGTGGTAACCGGCGGCGGACGAGGCATCGGCGAAGGCATCGCGCTGGGCATGGCGGAAGCGGGTGCGGACATCGTGGTCGCGGCACGTCGCACCGAGGAGATCGAAGCGGTGGCCGAGAAGGTCAGGGCTCTTGGCCGACGGGCTCTGGCGGTCACCACGGACATGATGCAGATCGAGCAGGTTCAGGCTCTGGCTCAGCGTGCGTTCGAGGAGATGGGCAAGCTGACCTGCTGGGTCAGCAACGCGGGCGGCGCCGACGACCGGGTGCCCCGCACGCTTTTAGAGATGCCGGAACGGCAATGGGACTTTCAGCTGAACCTGAACCTCAAGGCAGTCTGGACCGGTGCCCAGGCCGCAGCGAACATCATGAAGGACCACGGCGGCGGGACGATCATCAACATCTCGTCCACGGCCGCCAACCGCGCCTCGCCCTTCAACGGCCCCTATGGGGTCGCGAAGTCGGGCGTGAACAATCTCACCCAGACCCTCGGCGCGGAGCTCGCGCAGTTCGGCATCCGCGTCAACGGGGTCTCGCCAGGCCCCATCCCCACCGAGGTGTTCATGGAGTTCTTCGGCATCACCGAAGACGACATCCCGAAACTGGGCGAGCGTTTCGAGATACCGCTCGGCCGCGTAGGCACCCCTGAAGACATCGCCACCGCCGTGATCTTTCTGGCGTCCCGTGCCTCCTCCTGGATGACGGGAGAAACTTTCCTGGTGAACGGCGGCCGTTGATCCAAGGAGCCCGGTCGACTGAGCGATCGCTAATCATGAGGAAATTCGGATGAGCAAAGCTGATCTGGTCATACGCAACGCTACCGTCGTAGACGGCACCGGCAACCCGGCAGTCACCGGGGACGTTGCCGTGAAGGACGGCAGGATACTCGCCGTTGGCGACTTCGGGGGCGAGGCCACCCGCGAGATCGACGCCTCCGGCCTGGTTCTGGCTCCCGGGTTCATCGACATCCACACCCACTTCGACCCGCAGCTTTGCTGGGATGGCCTCGCCACGCCATCCATCGAGCACGGCATCACCACCGTGGTCATCGGCAACTGCTCGTTAAGCCTCGCCCCCGTCAAGGGCGACGGCCGCGACAAGATCGTCAACATGTTCGGGGTGATCGAGGACATCAAGAAGCCAACATTCGACGCGGCGGTGCCGTTCAGCTGGGAGAGCTTCGAGGAGTACCTGGACTTCATCCGGCCCAATCTCGGCATCAACGTGGCGGCGCTCATCGGCCACTCCGCCCTGCGCTTCTACGTGATGGGCGCACAGAGCCAGGAGCGGGCGGCAACCGCCGACGAGATCGAGGAGATGTGCCGGCTGGTGGAAGAGGCCATGGCCGCCGGCGCGGCCGGCATCTCCTCGTCTTACGTGGACATCGATGAGAACATGAACCCGGTCCCCAGCCGGCTGGCCGACCTGGACGAGAAGATTGCGCTGGCCAAGGCCATGGCCAAGAGTGGTCGGGGCATCTGGCAGGTGGTGCCCTACTTCCCCGACATGCAGCAGCAGCTGGCCAACATTCGAGAGCTCGGCGAGATCAGCCTGGCCGCCGGCGTGCCCTGTTCCATTCAGCCCGTGCTTTCCTCGCCGACAGACCCCACGGCCAGCGAGATCCTCACGGCACTGGAGGCGGAACGGGAGCGCGGCGCCCGCGTCTACGGCCAGGTCATGCCCCGCTGCTTCGACATGAACATGCGTCTTTCAGAGACGAGCATGCTGCTGTATGCCCTGCCCAAGTGGAAGGCCATCATGGACATGCCTCGCAGCGAGCGCCGCGCACGTTTCGAGGATCCCGCCATGCGTACCGAGCTGGTGGAGGAGATGCGCAACGCCCAAGGCATGAGCATGGCCTTGCCGATGCTAACCGTGGGCCGGGTGCAGGCCGAGGCCAACCAGCCTTATCAAGGCAGGATGCTGGCAGAGATCGCGCAAGCCGAGGGCAAGGATCTCGGCGAGGTGATCCTGGATCTGTCCCTGGCAGACGATCTGGACGCGGAGTTCCGCTTGCAGAACGTGCTCAACGCCGACAAGGCAGCCGTCGCCGACCTCATCGACCATCCGCTGCTGCACTTCGGCGCCTCCGACGCCGGCGCCCACATCACCCAGTTCTGCGGTACCGGCGACACGACCCATCTCCTGGAACACTTCGTCCGGGACAGCGGCAGGCTCACCCTGGAGCGCGGCATTCACCGCATGACGGGAGAGGTGGCCGCCGACTGGGGCCTTGCCGACCGCGGCACCATCGAGGCAGGCAAGGCGGCCGATCTGGTGCTGTTCGACCTGAACCGCATTCACTGCCGGGACGAGGAGTTCGTGGACGACTTCCCCGGCGAGGCGCGCCGCTACATCCGCCGGGCGGACGGCTACACGGCGGTGCTCGTCAACGGCGAGGTCGTTCTGGAGAACGGCACCTACACCGAGGCCCGCAGCGGCAGCATCGTCTAGGCGCGACCGCGCACGCGCCGGCCCCACGGCCGGCGCCCTTTACCGAGCCCGCGTCTCTGCCTACAGTTGCAGAGTCACCGGGAGAGAACGATGCAATACACCAATCTGGGTCCCACGGGCGTGCGCGTGTCGCGCCTCTGCCTCGGCATGATGACCTACGGCTCGAAATCCTGGCGCGACTGGGTGCTCGACTACGACGAGGCGAAGCCTTTCGTCGAGCAGGCCCTGGAGGCCGGCATCAACTTCTTCGACACCGCCGACGTCTACTCCAACGGCGCATCCGAGGAGGTGCTGGGCCGCGCCCTTACGGAGTTGAGCGTGGACCGCGAGGACGTCGTCATCGCCACCAAGTGCTTCAACGGCACCCACGAGCGGCGTCGCAACCGGTGGGGACTCTCACGCAAGCACATTCTCTCGGCCTGCGATGCCTCACTGAGACGACTGGGCACCGACTACATCGACCTGTATCAGATACACCGTTTCGACTACCGGACCCCCATCGAGGAGACCATCGACGCCCTCTCCCATCTCGTGCGGGTGGGCAAGGTGCGCTACCTGGGCGCATCGAGCATGTTTGCCTGGCAGATGGCCAAGTACCTCTTCACCGCGGACGCCATGGGCGGCGTGCGCTTCGTGACCATGCAGAACCACTACAACCTGATCTACAGAGAGGAAGAGCGGGAGATGATCCCGCTGTGCATCGATCAGGGCGTCGGCCTGATCCCGTGGAGCCCCATCGCCCGGGGCTACCTGGCCCGCAGCAGGGAAGCTCAGCACGATACCCTGCGCGCAGGGTCGGACGAGTTCGCAAGAATGCTCTACCAGCGCGAAAGCGACCTCGACATCATCGACCGCAACGCAGAGGTGGCCGCCGGCCTGGGCGTGAAGCCCGCGCAGACGGCCATCGCGTGGATGCTGGGCAAGCCAGGAATCGTCGCGCCCATCATCGGCGCGTCCAGACCCGAGCACCTGGCGGACGCCGCCGCCGCGGTAGAGCTGACGCTTTCCGAGGATGACGTGTCCCGGCTCGAAGCGCTCTACGAGCCTCACGCCGTGTCCGGACACGCGTAAAGGCAGTTCTGCTTCGGTTACACCACTTGACGAAAGGATCATCCAAGCCATGAAGTTCGGCATCTTCTTCGAGCTGTCCACGCCGCGGCCTCTTACCCGGGAGCATGAATGGGCCGTCTACCACAACGCCCTGGAGCAGTGCCGGCTGGCCGACGAGCTCGGCTTCGACCATGTCTGGGCCGTGGAGCACCACTTTCTGGAGGAGTACTCGCACTGCTCCGCGCCCGAAGTCTTTCTCACCGCCGTCGCCGCCCAGACCCGCCGCGTTCGCGTCGGCCACGGCGCGGTGGTGTGCGTTCCCCAGATGAACCACCCCGTCAGGGTTGCCGAGCGGGCGGCCGCCCTCGACATCGTCTCCAACGGCAGGCTCGAGTTCGGCACGGCACGCTCCTCCACCTGGACGGAGCTGGGCGGCTTCGAGGTCAACCCCGACGACACCAAGAAGACCTGGGACGAGTTCGTCCGCGCCATCCCGAAAATGTGGATGCAGGAGGAGTTCGAGTGGGAGGGCAAATCGTTCTCCATGCCCGCCCGCAACGTCCTGCCCAAGCCGCTGCAGGATCCCCATCCGCCCATGTGGGTCACGGTGACCAGCCCCGGCACGGAGATCGACGCGGCCGAGCGCGGCCTCGGCTGTCTTGGAGTATCGTCGGCCGGATTCGAGGAGCAGGAGCGCCGCACCCAGGCCTATCACCGCCTGGTGAGCCAATGCGAACCGGTGGGAGGCGTGATCAACGATCAGGTCCACACCATGAACTTCCTGTACTGCCACGAAGACTACCGCAAGGCCCGGGACGTCGGCGTGCCCATGGTGACGGCGTTCAACGTCGCCAACGCGCACCTCTACTGGACCCGGGAGGCTTACCCGACCCGCGCTTACCAGACGCTGGGCAATGCCGGATCCGCCATGCGGGCGAAGAAACCGGCGGCCGACGATCCCAGCGTGGCCAAGGGCTTGCCGGAAGGGCTCGGCGTGGGCGATCCCGACCATCTGATTCGCACCATCAAGACGTGGGAGTCCATCGGCGTGACGGGCATCAACTTCCTGCTCAACGCCATGGAGATGGTGCCTCAGGAGGAGGTCCTGGAAAGCATGCGGCTCTTCGCGCGCGAGGTCATGCCGCACTTCAAGGAACCCGACGAGCGGGCGCGGCCCGTCTGGTCACCCGCCGGGCTCCCGCAGGTGGCGGCCGGCTGATGCTGACCGGCAACGCCGACCTGGCCGAGCTGGCGGCGGGAGCCCCGACCATCGCCGCATTTCCCACCGAGCCGGTGCAGCTGGAGGACGTCGAGTGTTTCCAGCTCACCGCCGAGATGCGCTCGTCCGCCCGGGAGTCCGTGCTGCCCGCGGGTCTGCACCCCACCATTCCGGCGGCGCTTTCCGTGCAGGCATGGAAGGTGGGCGCAAGCCCGTGGGGAGCGTTCGCCGTCTGCTTCTGCCGGGTCAGCTGCCGCAGCGGCGTGCGCGCCCGGGGTTTTTCCACCGCTGCGGTGGTTCAAGGAGACGCCGCACTGAGCGCGCTGCGGGACGCCTTCGGGTTTCCGGCCCGCCCCGGCGCGGTGAACCTGGGTCGACACTACGACGGCGTGGATCTCACCGTCAGCGACGAAAGCGGCACGACGCTCGAGGTCGCCGCCCTGGACCCCGATCCTCTGGGCCTGGAAGACGTTCAATACACGGGAACCATGAACCTGGCCCACACGCCCCAAGGCCTGCGGCTCGTTCAGGTGGAGTCCGGGCACTCGGCCACACGGGTGGAGCGCCTGAGCGCGCGAATCCTCCACTTTGACGGCGCCTCCTGGGGCAACGAACGCCTGGCACCGTACCGGGTGATTGCCGCATCCGTGGCGTTGGAGGACATCGTGCTGCCGCCGGTGCGGTTCGTGTGCAAGCCGGACGAACCGGCGTTCACCGGCACCGAGCCGGTAGGCGAGCCGTCAGGAAAGTAAGCTTGAAAGGAGGCTAGCCGGCTTCGCGCGCGCGCGGGACCGCCCCATCTTGCGCAGCGAGTGAATCCTCGTCGCCTGGCTGCGGGTCAGCGCCCGTCGCGGGGTCTTCTACTTCCGCAACGACGATGGGCGGTTCGACTTCCGCTTCGGGCGACGGCTCGGCCTGGGCGGTGATTTCCGCCCCCCGCGGCGGCGCGGCAAGCAACGGCCCGGCCGCTTCCCCGCAGAGCAGGCTGGCGCTGGAGGCCAGCTGACGGTGCAGATCGCTGTAGGACTCGTTCAGGGTCTTGAACTTGCGCGCAGTCTCCGCGAACTGCTCGAAAACTTCCCGCCGGTAGCCGGCAAGCTCGTCCTGAGCCTTGCTCAGCTCCGCTTCCAGATCCCGGATCCTTTCCCGAGACCGACTGCGCACCTGCGCCACGAGATAACCCATAGCGACGCCGGCTACAGCCGCCGTCACGCCCACCACCACGAGCCAAGCCAGGGAATACATCGACCGTTACCTCGCACTACGTCGCCAGACCGATGGGCGCATTCTACTCGGAGTTCGAGCTCAAAACCTCAAGGGGTGCAGGGGCGCGGGGTACTCAGAAGACCAGGCGCAGAACGCTCTCCGCGACACACGCCGGCTTGTCCTGCCCCTTCACCTCAACGGTGAGCTCGTTGACGACTTCCAGCATGTTGCCTTTGATCTCGACGCCCTTGATCGCCGCGCTCGTCCGTATATTGGCCCCAACCGGCACCGGGGACGGAAAGCGCACCCGATTCCAGCCGTAGTTGATGCCCATCTGCATGCCGTCAAGCGCCGGCAGCCCCACACCTTCACCGCCCGGAAGGAAGCTCATGATCGACTGCGTCAGCTGGCCGTGAGCGATCGTGGTGCCAAACGGGCCCGCCGCCGCACGTTCGGGGTCGATGTGGATCCACTGGTGATCCATGGTGGCGTCGGCGAACGAGTTGATGCGTTCCTGCGTGATCTCGAACCAGTCGGTAGGTTCTGAAGACTTGCCGATTCGGGCACTTAGCGTCTCGTAAGCATTCTGCAGAGCTTCGTTCGACATGTGATTTCCCCCAGGTTGAAAGAGCGCCGATTATCTACGCCGCGCCGAATCATGTCATGCGCGCCCGAGCAGAGCCCGGACATCACTCGCGCAAAGGGCGTCAAACCCTCTATAGTTGAGCAAACACAGGAGGTGGCCCATGGCTAAACCATTCCCGAAGCATCCTCACCTGGAAGGCGGCTTTGCCCCCATTCACATGGAGTGTGATGCCCCCGATCTGGTCGTCGAGGGCGAGGTGCCACGCGAGCTGAACGGCGTCTTCTATCGCAACGGGCCAAACGCTCAATTCGCGCCGCGCGGCGATTACCACCTCTTTGCCGGGGACGGCATGATCCACGGCTTCTACATTCGCAATGGCCAGGTGGCGTACAAGAACCGCTGGGTGCGTACCGTCAAGTGGACCAGGGAACACGAAGCCGGCGGGGCGCTCTTCAGCGCGTTCAACCCCATGGACTCCGACGAGAGCGTACGCGGCATGGAGACCGACGGCCTGGCAAACACCAACGTGGTGTGGCATGGCGGCAAGCTGCTGGCCCTCGAGGAGGCACACGCTCCGTTCGAGCTGGATCCTTACACCCTGGAATCCAAGGGATCCTGGCGCTACGACGGCAAGCTGGAAGGCCCGATGACGGCGCACCCCAAGATCGACTGCGAGACCGGTGAGATGCTCATGTTCGGCTACAACGCCAAGGGCCTCATCTCCGAGGACATGGCCTTCCACGTGGTGGACGGCGACGGAAACCTCACCCGCTCCGAGTGGTTCAAAGCGCCCTACGCGTCCATGGTTCACGACTTCATGATCACCCGGGATCACGTGATCTTCCCCATCATGCCCCTGACCGGATCCATGGAGCGGGCCATGCAGGGGGGACCCGTCTACGCCTGGGAGCCAGACAAGGGCGTCCACATCGGCATCATGCCGCGCAACGGCAGCGTGGATGAGCTGCGCTGGTTCAAGGGGGATCCCTCGTTCGTCTTTCACCCCATGAACGCGCACAGCGACGGCAACATGGTGACCTGCGACGTCTGCGAGTTCGAGGAGGCCCCTCTCTTCCCGGCACCCGACGGCACCCCGGGCGACCCCGACAAGGCAGTCCCCCGGCTCACCCGATGGACGTTCGACCTGGGCAGCAACACCGACGACTACTCAAGCGAGCGGCTCGACGATCTCGCCTGCGAGTTCCCGCGACTGGATGAGCGCTTCACCGGGCTCGGCTACCGGCACGGCTACTTCGCCTGCGACCTGAAGCCCGAGTTCCAGGTTGGCGCGTTCAACGGTATCGGCCATGTGGACCACGCCACGGGCAAGATCGACGTCTACGCCGTGGGGCAGGCCTGCGCGACCAACGAGCCGATCTTCGTGCCCCGCACCGAGGACTCGGCGGAGGGTGACGGCTTTCTGCTCGCCAACGTCTACGACGCTGAGCGCAAAGCCAGCCACCTCGTGATTCTCGATGCCCAGAACGTGAGCGCCGGGCCGCTGGCCAAGGCCTACCTGGATCACCGGGTACCCTTCGGCTTCCACGGCAACTGGATGCCGGGCCAGGCCTGAGCACGGCTCGGCCCGACCCGGAAGGCTCGATGCTCAGGCGCGTGCTGGCGACGGTTTTCCTGTGCACAGCGTTGCCGCTCTGCCACGCGGCGATGACGGCCGCCGATCTCGGCCGACTGCTGTTCTTCGACGCCAACCTCTCACTGCAGCGGACCCAGTCCTGCGCCAGCTGCCATGACGAGTCCCGGGCGTTTTCCGACGGTCGCGACAACGGCGTGAGAGGCGCGGCCTCCCTGGGAGACGACGGGCGGTCTTTGGGCGACCGGAACGCCCCAGCACTGACCTACGTCGCCTTGACGCCGCCGTTCCGGATCCGCGGCGAGGGCCAACCAGCGGGCGGCTTCTTCCTCGACGGGCGCGTCGCCACCCTGCAGGAACAGGCCGCGGAGCCGTTCGTGAACCCGCTGGAGATGCAGATGCCCGATCCCACCGCCGTGGTGGCCCGGGTGCGGGAAAACCCGACCTACGAGCGTTCCTTGCGGCGGCTGTTCGGAGAGGCGGTATTCGAGGACACCGACACGGCCTACCGCGCCGTTGGCGAAAGCCTCGCCGCCTTCGAGCAGGCGGACGAGCTCGCCAGCTTCGATTCCCGCTACGACCGGCATCTGCGGGGCGAGTATCAGATGAGCGAGCAGGAGGCCCTCGGCCGGGATCTGTTCTTCTCTCAGCTAACCAACTGCAGCCTCTGCCACGCGCTCAGCCCCCACGCCACCAACGACGCGCGGGAGACGTTCACGGACTACGGGTTCCGCAACATCGGCGTGCCGGCCAACGCCCACCTGCGCAGCGCGAACGGCACGAAACCCGGACACACGGACCGCGGCCTGCTCGAAAACCCGGCCGTCGAACGCGCGGAGCACGCCGGCAAGTTCAAGGTGCCCACTCTACGCAATGTGGCGGTGACGGCCCCGTACATGCACAACGGGGTGTTTCGCGAGCTCCGCACGGCCATTCATTTCTACAACCGCTATCTGGTGCGCAACCCCGCGAGCATGACCAATCCGGAGACCGGCGAACCGTGGGCGCCCGCCGAGGTGGAGGAAACCGTCGACCTCGACCTGCTCAGCGAGGGGCAACCCCTATCCGACGAGCGCATCGCGCTGCTCGAAGCGTTTCTGCGCACGCTGACCGACGAGCGATACGAGCACCTGCTCGAGAAATGAGCCCGCTTCCCGGCCACCCGGTGACAAACGCCCTCCGGCTCTGCTACAAACCATGTTCACATCTTTCGGGAAAGCTTAAGTGACCAGTGTTGCCAACCAGGAACCCATCGCCGAGGGGCTGTTCACCTGGCCATCGAACGATCCGCGCCTGCTCGGGAGCCGCTGCGACGATTGCGGCGTGGTGACCTTCCCCGCGCAGAATGCCTGCCCCGCCTGCTGCGGTGAGGACACGACGACGATTGAGCTCGAGCGCCGGGGCACCCTGTGGACCTGGACCATTCAGGGCTTTCTTCCCAACCGCCCACCCTACGACGGCCCCGAGACGCCGGAAACCTTCGAGCCGTTCGGAGTGGGCTACGTCGAGCTGCCCGGCCAGGTGCGGGTGGAGGCACGCATCAAAACGGACGATCTCTCCAAGCTGAAGATCGGCATGGAGATGGAGCTCGTGGTCGAGAAATACGTCGAGCGCGACGGCAAGGACATCATGGCTTACTTCTTCAAGCCGGCGGACGAGCTCTAGACCACCCGCTTCTTCAGTCAGGTTGAAGAGCCCTGCTCTCCGAGCCAGCGCCTGCGCCAGGAAATCAGCGTCTGCTCGACCACTCCTTTGAGCTCTTCTTCGGCCAGGTGCTCGTGGAACAGCAGCTCAGGCAGGAGTGTCACGTGCTCGAGCGCGCCCCGCAGCTCGATGCTCGCCTGATGCGCCAGATCCAGCTCGTCGCTGTCATGGGCGCTCAGCAGCGCTCTGATCTCAAGGTCGAACTCGTTGGCGAATATCTCGTTGCCATGGCTCTCCAGACTGTCACGGAACGCGCTGGTGCTCTGCCGATCCGCCACAACGGACCGTATGATGCCGACGACGATGGGGTCGCACAGCAGATTCGCGTAGCGGAACGCGAGCTCACGAAGCCGGTCATCGGACGCGCGCGGCAGGTCGGCCATCTGCTGGATCACGTCGGCCACCAGGGAGTCGATGACGGCAACGAACAGAGACTCTTTGTCTGCGAAGTAACGATATAGCGTCGCCGTCGACACGCCCGCTTCCTCGGCCAGCGCTGCCGTGGACACCTGTGCGAAGCCGCGCTCAGCAAACAGGCGCGACGCGGCGCTCAGGATGTCGGCCCGCTTCTCGCGGGCCCGCGCGTCACGATAGGCTTGCAGAGACATGGCGAGTGATCAGCGCCGATGCACGCGCACCGGCAGCTTCGTGTATCCCTTGACGAACGCGGAGAAGGAGCGTTCCGGGTCGCCGGTGACCTCCACGAAGGAGAACCGCTTCTGGATCTCTTCCCAGAGGATGCGCAGCTGCATCTCGCCCAGACGATTGCCCATGCAGCGATGAATGCCATAGCCGAAGGAGAGATGCTGACGGGCATTCGCGCGATCGATGATGAGGCGGTCGGCCTCCTCGAATACGCTCTCGTCCCGATTGCCGGACACGTACCACATGACCACCTTGTCCCCGGCGGAGATGGTCTCCCCACCTAGCTCCACGTCCTGCTTGGCCCGCCGACGCATGTGGGCCAGCGGCGTCTGCCAGCGGATGATCTCCGAGACCATGTTCGGGATGAGGTTCTCGTTGGCCCGCAGCTTGTCGTACTCGTCACCGAACCTGTTCAGGGCGTAAACGCCGCCGCTCATGGAGTTTCGCGTGGTGTCGTTGCCGCCGACGATCAGCAGCACCAGATTGCCCAGATACTCCATGGGACGGGTGAGCAGATCCTTGGTGGCCGGGTGGTGGGCCAGCATCGAGATGAGGTCGAAACCACCAGGCCGCTTGGCCCGCTCCTGCCACAGCTCGGTGAAGTAGGCCAGGCACTGCAGCAGGTCGGCCCGGGCCGCATCCTGGGATTCCTGGGTGAACTCGGTATACACGCCGCCCGTCACCACGTCAGACCAGTAGGTCAGCTTCTGACGATCCTCGAAAGGAAAGTCGAACAGCGTCGCCAGCATCATGGTGGTGAGGTTGATGGAGACGTGCTCGACCCAGTCGAAGTCCTCGTTCTCTGGCAGCCCGTCCAGCACGCTGGCCGTGCGCTCACGGATGATGGACTCGAATTCCAGCAGGTTGCGCGGCGCCACGGCGGTCTGGACGGCCTTGCGCTGCACGTCGTGCTTGGGCGGGTCCATGGCGATGAACATGGGCAGCTGGAAGTCCTCGTCCTGATCCTCGATGGTGATCCCAGGCTCCGAGCTGAACACCTCGTGGTTCTGATCCACCGCCTTGATCATGTCGTAGCTCGTCACCGACCAGTACGGCCCGAAGGCGCTGAAATTGCAGTAGTTGACGGGCGCTTCCTTGCGCAGACGCTCGAAGTAGGGCCATTGGGCATCTGCGTGAAACAGCTGGGGACGGGCCACGTCCAGCTCTTCGAGCGGCGTGGTCCACGGATCCTGATAAGGCAGCTCCGCCGGGTTGATCTTGTTCAGCATGGTGGACTCGGAGGTCGGTTCGACGTCGTGGGCTTCGCTCATGAGGACTCCTGAAAGCGTTTGTCTGACTGACGCGGGCAATGCACGGTTGGCCCGCGGCCGAAAACGTGAATTCTAAACTAAACTGGTCAGTTTACAAT
>DATCZA010000068.1:0-217595 GCA_036526135.1 Pseudomonadales bacterium | reverse complement strand
GCGCGGCTCGGTCCTTGACCGAGCCGCCAGGATTCAGGAACTCTGCCTTGCCTAGGATCTCGCAGCCGGTCTCTTCGCTCAGCCGGTTCATGCGGATCAACGGGGTGTTGCCGATGGTGCCGGCGAAGCCATCTTTGATGTCCATGGCCGATTTTAGTCAGGATCCGATTGAATGCGGAAGTTGCCATGGGTGATCATCCCGGCTCGCGGGCAAGTTCAGGAGATGCGCACAGACATGAAGAAGGCCGATCTGCAGGACCGCTGGCTGGGCGATGCGGGGGAAAACGGGGTCAACCCGCTGCGCATCGCCGCGCTCATGGCGCGGGTGCGCAAAGAGGTGGACGAGGGGCTGCTGCCCGCGGCGCAGGTTGCCCTGGCCAGAAACGGCGCCCTGGTGCTGTTCGAAACGATGGGCGCTGCGGACAACGACTCGCTCTTCTGCGTCTTCTCGGCAACCAAAGCCATCACGTCGGCCGCGGCCTGGATCCTCATGCAGGAGGGGCGCCTGAAGGAGGATGAGCTCGTAGCCGACATCATCCCCGAGTTCGCCGCGAACCATAAGCACGATATCACCGTGGGGCAGCTGTTCGTGCACACCGCCGGCTTTCCGTCCGCGCCCTTCAAGCCCCTGGACTGGAACGACCGCGCGCGCCGTTTGGAGCGTTTTGCCCAATGGCAGCTGAACTGGCCGCCGGGCAGCCGCTACGAGTACCACCCGACCTCCTCGATGTGGGTGATCGCAGAGATCATCGAGCGGCGCGCGAATACCACCTATCAGGAGTTCGTCCGCGAACGCATCGCCCTACCCCTGGGGCTGCCCGAGCTCTACGTGGGGCTCCCGGCGGCCGAGAACGAGCGGGTGGTGCCGAACGTGCATGTGGGCGATGCCCTGACGCGAGCGGACTACGAGCTTCTCGGTCTGCCGGAGCCGCCCGTGACTGAGGTGACCGAGGAAGCGATCCTGAAGTTCAACCGGCCGGAAGTCCGCGCGGTCGGGGTCCCGGGCGGGGGCGGGATCATGAGCGCAGCGGATCTGGCGCTGTTCTACCAGGGATTGCTGCATGGTGGCCTGGGCGAGGAAGTCTGGAGCGCCGCCACCCTTGCCGACGCCCGTCGCGTGCGCAGCGGCGAACTCCGCGACCCGGTGATGGGCCACCGCGCCAATCGAGCTCTGGGCCTCGTCATCGCGGGAGATCCGCAACGGAATCTCCGCGGTTTCGGCAAGACCAACTCCCCGGAGACCTTCGGCCACAACGGAGCCGGCGGGCAGCTCGCCTGGGCCGATCCGGCGACCGGGCTGTCCCTGGCCTACTGCACGGCCGGTCACGATCGCAACCGGATACGCCAGGGGAGGCGGGGCGTAGCGATCTCGAGCCTGGCTGCCGTGTGCTGCGAAGATTGACCAGGACGCAACACCGCGCGCAGGAACCGCTTGATTTGCTTCTCAATCTGCTCCCTGGCGTCGGGGAGCGCGGAACGAACTGTGACAGACGCCTCTGTCCCCGCAGGGCGGCTGAACTAATCTGCCGACTACGCTGATTGCCACCGGCACAGCGAGACGCGAGAGGAGTCACCGGCCCGTGCGGCGGTGAACTTAACGGTTACACCGGGATTCGCTGTCGATTCTTCGGGGCTTCCCCGACGGGTCGAGCAGTCGGCGAGTTCCGGTTTTACATCCGGCGTCGACCCGATGTCCGGGTCAAGGATCTCCCGGCATCAGCCCGACCGCCAGGACGGCGGAGGCGAACAGAGCAAGGACTGCGGAAACGGTGGTTGCCGGTAGTTCGAAGGATTTAGCCGAAAGGATTTCGGCTCCGAAGGGACTTCGGAGTGGTGCAAATGGATCTCAGGAGCATGGAGCACCCAATCTTTCGACGGCACACTGTTGTCTCCCCCGCGTCTGAAAGCGGCGCATCCCCGCGCCTCATGGGGTTACCAACGGGTTGATGGTGCGGATCTCGCAATGTTCGCCATCGGCGGTGATGGCGTCGAACCCGGCGTAGATGGTGTTGTTTGACATGGTCACGGACACGTTTCGCGCGAATCCCAGACCGATGCATCCCTGGCGCAGGGTCAGCAGGTATCGCGTCTGCGGACTGACCTCCAGCACGACCCGCTTGTCGTCCACTCTTGCCCAGCCTTCGATCCGGTTGGCTGCCGGGATGCTCGAGACGGGGGCCTGCACAGTGCCCTCGACAATGGACTCCGCGCGGGGGCCAATGGGAGAGTCCGGCGGCAGGGCGAGTCCGGACGACGCGTAGAGCAGTACTGTCCCGGCGATTGAGCAAGCAAGTTTTGCAAATTTCGAGGTGCTGGGCATGACGTTTTCCTCTGGCAAGGGCGACGTTCAGGCTATGAGCGCGACGCTGAATGTCGGCTGAACATGAGGCAACGGTACGGGAGCCCGTGTGAAAAGGTCGTGAGACCGCTTGAGGGGGCTGATGCGGTTCGAGGGTTGGCAACGCCGGGGATATTCCGCAAAGTGTCCACGAGGCGAACCAGCACTGGGGGTACGGTTTGATCGATCGGGGAGCACATCGGCGCCGCGCCGCAATCCTGAATGAGGCCGCCCGGCGGATCGTTCTGCTCAACCTGGCGATATTCAGCATGGCCGCGTCGGCCGAGTCCGTCCTCGAGCGGGTCGATGCGGAAGCCGCCGCCGCCGTATCGATGGCCGAGCGCCTCTGGGCGCTGGCTGAGCTCGGCTATCAGGAAACCCGCAGCTCCGAGCTGCTCGGGGCCTATCTTGCAGAGAGCGGATTCTCGCTCGAAAGCGGCGTGGCGGGGATACCCACGGCCTTTGTCGCGACATTCGGTTCCGGCCGGCCCGTCATCGGCGTCCTCGCGGAGTTCGACGCGCTGCCGGGCATGTCACAGGCCGCGGAACCCTCCAGACGACCCCTGGAGCCCGGCGGGGCCGGCCACGCCTGCGGGCATCACCTGTTCGGCGCAGGGGCGGCAGCGGCAGCGGTTTCCGTGGCGCGCTGGATGGAGGCAAACGGGGTGCCTGGCTCGATTCGCGTGTACGGCACGCCCGCCGAGGAAGGCGGTTCCGGGAAGGTCTACCTCACCAGGGCAGGCCTTTTCGACGACGTGGACGTCGTGCTCCACTGGCACCCCGGCAGCCGCAACGACGCCTCGCCGGCAACCACCACGGCGAACAAGTCGGGCCGCTTCACTTTCCGGGGAGTGGCCGCGCATGCCGCCGCTGCCCCGGAGCGCGGGCGATCCGCTCTGGACGGCGTGGAGTCCATGAACTACATGGTGAATCTCATGCGCGAGCACGTGCCGTCTGACAGCCGCATCCACTACGTGATCACCAAGGGTGGCGATGCGCCGAACATCGTCCCGGAAATCGCCCAGGTCTACTACTACGTGCGGCATCCGGAGGCGGCCACCGTCATCGAGCTTTTTGAGCGGGTCGTCGCGGCCGCGCGCGGCGCTGCAATGGGCACCGAGACCGACGTGGACTACGAGGTGATGCACGGCAACTATGCGGTGCTTCCCAACGAAACGCTGGCCAAACGGGTTCACGCCCACCTCCTGAGTCTCGGGGGCGTGAGCTACTCGCCCGATGAGCGCCGATTTGCCGAGCAGATTCAGGCGACCCTGGGAGACTCGCTGCCGCCGCTCAGCCGTGCCGCGAGCGTCGAGCCGTTTCAGATGCGGCAGAACATGGGCTCCACGGATGTGGGCGATGTGAGCTGGAACGTGCCCACCGTCGGCTTTTACGCGGCCACCTGGGTACCGGGCACCCCCGCGCACAGCTGGCAGGCGGTGGCCGCGGGCGGAACGAGCATCGGCCACAAGGGCATGTTGCTGGCGACCAGGACCCTGGCGCTCACCGCGGCGGACCTGCTCAGGACCCCTTCGCTCATCGCGGCGGCCCGGGCGGAGCTCGAAGAGCGTCGCGGCCAGGACTTCCGCTACGTTGCCCTGCTCGGCGAGCGCGATCCGCCTTTGGATTACCGGCGGTGAACCTCGGGGTCCTGCACCCCGGGGAGATGGGCGTCAGCGTGGGCGCCGTTCTGACGGCCGCAGGGCACCGGGTGTACTGGCTTCCCGAGTCTCGCAGCCGCGCAACCCGCGAGCGCGCCGAAGGCGCCGGCTTCACCGGCTGCGCCTCGCTCCGGGAACTTGCGGACCGCGTTGCCGGCATCGTCAGCGTCTGTCCTCCGGCGGCAGCCGAAGAGGTGGCGAGCCAGGTCCGCTCGGCGGGCTTCACCGGCGTCTACGTCGATGCCAATGCGGTGTCTCCCGCCACGGCGAGGCGGATGGCTCGAACGATGGGTCCCACGTACGTCGACGGCGGGATCGTCGGCCCTCCCGCGGTCCGTCCCGGCCTTGCGCGGCTGTACCTGTCTGGAGCTGCGGCCGAGGAAGTGGCGGGATGGTTTCATGGCGGCCTTCTCGAGGCCCGGGTCCTGGCGGGCGAGGCGGGCGCGGCGTCCGCGCTGAAGATGTGTTACGCGGCATATACCAAGGGCAGCAGCGCTCTTGTGCTGGCCATCCGGGCGCTGGCCGAGGCCGAGGGGGTGGACGAGCCGCTGCTGGCCGAGTGGGACATCTCTCAGCCCGGTCTTGCCGATCGGAGCCAGCGTGCGGCCGCGGGCACGGCGGCCAAAGCCTGGCGGTTCGTCGGCGAGATGGAGGAAATCGCGGCCACCTTTCGCGGGGTGGGATTGCCGGGCGAGTTTCACGAGGCGGCGGCCGTTGTCTACCGGCGTCTGGCACCGTTGAAAGGGAACGCGGCGGCAGAACTCGCCGACGTGGTTCGACGGCTCATCGAGAATCCCGCGGATGTCGGGGAAGATTAGCCGCATCGCCCGGATGGCCGTGTCGTGGGCCATCGCGGCCCCGGCCATCGCGGCCCCGGGCTATCTGTTCGACGAGGCGGCCACGCTCGACCTCGAGCTGGAGGCCCCCCTCGGAGCGCTCATGGGTGACCGCTACCCAGACAGCGAGTACCGGCCTGCGCAGCTCCGCTACGTGGGCAAGGACGGTAGCCGCGTCGCGCTGCCCGTTGAGGTCCGGACACGTGGGAAAACCCGCCGGGACGAGGAAGTGTGCAAGATGCCGCCGCTGCGTGTGCGCTTCGATCAAGCCGCCGCGGACGGTACGCCGTTCGCCGGTCAGCCCGCACTAAAGCTGGTCACTTACTGTCGCGACAGCGACTCCTTCGATCAGCTCGTGCTGCTCGAGTACCTTGCCTACAGAACCTACAACTTGCTGACCCCGCAGTCGCATCGGGTCCGGCTTGCGCGCATCAGCTACCTCGAGCGTGGGGACCGGCGAACGACCCGCTACGGCATCTTCTTAGAGGACTGGCGGGCAGTGGCAGCCCGCAACGACCTCACCGCCGACCCGGTCGACGGCGGTGTGAACGTCGACAAGCTCAACCACGACGCCGCCAACCGCGTGGCGGTCTTTGCGTACCTGATCGGCAACGAGGACTACTCACTGCTCTGGCCGGAACCCGACGAGAACTGCTGCCACAACATCAAGCCGCTGCTCGACCGGGATGGCCGGGTGGTGCCGCTGCCCTACGATTTCGACTATTCCGGGCTCGTCAACGCGCCTTATGCCGTGGCCAAGAATCCGCGCAGAAAAGTTCGCCAGCGAGCCTACCGGGGTCTTTGCGACACCCAGGAAGGTCTCGAGGCAGCGCTGGAGCTCACGCGTGCGCGGCGCGAGGACATCTACGCGGTCTTCCGCGCCCAGGAAGGGTTGTCGCCGGCAAAGCTGAAGTCGTCAATGGGCTATCTCGACCGGTTCTACGACTTGATCGACCAGCCTGCGCAGGTCGAAAAACGCCTGCGCCGTCGGTGCAGAAAAAGCTGAACGATCAGGCGGGGTCCGGCGCGATGGGTATCTCTGCAGGGACATCCGCGGCGGACGGGGCGTCACCGGAGTCGACGTCGATTCCGGATCCCGCCGGCTCGCCGCAGTCCCAGCCCATGGCGCCGAGCTTGTCTGCGAAAGCGGCCGCCTGGGCCTCGCAGTAGCCGGCTTCGTTGGATGCCCGCCACAGCGAGTGGATTCCCGCGCCTTCCTGAGTCTTGTCGTAGATCACTTCGCAGGGAAGGGTCTGGTCGGGACCGCTGTAGACGACCTCGACGCTGCGAACCAGGCTCCCCTGAGTGCATTGCACCGGATTGGCGAACGCCGGAGCGGCGATGGCCGAGACGATGAGGATGACGGTCAGTTTCGTTGCTGGGTATCCCATGAGTTGCTCCTTGAGATCACGGCCGGAACCAGAAGGTCGGCGGATCGGTTCTCAGTGCCTGCCGCGCCAGCTTCATCCATCGGCACAGCGCGGGGCGGGTTTCGCGGGGGTCTATGATCTGCTCGATCTCGAAGTGCTCCGCAGAACGGAACGGCGAGCGCAGCCGGTTGAGGCGCTCTTTGATCCGGCTGAGGTGAGCATCGTAATCGTCGGCCTGGGCGAGGTCGGCCTTGTAGGCCACCTCGATGCCGCCCTCGATGGGAAGCGAGCCCCAGTCTCCCGACGGCCACGCCATGCGTACGCAATGGCTGCCGGGTTTGTGGTTGGAAGCGCCAGCGACCCCGAACGCCTTGCGCACCACCACGCAGCAGAAGGGGACGGGTGCCTGGCCCAGAGCGGCCAGCGCCTGGCAACCGAAGCGGATGGTTCCGCTCTCCTCGGACTGCTTGCCGATCAGAAATCCGGGGCAATCCTCCAGATGCACCAACGGCAGGTGGAACGTGCTGGCCAGATCGATGAAACGCACCAGCTTGCGGCTCGCATCCGCCGTCCACGCGCCCCCGTACACCATCGGGTTCTCTGCAAAAAGGGCCACCGGCATGCCGTTCAGCCGGGCCAGACCGGTGATGATGGATCGGCCCCAACGCCTGCCGATCTCGAAGAACGACCCCTCGTCGACCACCGAGTCGATGATCCGGTGCATCTTGTAGACCTTGCGCGGATCCTTCGGAACGATCTCTAGCAGCGCCTCGTCCGTCCGCTCGGGATCGTCCGTGGCGTCGGTGACGGGCGGCAGCTCGTCCGTGCTGGTGGGCAGGTAGGAGAGAAATCGCCGTGCCATGTCGAACGCTTCTTCCTCGGAAGACGCCTCGTCGTCGATGGCCCCGTTTCGGGTATGGATGCGAGAGGCGCCGAGCTCTTCCTTGCTGACATCGCCGAGGCTTGCCCAATCCACCAGTGCGGGTCCCGCGATCATCATCTGGGCGCTGTTCTTGACGATGACGGAGTAGTGGCTGGTCGCCACCCGGGCAGCGCCGATACCGGCCACGGAGCCCAGCGCCAGAGAGACCGATGGGGCAACCGCCAGGTGCTGAACGACGGTCTCCCAGCCGCGCACCTCGGGTATGTAGGTTCGGCCGGCCATCTCGATGGTCTTCACGGATCCGCCGCCGCCCATGCCGTCCACCAGACGCACGTGGGGAAGCCGGAGCTCGGTGGCCAGGCCCTCTGCCTGGAGCCGTTTGCCGATGATCGACGCGTCCGCGGAGCCGCCGCGCACCGTGAAGTCGTCGCCTGAGAGAATCACCGGCCGGCCGTCGATCTCCGCGGCGCCGAATACGAAATTGGAGGGGGTGAACCCGATGAGATTGCCGTCGTCGTCGTACTGCCCGACGCCGGCCAGGGTGCCGATCTCCTGGAAAGAGCCGGAGTCGCTGATGGCGGCGATCCGCTCGCGGATCGTCAGCTTGTTGAATTCGTGCTGGCGCGCCACCTTCTCGGCGCCGCCCATCTGATAGGCGAGCTGCTCGCGCTTGCGCAGCTCGCGAATTTCCTCCTCCCAGCTCATGTGGTCGGCGTCCGGCTGCGGTGGGCGAAGCGCCACGCAGCCGGTTCGCTCGGGCTCGGATCCGTCAGGCGCGGGTTCCGGTAAACGTGGCGTCGCCGAAAGCGCCGAGCTTGACGTTTCCGGTCATCTCGTCACCGTTTACGGTCGCGCTGAACTCCAGCGTCATCGCCATGGGCGTCGTGATGTCAGCCTTCCAGGCCAGCGAGTCGCCGTCTGCCGTGCCGTCCTTGAGCTCGATCTCGCCCTGGGGTCCTTTCAGCGTGCCCGTCAGGGTGCCGCCGTCGGTGGCCAGGGTCATGGTGCCGTTCTGGGCGCCCATGGGCGTGTTCATCACGGTGTTCCAGGTGCCGTCTGCGCTCATGTGTCCGTCCCTCCAGTCGTTGCAGTTGAGGGCTCGGAGTATGGCATAGCGGGCCTGGTAGACAAACATTCCGGAGCCTGAGTTAATGGCCGCCCGTGAGCATCGGCACCCTCAACGAAGGGCCTCTGCACCAGGCAATCAAGTCGCTCTACAACGGCGCCGGCGCCCGTGAGGAGGTGCCGGTCGGCGACTTCGTAGCCGACGTCTTCGGCCCCGACGAGGTCATCTACGAGATTCAGACCGGCGGTTTCGGCAGCCTCAAGAAGAAACTCGCTCGCCTGGTGGAGGATCATCGCGTCGTCCTGGTCCATCCGATCGCAGAGGTGCGCTACATCGTCAAGCTGCCCCAGGGGGAAGACCAGCAGGCCAGCCGTCGGCGCTCGCCCAAACGCGGCAGCGTTGCCCACGTGCTCGACCGGCTGGTGAGCATTCCTGCGCTTCTGAATCATCCCAACTTCGAGCTCGAGGTTCTGCTGATCGAGGAAGAGGAGTTGCGGACCTTCGATCCGCGCAGGGTCCGCCGACGGGATGGATGGCGTGTGGTGCAGCGCCGTCTGGGCAGCGTGCTCGCCTCCGAGCGTTTCACCTGTGCTGGCGATCTTCTGCGCATGGTGCCCGGGCCGCTTCCTGCGGAGTTCACCACCGAGGATCTCGCCGGCGCGATGGGTCAGCCGCGCTGGCTTGCCCAGAAGCTGGCTTACTGCCTGCGCGAGGCCGGAGAGATCAGCATCTCCGGCAAGCGGGGCAACGCCCTGTGCTACCGGCTAGCGCGTTCGGGCGCCGTGGCTTGACATGCGGCCCGGGGGCCTCGAATACTCCTTCGCCCGCCCATCAGCGAGCATACCCTTGATCGAGCTTTACACCGCGTCTACGCCCAACGGCTGGAAAGCGTCCGTCACTTTGGAAGAACTCGGCCTTCCCTACGAGGTACGGCCCGTCGACCTGATGGCCGGCGAGCAGAAGGCCCCGGAGTTTCTGAAGATCAACCCGAACGGCAGAGTTCCCGCCATCGTGGACGACGGTTTTCCGATATTCGAGTCCGGCGCCATCATGATTCACCTGGCTGAGAAAACCGGGCGCCTCATGCCGGCTGACGCTCATGGACGTTCTCTGGTCATCCAGTGGCTGATGTTCCAGATGGGCGGCGTCGGCCCCATGATGGGTCAGGCGAACGTCTTCTATCGGGCAATGGAGGAAAAGATCCAGCCCGCCATCGACCGCTACCAGAACGAGTGTCGGCGCTTGTTCGAAGTTCTCGATGGCCGTCTTCGGAACAGCGAGTGGCTGGCCGACCACTTCTCGATTGCCGATATCGCCAACTGGTGCTGGGCGCGCCTTTACTACTGGTCGGGTGTTTCCCTCGACGGGCTCGACGCCATGCAGCGGTGGATGGCCGCCATGGAGGCGCGTCCCGCCTGTCAGAGAGGCGTTGAGGTTCCCAACCGGCTCGAGCTGCCTCGAGACGATGATCCGGACGGGATCGAACGCCAGGCACTCCAGTCACGCCGCGTGCTGGTGCGCTGATGGCCCTCGAATCGGTAATCGAAGGGCCGGCCTGGGATCTGACCGGCGAGTACTCGTCGCCCGACTCTCAGGGCTTGCAGGCCGACCTCGACCGACTCAGCGAGCTGCTCGATCGGATCGAGGCGCTCAACGGGCAGCTTAATGGCTCTGGCGCTGTTGCGGCCGCCCAGCAGATTCACCGTCTGGCCGATCAGGCCCGGGAGCTGCTTGCGGACCCACGCACTTACGCCTCCTGCCTGCTCTCGGTGAACGGCCGGGACGAAGCCGCCCTCATGCTGCAGGGGCGTTTGCAGGGTTACCAGACGCGCTTCGGGGATCTGCTCAAGCCGCTGGAGCTGTTCATCGATCTGGCGGACGACGAGGGCATCGAAGCGTTTCTGGCCGACCCGGAGGTGGCGCCGGCCGAGTTCGTGGTGCGCCATGCGCGCAAGCGGCGCCATGAGCGTCTGGGGCTGGCCGAGGAACAGCTCATCAACGGCCTCTCCCAGGAGGGCATTCACGCCTGGGGCAATCTCTACGATCAGCTCTCCGGCACGCTCACCTGCGAAGTGCTGGTGGGCAACGAGACCCGGGAGATGGGCATCGCCGAAGCGGCCGGCCTGCTGCAGAAGCCCGACGTGGCGACCCGGCGGAACGCCTGGCGCGCGATCAACGACTCGTGGTCGGCCCATGCCGAAACCTGTGCTGCCAGTCTCAACGCCATCGCCGGTTGGCGGCTGGAGCTCGGGCGCCGGCGCGGCCGCGAAGCTCCCGTACACTTCCTGGATGCGCCGGTGCACATGAACCGGATCAGCCGCGAAACCCTGGATACCCTGATGGACGTGGCTGCCGGCTCGCGGCCCCTCGCCCGGCGGGCGGCGCGGCTGATGGCCCGTGCTTACGGCCTGGAAACCATCGGTCCCTGGGACCAGCGCGCGCCGGCACCCGACCTTGGTACGGCCCCCGCCGCGGGGATCCCGTATGACCAGGCGCTGCACACCATCGCCGATGCCTATGCGGACGTGCATCCCTCCATGGGCGAGTTCGTCCGCATGATGCATGCCAACCGATGGATCGAGGGGACCCGGGGCCCCAACAAGCGTCCGGGCGCCTACTGCACGGGCTTCGCCAAGTCCCGCACGCCGCGTATCTACATGACCTACTCCGGTGGCTCCAGCGACGTCATCACCCTGGCTCACGAGCTTGGCCACGCCCTGCACAGCTGGGTCATGCGGGACCTGCCGAACAGCCAGCGCGGCTACGGGATGGCGCTGGCCGAGACGGCAAGCACTTTTGGTGAGACTCTGGTTCGGGACGCGCTCCTCGGCAGTGCCGGCTCTCCCCAGGCAAAGCTCGACATGGCCTGGGAAGAGATGGCGGCGCTGGTGAGCTTCGTCCTCAACATCCCCACCCGTTTCGAGTTCGAACGGCGTTTCTATGAAGCCCGCCGGGAGCGGCCCGTGCTGCCCCGGGAGCTCAACGCCATGATGGCGGATGCGTGGACAGAGTGTTTCGGCGACGTGCTCGAGGAGCCCGACCCGATGTTCTGGGCCAGCAAGCTGCACTTCTACATATCCGGCATCAGCTTCTACAACTTTCCCTACCTGTTCGGATACCTGTTCAGCCTGGGCGTCTACGCGCGGCGCGGCGACGGTGCCGACTTCTACCCCCGTTACGAAGGGCTGCTTCGGGACACCGGGCGGATGACGGCCGAGGCGCTCGCGGCCAAGCATCTTTCCGAGGACCTGTCGCGGCCCGGTTTCTGGGAGGCCACGGTCGCATCTCTCGAGACCCGGGTCGATGCTTTCGAGGATCTGCTCGACGAGCTGGCGCTCTAGCTTTCCTCGGCGAAGGCCACTGCCAGGACGTCGTCGAGGTGGGCGGCCAGCGAGATCTGCATCTCGTCCAGAACCGTCTGCGGGAGCTTGGCAAGGTCGGCTTCGTTGTCTTTGGGCAGGATGACCCGACGCAGCCCGGCGCGGTGCGCGGCGAGGATCTTCTCCTTCACCCCGCCGACGGGCAGCACCAGGCCGGACAGCGTCAGCTCTCCGGTCATGGCGACGTCATCGCGAAGGGCCCTGCCTTTGTATGCCGAGTAGAGCGCGCACGCCATGGTGACACCGGCGGAAGGTCCGTCTTTCGGCACCGCACCGGCTGGAACGTGTATGTGCACACCGCTTTCCTCGATGGCGGGCCTGTCCAGGCCGAGCCTGTCCGCCGCTGACCACAGGTGGCTGCGGGCCGCCCTGGCAGATTCCTGCATCACCTGCCCGAGATGCCCGGTGAGCGTGACCTTCTCGTCCTTCTGGGTGAGCGTCGCTTCGACGTAGAGCACGTCCCCGCCCGCCTCGGTCCAGGCCAGCCCCGCCGCGACGCCGGGCTCCAGCCCGGTGCGTCCGCGGTCGGATTTGAATCGCTCCGGTCCCAGCAGTTCGGCCAGATCGTCGGCTGCGACCGGTGTGTCCAGGCTCTGGCCGTCCACCACCTGACGCGCGCGCTTTCTCGCCAGACGGCCGATGACGCGCTCCAGCCCCCGCACGCCCGCTTCACGGGTGTAGCGGCGGATCATGGTGGTGAGCGCGTCGTCTGAGATATCCAGCTGAGCCTCGGAAAGGCCCGCCTCGCTGCGCTGTCGGGGGATCAGGTACTGGCGCGCAATGGCCTGCTTCTCGAGGTCGCTGTAGCCGGTGAGATCCAGCACCTCCATCCGGTCCAGCAGCGGCCGCGGGATCCCCTCCAGGGTGTTTGCCGTGGTGATGAAGAGGACGCGTGACAGGTCGTAAGGCAGATTCAGGTAGTTGTCCCTGAACTCGCGGTTCTGGGCGGGATCGAGTATCTCCATCAGGGCCGCGGCGGGGTCGCCGCGAAAGTCGCGACCGAGCTTGTCCACCTCGTCGAGCATCAGGATCGGGTTGGTGACGCCGGCGCGCCGGACGCCCTGGAGGATGCGGCCGGGCATGGCGCCGATGTAGGTGCGCCGGTGTCCTCTGAGCTCCGCCTCGTCGTGCAGACCACCGAGGCTCAACCGCTCGAACTTGCGCCCCATGGCCCGGGCAATGGACTGGCCCAGGGACGTCTTGCCCACCCCGGGCGGGCCTACGAAGCAGAGAATGGGCGCTTTCGCGCCAGGGTTCAGCTGCATGACGGCCAGAGATTCGAGGATGCGCTCCTTGACGTCCTCCAGACCGTAGTGATCTTCGTCCAGAATTTCCCTGGCGTGCTTCAGATCGAGCTGATCCTCGGTCTCCTGATGCCAGGGCAGCTCCCCGATTAGCTCCAGATAGGCCCGGGCGACCTGGTAGTCGGCGGCGTTCGCCGACATGCGGGCGAGCCGCTTCAGCTCTCTGTCCACTTCCGCCTGAACGGGCTCCGGCAGGCGGGCCTCGTCGAGCTGGCCCTTCAGCTCGGCAATGTCATCGTCCTCCCCCGACTCCCCCAGGGCCTGCTCGATGGCGCGTTTCTGCTGGCGCAGGACGTGTTCACGCTGCTGCTGATCCATGTCGTCCCGGGCCCGTTCCGCGATCTGCCTGCGCAGCTCGGTGACCTGGAGCTCGTGTCCCAGCAGCTCGTGGATGGCTTCCATCAGGGCGAGCGTGGTGTCGGCCTCGAGAATTCGCTGCTCCTGGATCAGCTCGATCCCCGGGGCGAGGGACGCGATGCGGTACATCTGAGTGATGGGATCGGAGATCGAGCCCACCAGCTGCTGATAGATCTGCGCGCCGTTCTCGCTGTCCATGATCTCTGCGATGCGCTGGGCGAGCTGGAGGTTCTCCCGCAGGGTAGCGTCCACGGCCGGGCCGTCGGTCCCGAGGTCGTTCATGCCGAGACCCGGCAGCTCCTCGTACTGCGCGGCGAGGAACGCGCCCTCGTCCTCCGCGATTCCGGTCAACCGTACCCGGCGCGTCCCCTGAACGATCACCTGGGCGCCGCCGTCGCGATTCTCCACGCGACTGATGCTGGCGATGCAGCCGACGGCGTAGAGATCCGTCAGGCCCGGCTCCTCGTTGGCGCCATCGTGCTGGGCAACGGTGATGATCTCCCTGGGCCCCTCCACCGCGTGGTTCAGGGCCGCCAGAGAGCGACGCCGACCCACGCCGAGGGGGCGGACGATCTGCGGGTAGACGACCGTGTCTTTAAGGGGCAGGACGGGGAGGACTGGCATGGCGTTCTCGTCAGGCGCACAGGCCCTGAAGGCGGGCTGCCTGCTCGCGCAACAACTCCGGAGCTCCGAGCATCTGGCGATTGTAGCCGATCCGCTTGAACCAGTAGTGGAGTCCGAGAAGGTCCGTGAAGCCCATGCCGCCGTGTACCTCGGTCGCCGTCTTGGCGACGAACTTGCCGACCTCCGAAAGGTGGGCCTTGGCGTGGCAGGCGCACAGGGAGGCTTCGGCGGGAAGGTCGTCGAGCGCGTGGGATGCGTACCAGACCATGGCTCGGCACGGTTCGAGGCTCGCGGCCATCTCTGCGCACATGTGCTTGACGGCCTGAAACGAGCCGATGGGCCGGTTGAACTGCTCTCGCTGCATCGCGTATTCCACCGCTTGATCGAGCATGTTCTGGGCAGCGCCGAGGGTGTCCGCTGCGAGCATGACCCGTCCCGCATCGATCACCCGGGCGAGCACGTCCGGGTCGTCGCAGATCAGCTGTGCCGGCGCCCCGTTCAGCGTGAGCGCGCCGGTGCGGCGGGTCTTGTCGATGGTTGGAAGCGCCTCGGCGAACACCCCGGGCGCTCCGGCGTCGACGAGGTAGGTGCTCCCTGCCGCGTCCGCGACCAGGTAAGCCTGGGCATCGAAATCCAGAACGGAGAGCGCTTTGCCGGAGAGCGTCTCCCCGTCGGCGGTGATGCCGCCATCCGCCCGCGCGCCGACGAACTCGGCCACGGCGACCCCGACCGTGAGTTCTCCTGTCGCCAGTCGGGACAGGGTATCCGTCGGCTCGTTGCCCGCCAGCGTGAGGGCCAGCGGCGCCATGACGGCGGAACCTAGAAAAGCGCAAGGGGCGGTGTGGCTGCCAAGGGCCTCGGCGACCAGCGCCGCCTCGAAGCAGCCCAGGCCCACCCCGCCCGCTTCCTCCGGGACGAGCAGCCCGAAGACGCCGAGCTCCGCCAGGCCGGAATGAAGGTCGGCCGCCACAGGCTCCTCGGCAAAGCGGCGTACCCTATCCAGAGGGCAGTTGGCGTCCAGGAAGCCGTTCAAGCTGTCCTGCAACAGTGTCTGCTCTTCGGAAAGCCCGAACTCCATGGCGGCCTCCTAAGCCTGCTTTTCGTATTTGGGTTCTTTCGGCATGCCGAGCCCGCGTTCGCTGATGATGTTCTTCTGGATCTGCGAGGTGCCCCCGCCGATGATCAGCCCCAGGTAGAACATGTACTGGCTCTGCCAGCTGCCGTGATCGCGCAGGTAGGGGTTGTCGCCGTAGGCCAGCCCCAGCTCTCCCATGGCGTCCACGGCCAGACCCTCGAGGTCGTGGCGCAGCTCGGTGCCCTGCAGCTTGACGATCATTCGTGCGAGGCGGGCATCCGCTGCGTTGACCTTGGCGGACAGCAGCCGAAGGTCGTTGTAGCTCAGCGCCATGACCCGACCCTGGATCTGCATGAGGCGGTCCCGGAACACCGGATGGTCGATCAGCCGCTCCCCGCCGAGGGTCTCCGTCTTCATGAGCTCTGTAAGGGCGTTAAATCGGGAGAGCATGACGTTCGGGTCGCCCAGAGAGTCCCGCTCGTGGCCGAGGATGGCGTTGGCGACCAGCCAGCCCTCACCGCGGCGGCCGACGATCTGATCTTTTGGGACCCGGACGTCGGTGAAGAACGTCTCGTTGAAGTTCGCCGCGCCGGTCATGTCCACCAGCGGGCGGACCTCTATGCCGGGGGTGTCCATGCGCAGCAGGAGAAAGCTGATCCCCTGGTGCTTGGGCGCATCGGGCTCGGTCCGGACCAGGCAGAACATCCAGTCCGCGATGTGCGCCGTGCTGGTCCAGATCTTCTGCCCGTTGATCACCCACTCGTCACCGTCGAGCTCGGCGCGCGTGGACAGGCTGGCGAGGTCACTGCCGGCCCCGGGTTCCGAATATCCCTGACACCACAGCATCTCGCCGCGCAGCGTGGGCGGGATGAAGGTGGTTTTCTGCTCCTGCGTGCCCATCTCCAGCAGGGTCGGCACCAGCATGGATATGCCCTGACCGCCAAGCCCGGAGCTCACGCGCGCGGCGGCGAACTCCTCGGCGATGATCCGTGATTCGAGAATGTCGGGCGCGGCGCCGTAGCCCCCGTACTCGCGTGGAATCGTTCTTGCCGCGTAGCCGTTTTCGATGAGCAGGTGCTGCCAGGCGAGTGTTTTCTCCGACCGGATGTGCTCGCCGCGCGGGGCGCTCCCGGCGTGGTCGGCGAGAAACGATCTGACCTCCTCGCGGAACTCTTCGTAATGTGGACCGTAGGAAAGATCCATACCAATCTCCCGGGCGGAATCAGGGGCGCAAAACAGGGTGCGGTCGACAACATAACCGCTACCGGAAGGGGCGGCAACTTGGCCGGTCGGGCAGGGGGTTCAGGCCAGGCGGTCGAGCTGTTCCCGCCTTACCCGGTACTTGAGCGGCACGCCGCGACCGTAGCGTTCGAGCTCCTCGATGATGCAATCGGTGAGCCGCTGGGTCTCCGTCCCCAGCGAGCCGGCGATGTGTGGCGTCAGGAAGACGTTCGGCAACCCGTACAGGGGTGATTCCGGCGGCAGCTCCTCGGGATCGGTGGTGTCCAGCACGGCGTAGAGGCGGCCGCGCGTGAGCTCTGCCTCCAGCGCCGCCTGGTCGATGAGAGCGCCGCGCGCGGTGTTCACGATGGTCGCGCCGTCGTGCATCAGCGCAAGCTCGCGTGCCCCGATCATGTGGCGCGTCTCTTTCAACAGCGGCGCGTGCAGGCTGACCGTGTCCGATTGCGACAGCAGCTCGGAGAGCCCCACCTTGGTCGCGCCGAGGTCTCGCGCGGCAAGGGGCGTCACGAACGGATCGTAGAGCAGCAGACGGATGTCGAAGCGCCGCAGGTGCTCCATCACAAGCCTACCAACGTGAGAAGCGCCCACGATGCCGACGCTCTTGTGGTAGTTGCCTACGTCCGGCGCCTCCTTCGTCCAAGGTGGGCGGTGCTCCCGATGCTCGAGATAGACGCGATTGAGCTGAAACACCCGCTTGTTCGCGAAGAGGATGGCGGCCAGGGTGTACTCGGCCACCGGCACCGCATTGGCTGCCACCGCATTGGTCACCAGAATGCCGCGGCGCCAGACGATGTCGTCGAGAAAGCCCTTCACGCTGCCGGCGAGATGGGCGATCAGCTTCAGGCGTGGAAGCCGTGCGAGGCAGTCCGCATCGACCCGGGGGCAGCCCCAGCTGGTGATCAGGAGCTCTACCTGGCCGAGCGCGCCCCCAATGGCGTCCAGGTCGCGGAACGGTTCCTCGTCGATGAAGTTGACCGTCTTGCGCAACCGCTCCATGTGAGCGTGCGTGATCAGCTCGTCGCGGACGACGGGATGCATAACCAGCGCGGTGCTCGGGCTTTTGGCCATAGGGTGAAGAATACCCCATAATTTTCTGTCTTTCGTTTACCCGCGAGGATCGGTTTGAAAATGGACAGAGCGCGCGCGCTGGCGATGATCCAGACCATGGCGGAGATGCAGGAGAGCCACAATCGCCATGTGCACCCGGAATGGATCGAGCAGGGTTATGCCTATTACCGGGCCGTTTGGGTGGAGTGCGCCGAGCTGCTCGACCACTTCGGATGGAAATGGTGGAAGAAGCAGCAGCCCGATCTGGGCCAGGTGAAACTCGAGGTGGTGGACATCTGGCACTTCGGCCTGAGCGATCTGATTCGGGCGGGCACCCTGGATACGGCAGCGCCGGTGCTGCTGGAAGTATCGGCGAGCGAGCCGACGGATCTCGAGGGGTTCCGCCTGGCGGTGGAGGCGCTCGCGGCCGACACGCTTTCCAGCCGTGCTTTCGCCATGGCGCCGTTTGCCGCGGTGCTCGAAAGCCTGCCGATGTCCTTCGCGGAGCTTTTCGAGATGTACGTCGGCAAGAACGTGCTCAACAACTTCCGGCAGGATCACGGCTACAAGACCGGGGAGTATCAAAAACTCTGGCAGGGCCGGGAGGACAACGAGCACCTGATCGACATTCTGGGTGAGCTGGATTGCCCCGCGGAGTCGGTTCCTGCTGAGCTCTATCGAGCTCTGCAAGCCCGCTACCCCGTCTGAGCGGCGAGCTCCTCGCGGTAGGCGCGAGCCGTTCGGGCGTCGAAGCAGACGAACCGGGCAAGCAGGGGTGTGGTGGCGATGAAGCTGCCGACCGTGGCGACGGCGATGGCGGTGGCTTCCGCCAGCGGGTAGCCGAACGCGCCGGTGCTGATGGCCGGGAAGGCGATGCTGCGGATGTGGTGGCGCCTGGCCAGATCCAGGGAATTTCGGTAGCAGGCGGTCAGCAGCGCCGCCTCCCCGGCGTCACCCCCGCGCCAGATGGGCCCTACCGTGTGAATGACGTGGGCGGCGGGCAAGTCGTAGCCTCCCGTGATTCGTGCTTCTCCGGTGGGGCATCCGCCGAGCCTGCGGCATTCCGCCTTCAGACCGGGGCCGGCGGCCCGGTGAATGGCACCGTCAACGCCGCCCCCGCCGAGCAGAGACTCGTTGGCCGCGTTGACGATCGCGTCAACGGACTGAGTGGTGATGTCGCCTTCCACGACCTCTATCCCGGTCATGTCGATGCCGCCCGAAGCTGTCGCCCTTCGCCCGAAGGGTAGCCCCCACCCGTCCCCGGGTAAAATTGCCATCTTCCGGCGGCCTGTCGACAATGGCGGGCCATGACGCTTCTGGCCAGCTCCATCGCACGGCTCGACGCGGACGCCCGTTGGGCGCTGCGCGGCCACGAGCTCTTCTTCGCCTCGTTGGCGGTCGGCGAGGCGCAGCGGGCGGAAGGCGCTGCCGCCGAGCTGCTGGCTTCGGTGGAGCACGGTGCTCGGGCTCTGGGTGTGGGCAAGATAGGAATCGACCGGCCGCAAGACGAGGCGCTCGTCGCCTGGTATCAGCAGCGCGGCTACTACCCAGGGGCCTACCCACGGGGGTACCTCGGGGAGGGTCGGGGCGAAGGCCCCGCTCTCCTAGCAAAGGATCTGAACGCTGCCCGTGAGATGGAGGTCTTCTTTCGCGGGTGGGCGCCTGAGCTCATCGGGACCCTGCTCTTCGTCATCGATGGCTCGCGGGTGCTGCTCATCGATAAGAAAACGGGTCACGGGGCGGGCAAGATCAACGCGCCGGGCGGCAAGCTGGAGCCGGGAGAAAGCCCTGTGGCCTGCGCAGTCCGCGAAGTTCGCGAAGAGATCGGCATCACGGTTGCAGCGCCGCGGCTCCACGCCGAACTCGCGTTCGCCGATCTGCGCGGCAGCCAGTGGTTCGGCTACGTTTTCGTCGCGCGCGCGTACCGGGGAGAGCCGGTGGAGACAGCCGAGGCCAGGCCGAGCTGGCATCCGCTGAACGCGATTCCCTATGGCCGGATGTGGGAGGACGATCGGGTCTGGTTGCCGCGGGTGGTTGCCGGCGAGCGCGTTCGTGGCCGGTTCCTCTTCCGCGCTGGTCGGTTGCTCGCCCACGCGCTGGAAGGCCTCGGTGAAGTGGATGGCAGCGAAGCCGAGCACCGGGGAGGCTGCCATGGCCGCTGATCTGAACTGGCTGGACAGCTGCCGGCGCTTGAGAGCCATTGCCCAGACGGGACTCGCTTACAGTCGGGATCCCTACGATCGGGATCGATTTCAGGAGCTGCGCCTGATCGCCGAGCGTATGCTGGCCTGGCTGTCGGATGCGCACCCCGATCGCGTCGCTGAAGTATTCCTGCCGGAACGCGGCTATCCCACGCCGAAGATCGACGTGCGCGCCGGCGTGTTCCGCGGCGACAGCGTCCTCCTGGTCAAGGAGCGCGCCGACGGCCGGTGGGCCCTGCCCGGGGGATGGGGCGACGAGGGCGATTCGCCCAGATCCTCCATTGAGCGCGAGGTGCTCGAGGAGTCCGGCTACGAGGTCAGGGCAGCACGGCTGGTCGCCATCAAGGACCGGCATCTGCACCCCTACGAAAAGCACTCGATGCTCAGGGTGTACAAGCTCTTTTTTCTGTGCGATCTGCTCGGGGGAGAGCCTCGCGCCAGCCTGGAAACCGAGTCGGCCGAGTTCTTCCCGATCACCCGGCTGCCGGAGCTCAGCCTCGGCAGAACGCTGCCGGACGACGTTCACCTGCTCAACGCCTACCGGGCGGAACCGGACCGCGACGTTTACCTGGACTGAGCCCATGGGTAATCGCTCTTGCGCCGGCGCGATTGCTCCTCCAAATTAGTCGGGCCGGCGCGTCTGGTCCGTTACATCGACCGGCACTTCTGCTGATACGCGAACGGGCCGAGCGTGTCGCCTATCGGGTCACGGCGTCGACGGACTGCCGCAGCACCGAGACCATCTCATCGACGTGTCTTTCCTCTATGACGAACGGGGGCCCCAGACAGATGATGTCGCGCATCTCACCGGTACCCCCGGCATAGAAGAAGACCCCCCGTTCCAGCGCCGCGTCGACCACCCGCCGGGTTATCTGGGCTTCCATCGGAAACGGCGTGAGGGTCGCCCGGTCGCTGACGATCTCGATGGCCTGGAGCAGGCCCCGACCCCGCACATCGGACACGTGGGGGTGCTCGCGGAAGGCATCTTGAAGCCTCTCCAGCAGCATCGTGCCCATGCGATCGGCGCGCGCGACCAGTTGCTCCTCGACCAGGATGTCGAGCACCTCGGCAGCGGCCGCGCACGCGGTTGGGTGGGCTGCGAAGGTGTGAAACATGACCTGCAGCCCGGCCGCGCCGATGGCGGCGCCCACCGGCTCCGTGGCGAAAACACCGCCCAGCGGAGCATACCCGCCGGCAAGCCCCTTTCCGGCGATGAGGATGTCCGGAAGAATCTCCCACTGCTGGTAGGCGAAGTTCGTTCCCGTCCGGCCGAAGCCCGTCATCACCTCGTCCAGAATCAGCAGCACGCCGAACTCCCGGCAGATCTCGCTCACCCTCGGCCAGTAATCCGCGGGAGGCACGATGGCGCCGCCGCTCGCGCCGGTGATGGGTTCGGCCAGGAATGCCGCGACGTTTTCAGGCCCTGCCTCGACGATGGCCTCGCGCACGGCTCCGGCGTAGTAGGCGCCCGCGTCCGGATGATTGGCGCCCAGCGGGCAGCGCAGGGCGTCGGGGGTCGGGATCGTCGGAGGTCGAGGCAGCCCGTGTTCGAGGCCGCGTCTTCTCGCCGCGTGACCGCTGACCGCGGTAGTCGCGACGGTGGTCCCGTGATAGGACACGGCGCGTGACAGGATCTGATTTCGTGACCCGTGGCCTCGGGCAGCATGGTATTGCAGCGCGAGCTTCATGGCGGCTTCCACGGCCTCGGAACCGCCGGAAGTGAAATGCAGCCTCGTGAAAGCCGCGTCCAGCCAGTTGGCTTCCAGCGCCTCCACCATGGCACGCCGGGAGGGCGTTACCCAGGGAGGCACCACGTAGCTGCAGGTCAGCGCCGCCTCGGCGATGCGGTCCGCTACCCGCCGTCGGCCGTGTCCGATGTTCACGACGATCGCGCCGCCGGCGGCATCGAGGATACGCCTGCCGTCCCGGGTCGTCAGATGGACGCCGCTGGCACTTTCGATCTCCAAGGCGGCGCCGCCAAGGAACGGCCAGTTGAGATCGGTCATGGGCTCACTCTCGCAAGGGTGTTTCCGCCCGGTAGGCGGCCAGATGGTCCACCAGCTGCTGCACGTCCCGCGGGCTTATCTGGTCGGCCCGCTCCAGGGCCAGCTGCAACGCGGTCACCGCGTCCCCGTAAGCACCGGTCTCCGCCAGCGCGGCGGCCAGGGTGTCGAGCTGCCACCAGCTCTCGGTGTAGAGCGCCAAGGGACGGATCAGCGCGACGGCCCGGGCGCCGTCGCGCAGGCCGTCCTCCGTGGTGGTTGCGAGCACCCTGGCGAGGGTATTGCGTGCCGCGACGCTGCCGGCGTCCATGGCCGTCTCCAGGTAGGCGATGGCCCTGGCGGCGTTTCTGGGGACGATCTTGCCCGCCAGGTAACAGTCGGCCAGCGCGGCGTTGGCCCGGGCGTGGCCCTGGCCAGCGGCTGCGGCCAGCAGCTCGACGGCGCGCGGCGGGTTGTCTTCGATGTTGAGCAAGGCCAGCCGATAGCGCGCCTCGGCGACGCCCGCCGCCGCTGCGAGGGCGTACCACTGGGCCGCCCGGGCCGCGTCGGCCGACGTGCCGCCCAGATCGTCGAACGCGCGGCCGAGGTAGAGCTGAGCATAGGGGTCACCGCGCGACGCCTGGGTGAGCAGCCATTCCTGGAGCGGCGCGCTGACGCCGCGGTTGCGGTCCTTGAAAAGCGGACCGGCGTACTCCAGCCCGGTGGGCAGCTTTACGAGCCCGGTCCGCACCCGGCTGCCGGTCCACATGCCGGCAATCTCCACGCCGGCGACGTCGCGACGCGTACCCGGGCCGAGGGGCTGGTTGTTCTCCCAGGCCCCGTCGTGGAAGCCTCCTTCGGGGTCCGTCTCGCGGCCCTGACCCTGCCGCTTGCCGTGATGCCACTCGCCTTCGTAGCTGCTGCCGTCCGGGCGCAGAAGAATGCCGAAGCCGTGATAATTGCCCGCGTTCCACGTGCCCTCGTAGGCCATATCCAGGGCGTTCCGCGAAGCTCCATAGCCGTCGCGGCTTCCGGCCGTCCATCGGCCGTCGTATTCGGATCCGTCTTGCTCGGTGAGAATGCCGAAGCCGTGGGGCACGTCGGCGAGCCATTCCCCTTCGTAGCGGTTGCCGCTCGCGTCGGTGTACGTCCCGGTGCCAGCACGCTCGCCGTCGAGCCACTGGCCCTGGTAGAGGCTTCCATCGTTGGCATTGAAGCGGCCCTCGCCGTTCGGGAGATCGCCCGCCCATTCGCCCCGGTAGAAGCCGTCCTGGGATTTTTGGGTTCCTGCGCCTTCTCGCAGGCCGTTGACAAAGCTGCCCACGTAATGATCGCCGTTCGGGTTCGTCAGCTCGCCGTGGCCGTGGCGTCTGCCCTCGTTCCACATGCCGCTGTAGCGCTCACCGTCGTCGCTGCGCATGAGCCCGGTGCCGTGTGGCCTGCCGGACAGCCAGCCGCCCGCATAGGCGCGCCCGTCGGGCCATTCGTAGCGAGCCTGCCCGGTGAATGCCAGATCGTTCGGGTAGACCCACACGGTGCGCCCGGAGGGCAGCGTGAGCCTGCCGGCAGCGGGATCGCCTCGGGGGGCGGTGGGACCGTCTATGGAGACCGTAGAGCATGCCGCCAGGAGCAGACCTGCGGCAGCGAAGAGCAGATGTCGCGTCACTGGGTTATGGAAAACGATCTCATGTCAAAACTCAAAGGCTTTGGGTAACCTTGCCCGGGTCTGGAACGGGAGAATTCCGTGACCGCGAGCAAAGACGACGGCAGCATCGAAGGCGTCGACATCCCGCGCGTGACCCATTGGCTGGCAGGCCGGATCGCCGGCCTGCGGCCGCCGCTGGAGTTTTCGCTGATTGCGGGCGGTCACTCGAACCTCACCTACCGCTTTGCCGATCAGGCTGACGCCGAGTACGTGCTGCGTCGCCCGCCCCTGGGCCACGTTCTTGAGAGTGCTCACGACATGGCTCGGGAGCACCGTATCGTCTCCGCGCTCGCGGGCACCGAGGTTCCCGTGGCGCCCACCCATGGCCTTTGTGAGGACCGGGACGTCAACGGGGCGCCCTTCTACGTGATGAGCTACGTCCGGGGGGCCGTGCTGCACGATGCGGACGCCGCCCGTGAGCTCGATCCGGCCGAGCGGCATGCCCTTGGCGAGGATGTGATCAACGTGCTCGCCAGGCTCCATGCCCTGGATCCCGACGCAGTGGGTCTCGGCACGCTGGGGCGCAAGGAAGCCTACCTTGCCCGGCAGCTCAAGCGCTGGAAGAAGCAGTGGGAGGCATCGAAGACCCACGAGATTCCTGAGATGGAGGAGACGGCCAGGCTGCTCGAGGAAAACATGCCCGAGCAGATCGGGGCGGCCATCGTCCACGGTGACTATCGCCTGGGCAACATGATCGTCGCCGACGGCCGTATTCTTGCCGTCCTCGACTGGGAGCTCTGCACGCTGGGCGACCCGCTGGCGGACGTCGGCTACCTTCTGAACAACTGGATTCAGCCCGAGGACGGCGCGGGTGAGCTCGTGCCGACGGCGGCCGGGGGGTTCCCGTCCCGGGAGGCCCTCTGTGACGGTTACACGGCGGCGACGGGGCGGGACCTCTCGGGGATCAACTACTACCGGGCTTTTTCCCACTGGCGTCTGGCCGCCATCGGTCAGGGCGTCTACAAGCGATACCTGGTGGGCGCCATGGGCGAGCGCCCGGACATGGACCTGGACACCTACAAGGCGAGCGTCCAGCAGCGGGCGGCCGCCGCGCTCGAGCTGCTGACGGCTTAGCCGCCGGGCAGCACGATCTCGCCCAGCGGGGTGTCGTCCTGGTCGATGACGCGCAGCCGGCTGAAGCCCTCACCTTCCAGCCCGATGACGATGCAGGGATTGGTGATCACCTGAGCGAGCACGGCATCCGCAGGCGGCTGGTTCCAGGCCAGCCGTACCGTGACCGCATCGCCTTTCATGGTCCCCGCGACGAGCTCGAAGCCGTAACCCGGCGTGGGCTGCTGGCCTCTGGAGACCGCGACGAGCAGCAGGTCCGTGGGCGTGGTGGCGGGCTCGTCAGGGGCAGACAGCAGCCTGCCCCCGCGGATGCGCGCCACATCCTCGATGCTCACCACTTCCGTTCCGGCCTGGGACATCCTGCATTGGTCGTGGTTGAGCACTTCCACCAAAGAGACGTCGTCACGACCGCTGCAGCCGTAAAGCGCGGCGACGAGCAACGCACCTAGAATTGTCCTTGAGCGGGTCATCTGGGAGCTCCCCCATCTGCCTTGCCCGGCAAGCGTACGGCTTCGGGTGCGACTTGCCCAGAGACGTCGGCGTTCGCCGAGAGGTTGGTCAGGTTGACGCGAAACTCAGAGGTGAAGTCGATGCCGGTCAGGTCTTCGCCGTCCACCGTGACGACGGCCGGAGAGTCCAGAGTCCCGTAGGTGCCGCACGCTTCTCCCGCGTCGCACAGAAAGGCGTCGTCGTCGGAGTCCGTCCCGGCGAATATCCGGTAGTCGCCGGGCGCGACGCCGTCGAGGCGGTAGGCGTACTCCCCGTTCGTGGCCTCCAGGACGTTCTGAGGTGACGGAAGGGTCTCCCCCGCCGCATCGACGAGCACGACGTAGTGCACGCCGGCGTTGGCGTCCGGGCTGGTGGTGAAAACCCGCATCGTTGCGGTGACGGTGGCCGTGGGGTTCACGGCATCGGTCACGATTTCGATGGCGCCGGTGTAGGAGCCCGGGGTAAGGCCCGTGCGGTCCACGGTGACCGTGTAGGAACCCATGCCGCCGGGCAGCACCGAGCTTGGCGCCACGTCCAGCCAGGATGCGGCTGTGCCGATGCTCTGCACCGTCACCGTGCCGGAGCCGACGTTTTCCAGTCGAAGAGACTGTGACGACAGTGCCGCCCCGAAGGTCAGGGAACTGGCTGACACGGCCAGGGTCGGGCCAGGCGGGTTGCTGGCCAGGTCCAGGGCGGCCAGCACCGCCTTCTGGGCGTTGATCAATCCCCAGCCGTAGCGGTCGTCCCGCCCCGGCGCGCCCAGATCGTCGGTAATCCGGCCCGACGCGAGCGCGTTGTCGAACTGGATGGGGGTCAGGCCGGGGTGAACGGCCTTCATCAGAGCAACGACGCCGGCAACGTGAGGCGCGGCCATGGACGTCCCCTGCAGGGATGCGTAGCCGAAGCGCAGGCTCGAGGGGTCGCTGTCGTCGGCCATGGTGCTGATGACCCCGTCTCCGATCCCGTCGCCGTTGACGTCGGTGACGTTGGACCCGCCCGGTGCCGCCACGTCGACGGTGGTCCCGAAGTTCGAATACGCCGCCGGATTGTTCTCGATGGTGGTGGCGCTGACGGAGACGACCCCGTCGTAAGCGGCTGGATAGCTGGGCGAGGCGGACGCATCGTTGCCGGCGCTGGCAACGATGATGGTGCCCGCCGCGCGGATCTCGTCGATGGCCTGCTGCTCGCTTTCGAGAAACCCGCCCCCTCCGAGACTCAGGTTGATCACGTCCGCGGCGCGGTCTGGAAGGGTGCCGGAGACGTTGTCGAGGCGGGCGGCCCATCGCATGGACTCGATGACGTCGAAGCTGGTGCCGCCGCCCACACCGAGAACCCGCAGGGGCATGATCTTCGCCTCCCACGCGACGCCGGCAACGCCCGAGGCCGGGGTGACCGAGGCGGATGTTTCCGCCGCCACGGTTCCCGCAACGTGGGTGCCGTGAAAGCTGCTGGAACCGCCGAACGCCCCGTCGCCCGGATCGGTCGGATCGTCGTCGCGAGCATCCCCGTCGGCTGCCCGCTGCAGATTGGCGATGAAGTCGAAGCCGGCGATGACCTTCTCGTCGAGGTCGGGGTGATCCGCCCGGATGCCCGTGTCGACCACCGCGACGATCACGTCCCCATCGCCCGTGGTGATGTCCCACGCCAGAGGCAGGTTGATGGCCTGGTAGTGCCACTGGGACCGGTAGAAAGAGTCGCCCGGCTCCCGGTGTGGCTTCCGAATCAGGTTGGGTTCCGCAAGCTCGACGCGGGGATCGCGGCCCAGCGCCTCGATGACGGCCAGGGTGGCGTATCGATCCTGCTGATCTTCGGTCCACGAGGCATCGAATGGTGCCCGCCGATCGATGTGCCGGAGCGCGGCCGTTGCCGGGCCGGCTTTCAGTAGCATCCGCGGGCCGGACTGAGCGAGCATGCTGAGGCCGTACTCCGCCGCGATCTCATCATCGGTCGTGCGCAGGATGATCTCTCGTGGCAGGAACGGATCGATCATGGTGGTGGCCCGCTCGGGGACGAGGTCCTGACCCACCGTGAGCACGTAGTTGCTGGCGCCGGCGATGGGGCGAACCTCGATGAAGTAGTCTCCGGCGGCGGGAACCTCGGCGACCTGAACCTCTCCCGGCCCGCCGTCGGCGCTGATCACGTTCTGCTGCGAGTCGTAAAGGAGCAGCTCCTGCTCCGCGTTCTCGGGATCGGCGATGTTCAGGTAGATGAACTCGTTGCCGACCATGGTCATGGCGTAGAAATCGCCGGGATCGCCGTCCTGGAAGAGCTTTCCCCTTTCCGGCTCGTCGCCCACGCCGACGCCCGCTACGTTGGCGAACCCCCCGAGGGTCACCGGATTAGGCAAAGGCTGCGCGCTGGCAAAGTCGTTGTTCGGCGCCGGCGTGCTGCCTACATCGTTCACGTCGCTGTCGATGGCGCTGGAGGCCAGAATTCGTACGGTACCGCTGATGCTTGCGACAGGCCCCTCCACCGTGACGGTGCGAGTCGTGCTCCCGGTGGCGCCGTCGTCATCGGTAACCGTAAGTTCTACGGTGTAGGTGCCGGCCTCCTCGTAGGTATGGGACGTGTTAACGCCGCTGGTGCTCGATGCTCCTGGAGGCTCGCCGAAGGTCCATGCGTAGCTTGCGATGCGTCCGTCCGCATCGCTGGACCCGCTGGCATCGAAATCGACGCTTAAAGGCACGGTTCCCTCGGTCGGGGTGGCCGTGAAGGATGCCGCCGGCGACCGGTTAGCGGGGGCCGGGGTGGGGGTGTCGCTGCCGCCCCCGCCCCCGCCACAGGCAGTCAGGGTTAATACGCAGGTAACCGTCCACACGGTTTTTGGCAATGCTTGGCGAATCATCTTTGCCCACTTCTGCCCATCACGGCCGGGTCCGCCGATTTTTGCACAGATCGGGTGCCGGCTCTGTGCGCCGGGCAGCACGATGGCGTTGCCCGGGCGGTCAACGTTGCGAAAAGGCTGGGGCGTTGCGAAAAGGCTGGGGCCGGAAACGACACAGGCCTCTGAAAGAGGCCTGTGCGTTACCGTGGGTCTGATCCGGCCGGCTGCCGGCTCAGTCCGTGTAAAAAAGGCGTGTCAGCAGTGGGCACCGCTGAAACAACTTCTCTTCTGGGGGAAGGACACTTGAAAGGGAGGACTGCATGAAGTTGTGTTGCACGCCTGAACTGTTAGTGGGGCTATTATGTACAGTACAAAATCTGTGTCAACCCATTTTTAATAAAAATGTACAGGTTTTGTTTAGGTCGTTTTGTTTAGGTCAATGTCGAGCCTCATGGGATCAGCCCGCCTCTTGATCCACCATCATCTCCAGAGCCAGCTCCAGCTGCGCGCGTGCCTGGGTGGTATCGGTGTGCACGCGTTGGTAGACCTCCGGCTCGGCGGCCTCATCCGCGCAGTTCAACGTGTACTCGGCGAAGGCGTTCAGCCCGCTGATCAGCTCGACCAGATGCTGAGGGCACGCTGCGGGATCCCCGTGCTCGCTGGCCGAGATGGCGATGAGCTCCGCGTCGCTGAATCGGCGCACGGCCGTTCGGGCGGCGCGTAGCGGCAGCCCGGCCGTGGTCGCGCAGGCATGCTCGATCTCCTGCCAGCCTGCCGGCCAGGTGAGGGTGGGTATGCCGAGCTCCTGGACGGCGGCGATCTGGGCCGGCGTTGCGAACTGGTAGATGGCGACGATCCGGCTTTCAGGGTGGAAACGCGCCAGATTGTTGATGTGGTCGACGAGCAGCACGGGCAGCTGCGCAACGATCACGTCGATCCGCTCGGTGCCGGTCTGGTCGCTCATGAAAGCGTCCATGTTTGCCCAGCGGGCGCGGACTTCCAGGCGGTTGTCCGAGCCCTGCTGTTGCTCCAGCACGAGGAGGTTCGGCCCGATCAGGCCGACCGTGGCCGATTGCAGGGCCTGAAGCCGGGGGGTGGCAGCGGAAAGTCTTTCGTCAAGTTGCTCGTCGGAAAGCGGCGCAAGGCTGCTGATTGGGTGCCCCTGGTCGATCAGACGTTTGATGCGCTGAAGGGTCTGAAGCTGCTGCTTGCTGTAGAAGCGCGTCTTGCCCGAGCGGTAGGTGGGGGCCAGCCCGTAACGCCGCTCCCAGGCACGCAGGCGCTCCACCGAGATGCCGGTGAGCGTGGCGACCGTGCCTATCCTGTAGAGGTCGTCGTCGATGGCGGAGCGTGATACCACCCTGCAGCGTACCAGTACAATACCTGTACAGAATTGTACATGCTAACGTCATTTTGTCCAGGTAGCCGGTCTGACGCCGGTGCAGGGAGTGCAGAGAGTGCAGGAGGAAGGTGGCGTGGCGACAGCGCATTGTGGCGCTGTCTTCACGGTGAGGGAGGAAGGGGAGAGAGACACCGCGCCACGCCGATTTCATTTGCAGATCCGACGAGCGGGTCCGCAAAGAAGGCGCGCATTCTACGGATCTGCAGGCAGTGATCAAGCGCGTCCCCGGGTTTTTTGTTACGAATCTTTTCACCTGGGCGGAGACTGCGACCAGGGTGTTCACACGGACGATCTGGTTCGGGAGAATGGGCTCGAGAGGCGGTCCTGTGAGTTCCTGCAGGGGGCCTTGCGCTTTGATGGGTTACTCGCAAGGGGAGGCAACGGTGGAGAACAATCTCGGTCTTTTTCTGACGAAGCGGGCGTTTCTGACGCCCCAGCGTGAAGGGTACGTCGACAGCCATTCGGGCCTGCGTCTGACGTTTCGGCAGCTGAACGAACGATCCAACCAGCTCGCCAATTCGCTCCTGCAGGCGGGCGTTCAGAAGGAGGAACGCGTGGGTCTCCTGCTCATGAACAGCGCGGAGTTCATGGAGGCCTATTTTGCGCTGGCCAAGATAGGGGCGGTGGTGGTTCCCCTCAATTGGCGTCTTGTCGCCGACGAGCTGGAGTTCATCCTCAAGGACAGCGGCACGGCGCGGCTGATCTTCGACGAGGATTTCGTCGACACCGTCGCCGAGCTCCACGCCCGCGGCGACCGGACCGACATCCGGCACTGGCTGCAGGTGGAGGGTTCCCAGGAGGTTGCCCACTTCGCTGAGAGCTACGAGGCTTTCCGGGACAACGGGGCGGCCGAGGAGCCGCCCTGCACGGCCTGTGACGACGACATGCTCTACATCATGTACACGTCCGGAACCACCGGTCTGCCGAAAGGGGTCGTCCACACTCACACCACGGCCATCTGGGCGATCCTCACCATCGCGGCGAACGCGTACTACGAGGAAACCGACCGCTATCTCGGGGCGCTGCCGATGTTTCACGTCGGCGCGCTGACACCTCTGGCCGTCAACGTCTATCGCGGGGCCACTTCGGTTGTGATGCGCGCGTTCGATCCCGTGCTCGCCTGGGAGCTCATCGATCGCGAGAAGATCACCTCGGGATTGATGGTTCCCGCCATGCTGAACTTCATGCTCCAGGTCGGAGAGGCGAAGGACCGCTACGACTACTCGGCTCTGCGCTGGATCATGACCGGCGCCGCGCCGGTACCCGTCGCCCTGACCGAGCAGTACGTGCAGATGGGGATCAGCATCCTGCAGGTCTATGGCCTCACCGAATCCTGCGGCCCGGCGTGCCTGATGGATTCAGAGAACGCGCTGCGCAAGCCCGACTCCACGGGTAAGGCCTTCTTCCACACGGATGTGCGGGTGGTCGACGCCCACGGCAACGACTGCGCGCCGGGCGAGGCCGGCGAAGTGGTGGTGCGGGGCAAGCACATCATGCGTGAGTACTGGAACCGGCCGGACGCCACCACGGAGACTATCGTGGACGGCTGGCTGCACACCGGCGATGTTGCCGTCATGGATGAAGAGGGGTTCGTTTCCATCCAGGATCGGATCAAGGACATGATCATCTCGGGCGGGGAGAACGTTTACCCCGCCGAGATCGAGGGCGTGCTGATCAGCCACCCGAAAATCTCCGAGGCGGCCGTGATCGGTCAGCCGAGCGAGCGTTGGGGCGAATCTCCCCTGGCCATCGTGGTAAAGGCTGATCCCGATCTGGACGTTGCCGAGGTGATGGAGTTCTGTCGCGGCAAGCTTGCAGGGTACAAACAGCCAAAAGGGGTGGAGTTCGTCGACGAGATTCCGCGCAATCCCAGCGGCAAGATCCTCAAGCGCATCCTGCGGGAGCAGTTTCCCGGTCCCGCGCCTGCTTGACCGTCTGTCGAGGCCGCGGGTGGCGGGTCCTCCGCAGGGGTCGGATCAGATCCAGTAGCCGACGAAGCGTTCGAGGGCCACGAGGCCCCATATCAGAGGCACCAGGAAGATCGCCAGCGCGACGGCGGCGGAAGCCATGTCCTTGGCCTGGCCGGCCAGATCGTTGTGCTCGTGACCTATCCTGTCCACCACCGCTTCAACGGCCGAGTTCAGCAGCTCCGCGATCAGCACCAGCACGCAGACCGTGATCAGCACGGCCAGCTGCATCCACGTCTCCGCCAGCAGGACGGCGCAGGGCAGCAGAACCAGGGCCACGGTGCATTCCTGGCGAAAGGCGGACTCGTGTTGCCAGGCGGCGCGGATGCCCTGAGACGAGTAGCCCGCTGCCTTTCTGATCCGCTTGATCCCGGTGTAGCCTGGTTTGGTCATCCTAGCCCTCGAGCCTAATCATCGTCCGGGCAAGGCCCGTGTTCAACCTGAATGGTCGAGTGATCGATGCCGAAATCGTCGTTGAGCACGACCTTCATGCGAGACACCACCCCGGCGAGCTCGGTCCCCTCGTCGACGCTCGCATGCAGCGTGACCAGGGGCTTCTCGGAGGTCAGTGCCCACGCGTGCACGTGGTGAACCTCGATCACTCCGGGTACCCGCGCAGCGAGGGTCTCGGCGATCTCCGTGAGGTTGATGCCATGCGGCACACCTTCCAGAAGAATGTGGGCCGATTCCTTCAGCACCCGCCAGGCGCCCCGGCCGAGGATGACGACGATGACGACGGCGAGCAGCGGATCGGCGTAGAGCCAACCGGTCAGATAGACGGTCAGCGCGGCTATGATGGCGGCCGCCGAGCCGAGCAGGTCGCCGATGACGTGGAGCGCGGCGCTGCGCACGGTGGCGTTGTCCTCGGCCCCGTGCAGCCAGCGGAAGGCGATCAGGTTGACCACCATGCCGACGACGGCAACGGCCAGCGCAGGCAGAGCCAGCATTCCTTCAGGCGCGCGCAGCCGGGCGTAGGCCTCAACGAGTATCCACACCACGAGCGCCATCAGGGTGAGCCCGTTGATGAATGCGGCCAGCACCTGAAAGCGGTGGTAGCCGTAGGAGAGCTTGTGATCGTTGGAGCGTTTCGACAACCGGAGCGCGTACCAGGACAGGCCCAGCGCGGTGGCGTCGAGGAACATGTGCCCCGCATCGGCGAGCAGGGTCAGGGAGTTGGCCAGCAGCCCACCGATGACCTCGACGACCATGAAGCCGGCGATGAGCACGAAAGCGCGGCCAACGATGACCTCGTTGTCCCTGGTATGAATGTGGTTGTGGTCGTGGCCCACGTTTACGCGTTGTCCTGCAGCCGACTCACGAACGCCCGTGATTATACCGACTCACCGCGCTCGGTGGTCCGCTCCGTCCCGGGCGTCGTGGGTCACGTCGCCACGGGACTCGGCTCAGAGCAGCGTCTTCGGATCGATGCCCAGGGCGACCTTGCCGACCACCTCGTAGATAGGCTGCGCTACCATCAGATGCTGCGTGGCGACGTGCACGTCGCGAAAACACCGCTGCAGCGCGCTGTGCGCGTAAATCGACGATCCTCCCGCGGCATGGTAGAGGAGGTCCACCGCCTCGGCCGCCGACCAGGCGTTGTTGGTGGCGGCCAGCCTGAGGCGGGCCTTGGTTTCCAGGCCGAGGGATCCTTCGCGGTGGGCTTCCCCCCAGGCGTCCTCGATGGCCTCGCGGGTGAGCGCCGCCGCTGACTGGACGGCGGCCATCGCTCTGGCCAGGTCGCGCTGGGCCCCAGACCGGGCGGAAAGAGGCCGGGCGCTGCCGGTGGGGACCTTGTCCCGGGCGAGCGTGGTGAAAGCCTCGATGGCGTGCTCTGCGATGCCCAGTGCAACCGCGGACACGCCAAGGGCGAGCAAGCCCAGCGTAGGAAATCGGTAGAGGGGCGCGTCCACCCGCGCGCGCTTGCCCATGGTGACCCATCGCCCCGCGGGAACCTCGGCGTCCTTTACCTCGATGTCGTGGCTGCCGGTCCCGCATAAGCCCGACGTGTGCCAGGTATCGTGAATCGTCACGTCGTCTGCGGGAAAGAAAACCAGGGCGATCTCGGGCGAGCCGAACCGGTTCTTGCGCGGCTCGCCATCTTCCATGAGCTGGCAGCCGCCGCAGATCCAATCCGAGACCTCGCACCCGCTGCCGAAGGGCCAACGGCCGCTGACCCTGAGACCGTCGCCTTCGGCAACGGCGATGCCCAGCGGGGCGGTGACGCCGGAAGTGATGGTATCGGGGTTGCAACCGTAGATCGTGCGAGACCATTCGTCGGGCAGCGAGGCGGCCATCATCCCGGTGGTCACGCCGATCATCTGGCACCAGCCGACCGCCCCGTCGGCGCGGGCCGTCTCCTTGAGGGTTTCGAAGAAAGCTAGAGGCTCGACCTGCAGGCCGCCGTAGAGCTCCGGGACGAGCAGGCGGAACAGTCCCGCACCAGCCATGCGATTTGCGAGGTCGCCGGGCATCCGGCGATGCTGCTCGATCTCCGGAGCACGGCGGCGGATTTCCGCAGCGAAGCCTGCGGCGGTCTCGACCGGGTTCATTGGGCCAGGCGGAACTTCATCTGGTAAGCGGCCTCCTTGCCGTCGTAGTAGCCGTTGATGAGGGCTTCCTCGGTGTAGCCCATTCGACCATAGAAACGACGCGCAGACACGTTGCCCGCTCTGACCTGCAGCTCGATGTGCTGGCAGCCGGCCACGCCCGCGCTCTTGTGCAGCCACTCGACGAGGTTTCCACCGATGCCGCGCCGTCTCAAATTCGGGTGCACGGCAAGCAGGTTCAATGCGGCCTTGTCCTCGCCGAAATCCATCGAGGCAAAACCGCCGATGAAGCGAACGCCGCCGAGCTCCACCTCCGCGACGATGACGGCCGTTTCGGGATGCCGGATCTTGGCGCGGATCTGCGGCGCGCGCCAGCGCCAGCGGAGCCCGTGCTCGATGTAGTCCCGGGACATGCGCGCGATCAGCCCCGCGTCTCTGATTGCGGCCAGCTTGACATCGCAGACTTTCAATTCGGCCATTGACCGATTATTGCCAATCCCCCATCCCGAGGGGAACGGGTCCGGGCGCCGAGGTTGCAAACGACTTGTAGAACCGGTCAGAAGGCAGCCGGGTCGCGGAACGCCAGATGCAGGCTGCGCGCCTCGAACCGCCATCCGTCCGGCCCGCGGGCGAACCGGTCCTGGTAGTGGCCGACGGCGGCGGGAAGCGTGGTCGGCGCGGGTTCGCTTCCGGGACCCGGTATCGACGGTTTGTCGGCAATGTGGCGATAGAGGGTCAGATAAGCGATGCCGCGGGCAGTGTTTTCATCGACGACGTCTACGAACACGTTGGTTATGACGTGACGCGAGCGCAGCTCGTCTGGCCGCGCCGAGATGGCGGCGTGAATCTCCCCGCGCCCGCGCAGCGGGCGGCCGAGGTCGAGCACGGCGTCGTCGGTGAAAAGGGAGACGAAATGGTCGTAGTCCCGGAAGTCGATGGCGCGGGCGTATGCCAGGGAGAGCGCTTCGCAGTCGCGCTGGATTTCCGCGATCAGCTGATTGTCCACGTCGGGTTTCTCCCTCCTGGTTTGAGCCTGGCCATCGGGTTGGTTATCGTTCCCGATCCGTCGCAGATCGACAAGTCGGTCGCGCTTTCAGATTGGGGGAACCAATGGAACGAATGTCGCTGGAGTTCGTGGGCAAGGTGGCCGTGCTCAAATTCAATCATCCCGAGGTAATGAATGCGGTCGGCAGCCAGATGCTGCTGGATTTCGCCGACGCGTTGAAGGACATCGCTCATCCGGGCAATGGCGCCCGCTGCCTGCTGCTCACCGGCGAGGGGCGCGGCTTCTGCGCCGGCGCCAACCTTCAGGATGGCGAGCGCTCCGAGCGCCGCGGCGGCGCCGGTGACGGCCTGCGTGCCAGCTATCATCCGATACTTCTAACCTTGCGGGATCTCAACATGCCGATGGTCACCGCCGTCAACGGGGCCGCTGCCGGCGTCGGCATGAGCTTTGCCATGATGGGCGATATCGTCTGCGCATCTTCGAACGCCTTCTTTCTGCAGGCGTTCGCGCGAATCGGTCTGGTGCCCGACGGTGGCTCGACCTTCCTGCTGCCCCGCCTGGTGGGATGGGGCCGCGCCATGGAGCTCTCCATGCTGGCCGAGCGGCTGCCGGCGGAGAAAGCCCACGAGTGGGGGCTGGTGAACCGTTTGTTCGACGACAACGAGGCCCTGCTCGAAGGTGCCATGGCCATCGCCGACCGGTTGGCCAGCGGGCCGAGATCGCTTGCCCTGATTCGCCAGGCTTACTGGAACACGTGGCACAACGCGTTTGAGCAGCAGCTCGATCTCGAAGCCAGACTGCAGAATCAGGCCGGCGCGTCGAGAGACTTCGCCGAGGGCGTGGCCGCGTTCTTAGAGAAGCGCGACGCGGAGTTCACCGGCGAGTAACGACTACGCGGCGAGCAGCTCCTCGATGTGCGCATGAGCCGATGCGGCCAGCGCGGCGAGGTCGTAACCACCTTCTAAAGCGGAGACGATGCGTCCGTTGGCATGGGTCTTCGCGCTGGCGACGATGAGCCGGGTGATCCAGCGGAAATCGTCCTCGCACAGCTCGAGCTGAGCCAGGGGGTCGAGGCGGTGGGCGTCGAACCCCGCTGAGACCAGTATCAGCTGGGGCTGGTGGTTGTCGATGGCGGGAAGCCACTGCGCCTCCACGGCCCGGCGAAAGTCGGCGCCTGCGGTGCCTGCGGGCAGGGGCGTGTTGACGATGTTGGGGCGCGCCAGGTCTGCGTAGCGGTGGGGGTAGAACGGGTGCTGGAAGCTCGAGCAGACCAGCACCTCGGGCCGGTCCTTGAATATGTCCACCGTGCCGTTACCGTGGTGGACGTCGAAGTCCAGGACGGCGACGCGCTCTACGCGGGGGTCTTCGAGGGCGGTGACGGCCCCCAGGGCGATGCTGTTGTAGAAGCAGAAACCCATGGCCGCGTCGTGCTCGGCGTGATGACCTGGAGGGCGAACGGCACAGAACACTGTGGATTGGTCTCCCTCGAGGACGGCGCGAACGCCGTCGGCAACCGCGCCGGCGGCCAGGGCGGCCGCCCGCAGGCTGGATGGCCCCATGGCCGTGTCCGGATCAACGGGCAGCAGTCCGGACTCGGGCACCGATTCGGACAGCGTGCGCAGGTAATCCGGATCGTGCACGGCTCGCAGCGCTTCCTGGCTCGCCGGCAAGGCCTCTGCATGCTTCAGGTCCCGGGACAGACCGCTGGACTCGAGCAGTTGCAGCACCGCGCGAAGACGATCGGGTCGCTCGGGATGCCGGTGCTGCATCTCGTGCAGCAGGCAGTCCCGGTGAGTGATCAGCAGCATCGGCCGATGGTAGCAGGGTCCCCGGAAGGAAGCAGCGGGGTCAGTTTAAGTCGGCGAGGCGATTCATCAGGTGCTGGATTCCGGTTACCGGTACCGGACGAGAGACGAGCAGCCCCTGGGCGTCCGTGCAGCCCCACTCGGCGAGCAATTTGAGCTGCTCCTCGGTCTCGACGCCAACCCCGACGACGCGCAGGTTGAATCGCGCCCCCAACTCGCAGATCTGCGCGGCGAGATCGGCCGCCTGGGTATCCTCGGACAACGCGCTCACCACGGCTCGGTCGATCTTGAGCGTGTCCACCGGGCAGCGCAGAAGTTTCTCGGGCTCGATGAGCCCGCCGCCGAGATTGTCGATGGCAAAGCGGACGCCCCAGTCGCGCAGGGTATACATCTGCTCGCGGTAGTCGTCCACCAGTCGCAGCATGTTGCGTTGCGACAGCTCCAGCTCCAGGGACGCGGGGTTGAGCCGGTGCTCGGCGCTGTTGCGGGCGATCTGGGTGACGATGCTGCGGCCGTGAAACTGCTGGGGCGATACGTTTACCGTCAGCAGAATGGGCTGCACCATGCGGGGAAGCCACGCGGCGGTCTCGCGGCAGGCGCGCTCTAAAACCCAGTCACCCACCCGGGCCATCTGTCCCTGCTGCTCGACCAGGGGAATGAAGTGGCTGGGGGCAAGCCCGCCGATGTCGCGGCCCTGCCAGCGCAGCAGCGCCTCAACGGCGGTCAGCCGGTTGTCCTGCAGACTCCACTGGGGCTGCAGCAGCAGCGAGAACTCGTCCCGCTCCAGGGCGGTAGGGATGCGTTCGGAGATCGCGGTGTCGGGGTTTGCGCCGAGGACCCGGTCCCCGCCAGCCTGAGAGGCAGCGTTGGCGGCAGCCCAGGCGCTGGCCCACAGATGATCGGCGCCGTTGAAGGAGCTGGCGAAGCTGCACCCGATGCTGATCGTCAGATGGATCTCCCCGCCCGCGTCGATGAGCGGTGCGCTCACCGCCAGGCGAAGATCGTTGCCCAGCCGCTCGAGCTCTGACGACTGGATTCTGGGCAGGGTGACCACGAAGCAGGTGGCGTCGTAGAACCCGAGTCGGGCCTGAGTGGGCAGCTTTGACTCCAGCCTCTGGCTGAGCGCGGCGAGAAGGTCCGTCTTCGCGACCGGATCCAGGCTCCCATAGAGATGCTCCGCATGATCGAGCTTGACCACCATCATCCCCACGGGCTCGTCGACATGCCTCGACAGCGCATCGAACAGCTCCTCGTGTCGCGGCAGGCTGGTGATCGGCTCGTTGCGATCGATGGCGGCGAATCGGGCCCGGAAGCGTCGGGCATTCACGCAGTTGTTGATGTGCTGGAGCAAGGCCTGGTCATCCAGAGCAGGATCGAACGCGTCCGTGCCGGGCTCGCCTCTGTCGGGCCGCAGGTAAATCCTGGTCGTGGGCAGCGCGCCGACTCCGGTCAGATTGTCCGGCTCGTCGCTTACGATGACGTCCGGCGTTGCCTTGCCGCTGATCAGGGTTACGAGAAGGTCGCGATCGTCAGCCGCGAAGAGGACGCGCCAGCCGGCGCGGGCTCCCAGCCGCCGCAACCGGTCTCGCAGCTGCTCGTCCTTGATCAGGGCGCACACGATCACGATCGACCTCTTAAAACTCACGCGGAAAATGCCCGCACAAGTGCCGAAGCTAGCCGATCATCAGGATTAATTGCTTGTGGTCGGTCACAGCGTGAAAGAAACGCCCCAACGGTTCCAGGTAGGGGCTCGAGCGGGCGGGAACGTCGTTGATGAGCTCTACCTCCACCCGCCTGCGGCGCCGGACGAGATGGGCCAGGGGCTCGCAGACCCGACCGAGGCAGGCATCGTCCGGCCCGCGGTGGAATTGCAGGCGCTTGCCGGCATTTTCGATCACCAGGGCCAGGGATCCCTCGTGAAAAGCAAGATAATTGTTCGGTCGGCGGGCCGGCAGGTCGGGTATGGCGGTGACGAGGGCGCAGGGCGAGGCCGGATCGACGGCGCTGATCCAGAAATCCTCCGGCGTCTGCCAGCCCTGCTGCAGACGCCGCAGCGCGCCGGGTGACACGAACTGGGGTCCAGACAGGCCGGTGAAGAAGTAGCCGGCCGTCACCTCGCCTGCCAGTTCCATGAGGCGCAGTGCCCTGAAGACACATCGCCACCGCAGCAGACGCCCTTCGCGATTGGCGAGCTCCCGGCAGATGATGCCGTATCGGTCGAGCAGCATGCGGGCGCGGTCCTTGGCGTCCTCCAGCTCGGTGAGCGGATCGATGTCAGCGTCGAACGGGGGCTTCACCGACCAGTTTCCCGTCCAGGCAGGCGCCGGCCTGGCGCGCCGTCGTCCCTGCCGATGGCTGGAGGCCCGCTGCGGCGCCGCGGCGTTCAAGGCGTAGCCGCGTTCGAGTCCCTGCCGTAGCGGGGCGAGGGTGTCCGAGGTGATCTCGCCTTCCCAGACCGACGCCCACCATTGCTCGTTGAATGCTTCTCCAGAAAGTCCGCTTCTGTCGGCCAGCTGCACAAACGGGTATCGCGCGGTCGGATCCGTGAAGAGCTTGGCCAGGGTTGATGGCTCATCGACGCCGTCGTCGATGAGCTGCAGATCCTCGGGATAGCCGATGGCTATCGCCTTGCGCCCGGCTCCGCGCCACTGCATGCCGTGACGCAGCAGCACGTCGTCGAGCTGGGAATCGGCCATTGCCGGAATGCGGGCGGAAACGACGTCTTCGAGCCACGCCCGCACGGGGGCGCGGAACCCGCGCAAGGGCTCCATGACCTCGAGAACGTGCTCATCCCCGCCGCTCACGCCGAAGCGCTGCCAGCTTGCCAGGAAACCGGGCAGGTTATGGAAGGGCCGGGGCTGCAGTTCCGGCCTGGCTGCCGCGCGCTGAAACCGCAGCAGGGCCGCGTAGTTTTCCGCATCGCAGTAGTACAGCCCCGGGTCGTCTGCCACCAGGGCGCCGCTCACGAGGACCTCGTTCTCATCGAGCAGGCTCTCGGGAACCCGGGGCAGAATCCAGGCGATGTCGGACTCCGTCAAGGGGCCGTAGAAAGACAGGATCTCCAGGGCGAGCTGCTCGGCACTTCGGCTCTCCTCGACGTCCGGGACCGTCCCTTGGAAGGCAAGGCCGTCCCGCAGACCCCGTTGGGCGAGCCCGTGGAGCAACTCCCGATGGGTCAGCCAGGCGCGGTTCTCTCCGGAGCCGGCGCGCTCCTCCAGCCAGACGAGGTGCTCGTGCTCGGGTACCGGCGCGTCCGCACTGGTGGCGGCCCGGACCTCGGCGGCCGGAATCAGAACCCGCTCCTTGACCCATTCGGACCAGTCCTCGGCGCTCACCGGGCGGTATCCTTCGGCCGTGCGCTGCCGTTTCGCCAGGTACTCCTGAATGATTTCGCGCCGGATGGGCGGGCGCAGGCCGGCGTTGCGCACGGCGCTGCGGATCAGATCGTCGGACAGCGCGCTGGGCCCGGCGTCTTCTTCCGGGGTGTCGTCGGCGTACATGTAGCGGTTGATCTGGGCGAAGGTGACGTTGGCCGCGAAGGGGCTGGGCGAGCTGGTGGACACGAACGTCCACTCGATGGTGCCGTCCTCCAGTTCGGTCAGCATCTGTCGAAGCGAGTCGAGTTCGAACTCGTCCTTCAGGCAGGTGCGCCAGCTTTCGAGAAGCATGGGGAAGTCGGGGTAGCCGGCCGTCGCGGACATCAGCTTCTTTGCCTGCAGCCGGCTCATCCACAGCGGCAGCCGCTGGTTGAAGCGTTGCCTCGGCAAGAGCAGGGCCCGGCCGGCGCACTCTCGAAAACGCGCGCCGAAGAATCCGGACCGCTCCAGGGACCTGCGCAGCAGCTCGTCGAGGTTGTCGGCCGTCACCATGGCGAGCACCCGCGCGGGATCGGGTTCGCCCTTTACCTGAATGACGATGGCGTTATTGTCGGCGTGAATTTCCGCGCGCCTGCCGAGCGCGTCCTGCCAGGCGGCCTCCAATGCCAGCGCCCACGGCCGGTTCAGCCGGCCGCCCCAGAACGTATGCAGCACCAGCTGGCGGGTATCGTCCGGTCCGCGATAACCGCCCGGTCCGCTGCGGACGAGTTCCAGCAGCAGATGATGCCGATGGGGCAGGGGGGCTTCGCTCGCCTCCCGCTGCCGGGTCAGGTAATCGAGCAGCTCGACGGCCGCCTCGGGCTCGAAGCCGCCCGCGCTGGTGAACGTGGATCGAAGATCGTCGTTGCGCCCGTCGTCGAGCAAGGCTTCGGCTTGCTCGAGCTCGCGGGCGATGCGCTCCGAGAAGTGGAAGCTCCGGTTGTACGACTCCGAGCGCCAGAACGGCGGAGCCGTCGTGCCCGGTGGTGCCGAGCGAACGAGCACATCGTTGTGCGTCACCCGCGTGACCTGCCAGTTCTGGGTGCCCATGCTGAAGATCTGACCCGTGGTGGCCTCCCAGACGAACTCCTCGTCGAGCTCGCCGATCACCGCACCGGTGTCGGCGTGGCGAAGCTGGTAATAGCCGCGGTCGGGGATGGTGCCGCCGGAGTTGTACAGGGCGAGGACCGCGCCCTTATGCGCTCGAATCGTGTTGTTTATCCGGTCCAGAACGATGCGCGGTTTCAGCTCCCGCACCCGTGAGCCTGCATAGCGCCCGGCCAGCATGTCGATCAGCAGATCGAACTGCTCCCGCGGCAGCGCATGGTACGGGGTGCTGCGGCGAAGCAGAGCGAAGACATCGTCGAGCTGCCAGCTTTCGCTGGCGCACATGGACACGATGATCTGGGCGAGCACGTCCAGCGCGTTCTCCTGAGGAGTCAGCGGCTCGATGTCGCCCCCGGCTACCGCCTTGGCCAGGACGATGGCCTCGAGAAAGTCGTTTGCGTGGGTAGGGTAGAGCGTGCCGACGCTGGTCTCTCCCACGCCGTGACCGGCCCGACCGATGCGCTGAAGCGTGGCCGCGATGGAAGGCGGAGACTGGACCAGGACGACCTCGTCGAGATGGCCGATGTCGATACCCATCTCCAGAGAGCTGGTCGCGACGATGGCCTTGAGGCTGCCGGCCTTCAGCCGCTCTTCCACCTCCGTGCGGATCTCTCTGGCCAGCGAGCCGTGGTGAGCGTAGGCGATGGGCCCGGCCTGGTCCTCGTTTATCTTCAAGGTGATCTTTTCGGCCAGGCGCCGGCTGTTGGTGAAAAACAGAGTCGAGGCGTTGTGCTCGATCTGGCGCCGAAAAACCTCTGACAACGGATCCCAGATCTTCCTGCCGTTCTCCAGGGCGAGCCTGACTTCGTCGGGGTAGCGCACGCGGAACTCGATTTCCTTGGCGGAGCCTGGATCGACGATGCTGACCCTGCGCGGAGCGCCGTCGGCCGTGTAGCCGCCCACGTACTCCGCGATCCCTTCGAGTGGGCGGACGGTAGCAGACAGCGCGAGCCGCTGAATCTCGCCGCACAGATCCGTCAGTCTTTCCAGCGAGGTCATCAGCTGCGCGCCGCGCCGGTTGTCCACGATGGAATGTATCTCGTCGAGTATCACCGTCTCCACGCTGCCAAGCGCCAGTCGTCCCCGAGTGGTGGTCAGCATCAGGGACAGGCTTTCGGGCGTCGTGATCAGAATGTCCGGCGGCCGCCGCAGCATTCGTTGTCTTTCGCTTTGCGGCGTGTCGCCGGATCGGGTCTGCACGCTTACCGGGGGAAATTCGTGATCCTCCCGAAGCGATCGCAGGGGCTCCAGCAGGTTGCGCCGGATGTCGTTGTTCAGCGCTTTCAGCGGCGAGATGTAGACAACCCGGGTATGGCCCGGCACCCACGATCCGGACGCGTACTGGTTCAACGCCCACAGAAAAGCGGTCAGCGTTTTGCCGCTGCCCGTCGGTGCCGTGATCAGCACATGCTCCCCTGCTGCGATCCGCGGCCAGCTCTGCGCCTGAACGGCAGTGGGGGAAGGAAAGCGCTCGGTGAACCACGCACGTACTCCGGGTTCGAACTGCGCCAGAGGTGTCACGGCTTGTCGTCCGGTGGTTCGCGCAGAAGGATCTCCTGGGCGGCTGAGGCCACCACCGCGCCCCGATCGTCGAATATGGTCCCACGGGTCATGGCGCGCCCGCCGCTTGCCACCGGGCTGTCCTGGGCAAAGAGGTGCCAGCGTCTGAGATCCATGGGTCGGTGGAACCACATGGCGTGGTCGAGGCTCGCCGTCTGGAGTTCGCTCCAGCATCGGTGCCAGCCGTGTGGAAAGAGCGCGTTGTCCATGATGGTGTCGTCCGCGTAGTAGGCGGCAATCGCCTGCATCACGATCTGATCGATATGGCCGGGCAGCGCGCCGGGATCGCGCAGGCGGAACCAGACGTGGTGAAGCGGTCGCCGGTAGTCTTCGTTCCAGATGTCCTCGACGAACCGGTTGTCGAAAGGGGAGTCTGTTACGGCCCATGTGGAATCGGTGTCTCGGTCCAGGCCGGCAATGCCGCGCTCCCGTGGAATGCAGTCCTCGGGGGGCGGCACGTCGGGCATCTCCTCGGGTGGAGCGGGGCAGAAAGGGCCGAAGCGCGCCATCATGAGAAACAGCTGCTTCTCGCGCTGCACGGCGGACACGCCGACAACCATGTCGCCGAGGCGCTCCACCTGGTAGCCGATGCCCAGGTCCGTCGCCCCGGGACGCAGATAGTAGCCGTGAAAGGACCTCAGGGCGCCGTGCCCGATCTGGCTGGCGGCACAGATGCCCTGACCGAGAAACTGGCCTCCGTATACCCGCGAGCGTGCTTCGCGCACCTGACCCGCTTGATAGCCTTCCTCTCTCGTCGGGTGGACTGAAAGCAAATCGACCAGGTCTGCGGGGTTGCCGTGAATCATCTGCCGATTATTACGAATTGCCCCTGGGCGAGGCTAGAATCTCGCCCTTGCCTCCAGGATGGTGAAATCATGAAAGAGTTATCGGCTCTGCTGGAGCCGGGTCAGAGGATATTCGTGGCGGGCAGTTCCAACGAGCCGACCGGGTTGCTCGAGGTGCTGGCGGATCAGACTCTGCCGCCGGAAATCGAGTTCCTCCAGTTTCCGCTGGCTGGATACAACCGCTTCGACTTCACGGCCTTCTCCGAGGACGCGATCTTCACAACCTTTTTCATGACGCCGCATCTTCGCGATGCCGATCCGGCGCGCGTGCGTTTCCTTCCGATGCAGATGCGAGCCGTGTACGACTTCCTGGCCGAAGGTGTCGACGTCGTGCTCCTCCAGGTTGCGCGCAATGCCAGCGGCCAGCTCTGCGTAGGCCCCAACGTGGACTTCGTGGAGGCCGCGATGATGGGCGCGAAGACCGTGGCGGCCGAGCTGAATCACGGCTTCGTCGCCCCCGCGGGTTGTCCGGTGGTCGACGCCGGTCGGATCGACTTTCTCATGGAGACGGACCGTTCGCTGTTTGAGATGGCTCCTCCGGAGATAGATGGGGCGGCGGCGCGCATCGGTGAGCACGTCGCGCAACTCGTTCGCGACGGCGACTGCATTCAGACCGGCATAGGCAGCATCCCTGCCGCTATCCTTGCAAGGCTCGGCGACAGGAATGATCTCGGCATGCACGGCGGGCTTATCGACGACGGCGGGATGGCGCTCATCCGTAATGGGAACATGACCGGCGTTAACAAGCCCATAGACACAGGAAAACACATAGCCGGCATGGCGCTCGGATCTCGCCAGCTGCTCGACTGGCTGGCTCAAACCCCGGCGGTACAGTTCCGGGGAGCCAACCACACTCACGAGGTCAACGTGATACGCGAGCTGCCGCAGTTTCTTTCTGTCAACTCCGCCGTCGAGGTGGACCTGTTCGGCCAGGTCAATGCCGAGGTCGCTGGCGGCAGGCAGATTTCCGGAACGGGCGGCTCCGTCGACTTCATGCGCGCGGCGAAAGCCTCTCCGGGGGGACGATCCATCGTTGCCATGAACGCAACCGCTCGGGGGGGCAAGGTTTCCCGCATCGTGCCGAAAGTCGAGTTGGTTACCGCGTTGCGCACGGACGTGGACATAATTGTCACGGAGCATGGCGTCGCCCAGCTCCGTGCGCTGTCGGCGGCCGAGCGCGTACGCGCGCTCATTGAGATCGCGGCGCCGGAATTCCGTGATGGCCTGCGGAAAGTGGCCTCCGGCTGATACCCGTCGTTCGGCAGTGACTGCAAGGCTTGGTCTGGCGCGTCAGGCGCCACTGCGTCATAGCAGGAGTGTGCACGGAGTCACAAAGCCGCTAAAGTACCGCTCAATCACGAAATCCGTCCTTTAGAATGGCGGGCGTGACGAAAGGGAGTACAGCGTCATGGATTACGTAGGCATCGATCCCGCGGTGGGCCTGGAGTGCGGCCACTGCAAGCATATCTCACGTTTGTCCTACAGCGGTCTTCTGGACCTTGTTCTAGAATGCGAGCGCGCCGAGTGCGACGGGTGCGGGCGTCTGATGATGCACGACTGGACGACGGTCACCGTTGTGCAGAACATCATCAAGAAGCGCATGCGCCAGGCCAACGAGGCAAAGGTCCGTCACCTGGTTCATCACGCCTGATCGTCCTCGCCGCGCGGATGCCATCCGGCGGCTTCGAGGCTCACCAGAAAGAAAGCATATTCCTCGGCCAGTTCGCGAAGCGAGTCGAACCGGCCGGACTCTCCGCTATGGCCGGCAGACATGTTGGTTTTCAGCAGGAGCCAGTTCTCGTCTGTCTTGAGATGCCGCAGCTTGGCGACGTACTTTGCGGCCTCCCAGTAGGTGACTCTGGGGTCGTTGAGTCCTGCGGTAACCAGGATGGGCGGGTACGCGCCGGGCGCGAGCTGGTCGTAGGGTGAGTATGATCTGATCAGCTCGAAGGCCGCTTTGTCCTCGATCGGGTTACCCCACTCCGGCCACTCGATGGGGGTGAGCGGCAGGCCGGCATCCAGCATCGTGCTCAGCACGTCGACGAAGGGCACGTGAGCGACCACGGCTCCCCACAGCGTTGGCGCTGCGTTGATGGCAGCACCCATCAGCTCGCCTCCGGCGCTGCCGCCGGATATGACGACCAGCCCCGGTGAAGAGAATCCGGAGTCGATCAGGTGCCGAGCGCAATCCACGAAGTCGTTGAACGTGTTGGTTCGCTTGTCAAGCTTGCCGTCTTCATACCACTGTCGTCCCAGGTCGTCGCCCCCGCGAACGTGCGCGACGGCGAAAGCGAAGCCCCGATCCAGAAGGGACAGACGGCTCGGCGAAAATGTCGGGCTCATGGCATGGCCGTACGCTCCGTAGGAGTAGAGGTGCACGGGCGCGGTTCCGTCGCGCGGAAAGTCTCTGGGGTACACGATGCTCAAGGGTACCTGCGCGCCGTCGCGAGCGGTTACGGTGCGCCGCGCGGTTTCGTATCGTGTCCGGTCGTAGCCGGTTGGGATTTCCCGGACTTTGCGCTGAATCAGCTTGCGCCGTGCAATGTCGTAATCGTAGACCGTGCTGGGCGTGACCATGGATTCGTAGTGCAGCCGCAGAGTTGCGCTGTCGTATTCCGCATTCGTTCCCAGGCCGACCGCGTATGCGCTCTCCGGAAACACGACGTGGTGTTCCTCTTCGCCGCTGCGGATACGTATCTGGTCCAGGCCATCGATCCGCTCGCACACCACCAGGTGATCTTTGAAGCAGAGCAGGCCGGTGAGGTAGTGGCTCTCGGAGCCTTCGATGACCGTCTGCCAGTTCTGCTCGACAGGATCGTCTTCCGGGGCTCGGGCGAGGCGGAAGTTCTTGTGCGCGTCGTTGGTGACGACGTAGAAGGCGCCTTCGCGATGATCCACTTCGTACTCGTGGCCCGCCCTTCTCCGCGCGATCAGAGCCGGCTCTGCAAGAGGCTCGTCAGCCGGAACGTACCTGATTTCCGAGGTCACGTGATCTCCGGCGGCAATGAGGATATAGGCTTCGGACTGGGTCTCGTCCACGGAAACGAAGAACGAGTCTTCGGGCTCCTCGTACACGACGGCGTCAGCATCGGGCGGGTCGCCGAGCTTGTGGCGGCGCACCTGATACGGGCGCCATTGATCGTTGACGACCACGTAGAAAAAGCACGTGTCGTCGGCCGCCCATACCGGGCTTCCCTGGGTTTGCTCTATGGGATCGTCGACGAGCTCGCCTGTTTGCAGATCCCTGATCCTGAGAGTGAAGCGTTCGGCTCCGCTCGTGTCGGCGCTCCACGCGATGAAGCGGCCGCTGCGGCTCACGGAGATTCCGCCCAGGCTGAAGTACGGGTGTTCCCGGGCGAGCTCCGGCTCGTCGAGAATCACTTCCCATGGTCCGGCATCAGGAGAGGAACCCGCGGGTGCCGGTGCGCGCAGCCACTGTCGGTACTGGGCATCCTTCTGATAGCGCCACTGATACCAGAAGGCGCCGTGTCGATGGGGCACGGAGGCGTCCTCCGCGGGCTGACGACCCTTGATCTCCTCGAACAGTTGCGTCACCAGGGGCTGGTGGGCCTCCATCCGAGCATCGAAGTACGCGTTCTCTGCCGTCAGATATTCGATGATCTCGGGATCCTTGACGTCGGGGTAGGCGGGATCCCTCAGCCAGTAATACGCATCCTCCAAGGTGATGCCGTGATGGGTGTGGCGGTGGTTGCGGCGTTTGGCGACGGGTGGTCGGATCATTCGAGCCTCGAGCGTTCGTTGGCTCGGCAGTGTGGCGAATGTAAGCCAAAACGCAAACCAGTAAACTCAAGCAACCCAACTCATTGGAGCGCAAGCCCATGGCGCACGTGCAGCCCAGATCGATAGACGACGTCCCGGCGCTGAAGCCGATATTCGATGCTGCCGAGAGCGCCATGGGGTTCGTGCCCAACAGCATGCTGACCATGGCCCACATGCCGCAGCTGCCGATGGGTTTCATGATGTTGACGAACGTGATCTTCGGGGGTGATCTCAAGGCCATGGCCGATCAGCTCCAGCCGCTGATCCCCGAGCAGGGGGATGCCGGCGAGAACCTGTCGCCGCCTCTGATTCAGCTCATTGCCTTCGCAACCAGCGTCAGCTCGGGCTGCCGTTATTGTCAGGCCCACACCGCCCACAGCGGACACCGTCAGGGCGCCGAGCAGGAAAAGTTCGATTCCGTTCTCGACTACGAGAACAGCCCCGTCTTCTCGGACGCCGAGCGCGCGGCGATCGGTCTGGCGCTTGCTGCCGGTGCCGTGCCCAATCAGGCCGATGCTATGCACTTCGAGAGGCTGCGGGCGTATTTCAGCGAGCGGCAGATCGTGCAGATCGTGGCGGTGATTGCCATCTTCGGGTTCCTCAACCGCTGGAACGACACCATGGCGACCCAGCTCGAGGCGCCCGCGGTGGACTACGCGGCGGCGTCACTGGGCGAGCTCGCCTGGGCCATCGGCAAGCACGGCTGAGGGCGCGCGCCGTGTGCGGACGTTTCAACGTTACCTCCAGCCCGCTTTCGGAGCTGCTGCTCGAGCTGGTCGGGCTGCCGCATCCGGGACCAGACAATTACAATGCCGCGCCGACGGAGACCATCGTCGTTCTGCGTATGAACGACGACGGGCGGCCGGAGCTCGTTGCGATGCGCTGGTGGCTCACCCCCTTCTGGTCCAAGTCGGTGACGACGAAGTACAGCATGTTCAACGCCAAGTCGGAGACCGTGGAGAAAAGCCCGGCTTTCCGGGAACCCTTCAGCCGGCGTCGATGCGTGGTGCCGGTCAGCGGGTTCTACGAGTGGGCTCGCAGCAAGGAGCGCAAGCTGCCGTATTACCTGACGCCTCATCTGGCTTCCGGCATGCTGCTGGCCGGAATATGGGACAGCTGGCAGGACGGTGAAAACGGACCGCTGTTGAGCTTCGCGGTGCTCACCTGCGAGGCGAACGAGCAGCTGACGTTCGTTCATAAACGCCAGCCCGTTATGCTCGGTATGAAAGACGCCCGGATCTGGCTCGATCCTTCGACGCAGGCCTCCGCCCTCAAAGCGCTCTGTGCTCCGCGCGTTCCCGTCGCGCTGGACGCGGTGCCGGTGTCCAGCTACGTCAACAATGCCCGCAACAAAGATTCCCGCTGCACCGAAGCCATCGGCACGGCCGTGGCCATCAGGGAGGACGTCACCGCATGATACTCATTCGATCGGGCCAGTGGACGGGCCGGGGCTCAATCCTCGCCGAGGGGCAGAGTCTGGGGCAGGGGGTTGCCTGTGATGTGGAGGTGCAGCGGGACGACGAGGGTGCAAGCATCAGCGCCGAAGTGGATGCCAAGGAGCTGGGCTCGTGGGCCATGAACGTCAGGATCGCCCCGGACGAACAGGGGACGTATGACCTGAGCGTGCGCACCCTCAAGGGTTCTCTGACCGGAACGGCCAAGCTGGACAGCCCCCCGAACCTGGGGCTCCTCTGGAACGAGGAGCAGACCGTTCACGCGACGTTTACTCTTTTCGAGATTGCCGGCGGGCTCGGCTTCCGGGGGTTTCTCCGCGACGGCAAGACCACTTACACCTGGGAGATCGCCCTCTCGCTGCGGCAGGACCATATCGGCGGAGAGAACGTGGTTTCGCTTGTCAGCCGCCGTCGGCGCTGAGATCCAGCCAGGCCCTCTCCGCGTCGCTCAGCGCCACTTCAAGCGCTGCGAGGCTGCTGCGGGTCTCCCACGGCAATCTCGGGCCGATGAGCGGGAAGCAGGGAAACGGCTGGTTCAGGACATAGGCCAGCGCAACGTTGATCATCTCAACGTCCAGCCGCTCGGCGACGGCGCCAGCGCGCGCGCGGCGCTCGAAGTTGTCTTGGGCGAACCACGTGCGTTTGAGCTCGGCGATGGTCGGTTCCATTGTGGTCACCGCGCGATTCTCCGCTCCCCGGTCGGCGATGATGGGATCCGCCCACGGCGTGAAGAAGCCACGAGCCTGGGACGACCACGGAAACAGGGCAATCTTCGATGCGGCCAGGAAAGCCCTGAACTCCGGATCGGAAGCGGCTTCGACGCCCGGCCAGATGGGCTCCACCATCCGGGCCAGGCTGAAGTGGTTGGAAAGCACCGTGAACGGCTGCAGCCCCTGCTGCGCCGCGTAGGCGTTCGCGGCCTTTACCCGCGCCAGGGTCCAGTTCGATCCGCCGAACGCCTTGATGCGGCCCTTGGCCGCTTCGTCGTTCAGGGCGCTGACGAACTCCCCTACCGGTATGTCGACGTTGTCGCGGTGCAGGAAGTAGACGTCTACCTCGCCGGTCTGGAGTCGGTCCAGGCTCCGGTCCAGCTGCCGGGAGACGGCTTCAGGACGGTTGTCGGGCGTGTGCGCACCCTTGCCGATGATGACGATGTCGTCGCGAACCCTGCGGCTGGTGTGCCAGCGACCAAGCAGCTTTTCCATGCTGCCGCCGCCATAGATGTAGGCAGTGTCGAAGGCGTTGCCGCCACGCTCGAAGTAGTGGTCCCACATGATGGCAGCGTGGCTCAGGCTCGGCTGGTTGTCGCAGCCCATTACCAGGCGGGCTACCGGCTTGGACAGGTTGGCGACCCGGCCGTAGGTCATCGGCGGTCTCTCCGGCCTGCGCAGGGGCCCGCCCAGCAGCGGCGCGGCCTTGGTTTCCCGCTGAAACTCGACGCCCACCTCCCGCCGCCAGGCGTCGAGCACCAGCGCGTTGTTGCGACTGTCGGTCCAGCTCATATGGGGGGATTCGCTCCGCCCTTGAGCGATCATGTCGGCGACGTGGTCGGCCTCGAGCTCGTACAGAGGGGGCGCGGTGCCTTCGACCGTCTCCGGATCACGCCCCCTCCGGCGAATCTGCAACGCCCATCGACCCTCCGCATCGGCGCAGTGCCAGGGATTCTTCACGATGATCTGCCCCGCGCTGCCGTTGAGGCGAACGGAGTTGTCCAGAGCCAGGGAAACGGACGAGGCAACCTGGGCGGAGAGCCCGTTGGGGAACTTCAGCAGGGCGGCCGCCCACTCGTCGACGCCGCTGGCACCCACCTTCCCGTGGCCGCTGACCTGGTCGGGCTCGGCACCCGCGATCAGCCTCGCCATGGAGACCGGATAGCAGCCGACGTCCATGATGCCGCCGCCGCCGAGGGCGTTGCCGAAGAGGCGGCTCGCCGGGTCGAAGTCGGCGTGAAAGCCGAAGCGGGCCTCGATGTGGCGAACCTCGCCGATGGCCCCTTCCCGCACCAGCTCCACAAGGCGAAGCGTTTGCGGATGGCATCGGTACATGAACGCTTCCATGAAGAACGCCTGGCGCTGCTCGGCCTCATCGATGACGGCCATCACCTCGGCGTGGTTGAGCCCTGCCGGCTTCTCGCAGAGCACGGCCTTGCCCGCGCGAAGCGCGCGTATCGACCACTCGGCGTGGTCGGGGTGCGGGGCGGCGATGTAGACGGCGTCGACTTCGGGGTCGTTCACCAGCTCGGCGTAGGTCCCGTGGGCGCTCGGCACGTCGAGGGCCCGCGCGAAGGCCTCGGCGGACTCTCCCCGGCGGCTGCCGACGGCCTGAAGCCTGCCCGTCGCCGACAGCTTTACGGCCCGGGCGAACGTGTGAGCGATGCTGCCCGTCGCGAGAATACCCCAGCGGATGGTCATCGCGCCGGCTCCAGGTAGGGCGTGACCAGCAGCGAGGTCTGGGCAGCCAGGGACTCCGCGACGCTGCGTCGGGAAGCGGCGGAAGCCTCCAGGTAGCGCGCCACCGCCCGCTCGCCCAGGGCCTTGAGAGTGTCGCTGAGCAAACCCACGTCCACGTCCGGGACCAGCTCGCCCCTTTGCCTCGCCAGGGCGAGCAGCTGCTTGAGCCTTTCCCCGGCGGCGTCGTCAAGCCGCTGGTGGACGGCGCCCGCGTCCTGGCCGTCGCGCAGCCTGTCCACCGAGATGATGCGCCACAGCTCCCTGTCCCGTCGCGCGACGAGATCGATCCGGGCCCGGTTGATGGCGTTCAGGGTTTCCACCAGCCTGCCATCGTAGCCCTCGATGAGCGCTTCGATGTCGGCGACCGCCTGCTCCACGACGTCGTTGAGCAGGGCGGCGAGGATGGCCGCCTTGGTTGGAAAATAGTTGTACAGGGTCTGGTAACTCACCCGTGCGGTTCCGGCAATGTCGCGCATCGTCGAGCTGTCGTATCCGCGTTGCTCGATCAGCTCTCGCGCAGCGTCTAGTATGTCCTTCCGGACCTGTCGTTTCTTCTCTTCTCTCAGCGGCATGGGGACAATAATTGTTGATAGAGTCAAACGTTGAGGCCGATCCGGATATTGCCTGCTCGTGGAGGCTTGTCAATGCATAGCGTCAAGCGGCTGCTGCTCACCGCTGCGCACTCGATGCTCGTCATCTTCCCGGCCGGCGTTCTCGCCGCCGAAGAGCCTACTGCTCGGGAGCTGGTCGCCGCCGCCATCGATCTCACCCGGGGGCAATCGTCTTACGCGGAGTTCGCCATGGTCATTCACCGGCCGGATTGGCAACGGACCTCGAAGCTGGTCGCCTGGACCCGCGGCCGCAAGGACGCCCTGATCCGGTTCACGGCGCCGGCCAGGGATGCGGGCAACGCGACCCTCAAGCAGGGCGAGAAGATGTGGACCTACAACCCGAAGCTGAACCGCACGATCCGGTTGCCCTTCAGCCTGATGTCGCAGAGCTGGGCAGGCTCGGACTTCTCATACAACGATCTCTCCCGCACGGACAAGCTGTTGGAAGAATACGAGCTGGCCATCACGGCGACCCGGCGATCCGAGGGCCACACCCTTTACACCATCGAGGCGGTTCCCCGCGAAGAGGCGCCGGTGGTGTGGGGCAAAGAGGAGATCGTGCTGCGCGACGACCACGTTCTGATCTCGCAGACGTTCTTCGATCAGGCCATGCGTCCGCTCAAGCGGATGGAAACCCTGGAGATCGGCGAGATGGGCGGGCGGATCTTCGGTACCCGAATGCGCATGTCCAAGCTCGATGAGCCGGAAAACTACACCGAGCTCAGCTACGCCCGGGTCGACTTCGACATCGAGCTGGAAGACCGAATCTTCACGCTCTTCTCGCTGCAGTCGGGCCAGCGGCCGTGACCCAGGCGCGGACGCCGGCGGCCGGGGGGCGTGCCCGCCCGGCGCTGCTGCTCCGAATCGGTTGGCGCAACCTGGCGCGCAACCGCAGGCGGACGTGGCTGACGGCGGGTGGCATCGCGTTTGCGGTGCTGCTGGTGGTTTTCTCCATGGCGATGCAGCTCGGTCAGTACGACATCATGATGGAGAACGCCACCTCCCTGCTGACGGGTCACATCCAGATTCAAACGGCCGACTACGTCGACAGCGCCCGCTTCGAGGACACCATGGGGAGCGCCGGTGCGCTCCGGCGGGTGATCGAAGCCACCGCCGGCGTTGAGGCCGTCGCGCCGCGCGCGGAAGCGTTCGCGCTGGCTTCCGCGGGAGAGCGGTCATTTGGTGCCCGGATCATCGGCGTAGATCCCGACGCCGAGCGCGATACCGTGCGCCTGCTGAAGATGGTTCGCGAGGGTAGAGCCATTGCCGCCCCGGATGACGGCCTGCTGGGCTCTTTGCTGGCGCGCAACCTCGGCGTGACTCTCGGCGATGAGGTGGTGCTCTTGGGATCTGAGAAGCACGGCGGTGTCGCCGCCATGGTGATCACCGTGGCGGGCATCCTGGAGACCGGGGTAGCCGATCTGGATCGGGTCACCCTCATCACCCCGCTCGCGTCAGTCCAGAGCGCATTCGGGCTTGCCGACGAGGTGCACACTTTCGCCATCCGCACGGAGGATCTGGATCGCAGCGAGGCCGTCGCCGAGAGTCTGAGGCACAGTTTGACCGACCGGCCCGCGCTCGTGGTCAGGCATTGGAGCGAGGTAATGCCGGAGCTGCGGCAAGCCATCGAGATAGACCGGCTCGGGGGTGAGCTCTTCTTCTACGTCGTCGAGGTGCTCGTCGTGTTCAGCATCGTGAACACCTTCATCATGACCGTCTTCGAGCGGACCAGGGAATTCGGGATGCTCAAAGCCATCGGCATGAAGCCCTGGCGCATCGTCGCGATGATGCAGTGGGAGGGGTTCTTCATCTGGCTGCTCGGGGCTTCGCTGGGGCTGGGCCTCGCCGCCATCATCGTGGCATGGCTTCAGGACGTGGGCATATACATGGGCGAGACGCTCGAGGAGTATGCCGAGCAGTTCTACATGCCGGCCCGGCTTTACCCGGCGTTTTCGCTTCAGGCGTTTCTCTCCGCGCCGCTGGTCATGCTGATGGGAACCCAGATCGCCGCGCTCCTTCCGTCTCTGCGCATTTTCCGGCTGAACGCCGCCGCAGCCCTGAGAGGCGAATGATGTCGGGTGACGCTGCTTCGAACGCGGGCGGTGCGATGGCTGCCCGGAGGACAGGGAGGGTGGTCGGGTCGCCGCGCCGGTGTCGTCCATGTTGAAGCTTCTCTTTCAGCTCTCTGCTCGAAACCTGCTTCGGCACAAGCGCCGGAACCTGATGCTGCTCATGGCGGTAGTGGTTGCGGTTGGCGGCGTGACCCTGGCCAACGCGCTGATTCGCGGTTTTCAGCACGACATGAGAGAAGCCGCTGTGCAGAACCTCACCGGTCATCTGAAAGTGCTTGCGCCCGGCTATCTGGACGACCCGGGAATTCAGAGAAGCTTCACTCTGGTGCAGGGCTGGTCGCCCGACATCGGCCCCCGGCTGCTTCAGGGATGGGCGGCACGCATCAGGATCCCGGCCGTCATCATGAGCGAACGGGAAACCCGCGGCGTGCAGTTCGTCGGCGTGGACCCGGCGCAGGAGACGATCTCCTTTCTGGGGGATGCCAGCTACCGCGGCGAGCCGCTATCCGGTGCAGCCGATCGGCGGGTCGTGATCGGGCAGGCGCTGGCCGAGCAGCTCGATACCGACGTGGGCAGGCGCCTGGTGCTGATCACACAGGGCGCGGACGGGCTCAATCGCGAAGCCGGATTCCGGATTGCGGGCGTTTACGACGCCGATGGTCAGGGGCTGGAGAAGATGTTCGTCTTCACCGGCGTGACGCGCCTTCAGGAGCTCGTGGACGCCAACGTCTTCACCGAGGTGTCGATCAAGCTGCGCGAAGAGCCTCGAGGCGATGGCCTCAAGCAGGGGCTGGCGGAAACCTTTACCGACCTGGACGTGATGGACTGGAAGGAACTCGAACCGCAGACGGCGGCCATGTTCCTGTTCGCGGATACGGCGATCTTCATCTGGTTCTGCATCATGATGGGCGCTTTGATATTCGGGCTCGTCAACGCCCTGATCACCGCCGTGATGGAGCGGATCAGAGAGTTCGGCATGCTGCGAGCCGTCGGCATGCGTCCCGGCTCGGTGGTGGTGCAGGTCGTGCTGGAATCCACCCTCATCATGGCCGCTGGGGTGGCCTTGGGGCTCGGCTTGGGTTTTCTGCTGGTCGTGTGGCTGAGCGACGGAATCGACCTGACGGAATGGGCGGCCGGCGTGGAGCTCTTCGGTATGCGCAGCGTGCTCGTTCCGAGACTTCTCCTCGAGGACGTCGTGCTGGTCGCGGCCATGAGCATTGTCTTTGGCCTGATTGCGAGTCTCTACCCGGCATGGCGTGCCGTGCAGATCGGCCCCCTGGATGCTTTGCGGAGATGATGAAGAAATGGCCGAACGGGTAGTGCGCTGTATTGGGGTCTCCCGGACCTACCAGGACGATTCGGTGCCCGTGCATGCTCTTCGGGATGTGGACTTCGAGGTCGGCAAGGGCGAGTTCGTGACGCTGGCGGGACCGTCCGGATCGGGAAAGTCCACGTTGCTCAACATGATCGGCGGGCTGGACCGCCCCAGCTCCGGATGCGTCGAGGTGGATGGCGTTGACCTCGGTTCGCTCAGCGAGAGTCGGCTGTCGGATCTGCGGCTGCGCAAGATCGGCTTCGTTTTCCAGTCCTATAACCTCATTCCCGTTCTGTCCGCAAGGGAGAACGTGGAGTTCATCATGCAGCTGCAGGGCGTGTCGGCCGCGGAGCGTGCCGCTCGGGCTCGCGCCGCGCTCGAGGCCCTGGGCATCGGCGAGCTGGAGAAGCGACGTCCGGGGGAGCTGTCCGGAGGTCAGCAGCAGCGGGTGGCGGTTGCGAGGGCCATCGTCACTGAGCCGGTTCTGCTGTTGGCCGACGAGCCGAGCGCCAATCTCGATTCGGCCACCACCAGGGAGCTGCTCGAGTATCTGCGTCGCCTCAACCAGGACCGCGGCGTGACCATCGTTGCCGCCACCCACGATCCCATGGTCATGGGCTACGCTCAGCGTCAGGTCGGGCTGCGCGACGGCGCGATCGTGAAGGACAGCGCCGATGTGGCGCCGGCATAGAAGCTGGCTGATCGGGCCGTTTCTCGGTCTGTGGGCGACGGGCAGCGCGGCGCAGTCGGACTTTTCCGCTCGGGTCAAATGGTTCGGCACGGCTACCGCCCTGCCGGAGCACGATCTTCAGCGCAACCTCAGCGGCACCCCCGCCTACGACCAGAATTACGACCTGCGCCTGATGTTTCAGAAGACGATCTCGGCGGTAACGCTGCAGGTGGAGCACTCGACCACGCTGGTCACGGGAGATTCGCTGAACTTCCCCACGGCACCCGGCACGGTTCTCGAACAGTCCCCCGAGGGAGACGAGCGCCGGCTGATGGACCTGACCTGGGAGATCGAAGACGGCGACCGGCACCGCTCGTTCCATCGCCTCGACCGGCTGGCCCTCAAGCTGCGCAGGGATGACTGGGCCGTCACCGTTGGCCGCGAGGCCGTCAGCTGGGGCGCCGGCCTGGTATTCCGGCCCATGGACCTGTTCAACCCGTTCGCGCCCACCGCGGTGGACCGGGATTACAAGGCGGGCGACGATCTCCTGCTGATCGAGCGCCTCTTCTCCGATGGCAGCGATCTGCAGGTGCTCGCGGTGGGACGGCGTGACGAGACGGGTGATTTCACGGGCCAGGCGGGGAGCCTCGCGGGCAAATGGCGCGGGTTTATCGGGGCCTGCGAGGTGGAGCTGATGGCCGCCAAGCACTACCGCGATCAGGTATACGGGATTGGCGTCAGATATCCCCTGAAAGGAGCCATGCTGCGCACCGACCTGGTGGCCACCCGCCTCGCGGACGGCGGCGCCAGAGTCGGCGGGGTGGTCAATCTGGACTACAGCCTGGAGGTCGCGGGCCGAACGACGTACGTGTTCGCCGAGTATTTTCACAACGGCTTTGGCGTATCAGAGCTGCCGGAGACCGTCGAAGAACTCCCGGCGCCCCTGCTCGACCGTCTCGGCCGAGGGGAGTTGTTCAACGTCATGCGCGACTATCTGGCCGGCGGAGTGACGTACCAGTGGCACCCTCTGCTGGTTCAGACCGTGACGCTCATTGGCAATCTCAACGACGGCAGCCTGCTTCTGCAGACGCAGATCAACTTCGACCCTGGCGACAACCAGCGTCTCGAGCTCGGAGTGGTCGAACCGCTCGGCGGTTCAGGAGACGAGTTCGGCGGGGTGCCCGTGGTCGCGGATCCGGCGGGCTCCCGTCTCACCGTAGGGGGCGGGTCGCGCCTTTACGCGCGGTGGGTCTACTATTTCTGAGGCGCGGGCAGACGGTCTGACCCGCTGGCGCCTCACAAAAACGGATGATCCTCAGTTGAGATTCTTGAAGCGGTCCGGATCGCGCGCCCAGCTGCTGCGGTAGCCGCGCAGGCCGCTTTTCTGGCCCTCTGACTTGCCGGACCCCGATTGGGCAACGGTTGGCGTGCTCTTCCGCTCGGGGACGATGTCCTCCGGGGCGGCGCGGACGGGCGTGTCGGAGGTAGCCACGGTCACCGCATTCGTCTGGCCGTTGGCAAGGCCGGCATCCGTGAAGTGCGTCACACCTTTTTCGTCCACCCAGGAAACGATCTTGCCGGCGTAGGCGCCGTTTGCCGTCGCCCACGCCAGGGCGCCGACGATGATCATGATGGCTGCTCGCTGAATTCCCATGGGAAAACCCTCCTCGGTCACTACAGTCTGGGTTTAGAGAGTCAGCGCCTATGTTGTCACAGGCGCGCCGGCGAGTTGTCCCCGCTTTGTCGGGGGTTCGAGGATAGTTGTGAGCGGCCGGTGAGCCAGCCGCTCAGGGGATTTTTCCCTCAGACCTCGATGGGTTGCCCGGAATCCTTGGCGGCGGCCTCGTTGGCCGCCCGCGCGGCGACCAGCTCGGGAACGATGCCGTCGAGCTCATCGAGCGTCCACAGGCCGCTCGACTTGTGGTACTGCTTGATGACCCGGGGCTGCTGCATGATGCCGACCCCGCCGCGCGCGGTGTGGAATATCTGGGACGTGATGCCGGCGGCCGCCTCTGTTGCGAGCCACACGCAGATCGGGGCGACGTGCTGCGGCCCGCTCTCGCTGATCTCCTCGTCCTTCACCTCCTCGCCGCGCGCCTCCCGCAACGGGATGGTCATGCGGGTCAGCGCCCCGGGCGAGATGGTGTTCACCGTGCAGCCGTACTTCGCAAGTTCCAGTGCCAGCACCCGGGAAAACCCTGCGATGCCTGCCTTGGCTGCTCCGTAGTTGGCCTGTCCGAAGTTGCCGTAGAGACCGGACACGCTGGAAAAATTGAGGACCCTGCAGCCGGTGCGGTTGTTTTCCCGGATGTAGCGCGCGAAGGGGCGGGTGCAGCAGTAGTGGCCTTTCAGGTGCACGGCTTGAACCGCGTCCCAGTCCGCCTCCTCCATCTTGAAGATGGTCCGGTCCCTCAATATCCCCGCGTTGTTGACCAGGATGTCCATGGCGCCAAACGCGCCCAGGGCCGACTGCAGAAGGCTCTCGCCGCCCGCCACCTCGGCGACGGATGCGGTGTTCGAGACGGCCTCGCCGCCGGCCGCGCGAATCTCGGCCACCACGTCGTCGGCGATCATTCCGGTTCCGGTCCCGTCCATGTTGCCGCCGAGATCGTTGACGACGATTTTCGCACCTTCACCGGCCATCATCAGCGCAATCTCGCGGCCGATCCCGCGACCCGCCCCGGTGATGACGGCCACCTTGTCATCCAGTCGGCCCATGACGATCGCCTCCTACCAAACGTCCGTTCGGATCGGATCTTTGTCCGGGTATTTGCCCAGCTCCAGCCTGGCCACCGCGCGCCGGTGCACTTCGTCGGGGCCGTCGGCAAGGCGTAGAGTTCTCTGTCCTGCCCACATCTTGGCCAGCGGAAATACCTGGGATACGCCGGCGCCACCATGGATCTGAATGGCGTCGTCGATGACTTTCAGCGCGATGTTGGGTACCGCCACCTTGATCTGGGCGATCTCGCTCCTGGCGATCTTGTTGCCCACGGTATCCATCATGTAGGCAGCCTTCAGCGTCAGCAGCCTGGCCATCTCGATGTTGATGCGCGCATCGGCAATCTTGTCGTAGTTGCCGCCTAGGTCGGCGATGGGCTTGCCGAACGCTTCTTTGGAGAGCGCGCGGCGGCACATCAGTTCTAAGGCCCGCTCGGCGACGCCGATAGAACGCATGCAGTGGTGGATGCGCCCCGGACCCAGTCGGCCCTGGGCGATCTCGAAGCCGCGTCCGGACCCGAGAATGATGTTGTCCTTTGGTACTCGGACGTCGGTGAATCGGACGTGCCCGTGTCCGTGGGGCGCGTCGTCGTAGCCGAAGACGTGCATCATCTTCAGGACCTCGACGCCGTCGGTTTCCACCGGCACCAGGATTTGCGACTGCCGCGAGTGTCGTGGCGCGTCCGGCTCGGTAACGCACATCACGATCATGATCTTGCAGCGGGGGTCGCCGATCCCCGAGGTCCACCACTTCTCGCCGTTGAGCACCCACTCGTCCCCTTCGAGCCTCGCTTCCAGGGATATGTTGGCGGCATCCGAGGAAGCGACCTGCGGCTCGGTCATCGCGAACGCCGAGCGGATCTTTCCTTCCAGCAGCGGCCGTAACCATTCCTCTTTCTGCTGCTCGGAGCCGTACCGCTCGATCACTTCCATGTTGCCGGTGTCGGGCGCCGCGCAGTTCATGGCCTCCGAGGAGAGCGGGTACCGCCCCAGCACCTCGGCGACGTGCGCGTAGTCGAGGTTGTTGAGTCCGGAACCGCGTTCGCTGTCCGGAAGAAAAAAGTTCCACAGGCCGCGCTCCTTGGCCTTTTCCTTCATCTCCTCCATGGCCTCGGTTTCGGTCCAGCGACCGCCCGCATCGACCTGCTCGGCGTAGGCGCGCTCGTTGGGTACCACGTAATCGTGAATGTACTGAGTAATGTCGTCGATGAGCGGCTTGACGCGCTCAGAGATGCCTAGGTCCATTGCTTCCCCCTGGGTGCCCGGTGCCCGATGTTCGAGCGGGACAGTGAATATCTCTATTAAAAGGCGTGAGAATTCGATACTAATACAGAAGGTTACGTGGTGCTATTTGACAGGGGGGAGTCCATTGACCGCGCCCGGCGATGCCACCGTTCGGCTCCTGAACGACCTGTTTGGGGGCGGTGTGAAAAACGCCGTCGTGCTGATGCGCCACTCGGCTCGGGAGTTCGCGCCCGGGCGTCACGATCTGGACAACCCGCTCACCGAGGAAGGACGTGATCTGGCCCGACGGCTCGGGGAGCGGTTGCCCGAGGACCTGACGGTGCGCGCGTATGCCAGCCCGCCGGAGCGATGCATGGAAACAGCCGAGCTCGTCCTGGCCGGTTACGCGTCCACCGGCGGGCGGGTGACTCGGCATCGCCCGGTCGAGGCGCTTGGCGTCTTCTATGCCCTGGACCAGATGAAAATGTGGCAGGTCATGCAATCCGCCGGAGGAATGGTGCCCTTCCTGGAGGCTTGGTTTTCCGGTGACGTTCCCCAGGATGCGGTGATGCCGCCCCGGCTTGCGGCAGCGCTGGTGGTTCGTCTGATGACCGACAAGCTTTCGGCCATGGACGGGGCGCGACGGCTCGACGTCTGCGTGTCCCACGACATGACCCTTCACCTCGTCCGCGACCGGTTGCTGGGCCAGAGCGTACGCGACGTCGACGTGGACTTTCTGGACGGGCTGGTCGCCTTCGAAAGGGAGGGCGCGCGCTGGCTGGCGAGCCATCATGGCGAGCCCGTGAAGCTCGATGCGCAGCTGCTCTCTCTAGGGGGCCTGTGGGACTGAGGAGAGCTGGACGCACGCGGCGCCCGGCCCATGGCGTGCCCTAAGTGTCCTATGTGCCCTATGTGCCCTATGTGTCCTAAGGGGCCTCGCCTACGTTGAGGGGCAATGAGGGGTCCCGCGCCCACTCGGACATGGATCCGTCGTAGACGGCCACGTTGTCGTGCCCGAGGAGCAGGCAGGCGAAGCCGTCAAGGGTGGCGGCGATGCCCCCGCCGCAGTAGGTCACGACCCGGTCGGCATCGAGCAGCCCCGTGGATTCGAGCGCCTCGGCAAGCGCGCCGGCCGGCTTGAAGCGTCCGCCCGCCAGCAGATCTTCGTAGGGCACGTTCACGCTGCCCGGAATGTGGCCTGGCCGGCCGTAGTTCGTGGTTCCGGTGCCCGCGTATACCTCCGGTGAGAGCGCGTTGACCGTGCAGACACCCGGCTCGTCCATCGCTCGGCACATCCCGTCCCGATCGGTGAACAGGCTGGCGTCTGGTCGGGGGCGGTAGGTCACCGCTGCTCGCCTCGCGGTGCCGGTCTCGAACGGAAGCCCCAGATCGCGCCACGCGTCGAACCCGCCGTTGAGGACGGACGCTCGCTGATGGCCGACGTAGCGCAGCAGCCACCATGCACGGGTAGCCCACATGAGGTGGCCCGTCGAGTAGACGACCACCTCGCTGTCGTCGGAGATGCCCAGGCGGCCGAGCGCGTCGGCGATGACCCCCGGATCCGGCAGGCTGAAGCCGAGGCCCGTGGTCGTATCGGAGAACGCGTCGATGAGGTCCATGAACGCGGCGCCGGGTATGTGCCCCTGCTCGTAGCGTTCGCGCCCGCTCTCCGCTCGGTAGCCGCGCTCGGCAGGAACGAGGAAAACGGTGGCATCGACGATCCGCAGATCGGCATCGTCCAGCCGCGCGGCGAGTGCCGCGGGTTCCTCTAGCAGCTCAGGACGTGGGTATGCCATTTGATTCTCCTGCTGGTTTGTCGGTTTGGTGCTGGACGGCCTCATCCCGGCTCGTCCTCTCCGCGGGCGTGCCGCGCTAGACGGATGGCCCGTTCTCCGGGGAGTCGATCTGGGCGATGGCATCGTTGGTCAGCAGCACGAAGATCAGGAAGCTGGTGTCCGCGGCCAGCTGCTCCTCGACGAGCATCTCGTATGCCCGTTCCCGGAGCGATCGCAGCTGGGCGAGCGCCGCTGCCCGCTCTTCGCTGCCCGCGCCCTCTGCCACGGAGTCGCGGGTTCGGATCACCTGCGTGTAGAAGGCGTCGATCCGGTTCTTTCTGCGGACCTGATAGATCTTGAGGATGGCGAACGCTCCGCTCACCATGCCGACCAGCAGCGTGACCAGCACCTCGGCGACGCCGGAGTAACGCTCGATGAGCGAAGGCTCGTCGCGCTGCAGGTAGTCGAGCGCGCCGGGATGCAGGCTGAAGGTCCAGTGGGCGCGGGCAATGTCGTCGTCTATGGGCTGAAAGAGCTCCGGGCGCTTGCTGAAGAGCGCGGGACGCAGGCGGAGAAACTCCTCGAACAGATCGAACACCAGCGTCTCGTCGAGGCTTTCCCTGGCAACCAGCAGGGTATCGACGGCAAAGGTCACCACAGGGTCCGGCGTGAGCGATCCGTAGGTTCCTGCCGGGATGACATAGGGCCGCAGCGTCGGGTTCAGCAGCACCGTTCGATCGACGATGGAGCCTGGCCTGGTGTCGCCGGGGTCCCCGAATGAGAAGAGCTTGAGGCTTTCAAGGCTCGGATTGCTCATGACCCGCCTCCGGTCGATGGGCGCAAACAGGATGATAACGTCGGGGGCCGCGTCCTGATCGGACGTGAACGATAAGCCCTTTTCGAGCTGCAACCCGCTCACGATCCGCTCGCCGATCTGGCGGGGTATCGAACCCGGCGGCCCGGCAAATACCCGAGCCCCGTCGAGCAGTTCCTCCAGGCTGCCGTCAGCGCGATCGGCGATCGAGCCGACGTGGAGCACGCTCGGATAGATGGGCATGATCGTGGTGATGGTGTCGCGATGCTCGTTGGTATTCGGCGCGAACGCGATGTCGCCGTAACCCTGCTCCAGCGCGTCGAGGACCGAGAGGGAGTCGTCAGGTAACGGGATCAGATTGATCTTCAGGCCGGAGTCCTCGTCCACCAGGTCCGCGATCTTGCGCGCGATGATCTGCTCGACGGGCAGCTCGGGCATGATCAGATCGACCTCGGTCACCGAAGGGGAGCAGCCGGCGAGGTTGGTTCCGGTGAAGCCGAGCATCAGCGCCGCAAAGGCAGCGAGCCCGGGCTCGCGTTTACTCATCGAGCTTAGAGCCGGCATGCCAGCCGAAGTTGATCTCGAGGCGCATCCGGGCACCGAGCACTGTATCCCAGTCGCGCTCCTCCACCCAGCCGACCACCGGCCAGAACTCGACAAACATCCAGGGCCGCCAGAAATTCCGGCGGTAACGAATGCGCAGCTTCACTTGCTGGTATTTGTCTCTTGGCCCAATCAGGATCTCCTCGTCGTCGTAGATCGAGTCCTCAGCCGTGTCCTGGCGCCATATCGCCTCGTAGGCGATGGCTGACCGGTCGCTGATGTTCTGAAAGAGTGAAAACTTCTGCTCCAGCTGGGGGTTTGAGTCCTTGTCCTCGAAGTATTCCAGGCGGGACCGCGAGCGGAACAGGAAGCGCTCGCCGATGGGCCTGTTGAAGTAGATGCGCAGGTCGTCCCGCCAGCCGTTGCGGGCCAGGTAGTAAAGGCGATTGGTTGCCTGGCCGCGCCAATTCTCGGAGATCCGGTATTTGTAGCTCGTGTTGACGCGGACGAAGGGGTCGACCTCGCCGCCTCGGAAGCTTACCCCCCCGTCGACGCTGATGCCCGTCTTCTTGCCCTTGCGGGCCACCCATCGCAGCGCGACGTCGTTCTCGTCGTCCTCCAGCTCCACCCCCTCGTCCTCCTCGTCACCGCCAGCGTCGTTGACGACCAGGCGGACCCTTTCACCGAGCCCGGGAAGATGAAAGTTGACCTTGACCCGGGGCGAAAACTCCCAGCCGTGATGCTCGATGTAGTCTGTGTCCAGACGCAGCCGAAGGCGATTTCGATCCTCCTCGAACGTCTCCTGGGCCTCGGTCAGGAAAAACGCGTCGAACCGGCGCACGGCGGCGTCGATCATCCCTGCGGTCGATGTGTGAAGATCGTCTACTTTTGTCGGTCCTGGCTCGACCTGATCCGCGTCGGGCGGGGGGGTGTCGTTCGCCGTCCGACCGGGTTGGGCAGATGAGTCAACGGGCTCGGCCGATGCGCTCAGCGGCAGGGCCATGAGCCCGGCGAGGAGGATTGTCGAGACTGAAGTCCAGGGGAATCTCAAGACGGTTCGTGGCTGCGTTTCATGAGGTAGTAGCCCACGGAAAGCACGAGCACCAGCGCGGCGATACCCAGCACGGTAACGCCGTCGACCTTTGCGTAGTCGATCACGATGATCTTGCGCGATACGGCGATCAGAGCAATCAGCATCACGAGCTCCACGTGGACGATGTCGTCTTCGAGGTACATCTTCACGCTGGCCAGCAGCTCGAGCCCGATCAGGACCAGAAGGAAGAAACCGAAGATGCCGAGCAGCTCGTTGATGTCGAGAAGGAGATAGGCGGGCTCTTCCGAAAAGTGGTTCTCAAGGGCTGCCTGGACGATGATGATTGCCAGTTCGATCGAACTCGCCACCACCACGAGCAGCATGAGCACGAGTAGACCGAGAACCACCCAGCGTTCGATGTTGGCAATGAGCTGCATCATATGAAAAGCCATCCCGCGCCGCTTAGCCAGGGCGACGATTAGATTAGAGAGGGCCCGGGGCGATGTCCAATCGGCGTCCGTCGGCGTTGGCGGGCAGCGGCCGGAGAAACCACCGCCGTGGATCCGCTGCGCGGGCCCCAAAGTGGTTGCCGCAGGCGACGGCATTGGCCAGAATGCGGTCAACAGGGAGGTAAACATCGCCGGGGGCGCAGCGCCTGGCGGTGTAGAAGAATAACGATGCAGATCCGCTTCTGGCGAGACCGCCGGCCCTGGCGGCCGGTCAGCATGCACCAGAGCGCGCCTAACCCGTGCTTGGAAAGGCATTGGGGCGGTCTCAGGCTGGAGCATGGCTCCACCGTGTTCGTGCCCATGTGCGGTAAGAGCGACGACCTGCGATGGCTGCTTGGCCGGGGCCATCAGGGTCTCGGCATCGAGCTGGCGGACCTCGCTATCGAAGCTTACTTCGAAGAGGCTGGGGAGCCTTACGAGCGGGAGGATTCGGACCGGCTCGTCCGCTATCGTGGTCCTCGAACGGACATCCTCTGTGGCGACTTCTTCGCGTTGACGGCCGCCGAGCTCTCCGCTGCGCGCGCCGTCCTGGATCGCGGCGCGCTGATCGCGCTGCCGCCGAAGATGCGAGCCCGCTACGTCGATCACCTGCTCAGGGTCATTCCCGACCGCACCGACATCCTGCTCGTCACCCTCGAGTACGATCAGAATCTGGTGGCGGGCCCGCCGTTCTCGGTGCTGCCGGAGGAAGTGGTTTCCCATTTCGGGCCGCGCTGCAGCATCGTGCCGCTGGAGAGTTCCCGCACCGACTTCCTGCCGCCCAAATTCGCCGCTCAGGGTGTGGACTGCGCGGCGGAAACGGCCTACCACATCGTCAAGCAGGAATAGCGTTCCCCATCCCGGGCCGGTCGACGGTCGGCGAGCAGCAGTTTTGTTGCCGTGTGGGGATCAATTTTCTCTTTTCAAGGGCTTTTAAATTTTCCGGCAGCGCCCATTTATCGGGAATCGTTGTTTGAACTGAGTGGTTAGGAGCCAACTGAAATGAGCATTGTCCGATGGAACCCCTGGCGGGAATTCGACGATTTCTTCACCAACGTGGCCGCGGTGCCCAGTGAGCACATCGCTCGTTCGGAGTGGCTGCCGCCCGTCGACATCTCTGAAACGGAGACGGAATACCTCATCGACGTCGAGATCCCGGCAGTTGCCCGGGACGACGTCGCCGTCTCGGTGAAGGATGGCGTGCTGACGGTAACCGGCGAGCGAAACTTCGAGAAGGAGACCGATGGCAAGCGTCATCGGGTGGAACGGCAGTACGGGCGATTCAGCCGCAGCTTCCGGCTGCCCGAGAACGTGGACGAGGAACACATCTCGGCTTCGTCCAAGGAAGGCGTTCTCTATCTGGTCGTCTCCAAGCGGGAGAAGGAAAAACCGCGCACCATCGAGGTAAAAGTCCACTGACGATGGCTTGCTGACCCGACGTCGCGCCGTGGTTTAATACGCGCCATGGCGCTCGACCGAGATACCGTCCGGGTCATCATCTTCGAGGCCCACACGCCCGCCGGCAAGGCGTTCGATGTGGGCCTCATCGTCTGCATCCTCGTCAGCGTTCTCGCGGTGATGCTCGATTCCGTCGGGGCAATTCACCACGAGTACCAGGACGTGCTCTACGGCGTGGAGTGGTTCTTCACCATCCTATTCACCGTGGAGTACGGCCTGCGCCTGTGGTGCATCGAGAATACCGGCCGGTACGCGCGCAGCTTCTACGGTATCGTCGACCTCCTCGGCATCATCCCCACCTATCTGAGCATCTTCTTCGCCGGCACCCAGTATCTGCTGGTGATTCGGGTGTTGCGGGTGCTGCGGGTATTCCGGGTACTGCGCATGATGCGCTACGTTGGCGAAGCGGAGCTGCTGACCCAGGCCCTGCGCGCCAGCCGTCGGAAGATCATCGTTTTCATCTCTTCGGTTGCGGCGCTGGTCATCATCTTCGGCTCCATGATGTATCTCATCGAGGGGGAGGCTAACGGCTTTACCAGCATCCCGCGCAGTATCTACTGGGCCGTGATCACCATGACCACGGTGGGATACGGCGACATAACGCCGCAGACGCCTCTGGGTCAGGCAGTCGCCTCTCTGGTCATGATCATGGGTTACGGCATCATTGCGGTGCCTACCGGCATCGTGACTCTGGAGCTCAGCGAAGCTTCACGTCGTGCCATGAACACGCGCACATGTCCGGGATGCTCCGCCGAAGGGCACACGGGAGAAGCGACCTACTGCTGGCACTGTGGACACCATCTGTTTGAGCCGCGGGCCGTGGCGCACGATTGACCGCACGGGTCGAGGTCAGCTCTGATGGACGATCTCGTCCAGGGCATCCAGATCCGGCTGGGCAGGGAAGGCCGGTAACCCTGACAGGTCGTCCGACCATGGCAGCGCCGAGCGGCACCAGACTCTGAGCTTCGGCGTCAGCTCGGCCCGCTGGTTGATGGTGCCCAGCCTGAGACCGAAGAAACCGGTACCTTCGCCCACCGTGCAGGCGTAGATGTTGGTACCGCACTCGGGGCAGAAGGTCCTCGAGCGGAGCGAGCCGCTGTCGGCAACCTTCTCGTACGATCTCAGCTCGCCGGTCAGCAACCGGAAGCTGTCGTTCACCACTCCGGCCACGACACGGTAGGCGCTGCCCGAGTGATTCTGGCAGTCGGTGCAGTGGCAGATGAGGACCCGGTCGGGGTCGATCTCGGCGTCGTAGGTCACAGCGCCGCAGAAGCAGCGTCCGTCGACTTTCATGAAGGCATCCTCCCAGGCGAATGTCCCGCCAAGACTACCAGAGCTGCGCGCTGCGGGCGTATCCACGGGTTTACGCCCCGCTTCGCGCCCTACAAAACACTGCTCAGGAGCCGGGTAACGAGTACAATACCGCCCCTTTTTCCTGGCACCGAAAACAACGAGCGAGGCAGCCATGAGCTTAGATACCTTCAAGACCCGCAGGACGCTCACCGTCGGCGGTAGGGAATATGACTATTTCAGCCTGCCGGAAGCGCAGTCCGCCGGGGCTGGGAACGTCGAAAAGCTCCCGATGTCGCTGAAGATCCTCCTAGAAAACCTGCTCAGGTTCGAGGACGACAATACCGTCAAGGTGGAGGACATCACGGCGCTGGCCAACTGGGCAAGCGGCGGGGCGGCGGCCGAGGAGATCGCCTATCGCCCGGCGCGGGTGCTCATGCAGGACTTCACAGGTGTGCCGGCGGTGGCGGATCTGGCCGCCATGCGCAGCGCGGTGGTGTCCGCCGGCCTGGATCCCACGATCATCAATCCGCTGTCTCCCGTGGACCTGGTCATCGATCACTCCGTGATGGTCGACAGCTTCGGAACCGAGACGGCGTTTGCGGAGAACGTCGCCCTGGAAATGCAGCGGAACACCGAGCGATACCGGTTCCTGCGCTGGGGCCAGAAGGCGTTCGACAATTTTCGCGTGGTTCCGCCGGGCACCGGCATCTGTCACCAGGTGAACCTGGAATATCTCGCCAGAACCGTCTGGACCCGGGAAGAGAACGGGCGCACCGTGGCCTACCCCGACACTCTGGTCGGCACCGACAGCCACACGACGATGATCAACGGCCTCGGCGTGCTGGGTTGGGGCGTTGGCGGTATCGAGGCGGAGGCCGCCATGCTGGGGCAGCCGATCTCCATGCTGATTCCCGAGGTGATCGGGTTCCGGCTCACCGGCAAGCTGCGCGACGGAATCACGGCCACCGACCTCGTGCTCACCGTGGTCGAGATGCTCCGCCGCAGGGGCGTCGTGGGCAAATTCGTCGAGTTCTTCGGAGAGGGCTTGGACCAGCTTCCGCTCGCGGACCGGGCGACCATCGCCAACATGGCCCCCGAGTATGGCGCCACCTGCGGCTATTTCCCCATCGATCGGGAGACCATCGCCTATCTCGAGCTTTCGGGTCGGCCGGCGGAAACGGTGGAGCTCGTCGAGGCGTACGCACGGGCCAACGCGATGTGGCGGGATGCCGACACCCCGGAAGCCACCTATACCGACGTTCTTGCCCTGGATCTGGACTCCGTGGTGCCGAGCCTGGCGGGGCCCAAGCGCCCCCAGGATCGTGTGGCCATGAAGGATCTGGGCAGGGTTTTTGACGAAGCGCTGGAGCTTCAGGGCCGCGCGGGTGACTCCGACGCACGTGTTCCGGTCCCGGGCACGGACTACGACCTCGGCCACGGGGACGTGGTGATCGCCGCCATCACCTCCTGCACGAACACGTCAAACCCCGCGGTCATGCTGGGTGCCGGCCTGGTAGCGCGCAAGGCGCTCGCTCGCGGCATGCAGGTCAAGCCCTGGGTGAAGACGTCGCTGGCGCCGGGTTCAAAGGTCGTTACCGAGTATCTGGAGAAGACGGCCGTCCAGGAAGATCTGGATGCCCTCGGGTTCAACCTCGTGGGCTATGGGTGCACGACGTGCATCGGCAATTCCGGGCCTCTGCCGGAGCACATCTCGGCCGCCATAAAGCAAGGGGATCTGGTGGTGAGCTCGGTGCTGTCGGGTAATCGCAACTTCGAGGGTCGCGTCCATCAGGAGGTCAGGGCCAACTGGCTGGCTTCGCCCCCGCTGGTGGTGGCCTACGCCATCGCTGGCACGACGCGCATCGATTTGACCCGCGACCCGATCGCCCTGGACGACCAGGGCAGAGAGGTGTTTCTCCGGGACATCTGGCCGAGCAATGAGGAAATTGCCGATTTGGTGGCCCAGGTCTCCGCGGAGATGTTCGAGCGTCAGTACGCGGACGTGTTCACCGGTCCCGATGCCTGGCGTGCCATCGACGTGGCGGAATCGGGCACGTACGGCTGGGAAAACTCCACGTACATCAAGCAGCCGCCATTCTTCACGGTGGGCGGTGATCTCGATCAGCCGGCCGAGGTGTCGGACGCCCGTATTCTGGCGCTGCTCGGCGACTCGGTGACCACCGACCACATCTCGCCGGCGGGCGCCATTCAGCCGGACAGCCCGGCGGGTCAGTACCTGCAGCAGCACGCCGTTGACGTGGCGGACTTCAACTCCTACGGCTCGCGTCGCGGCAATCACGAGGTGATGATGCGCGGTACCTTCGCGAACATCCGGATCCGCAACGAGATGGTCCCCGGGATCGAAGGGGGCTACACCAGGCACGTGCCGTCAGGGGACCAGGTGAGCATCTACGATGCCGCGATCCGGTATCAGGGCGAGGGAACGCCGCTGGTGGTCATCGCCGGCAAGGAGTACGGCACCGGATCGAGCCGGGACTGGGCCGCCAAGGGCACCCGGCTGCTGGGCGTCAAGGCCGTGATTGCCGAGAGCTTCGAGCGCATCCACCGGTCGAACCTCATCGGCATGGGCGTGCTGCCGCTCCAGTTCCGCGAGGGTGAGGGCCGCGCGTCCCTCAATCTCTCGGGAGAGGAGATCGTTGACGTTCGTCTGCCGGACGGCGTGACCGAGATCTCGCCGCGCCAGGACATCGAGGTGGTGATCAAGCGCGGGACGGATACCCGGCGGGTGACCGTGCAGAGCAGGATCGACACGGAGAACGAGATCGCCTACTTCAAGAGCGGCGGGATCCTTCAGTACGTGCTGAACAACCTGGTTCGCGAGGCAGGCTGACGGTTGCTCGAAGAGCGCTCCGGCCGGCGGCGCGCCGTGCGCGCACGGCCCCAGGGCGAGGCGCTCACAACCCGTACATGCTGCTCAATACCCAGGTGAGCGTGAGCCACATGATGATGGTCAGCGGTACCCCCACCCGGACGAAGTCGGAGAAGCTGTAGTTGCCGGCGCTCATGACGAGCAGGTTGGTCTTGTAGGCCATCGGCGTGGCATAGCTCATGTTCGCGCCGAAGAGCACGGCAAGGACGAAGGGCTCCGCCGGTAGCCCCAGCTGCGCGGCGATCCCGATCCCAATGGGCGTGCCGATGACGGCTGCCGCGTTGTTCGAGATCATGTTGGTGAGCACCGCCAGCAGAAGCATCAGCGCGGACAGGATGACCGTCGGCGATGCCCCCCGGGTCGCGCTCAAGAAAAGCGACGTCACGTAGTCTGTCGCCCCGGTGGCGATGAGGGCCTGGCCGAGCGCCAGGCTTGCCACGACGATGAAGAACACCGAGGGGCTGATGGCTCGGATGGCCGCCCCCAGATTCAGACACCGCGTGAGCAGCAACAGCGCCGCACCCGCCATGGCGCTCACGGCGATCGGCATGATCCCGAAGGCGGCCGCGGCGACCACCCCGGCGACGATGGTCAGCGCCAGCGGGGCCTTGGACGTGTGCGGCAGAGCGACCGACGCGTCCAGGACGAGAAACTCGGTGCTGCGCTTTAAGGCCGCGATCTGATCCCGTGCGCCCTGGACCAGCAGGATGTCTCCCTGCTGAAGGATCACGTCCTCGATCTCCTCGATGGGCCGCTCCACTGATTTTCCAGCCCGGTGCAGGGCGAGCGCGGCCAGCTGGTAGCGCGACAGGAAGCGGGCGAACCTCAGGTTGGTGCGGTCCAGGGTCGACCCGCGAACCACCGCGACCTCGGCCAGCATCTGGTTTCCGGCTGAAAGCGGGTGGTCTTCGTCCACCTCGTGATCGCCGGAGTAGAGCCGTGCTTTCAGCACGTCCTCGTAGGACTTGAGCCGCTGGGGCGTATCCCTGACCCGCAGAATGTCTCCCGCGCGCAGGTTGGCGTCGGGCAGAGGCACGAGATACGTGTCGCCCCGGCGGATTCGAATGACCTGCATGTCGCCGCCGGTCATCGCCTTCGCCTCGGCCAGCGTGCGGTCCACCGCGGGCGAGTTGTCTCCCAGATGCAGTCCGGCCTCGAATAGCCGGGGCGCCGAGTCCTCCAGGCCGATGGTCCGCTTCGGCAGCATTCGGGGGGCGATCAGCCACAGATAAAGCAGGGCTACGCAGCCCGCAATGGCGGCGGGCAGCGCGAAGTCGAACATCCCGAAACGCTCCAGGCCCAGGTCGTTCGCCACGCTGACCACCAGCAGGTTCGTGGACGTGCCGATGGTCGTCGCCATGCCGCCCACCAGGGTGGCGAAACCCATGGGAAGGAGAATGCCGGATGGCGACGATGACGTGCGCAGGCAGACGCTGATGAGAATGGGCAGCAGCAGAACCACGATGGGCGTGTTGTTCACGAACGCCGACAGCACGGCGCCGACGATGAGCGTGATCAGAAACGACAGGAACGGAGCGCGGCTCCAGATCTTGCCGAGCAATCGACCCACGGGCTCGAGCGCCCCTGTCCGGACCAGGCCCTGGCCGACCACCATCAGGGCGCAGACGGCCACCAGCGCTTCGTGGCCGAGCCCGTGAAAGAAATCGGTGGGCTCAATGCCCGGGAAGGGAAAAATGGAGAATCCAACTGCGAGGATGGCGAGCAGACCGACGCTGGTCACCTCCATGGGTATGCGCTCGCGGGTGAAGAGATAGAGCGCGCTGACCGTGAGCAGCATAACGGCGACCGCGTGAGCGTTGATCGCATGCAGGCTGCTTTCTACAGCCACTTCAGGCATCGTGCGTCTGACAAGAAAGCAACTTAGATGACGTCCACGAGAAGGTCGGAGAAGTGTACGTCTATTCTGGGGTCAAAGCCTGCAGAAATCTCTCAATATTGGCCCGGAGCGTCGGGTCGCCCGGCGATTTTCTACTGGATGGCCGTCGCGGGCCCGGCAGCCTTGTCGAGGTCTTCCACGTAGGCGATCTGCCGGGTGAGGCCGATGTAGTCGAGCAGAATGTTGGCGCTCTCGCGAATCATGGGATCGCCGAAAGGATCCTCCGCTTCGTCCTCGTCCGCCTCCCGATCGTCCAGGTCGTCGATGGATTCCAGCGGCTCTTCTCCTTTGGCGACCCGGAGCTGATTCTCCAGATCCAGGCGCCACGTGTCCTCGTCCTTCTTCTGCACCACGCGCTCTTTCTCGTTCAGGGAGACGTGGGTGCGACGGTTGTTCTCGCGGCTGCGCTGGGCGAGGGCTTCGAAGTACTGGAAGTCAGGATCGCCGCCCGCACGCTCTTCGTGCTTGGAGTTGAGCTCCGCAAGGACCGGCTGAATCTGATGTGATCGCGGGTACACGGCGGGCTGGATCATGTCCCAGGGCATGGCGTCATCGAGGGCGCTTTCGCCGATACGCTCCGCGTCGTATATCTCCGGGAACTCGATGTCGGGAATGATGCCCTGGTGCTGGGTGCTCTGGCCGGACACCCGATAGTACTTGGCCGCGGTGATCTTCAGCTGACCCCGGTTCAAGGGGACCAGGGTCTGCACCGTGCCTTTGCCGAAGGTCTGGCTGCCGATGATGATGCCGCGCTCGTAGTCCTGTATGGCGCCCGCGAAGATCTCCGAGGCCGAAGCGGAGAGACGATTGACCAGCACCGCGAGGGGGCCGTCCCACACGGCCCGGTTGTCGTCGTCCGAATAGACCAGGGGCCGTCGCGAGGCGGATTTGACCTGCACGGTGGGCCCGGACTTGATGAACAGCCCGGTGAGCGAATCCGCTTCCTGCAGGGCGCCACCGCCGTTGTTGCGAAGATCGACGACGAGGCCGTCTATGCCCTCCGCCTTGAGCTCCTCGATCAGCAGCCGCACGTCTCGCGTGGTGCTCTTGTAGTTGGGATCGCCCTGCTGAATGGCCTTGAAGTCGACATAGAACGTCGGGATCTCGATGACGCCTATCTTCTGGGTCTGGCCGTTGCGCTCCATGGTGAGCAGCTTCTTCTGGGCGGCCTGCTCCTCGAGCTTCACGGTGTTCCGCGTGATGCTGATCACGCGGCTGGTGTCGTCCTCCGAGTCGCCGGGGATGATCTCCAGCCTCACCTGGGAGCCCTTGGGGCCACGGATGAGCTCCACGACGTCGTCGAGCCGCCAGCCCACCACGTCGATCAGCGGTCCGGTATCGCCCTGGCCCACGCTGACGATCCGGTCGGCCGGCTTGACCAGCCCGGATTTGTCCGCGGGCCCGGCGGGGACGAGCTCGACGATGGACGTGTACTCGTCCTCCGAGCGCAGAACGGCGCCGATGCCTTCCAGGGAAAGCGACATGTTGATGTTGAAGTTCTGCGACGTTCGCGGCGAGAAGTACTGGGTGTGCGGGTCGTAGGTGGTCGCGAAGGCGTTCACGTAGAGCTGAAACGCATCTTCGCTCTTGGTCTGCCGGCTCTGCTTGAGCCGGTTGGTGTAGCGCTTGGTCAGCAGGGTCTGGATCTCGTCGAGCTCTTTGCCGTTGAGCTTCATGCTGAGCACCGCTGCTTTTAGCCGCTTGCGCCACAGATCATCCAGCTCAGCCTCGTTCGCGGGCCACGGGGCGTTCTCGCGCTCGATCTCGATCTGGTCCTCGGCGGTGAAGTCGATCTGCTTCAGACCCAGCGCCAGCTCTTCCAGCAGGAACTCCAGCCGGTCGGTCAGGCGCTCCTGGTACCGGTTGAAGATCTCGAAGGCGGGCACGAGGTTGCCCCGCACCAGAGCATCGTCCAGCTTGTAGCGATAGCGCTCCATCGCCGCCACGTCGGCGGCGGTGAAGTACACCTTGGCACCATCCAGCATGCCGAGATAGTTCTCGAAGATGTGGCTCGACTGCTGGTCGTCCAGTTCCTTTTCGAGGTAGTGGTTGTGACGCAGCTGCTCGACGATGGTGAGGCTGATCCGCGGGTGAACGTCCAGCGGCGACAGAAGGTCGGCGGTCTCTGTCGGGGTAGACAGCGCCAGCTGCGGATTCTCAGCCGCTGCGATGGAGGCGAGCCAGGCCGCAACGATGCATAAGCCGGTGCCCGCCAGCATGACCGAGCGGGACCGGAAGAGGGTTCTAGAGCTTTTGCGCATAACGTGAGTGATCTGATGGTGCCCTGAATGAAAATGTGGGTCGCATTGGCGGCGTCGGGTCCAGGCCCTGGCCTTCGTATTGTTCGTAACTCAGTCGCCGGGGATCTGCAGATTTTCGCCGGTCCGGTCGGCAAACTCGCTTCTGCCACCCGTTTCGGTACAAACTGTGCCGCAACTGATCGCTACTTCTGTAGATACCATTTCTCCTGGGTGGTTCCCCCAAACCACTCCAGCGAGACTATCTAAATGCCCGCATGCGTACTGTTGCGGGAATGTAACCCGGTGTCTGGGTGTGGGCAACCGGGGCAGGGAGCCCAAATTGATGGAATGCCGAACGGACATGAGTACTTGGTCAAGAAATTTCGCATCTTTGCTGGTGGTGCTGCTGGCGATGGGGTGCCAGCCGGCCGGGGACGGCACCGCGGCGGATGCGCAGGCGGCAGAGGAATCCGCAGAGCTGGCGCTGGACGATCAGGTGGCCCAGGCCAGCTACGGGATCGGGTACACCATCGCGAGCAATCTGGACTCCCAGTTTGCGGGCTCCCTGAACACCGAGGCCCTGATGGCGGGCCTTCAGGACAGCATGGAGGGTCGGGAGCGCCGGCTTTCCGAGGCGGCGATCCAGACCGCCATCGCGGCGCTGGCACAGAAGCAGCAGGAGGCGGTGGCCGCTCGCTCCGCGGATGTGCTGGCCGCCGGCCGGGCGTTTCTGGAGGAAAACGGGCGCCGGGACGGCGTCAGCACGACGGCGTCGGGACTGCAGTACGAGATCATCGCGACCGGCGACGGTCCCAAGCCGGGCGCCTCGGACACCGTGAGCACGCACTATCATGGCACCCTGATCGACGGCAGCGTGTTCGACAGCTCCGTGGAACGCGGCCAGCCGGCAAGCTTTGCCGTCAACCGGGTGATTCCGGGCTGGACGGAAGCGCTCCAGCTGATGTCGGTGGGTTCCAAGTGGCGTCTGTTCATTCCGCCCGAGCTCGCATACGGAGATCGGGCAGCGGGCTCCATCCCTCCCAACTCGACGCTGATCTTCGAGGTCGAGCTCCTGGCCGTTGACGGTTAGCACGCACGTGGCTCATCGCGAGCGGGTCTGGACGGCGGCCGCTTCCCATGAGCGGTGAGCGCCGCCGCCCTGAGCTCGGCAACACGCTGACCAAGCGGCGCATGGAGCCCCGCAGGCGCGGGCGCCTTGCCCGGACCATACTGCTTGGCACGGTGGCGGTGGCGTTCTCGCTGTTCTGGGTCGCTCGGGAACTGGAGCTCGACACCGAGGAGCTGCTGGGTTTCCTGGGTGCCAGCGCCGTGTTCGTCGGGTTGATGGTGATACTCGGGCTGGTGGGCGCGGCCGCCGTCCTGATCTTCAAGCGCCTCGGCCGCTGACGGCCCGCTCACGGATCAGGGAAGATCGGCAAAAAAGCGGTCAACCCTCGGCGCGTAGTACCGATCGTAGTTCAGGGAGAAGGCGACGGCCGTTGCCTTGCCGAGAATCCGATCCCGGGCCACCAGACCGATGCTGCGCGAGTCCCGGCTGTTGTCTCGATTGTCGCCGAGCACCAGGTATTGGCCGGGAGGCACGACGGTGGGCGGCAGGTCGTCGTCTTGCACACGGGAGCTTCGCACCATCACCAGTCGCTGGCTGCCCAGCAGAGATTCCCGCAGCAGCCGATACTCCCGGTCGGCGACGCCGTCCAGCGCCCGGCGTTCGGTGGCCGTCAGCTCGGTGTAGCGGGCGGTCTGGCCGTTGACGACGAGCCGGTTCCCGTCGAGCGCGACGGTGTCGCCGGGTATCCCGACAACGCGCTTGATCAGCAGCCGCTCGTCTTCGGGCGAGGTGAAGGTGATCACGTCACCGCGATGGGGGTCATCCCAGCTGGTGATGGACTGGTGCGTAAAAGGAATTCTCAGCCCGTAGGCCAGCTTGTCGATCACGATGCGATCGCCGACGAAGATGGAGGGAAACATGGAAGCCGTCGGCACCTGATTCCAGTCTGCCACGGCGGAGCGAAAGACCAGCATGATGGCCAGAAAGAGGGCAAAGCCTCGCCAGGTGACCCAGTGCTCGTGCAGTCGGCCGGTCACGCTCCTGATCAGCCCTGCTGCCGGCCCGATTCGAAGCCGGCCAGCTGCTCGGGCGTCGCCTCGGCCTGGTAGCGGGACTTCCAATCCGCGTAGGGCATACCGTAGACCCGCTCCCGCGCCGCTTCGTAGTCCATGGCGACGCCGGCGTCCTCGCAGGCGGCCCGATACCACTTCGACAGGCAGTTGCGGCAGAAACCGGCCAGGTTCATCAGGTCGATGTTCTGCACGTCCTTGTGCTCGTCGAGATGCTCCAGCAGGCGCCGAAACACCGCGGCCTCTATGGCGTTTTCCTGATCTTTGTCCACGACGGATCCCAAAGTTGACACGCGTTGGCCGCATTCTACCGAAAACTTGCGGCCTGGGTGCTTCGGCAGAAATCCTGTGCTTCAATGCCCGCAAGTCAACCGGCTGACGGCAGATTGTGGAGCTTCTCACCAACCCGGAGATTTGGGCCGCGTTCGTCACGCTGACGATCCTCGAGATCGTGCTCGGGATCGACAACATCATCTTCATCTCCATACTCACCAGTCGCCTGCCGCCTGAGCAGCGTGCCCGCGGCCGCGTGCTCGGTCTTGGCCTGGCCATGCTCATGCGCATTCTGCTGCTGCTCTCGCTTGCCGGGATCATGCGGTTGACCACGGACCTTTTCGAGGTGATGGGCCAGGGCATATCGGGCCGCGACCTGATACTGATCTTCGGCGGCGCCTTCCTCATGGCGAAAGCCACCCGGGAAGTTCACAACGCCCTGGAAGGTGAAGCTCACGAAGGTCAGGGCGCCGGCGCGCCGACGTTCGCGGGCGTTCTGTTGCAGATCGCCCTGATCGACATGGTCTTCTCGCTGGATTCGGTGATCACGGCGGTAGGCCTGGTGGACGAGGTGCCGGTGATGGTTGCCGCCGTGATCTCCGCGGTGCTGGTGATGATGGTCGCCGCGGGACCGATCAGTGATTTCGTGGAAGATCACCCAACGGTGAAGATGCTCGCGCTGGCGTTTCTGCTTCTCATCGGGCTCACGCTGATGGGCGAAGGCATCGAGATCCACACGCCCAAGGGATACATCTACTTTGCCATGGCGTTTTCGTTCGGAGTGGAGATCCTCAACATCCGGGCCAAGAAACGCAGGAAGGATCACGTGATGCTGCGCAAGACGCAGCTTGCCGATCTGGTTGCCTCGCGGTCGGAGAAGGGCCGGCCGGATTAGCCGGCCGCCGGCTCAGGCGGGCTTGTCACGCAGAAAGACCCAATCGTCTCCCCGGGACAGATCCTCGGAATAGTAGTAGCCGCCCCAGTCGAACTCGCGAAGCCCTTTGAGCGTGTTGACCCTGTTCTTCACCAGGTAGCCGGCCATCATTCCCCGCGCCCGCTTTGCGAAGAAGGACATGAAGCGGTACCTGCCGTTCTTGAGGTCCTTGAAGGTGGGCGTGACGATCCGCGCGTTCAGGCGGCCTGGGTCGACGGCGTCGAAATACTCGTTGGAGGCGAGGTTGATCAGCACCGGGCGTTTCTGCTCGGCCAGGGCGGCGTTCAGCTCGTCGGTGATCTTCTGACCCCAGAAAGCGTAGAGATCGGCCCCGCGGCGGGTCTTGAGCCGGGTGCCCATCTCCAGGCGGTACGGTTGTATGAGATCAAGTGGCTTCAGGATTCCATGCAGGCCGGACAGTATGCGGATGTGCTTCTGTGCCCAGCTGAAGTCACGCTCGGAGAACGTGCCCGGTTCCAGGCCGAGGTACACGTCGCCCTTGAACGCCAGGGCGGCCTGCTTGGCGTTGCCCGCCGTGAACGGAGTTTGCCAATCGGTGTAGCGCTGGTAGTTCTGATCGGCGAGCTTTGTGCTCATGCTCATCAGCTGTGCCAGGTCTGCCGGGGACTGAGTTCTGAGCGTCTCCACCAGCTGCTTTGACTCGTCGAGAAAAACTGGCAGGCTGTGCTTGCGCGTGGGGGAGGGCGTCTCGAAATCTAATGTTTTTGCCGGGGATAGAACTGCCAGCATTTGGCCGGAGGCTCCTGGATTGATTCGGGTGCCAAGTGTAACGGAATTCGCGTGAGAATCATCGGACGCACGGATCGCGGCCGGGTGCGCGGCAGCAACCAGGACGCCTGGGCGTGCGACGCAGAGCTCGGCGTCGCCGTGCTCGCCGACGGCATGGGGGGGTTGACCGGCGGGGAGGTGGCAAGCCGGGCGGCGGTGGAGTGCGTCCTGGGACACCTGGCCGGCGTTCCCTGCATCGATGCCGACAGCGTCAGGGAGGCCATCGCCGCGGCGAACGGCAGAGTTTTGGAACTTTCCCGCGAGCAGGCTGATGGCGACATGGGAACGACCTTGGTGGTCTGGGCCCGGCAGGCGCCCGGCCGCTACCTGCTCGGCCACGTGGGCGACTCGCGCGCGTACCGGCTGAGCGGCGCCGTCCTCGAGCCGCTTACCCGCGATCACAGCGTCGTGCAGGCCATGGTGGATGATGGCCGGCTGAGCGAAGCGGACGCCCTGTGCGCGCCCGATCGCAATCTGATCACCCGGGCGGTCGGGCTCGAGGTGGATGTGTTCGCGGACGTGGTGGAGCTCGAGTACGAAGCGGAAGATGCGTTTCTGCTCTGCTCCGATGGCCTCACCGATCTGCTCGCTCCGGACGAGCTGGCGGAAATCTGCGACGGCCATCTAGGGCCGGCCATGCGGGATCTTCCGGACAGCCTCGTGAATGCCGCGAACGCGGCGGGGGGATACGACAACATCACCGTGGTGCTCGTCTATAATTGTGATCCCTGATGGTTTGCAACTGCTGTCGATGTCGATCCAAGACCGGATAAACGAGCGTCTTCAATCCCGCTTTGATCTGCACCACCTCGAGGTGGTCAACGAAAGCGGCGGGCACAACGTGCCGCCCGGGTCGGAGACCCACTTCAAGGTGATTCTCGTCTCCCCGCAGTTCGAAGGCCTGCGCCTGATACAGCGCCACCGGCTGGTCCACGAGACGCTCGCCGAGGAGTTGGCCTCCGGCGTGCACGCGCTGGCCGTTCACACCTACACCGACGCCGAGTGGCGCTCGCGCTTCGGCAGCGCGCCCATGTCGCCGCCATGCGAGGGCGGCGGGCGGGCGTGACCAGCGTCGTCACGTTCTACAAGTTCGTGCGCCTCCTCGATCCCTCGGGGCTGCGCGACGAGCTCGATGGCATGGCTTGCGAGCTGGCGCTGAAGGGAACGATCCTGCTCGCCGGGGAAGGCATCAACGGAACGGTCACGGGAAATGCCGTGGCTCTGCAGAAATTTCTGGGCGCCCTCGAGCGGTTGCCGGAATTCTCCGGCCTGGCGGTCAAGTATTCTTCCGCGGCTGCGGGCAATCCGGTGTTCCACCGGCTCAAGGTTCGCGTCAAGCCGGAGATCGTCAGCTTCGGCGTTTCTGGCCTCGACCCGGGTGGCCGGACCGGCACCCATGTGGGTGCCGAGGAATGGAACGAACTGCTCGACGACCCCGAGGTGACCGTCGTCGACACGCGCAACGACTACGAAGTTGCGATCGGCTCCTTTCCCGGTGCCGTCAACCCGGCGACGCAGAGCTTCCGCCAGTTTGCGGACTTCGTCGCCGACCACCTCGACCCCGACCGCGACACCAGGGTTGCCATGTTCTGCACCGGTGGCATTCGTTGCGAGAAGGCCTCTGCCTATCTGCTCGAACGTGGCTTCGCCGAGGTATATCAGCTCGACGGCGGCATCCTCAATTACCTGGAGACGGTAAAAGGGGAGGCGAATCGTTGGGAAGGCGAATGCTTTGTGTTCGACCAGCGCGTCTCCGTCGACCGGCATCTTCGGGAGGGCTCGTACGAGCAGTGCTTTGCCTGTCGGCGGCCGTTGTCGACCGATGACCTGCAATCGCCCGACTACCGCCCCGGCATTTCCTGCCCCCATTGCGCCCAGGAGCAGCCCGAGGCCCGGCGAGCCGCGCTCGCCGAGCGGGCCCGGCAGGTGGCGCTGGCCGCTCGCCGTGGTGAGGCGCACATCGGCGTCCGCCAGGGGAGCCAGGGGAGAACGAACGGCTAGCCGTCCAGCACCTGCTGCAGCTCGGGCCAGACGGAATCCAGCAGCTTTTGTTGCGCCTCAGCCGTTGGATGGATCCCGTCGTCCTGCATCAGGCCCGGGTTCAAGGCCACCGCCTCCAGGATGAAAGGCACGAAACGCACGCCGTGGGCCTCGGCGACGTCGCGATACATGTCCTCGAAAGCGCGCGTATAGCGGGGCCCGTAGTTGGGCGGGATCCTCATGCCGAGCAGGAGCACCCTGCGCCCGCCCGTCACGGCCAGCTCCACGAGCTTGTCGAGATTTTCCCGTATGCGGCTCACCGGGTAGCCGCGCAGACCATCGTTGCCGCCCAGCTCGATGATGACGATCTCGGGATCGTGAGCTTCGAGGGCCTTGGGCAGGCGAGCCAGCCCTCCGCCCGTGGTTTCGCCGCTGATGCTGGCGTTGACCACCTGCCACGGGCTTGCGGTTTCGCTGAGTCGCCGGTCCAGCAGGGCGACCCAGCCGGCGTCGCGTTGAATACCGTACGCAGCGCTGATACTGTCGCCCATCACCAGAATTTTCGACCGCGCGCTGGCCGGCGAGACGCCCGCGATCAGCGCAATCATCAGGGTCAGGAATACCGATTTGACGAACCAGCCGGTAATTCGTACCGAAGGGGTGTCCAAAAGCGTGCCGACGAGTGAGGGGGAACTCTCCATCTTGGAGAGCATCGACCTCGAAATCAACGCGGGAGAAACCGTCGCCATCGTTGGCGCCTCCGGCTCGGGCAAGACCACGCTTCTGGGTATTCTCGCCGGGCTCGACCTGCCGACCAGCGGCCGGGTCTATCTCGTCGGTGAGGAGCTGACGGCCCTTGACGAGGAGCAGAGGGCGCGGGTTCGCGGCGAGCAGGTCGGGTTCGTCTTTCAGACTTTTCAGCTTCTGCGCAGCCTGACCGCGTTGGAGAACGTCATGCTTCCCGGCGAGCTGCGCGGCGATGGGGATGCGCAGCCCGAAGCTCTGCGGGTGCTGGACAAGGTCGGGCTCGGCGCGCGCACGGGGCACTATCCGACTCAGCTTTCCGGCGGTGAGCAGCAGCGGGTTGCCATCGCGAGGGCTTTCGCTTCCCGGCCCAACGTGCTGTTTGCGGATGAGCCCACCGGAAATCTGGATACTGCCACGGGCCAGCGCATCATCGACCTGCTCTTCGAGCTCAACGCCGAGTACGCCACCACGCTGGTTCTCGTCACCCACGATGATCGTCTCGCCTCCCGTTGTGAGCGGGTGGTGGAGATCGTGGCAGGCAGGATTACCTCATGAGCATCAAGCTGGTGCTGCGGCTGGCCTGGCGCGACTGGCGTGGCGGGGAGCTCGGTCTCCTGCTCGTCGCCCTGATGCTGGCGGTGGGGACGGTAACGGCCGTGAGCCTCTTCGTAGACCGACTGCACCAGGCGCTCATCGATGAATCCGCCGACTTTCTCGCCGCGGACAGACGCATCAGCGGCAGCCGCCCGATCCCGGACGAGTTCCGGCTTGCGGCGTCGGCCAAGGGCGTGGAGCACGCTGACACCATGTCCTTCCCCTCCATGGTTTTCGTCGGTGACGACAACAGCCAGCTGGTCAGCGTCAAAGCCGTTGGAGCAGGCTACCCGCTGCGAGGCGTCCTGAAGATCGCCGATGAGCCCTTTGCGCCCGGCGTGCCGACATCTGACATACCGGCGCCGGGGGAGGTCTGGTTGGATGCGCGCCTCTTCCCTGCGCTGGGAATTCGACCGGGGGACTCGATCGAGGTAGGCGTTGCCCCGCTCAAGGTCGCAAAGGTGCTGACCTCAGAGCCGGATCGGGGCGGCAGCATGTACGACCTGGGGCCGCGCCTGCTCATGCGGCTGGACGACGTGCCCGCCACGCAGGTCGTGCAGCCCGGCAGCCGCATTGCCTATCGCCTGCTGCTGCGTGGTGCGGAATCCGATCTCGAGAGCCTCAAGGCCGAGCTGCCGCTCGCCCCCAACTACCGTTGGCAGGGCATTCGCGAAAGCAGTCCCTCCATCGGCTCGGCCCTGGCTCGCGCGGAGAGCTTTCTGCTGCTCGGTGGTTTGCTCGGCGTTCTGCTGGCCGGCGTGGCGGTCGCATTGAGCGCGCATCGCTACGCGCTTCGCCACTACGATCATGTGGGCATTCTGAAAACCCTGGGCGCGACGCCGAATCAGATCCTTTCCGGCTACCTCATGCTCCTGCTCGCCGTAGGAAGCGCCGCCGTCGTGCTGGGCCTGACCGGGGGCGCGGCCCTGCACCTGGGGATCGTTGCCTTGCTGCAGTCTCTGATCCCGGTGGATCTGCCGATGCCGAGCGCGCGCCCGTTCCTGCTGGGCGCCGCCACGGGCCTCATCTGCGCGGTGGCGTTTGCCCTGCCGCCCTTGCTGCATCTCAAGAACGTCTCTCCCATGCGAGTGATTCGCAGGGACCTCGGTGCTGCCCCGCCGTCCCAGTATCTGAGTTACGGGGCTGCGGTGGCGGGAAGCGTGGGCCTGCTGATCTGGTACAGCGGCAGCGCGTCCCTCACGGCGTGGACCATACTCGGCACCGTGGTCGTCCTGCTGGTATTCGGGGCTCTCGCGATGCTGCTGCTGCGCGGCGGTCGCGCGGTCGGCATGCAGGCGGGCAGCGGGTGGCGGCTGGCGCTGGCCGGTCTGCAGCGTCGCCGTCGGGAGAACGTGGCCCAGATACTGATTTTCGGTCTCGCCATCATGTTGCTGCTGATCCTGGTCCTGCTTCGCTCGTCGTTGCTCGACGAGTGGCAGGGACAGGTGCCGGAAGACGCGCCCAACCATTTCGTTCTCAACATCGTTCCGCACGAGGTGGACGAGCTCGCGACCATGCTGGACGATTTTACGGGCAGCCACGGGGGCCTGTTTCCCATGATCCGCGGCCGCATCGTGGCCGCCAACGGGGTGGATGCCGACGCGTGGGAGCGGGACCATCAACCGGTGGACGCGCCGGGCCCGCGACTTCAGTCGGAGCGAAATCTCACCTGGGCCGCCGACCTGCCGGACGACAATCAGGTGGTCAAAGGACGCTGGTGGTCGCCGGACGAGGCCCGGGCCCTGGTTTCCCTCGAGGACGAGTATGCCCAGAGCCTTGGGCTGGACGTCGGCGACCGGCTGCGCTTCGACATTGCCGGTCGCTTCGTGGAGGTGGAAGTCGCCAGCCTGCGGCGGCTCGATTGGGAGAGCATGCGCCCCAATTTCTTCATCATCTTCGCTCCCCAGGTGCTCAGCGATTTCCCCGCTACCTATATGACCAGCTTTCATCTCGAGCGGGACGAGAAGCCGTTTCTCAACCGGTTCCTGGCCAGGTTTCCCACGGTCACCGTCATCGAAGTCGATGCCATCATTGCTCAGGTTCAGAGCATCATCCTCAGAGTGACCCAGGCCGTTGAGCTCGTGCTCGCCCTGGTGGTGGCGTCCGGATGCCTGGTGCTGGTGGCCAGCATCCAGGCCAGCCGCGACGGCCGCATGAGTGAGCTCGCGCTGGTCCGCACGCTGGGGGGCAGCCGCCGCCTCATCGCGGGGTCGCTGGTCGCCGAATTCGCCGCGCTCGGCCTGTTTGCCGGCACGGTCGCCGTGGTCGGGGCGGAAGCCACGGTGGCCATCCTGCAAAGCCAGGTTTTCGAGCTGCCGGTGCGTCTGCATCCCTGGCTGTGGCTCCTGGGTCCGGTGATCGGGTCCGTGCTCATCCTCATCGTCGGGACCCTGGGCACGCGCGGGCTGATCTCTACGCCCCCCGTCATGGTGCTGCGCGGTCTGGATTGACCCGTCGTGAGTTGTCAGCGCCGATCCGTGCTGCTAAAAATCCGTTCCCACGCCATCCCAAGGCCCTGATGAAGGCAGACCCAATGGACCCCGCCGCGAGGTCGGAGCGCGCAATGCGCAAGCACGGCTACGACATGAACAAGCTGCACAGAAAGCTCAGGCGCAAAGTTGGCCAGGCCATCGCCGATTACGGAATGATCGAGGAAGGCGATCGGGTGATGGTCTGCCTGTCGGGAGGCAAGGATTCCTACACGCTGCTGGACATTCTGCTCAATCTCCAGAGAAGCGCGCCGGTCGCCTTCGAGATCGTCGCCGTTAACCTGGATCAGAAGCAGCCCGGGTATCCGGCGGACGTGCTGCCCGGGTACCTGGAAGGGCTGGACGTTTCCTATCACATCCTGGAACAGGACACGTATTCCATCGTCAAGGCGGTCACTCCGGCGGGCAAGACGACCTGCCCGGTTTGCTCGCGGCTGCGGCGCGGCATTCTCTACAACTTCGCTGCGAGCATCGGCGCGAGCAAGATCGCGCTGGGACACCACCTTGATGACGTGGTGGAAACGCTGTTTCTCAACATGTTCCATGGGGCGCGGCTGAAGGCCATGCCGCCGAAGCTGAAAAGCGACGACGGACGCAACGTGGTGATACGACCGCTCTACTACTGCCGGGAGCGCGACATTGCCCGCTGGGCCGAGCACCGAGAGTATCCCATCATCCCCTGCAACCTCTGCGGTTCCCAGGAGAATCTTCAGCGGCAGGTGATCAAGTCGATGCTGGCCCGCTGGGACGCCGAGCAGCCCGGACGCGTGGAGAATATTGCCCGCAGCCTCAGTGCCGTGGTGCCGTCCCATCTCGGCGACCGCGGCCTTTTCGATTTCGCCGGCCTTTCCTCGGACGATGGCGTCGAGAAGCTTCAGCTGCTCGATCTCACCCCTCGTTGCGTGAACGCGATGCCACCTCGGTGAAGGGGTGGTTGGCCAGGGTCTCTGCCGATTCCAGCACCTCGTTCATGGCCACCTCGAAACTCTGAACCAGCCCGAGCAGGTTGCTCTCGTCGCCCTTGGCCAGAGCGAGCTCGAGGGTCTTTGAAGCCTGCTTGAGGCGGTCGGCCCCGAAGCTGCCGGCCACGCCGTGCAGGTTGTGGGCGAGCCGCTCGGCCTCCTCGAGATGGTTGTCGGTCACGTGGGCACGCATCTTTGCCCCGGCGTCGCCGTAGTACCTGCCGAAATCCCCCATGAGTTTCAGCATGAGGCGGACGTTGCCGTTGTGTCCCCTGATGGCCGTGTCCAGGTCGATTCCAGGCAGCTGAATCTCAGGAAGCTCGCCCGGCGTCGTTGACGCTTCGTGCTCGGCAGGCGCGGACGCCGGAGCATCGACGCTAGCGGCGTCCGCCGGCTGCTCGGGCAGCACCCGGGACAGCTCGGCCAGCAGCAGGTCGAAGTCGATGGGCTTCGACACGTAGGCGTTGCAGCCCGCCTCCAGCGCCGCTTGCTGGCTGGCTTCGATGGCGTCCGCGGAGACCGCGATGATGGGCGTCGTGATCTGCTGCTCGCGCAGGATCCGGCATGCCTGGAGCCCATCCAGTTCGGGCATGTGTATGTCCATGAGAATCGCGTCGTATGCTTTGCTGGTCGCGCGCTCCACCGCCTCGCGCCCGGTCTGGGCAATGTCCACCCGTGCCCCGGTGCGCTGCAGGAACTCCAGGGACAGTTGCTGGTTGATGGGGTTGTCCTCCGCGACCAGGAACTCTCTGCGATTTAGCGCGCGCAGGTTGCGCCGCCGCTGGCGCACGTCTGCGGGCATCAGGTCCTGAGCGTCGCGAAGGCCGAACACGGCGGTGAAGGTGAAGCAGCTTCCCTGGTCGGGCACCGAGGCCACGGACATCTCGCCCCCCATCAGCGACACCAGCCGTTTGCAGATCGTCAGCCCCAGCCCAGTGCCCCCGTAGCGCCGGGTGGTGGAGGTCTCCGCCTGCTCGAACGACTCGAAGAGTCGTGCCTGGTGCTCGGGTTTGATCCCGATCCCGGTGTCTCTGACGGCGAACTCGACGCGCAGCTCGCCGGCCTCGCAGGGACAGACCTGGGCCGTGACCGAGATGCTCCCCTCCTCGGTGAACTTCAGCGCGTTGCTGACCAGATTGACCAGCACCTGCTGAAGCCTCAGGGGGTCGCCGATGATCACGCCGTCGCCGGGAAACTCGGCGTGCGCCGCGGTGTTGTCGTCGAAGTTGAGCTCGAGATTGCTTTTGCGAACCTCGGTCCGGAACAGACGTTCCACCTCTTTGAGCGTGTCGGCCAGCTTGAAGGGTCGGTGTTCGAGGGTGAGCTTGCCCGCTTCTATTTTCGAGAAGTCCAGAACGTCGTTGACCAGCGAGAGCAGGTTCTCCGATGCGGCCCGTATGGAGGACAGGTACTCGTGCTGCTTGGGGTCGAGCCCGGTCTCCAGCGCCAGCTTGGAGAAGCCGATGATGGCATTCATCGGCGTCCGGATCTCGTGACTCATGTTGGCCAGGAACTCGCTTTTCGCCTGGGTTGCGGCCTCGGCGATCTGCCGGTGCTTGTCGGCCTGCTCCCGCTTCATGCGCTCGGAGATGTCGACGAGAGAGCCGTCGATGTAGGCGCCCTGCTCGGGGTCGTGGCTCAGGCGCGCCGTTAGCGCCATCCAGAACGTGCGGCCGTTGCGCGTGACCCCCTGGGCCTCGAAGACGTTGAGCAGGCCGTGCTCTTCGAGGTTGGTGAGGAAGTGGCTGGCGTCTTCCCGGCTCAGGAAGACGCGGTCGATGAGATCACGGTACTCGGCCAGCAGCTGCTTGACGTCGTCGAAGCCGAGAATTCTTGCCAGCGTCGGGTTGGCGCTCAGCAGCGCGCCGTCGGGGTCGATCCGGAAGAGCCCTTCGATGGCGTTGTCGTACAGCGCTCGGTACTGCTCCTGAGTGTCGTGCAGGTCGGCGTACAGCCGCGCGTTCTCGATCGAGATCGCCGCCTGAGAGGCGAGCAGGGCGAGGACTTCCACCCGCTGGGCAGTGAAAACGCCGGTGAGCCAGCGGTGCTCGACGTAGAGGATTCCGGTGATCTCGTTGCGGTGCACGATGGGCACGCAGAGGACGGACAGCGGCTGTTTGCGAACGATGTATGGATCCTGGGTAAAGACGTCCTCCGCGGTGGCGTCGCCAAGCACCAGCGCCTGCTTGGTGCGCGCCACGAAGTGAACGATGCTCTCGGGCACGTCGTCGGAGGCCTCCAGCGGGGTCGCCGGGCTCTCGCGGCGGGTCGGGCCGCCGTCCACCGAGGCGATGGCTTCGACGAACAGCCTTCCGTCGTGGGCGAGCAGCATGCAGGCTTTCTGGGCGCCGGCATGCTCCAGCGCCAGGCGCAGCAGCTTCGTCAGGACGCGGTCGAGGACGATCTCGCTGGAGATGGTTTGAGCCGCGCGCAGCACCGTGGTGGTGTCCAGGACGTTCGCGTTGATCTCGCTTCCATCCAGGCTCGACCGGATGGACATGGAGCTGAAGTCGCGCACGGTGAGGTCGGTCAGGTCTCCGATCACGGTCGCAGGATGCAGCGCATCGTCGAGCATGCTCGGGAATTCCCGCTCGAGGTGACTGGCTTTCGCATTTGCGCCCCAGCGCAGGTAGGCCTGATGAGCGTTGCGCGCGAAGAGCTTGGCGAAGTCGGCCCGACCGTTGGACTCGCAGGCTCTGGCCGCCAGCTCGTAGGCCAGCGCCTCGTCGTTGGCAAGGCCGAGCCGACGCGCTTTGTCGGCGGCGACCTCGTAGCACTCGATGGCCTGGGTGGTGGCGCCGCGCTGCCAGTTCAGCTCGGCCTGCAGCAGGATGACCTTCGGCTCCGCGTGGTCGGCGCCGTCCTGGTGCCACTGTTTCAGCTCACGCAGCGACGCGCGTGCCCTTCGTAGGCCAGCCGTGTTGCCCGAGCGCAGGTTCACCAGAGCGTCGGCGAATTTCCAGACGATGAGCAGAGGCGACCCCGCCAGCGCGGGGCCGAACTGCTCGGCGAGCTCGAGAATGTTGGCCGCCCCCCTGAAATCGTCGAAGAGCACGGCGTAGTAGAGGCGCAGCACGTACACGTAGCCGTGGGCGACCGCGTCCTCGCTGTTGGAAATGCTCAGCTCCCTGAAGTGGTCCGACTCGCCGTCGGCTTCCGCATGACCCAGCAGGCTGCCGATGATCTGCTGAACGAACAGCGAGATGTTGACGCCCGTGACGTGCTGAAGACCGGAAAGTCTGGAAATCTGCTCGTTCAGCTCTCGCCGTAGGGACGCCAGATCGAGCCCGCGAAGCAGGCCGTTGGTTGCGTAGAAGGCCGTGGCCGTGGCAGCAAACTCGTAGTCCTGGCAGGCCATGCTGGCGTCGATGTTGCGCGAAAGCCCGCCAAGCGTGTCGTCCAGCCCCCCCGACCATGGGTCCACCAGGCCGTTCAGCAGGGTTTCCGCGCGGATGGAGAAGGCGTCCCCTGAGAACTGGCCGGCAAGGGCTCGCGCCTCCGCGGCGTAGCGCTGCGCGATCCCGATCCGGTGGTCGGCGACGGCGCTGACGGCACGCGCGGCGAACGCAAAGGCGATCTCGGCGCTGTAGCCGTGCCGTGCCGCCTCGCTGAGCATGTCGTCTGTAAGGGCGTCCAGGCCCTCGCTGCCCAGGTGGTATCCGGCGTGCAACAGGTAGCCGAGCAACCGGAAGGTGTGCTGCAGGCGAATGTCCTCGAGCACCGGGGCCGGTTTGGGCGCGGCGTCCGGCGCGCGCTTCCTGCCGAGCCTGCGGAAAGCCTGGCCGATCGGGTTGATGCCGGTTGCGGGTCGCACGTACCCCAGGCTCTCGAGGGCGTCGAACGCCTGCTCGCGGGCTGCGCCCAGGTGATTCTGGACCACCGCCGCGCGAACCCTGATCTCGTCCAGGGCGCTGGTATTGTGCGGAATGCTGGCGATGACCCGGTCGAGCTGCTCGAAGTCGCTGCAGTAGAAGGCGGCCTCGGCAGCGCTCTGGCACAGCTCGATGAAGATCGGCTCGTCGGGCAGCTCGCTCAAGAGCGACAGCCCGCTGCGGCAGAACTTGTAGGCGGGCTGGAAGGCGCCCTGGCCGATACTCTCCTTTGCGGCGAGAAGGTTGTAGTGCGCGATTTCCAGGCGTTTGTCCTTGTCGAGCCCAATGGGATCCGCGGCGGCGTTGAGGTGATGGGCGATCTGCAGGAGCGTCCTGCCCGCCGGCCTGTGGCCGCGCTTGCACTCATCGGCGATGGCGAAGTGAATCGTCGACTTGGCTTCCTGGGCCATCTCCGCGTACACCAGCGACCTCACCCTTGGATGGGCGAACCGGTAGAGCAGCTGGTGCTGATCTCCCGGCGCTTCCTTGCTGCCCGTCGCGGTGGTGAGCAGGCCTTTGGTCAGCGCCGGCCGCAGCCGCCCGGCGAGCTCGGCCTGCTCGACGTCGAGCAAGGTGGCGGCCAGCTCGCTCGAGAATTGCTCTCCCACGGCCGCACCGACCTGCAGCGCGTGCGTCGTCTCCTCGGAAAGCTCGCTGATCAGCCGGCGTATTCGGTCTGCGGAGTTGTTGCTGAAGTAGTGGGCGCGGATGGCCGCCATGTCCCACTCCCACTCGGCCGCATTGGCGTCACGGAAGATGTGGCCGAGGTGATGCAGCTCCTCGATCAGCTGAAGGACGTCGGCGGGCAGGCCGTCGGTCTTGGCGTGCAGCTCGCTTGCGAGCTCGCGAACTCGAACCTCGCTGGTCGAGAGCATGTCCGACAGAAGGCTTCTCACGTCGGCCCGCGCAAATGCCGGCAGCTCCAGCGTGGCCGCCTTGGTCGCCAGTCGGGGCGTCCTGAACGCGTCCGAATCGGCGTTCGCCCGGGTAACCGTCATCAGCAAGTGCCGCGAGTCGAGCGCCATGCTCAGCAGGGTTTCCAGGCTTTCCGAAGGGACGTTGTCGACTTCCTCCACGATCAGGCAAAGCGGTTGGGGCTGCAGCGCTTTCAGGACTTCCTGGATGCCCACCCCGGGCAGCCCCGCGCCCTCACTGCCCGCAGGCACCAGATCTCTCAGCTCCGGGATGAGCTCCGTCAGGCTGCGAACGTTCGGCGAGTTCAGCGCCGCGATGCGCGCCAGAAGGTCACCGGCTTTAGCGTCGGCCAGCGCCTGTCGCAGGAGCTGGCGGGTCAGCTCGATCCAGACCGCGTCGGTGTCGCGAAAGTCGAAGGCAAGCGCATTGGTCCGGGCGACCATGGCTTTTGTGCCGGCTGCCTGCCTGGCGAGCTCCGCGCATAGGGAGGACTTTCCTCTGCCTTGCGCCCCGGTGATCTGCAGGAAGAGAACTTCCCCTCGTGCGGCGCGCTCCAGATATTCCTGAATGATGCCGATCTGGGCGGTGCGACCGTACAGGCGTTTGGGCATGGCCAGCAGCCCGGGCGAGTCGGTCTGTCCGAGCCGGAACGGTACCACGTTGGCCTGGGTCTGCCCCCTGATCAGATCGTCGCGGACGGCTGCGGCGCTCTGGTAGCGGTCTTCCGGTTGCTTGGCGAGCAGTTTCTGGACGATTTCCGACAGCCAGCGCGGAATTCCCTCGCCGATGGCGGTTAGGGGCCGCGGCGTGCTCGCGATGTGCGCGTGGATGAGCTCCAGCGGGTCCGTGTTGGTGAACGGGGGGTTGCCGGCCAGAAGCTCGTAGAGCGTCGCGCCCAGCGAGTACAGGTCCGTGCGGTAGTCCACCACTCGGTTCACGCGGCCGGTCTGCTCGGGTGAAAGGTAGGGCAGGGTCCCGGTCACCTGGCCAAGGGGTTCCACCTCGGGATATTCCCGGGCTGCCAGCGTAGCCAAGCCGAAGTCGATGAGGTGCACGCGCATAGGGTCTTCGGAGACGAGCACGTTGCCGGGGTTGACGTCCCTGTGGATCACGCCCTCGTCGTGAACGGACTGCAGCGCGCGGCTGAGCTCCACGGCGATCGCGATGCGTTCGTCCAGGGAAAGCTCGCCGGTGTCGATGAGGCTGCGCAGAGAGGCGCCCTGGGTGTCCTCGAAGTAGATCTCGAGGCCGCTGTCGTCCATGGCGAGCGCGCGACAGACGTTGGGGCTGGTCAGCGACTGATTCAGGTGGAATTCGTGATGAAACTGGCTGAGCACGTTCGAGGGCAGGCCCTCGGGCTTCAGCCGTTTCGCAACGACGGGCTGATCCTGCCAGGTGGTCCGTCGGACGACTGTCGACGCGCTTTCGTAGATCTTTTCATCCACGCTGCTCACGCCTTTTCCCCCGTCTGTGCCCCCACACGCTGTTCAGGATCGTCACATCCCGTTTGCTGAACGAATTCAGGCCACTTCGGGTGTGAACAGGTATCCCGTCCCGTGGATGGTGGCGATGATCTTGGCGTTGGCCGCCCGCTCGCCGAGCTTTTTGCGGAGCTGGCCGACCAGCACGTCGATGTATCGGTCGTCAGGATACCACTCGCGGTTACGGATGCGGTTCATCAGCTGATCGCGGTTCATGACCTCGCCGGCCTGCTCCATGAATGCCAGCAGGAGCTGGTACTCGCCTGCCGACAGCGTCGTCTTCTCGCCTTCCGGAGAAGTCAGCTCGCGTTTGTTCAGATCTAGCTGCCAGCCCTCGAAGTTGCGGATGTGGTTCTTGCGGCGCTGGCGCTGCTGAAGCTGGACGCGCCGAATCAGGTTGCGGGCGCGGCTGAGCAGCTCCCTCGGGTCGAAGGGCTTCGTCACGTAGTCGTCGGCGCCGCTCTCCAGACCGAGAATGCGGTCGATCTGTTCCTGTTTGCTTGTTACCAGGATGATGCCGACGTCGGATTGAGCGCGGATCTCGCGGGTCAACGTCAGACCGTCCTTGCCGGGCAGCTTGATGTCCAGGAGAACGAGTATAATGTCGCTGTTCTTTACCAGCTCGTGCACCTCGTCGCCGGATCCGGTCGAAGTGACGCGGAAACCTTCTTCCTCGAAGTAGGATACGAGTTGCTCGCGGGTAATCGGCTCGTCTTCGACGACGAGTATGTGATCTGGTTCGGCCATGGTGCCCCGTCCTGTTGGAACGCCGGTATGACGATTTCAGTAAGGGGAAGTAACGCACCTTAGGTTCAGAAATTCAAGGCGAGCGACATGGGATGCGGATCAGGTCACGAAAATGATGGGGCGGCGATCAAAGTTCCCCTGTCGGAGCTCTCGGAGGAAGCCCTTGCGGGCGTCGTCGAGTCGTTCGTGCTGCGCGAGGGCACCGACTACGGACATCGGGAATTCACGCTCGCGGAGAAGCGCGCGCTGGTCCGCAAGCAGCTCGAAAGTGGTGATGCGGTCATCTACTTCGACCCTCTCACCCGCAGCATTGACATCAAACCTGCTCGGTAATGGTCTGCGATGCGCTGGGTGTGAGAACATCGATTCCCGGAACGGAGGGTCCAAGCGTGCCGGAAGGCTCTGGAGGAAGTGTGATCTTGAATGTGCTGAGGCGAAACACGGTCTGGTTGGTGCTCGTTGCCACCGGCCTCCTCGCCTCGACGGCATACCCCCCTGAAGCAGCAGCGCGCGTAACGCTCTCCAACACGGTGGCCAGGTACGAGATCGCGCAGGGCCTGGACGGGCAGGTCGAGCGACGGCTCGTGGCCGCGGACGAGGTGCTTCCCGGCGACGAGCTGCTCTACACCATCACGTTTGCCAACGAGGGGCGAGAGGAGGTGGCCGCAGGAAGCATCGTCATCACCAACCCGATTCCCGAGGTGGCCGAGTATGTGGAGGGCAGCGCGGCGGGTGAGGACACCTTCATTACCTTCTCGGTCGATGGAGAAACCTTCGCCGAGCCGTCGGGCCTGATGGTCCAACGCGGAGACGGGCAGCGGCTCGCCGAGCCCTCCGAATATGCCTCGATTCGCTGGGCCTACCAGCAGGCTCTCGAGCCCGGAGAGTCTGGCGCGGTATCGTTCGCCCTTCGTCTGCGATGAGCACGCAACACGGGTTTCTGCGTCTGGCCGCCCGCCCGGACGTGGTCGCGCGAGCCGCCCGGACGGCGCTTCTGGTCGGGGTCATTCTCATCGCCATCAACCACGGCGACGCGCTGTTGTCCGGAGACGTCGGCCCGGTGCAGGCCGGCAAGATGGCGCTGACCGTGCTGGTGCCTTACTGCGTATCCACCTACGCCAGCGTCAGAGCGCTGCAGAGCGCGGGGTAATCGGCGCTCCCCGAACCATCAGCGCAGCACGTAGCGAACGGCCACGCCGCCGTAGATGTTCCGTTTCGGAGCTGGCTCGAACAGCCTGCCGCCGAACCCGTTGATGCGCACGTTGGAAATGTAGTTCTCGTCGAAGAGGTTGTTGACGCCGAGAAACGGATCGAGCTGCCACTGGCCCAGCGCCAAGGACGCGCCGACTCGAAGATTGGCGACGGTGGACGCTTCGCTGGTGCCGGAATTGGCGTTGTTCACGTACAGCTTGCTGACGTGCAGAACGTCGGCGACGGCGTAGGCGCCCGAGCGATGCCGGTACTTGATCTCAGCAAAGAGCTGATGCTCGGGCAGTCCGGGAAGGGCGTTGCCTTCGAAGTCCTCGTTGTCCTCGAACCGATCGAACTCGAAGTCCGAGTACGTGTACGCCAGGCTCAGCTCGAGCCCGCCCTCGAAGGCGAGGTTGGCGAAGGTCTCGATCCCGCGCCGGTCGGTGTCCGCGTTGGCGAAGAAGGACCGATTGCCGATGTTGGAAACGCTGGTGATCTCGTCGTCCACTTCCATGGTGAAAGCGGCTGCCTCGACGTACAGGGCGCCGTCGAGCAGGCCGCCGCGCAAACCGGCCTCGAAGCTCTGCGCCTCCTGGGCCGAGACGTTCGCAAAGCCGCCAAGGCTCACGTCGAGGTCTCTTGCGGGAACGGCAAGCTCGGTGAAGGTGGGTGTCTCGAAGGCGGTGGCGTAGTTCGCGTAAGCGCTCCAGTTCTCGCCCAGATCCCAGACCAGGCCGACCGAGGGGCTCAACTCGTCAAAGTCCAGGTCCGCGGACTGGTCTGCGTTGTCCAAGAAACTGTCGTCCACCGACAGGTCGACCGTGTCCCAGCGTATCCCCAGGGCAAGGCGGACCGAATCGGCCAGTCCGATTTCTCCCCGCAGGTAGGCGCCGTAGGCTTCGGCCTTCTCCAGCTGGTCGAAGGCCAGGGCCCCTTTTACGCCGGCCTCGTTGAGATAGCGCTGGCGATCATCCTCCTGGATGTCCGCGTCCACCCCAGCGCTCATCTGGAACGGCCGGCCGAACAGCGAATCGGCGAAGCGCCACTGGATTCCGCCGCCCCAGAAGAAGCGGTCGAACTCCACCACGCCGTCGTCGGCGACGAAGGGGATGTGGGTGCCGATGGGCAGAAACGCCTGGAAGTCGCGCCAGACGTAGTAGTTGCGCAGCGTGATCGCGTTGCGGTCGTCGAGAGCGCGGTCATAGATGATGCCGAGCTTCTGCTGTTCGATGGATTCACCGGCGTTGGAGCTCAAGTTCCTCTGCTGCGCCTGCCGGGGATCGTCCTCGACCTGGGCTTGGGTAATGGCGCCGGCGTCGTCTGCCGTCGGCGAGTCGACCAGGTTGACGATCACCGTGAGGTTCGACGCCGAGTCGATCCCGTACCGGAATTTGGAGTTGAAGATTGTCGACTCCACCCTCGAGTGCTCGCGATACCCGTCGTAAGCCAGATGCGAGGCGCTGGCCAGGTAGTTCAGCCGTCCGGTCTGACCGCCCGCTTTGAGCTGGTATCGCTGCTGGTCGTACTCGCCGAGGGTGACGCCGGCTTCGACGAACGGACGCTCCGGGCCGTCCTCCGTCATCAGGTTGATGACGCCGCCGGAGGACGCGCCGTACAGCGAGGACGACGGTCCGCGGATCACCTCGATGCGGTCGAGCGACCCCAGGTCGATGTCGTCGACGCCACTCTGGCCGTCGGCCGTGGTCGCAGGGATGCCGTCGGCAATCAGCTTCAGGCCGCGGATGCCGAAATTCGCCCTGGCGCCGAATCCGCGGATGGACAGACGCAGGTCCTGGGCGAAGTTGTAGCGGTTCTGGGAGAAAAGTCCCGGAACCCGACCGAGGGCCTCGTCGAGGCCGAGCTGCTGCCGCCCGAGCTGGATGTCCTCCCGGCCAACCACGCTGACGGCAGCCGGGACCTCGCGAACCGTGCGGTTCGTGCGTGTCGCGCTGACGACGAGCTCCTCCAGCGCGGGGCCAGCGGTGTCCGTCGGCTCGTTGCCAGTGGCGGCGCCGGTCGCGCTGCAAAGCGCGGCCACGGCGAGCAGTGCACGGATCATGCTGGACCCGGACATCGATCCTCCTCTTCCGATCGAAATTCTCTTGGGCTGGGGCACACGGCTTTCCCGGGCCGATCGCCTTCGAATCGACCGTGCCCGCAAGCGCGTCAGGCCGGACGCGCGCCCCGCGGGTACACTATCAGAATCCGCTTTGGGTTACCGCCCGATGCGGGCCGGCTCGGCCGGCGCGGCGCATCGAGCGGTGGGTGTCGGCAGCGCGAATCGGTAGACTTCCCGGCATGAACACCACAACCGGTCAGATTCGCAAGGTCGACGTCCACGTCAGCCCGAGGGGATCCCTGGAGCTGCTCTCGCAGCTCGAGGTCAACGCGCTGGCCAGCACCGCGGCCGAGTCGCCGCTGCTCGATCTGTTCCGGCGCTGCGCGCTGGCCGTCCTGAACACGGGCAGCGAATCCGACGATGCTGCCGCCATCTTCAGAGAGTACGCCGACTTCAGCATCGAGGTCGCCCGACGCACGCGGGGCGTCAAGCTGATCATCAAGAACGCGCCGGCTTCCGCGTTCGTCGATGGCCGGATGATCGAGGGGGTGCGTCAGCACCTCTTCTCGGTGCTGCGGGACATCGTCTACATCGGTACGGACATAGCGGACAGCGATCTTTTCGATCTGAACAGCTCCGAGGGGATCACGGATGCGATTTTCCATATCCTCAAGAATGCCCGGGTTCTACGTCCCGACCTGCCGCCGCGCACCGTGGTCTGCTGGGGCGGCCACTCGATTTCCCGGACCGAGTACGAGTACACCAAGGAAGTCGGCTACCACCTCGGTCTGCGGGGCCTAGACATCTGCACGGGCTGCGGTCCGGGGGCCATGAAGGGACCGATGAAGGGCGCGGCGGTCGGCCACGCCAAGCAGCGCCAGCAGGACGCTCGTTACGTAGGCCTCACGGAGCCGGGAATCATTGCCGCCGAGCCGCCGAACCCCATGGTGAGCGATCTGGTAATACTGCCCGACATCGAGAAACGGCTAGAGGCCTTCCTCCGCATCGGTCACGGCGTGCTGGTGTTTCCGGGCGGCGCGGGCACCGTGGAGGAAATCCTCTACCTGCTCGGCGTGCTGCTCGATCCCGCCAACGAGGGCGAGGAGATGCCGTTGATCTTCACCGGTCCCGCGGAGAGCGCGGACTACTTTTTTGAGCTCGATGCCTTCCTCAGGCTTTCGCTGGGCGACGAGGTGGCCCGCTTCTACGACATCGTGATAGGCGACGCGGAGGAGGTGGGCACCCGGATCGGCCGCCGGGTCCGTCGGGTGCGCCGGCACCGGCGCCAGGTGGGTGACGCCTACTATTTCAACTGGTTGCTCAACGTTCCCCTCGCTCACCAGCAACCGTTCAAGGTCACCCATGAAAACGTCGCCGCCCTGCGCCTGAGCGCCGACCTGCCGGCCCATGAGCTGGTGGTCAATCTGCGGCGCGCCTTCTCGGCCATCGTCACGGGTAACGTGAAGGACGACGGCATTCGCATGATCGAAAGCCACGGGCCGTTCGAGCTGCACAGCGACCGGCACCTCATCGGCGCGCTCGAGCAGCTGCTGCGAAGCTTCTCCGAGAACGGCCGCATGAAGCTCATCGGCCCCTACGAGCCCTGCTACCGGGTTGCCGCCGGGTAGGTCTGGACGGTCATCGCCTTGCCAGCGCCTTTGGAACCAGACCAGGTTGGAGCAGCAGCTGCGCCGTTGCTCCGGGTCGTCGACGCCGGCTGCCGCCGAGGCGGTCGGCAGCTGTTCACGGAGCTCTCCCTGGAACTCGGGGCTGGTGAGTGCGTGGAGCTGCATGGCCCCAACGGCAGCGGAAAGTCGACGCTTCTGCGCTGCATTGCCGGCCTGTATCCAGACTTTGAAGGCGTCGTCGAGACTGCCGAGTTTCTCTATGCGGGACATCGGCTGGGTCTGAACCCGCTGCTGTCGGCTGAGCAGAACCTGGCTTGGTACGCCGCTTTGCGGGGAACCGCAGACGCCGTGCTGCCGGCGCTGGAGCGTGTGGGCATGGCCGGTTACGAGCGTACCGCCTGCCAGCACCTGTCCGCCGGCCAGCAGCGTCGGGTGGCGCTGGCCCGGCTGCTCGTCTGCCGCTCGCCGCTGTGGTTGCTCGACGAGCCGCTGACCGCGCTGGACGGCCCGGGGCAGGAGCTCGCCGTGACGCTCGTCACCGCGCATATGGACGGCGGCGGGGCCGTGGTGGCAGCGACCCATCAGCCCCTCGGGCTCGAGCGTTCGCGCCTGCTGAGCCTGGGTCGATGAGCGGCTCCGCGAAGGAGAACACGGTGGCCGGCCTGTTCCGGGCTCAGCTGCGGCGCGAGCTGCAGACGACGGCACGATCGGTGGGTGTGGCGGTGAACCCGCTCGTGTTCCTTTTCCTCGCGATGACGCTCTTTGCCCTTGGCGCCGGGGGCGGGCCCGACGACCTGCGCGAGCACGCCCCGGGCATCATCTGGGTGCTGGTGCTGCTCGCCAGCATGTTGTCGCTGGAAGCGTTGTTTCGCAGCGATTACGATGACGGGACGCTGGAGCAGATGCTGTTGCTGGCCGAGCCGCTCTTCGTGCCCCTGCTGGCGAAGATTACCGCGCAGTGGTGCGTCAGCGGCCTGGCCATGACCCTGCTCGCCCCGCTGGCGGCGTTGATCCTGTCTCTGCCGGCCGCCAGCGTGCCAACGCTTGCGGCGACCCTGCTGCTGGGCACGCCGGCCCTGAGCCTTTTGGGCGCCGTGGGCGCTGCGCTCACCGTCGGGCTGCGCAGGGGCGGGGTGCTTCTGGGGCTTCTGATTTTGCCTTTGTATGTGCCGGTTTTAATATTTGGCGCCGGCGCGGTCAGCGCGGACATGGCGGGGACGGGGGCGGCAGGTCAGCTCTACTGGCTTGCCGCCATCACGATGCTGGCGCTGACCACGGCGCCCTTCGGCGTTCAGGCAGCGCTCAAGATCAGCGTGGAGCAGTGACGATGAAAGGCGAACCCCGGCCCCTCCTGGGCGTCAAACTACGCGGATGCATATCGCGGATGCATATGATTGCTCGGCAAACGACAACGTTACGACGGCGACGTGAGGGCGGCCCTTGGCGACGCTGAAGGAATTCTGGCACCGGCTGGGATCCCCGCGCTGGTTCTACGGCATCAGCGGTCCCTGGCTGAAGATCCTCGCAGGGCTGGCGGCGCTGCTGCTGGGCACGGGATGTATCTGGGGGCTCGCCTTCGCCCCGCCCGACTACCAGCAGGGCAACAGTTTCCGGATCATTTACGTCCACGTGCCCACCGCCATCGTGGCCCAGACCGCTTATCTCGTGATGGGGTGCGCCGGCGTGGTCCTGCTGGTTTGGCGCATGAAGCTTGCAGACATGGTGCTGGCAACGGTTGCGCCGTTCGGGATGTGGATGACGGTGCTGGCGCTGATGACGGGTGCGATCTGGGGCAAGCCCACTTGGGGCGCCTGGTGGGTGTGGGATGCGCGCACGACTTCCATGCTGGTGCTGCTCTTTTTGTACTTCGGGATCTACGCGCTGCGTCAGGCCATACCCCGGCAGGAGGCCGCCGGGCGCGCCTGCGCCGTGCTGGCCGTCATCGGGGTGGTGAACATCCCCATCATCAAGTACTCCGTCGACTGGTGGTTGACCCTGCATCAGCCTGCTACCTTCAAGCTCACCGCGGCGCCGAGCATGCCGGTGGAGATGTGGCTGCCTCTGGCGGTGAACGTCGTCGGCATCTACTGCCTGTTCGGTGCCAACCTGTTGAGTCGTCTTCGACTGGAGATCCTGCAGCGGGAAGCGGGCACGCAGTGGGTGCGCGACATGGTGCTCGAGGAGGCCCGGTGAGCTTCGAAACGTTCGGTGACTTTCTGACGATGGGTGGGCACGGCCCGTACGTGTGGTTGAGCTACGGGCTGACGCTGGCCGTGGTGCTGGTCAACGTGTTGGCGCCGATCACCGGCCGCCGGCGCTACCTGCGTGAGCAGGCGGATGCGGAAAGACGAAGGCAGGCGGCGGAGGGTGTGCGGACGTGAATCCGAAACGGCGTAACCGGTTGATCGTTGTGTCCTTCCTGCTCCTCGGGACCATGGCGACGGCGTTCTTCGTGCTGGTGGCGCTCAACGAAAATCTGAATCTCTTCTACCCGCCGGATCAGATCGTGGCCGGCGAAGCGCCGCTGGGCACGCAGATCCGGGCAGGTGGCATGGTTCTCGAGGGCAGCGTGGCGCGCACGGGCAATGAGCTCGACGTGGAGTTCGTGCTCACCGATTACCAGGGCGCAGCCTTCACGGTGCTCTACAGCGGCATCCTGCCCGATCTGTTCCGCGAAGGTCAGGGAATCCTCGTCCGCGGCGAGCTCGACCCGAGCGGCGTCTTCCGGGCCGAGGAGGTGTTGGCGAAGCACGACGAGAACTACATGCCTCCGGAGCTGGACGGCATGCACGCCGGCCCGCCGTGATCGTAGAGCTGGGACATCTGGCACTGGTCATCGCGCTCTGCCTGAGCGGGCTGCTTGCCGTGTTCGGCCTCGGCGGTCTGAATCTGGCGGGGGGCAGGCTGCTCCGGGCGAACCTGTCGCTGGTCACCGGCCAGGCAGTGTTCTGCGCGTTGGCCTTCGGCGTGCTCACCCAAGCTTTTCTTGCCGACGACTTTTCCGTCGCCTACGTGGCGAACAACTCCAACACGCTGCTGCCCTGGTACTACAAGTTCAGCGCCGTCTGGGGTGCTCACGAAGGGTCTTTTCTTCTCTGGACGCTGATCATGTCCGGCTGGACGCTTGCCGTGGCCGTGCTGGGACGGACCCTGCCGCTGGAGTTTCACAGCCGGGTGCTGGGGGTGATGGGCTTCCTCAATCTGGGCTTTCTTTCGTTCCTCATCTTCACGAGCAACCCCTTCGAGCGGCTCGTTCCGCTCTCTCCCGCGGAAGGCTCTGATCTGAATCCGGTCCTCCAGGACTTCGGGCTAATCGTTCACCCGCCGATGCTCTACATGGGCTACGTGGGTTTCTCCGTGGCCTTCGCCTTTGCCGTGGCCGCGCTGCTGTCCGGTCGGCTGGATGCCGCCTGGGCGCGTTGGTCGCGACCCTGGAGCAACGTGGCATGGGCTTTTCTGACCGTGGGCATCGCGCTGGGCAGCTGGTGGGCCTACTACGAGCTCGGCTGGGGTGGCTGGTGGTTCTGGGACCCAGTGGAGAACGCATCCTTCATGCCCTGGCTGGTGGGCACGGCGCTGATTCACTCCCTTGCCGTGACCGAGAAACGCGGAACGTTCAAAAGCTGGACGGTGCTCCTGGCCATCACTACCTTTTCGCTGAGCCTGCTGGGCGCGTTCATCGTGCGGTCCGGTGTTCTCACCTCGGTTCACGCCTTCGCGGTGGATCCTGAGAGAGGGCTGTTCATTCTGGGCTTCCTCATCCTCATCGTGGGCGGCTCCCTGCTGCTCTACGGCGTGCGGGCCGGCGTCGTCGCGTCCCGGGCCCGTTTCGAGCCGCTCAGCCGGGAAGCCTTCATTCTGCTCAACAACGTGCTGCTGGTGGTCAGCATGGCGGTGGTTCTGCTGGGCACGCTCTACCCGCTGGCCTACGAGGCGGTGTCGGGCGGAGACAAGATTTCCGTCGGCGTGCCGTATTTCAATGCGGGATTCGTCCCCCTCATGCTTCTGCTCGCAGCGGCGCTGGCTACCGCGCCCCTGCTGCGCTGGAAGCGCACGGAGCGACGCGAGATTCTGCGCGGGCTGTTGCCCGCGCTCGGGGTGAGCCTGCTGCTCGGTGTGGGCGCGCCGCTGGTGCTTGCCGGAGGAGTATCCTGGCAGGTCGCCCTTTCCGTGGCGTTGGCCTGCGCGATCCTGGCCACGCACTCACGAGACCTCTGGACCCGGGCGCGGCGCGGCGTCGCCCGCGTGCCGTTGGCCTATTGGGGCATGTTCGCCGCGCACGCCGGCTTCGCAGTGGCCATCCTGGGCATCGCGCTGACCTCGCAGTGGTCCGTGGAAAAGGACCTGCGCATGTCCCCGGGCGAGGTCGTCGTGCTCGATGGTCGGGCCATCGAGTTTCTCGGCGTCAATCCCCATCGTGGTTCCAACTACGTGGCCGACCGGGGCAGCTTCAGCGTGCAGGAGGGCGATGCCCGCATCGTGCTGCAGCCCGAGAAGCGTCGCTACCTGGCGGGCGGCAACGTCATGACCGAGGCCGCCATCGATGCTGGGTTCACGCGCGACCTTTACATCTCCCTGGGCGAACCCCTTCAAGGAGGTGATTGGGCCGTTCGCATTCAGGTGAAGCCGTTCGTGCGCTGGATCTGGCTGGGCGGGCTTCTGATGGCTTTCGGCGGCTGCCTGGCGGTTTTCGATTCGCGCTACCGGCGGCTCAAGGAGAAGCTCCTGTCGGCTCAGGTCGCGGAGGCGGCGCGATGAGACGGCTGCGCCTGTTCGTGCCGCTGCTGGTGTTCGTCATCATCGTCGGTTTCGGCTATGCGGGCTTCAAGCTCAATGATCCTCGCGAGCTCCCCTCGGCGCTGCTCGATCGTCCGTTTCCAGAGTTCTCGGCTTCGCTTCTCGGGGGAGCGGGCACCGTAAGCCGGGATGCTCTGCTGGGCTCCCCGGTGCTGGTCAACGTATGGGCAACCTGGTGTCCCACCTGCCGGGCCGAGCACGACGAGCTGATGCGCATTCGCGCCGAGACGGGGCTCCGCCTCGTGGGGGTGAACTACAAGGACGACCCGGTCAAGGCGCTGCGCTGGCTCGCCGATTTCGGGGACCCATACGAATTTACGCTTCAGGACGCGGACGGATCCCTGGGGGTGGAGCTCGGCGTCTACGGGGCTCCGGAAAGCTTTCTCCTCGATGCCAGGGGGGTGATCGTCTACAAGCGGGTCGGGGAGGTGAACGAGCGCGTCTGGAAAGAAGAAATCCTGCCCGCGCTGGAGCGCCTGCACGATGAGAATGGCTGATCGTCGTCGCGCGGCCATTTTCGGCCTGCTCGTTGCTGCGGGTGCGGCCCTGGGGGCCGGCCCGGTGGACGTCCACGACTTTCCCGACCCGGCTACGGAAGCGCGCTATCGTGCGCTGATTGCGGAGTTTCGCTGTCCGAAGTGTCTGAACACCAACCTCGCCGGCTCCGATGCGCCCATTGCCAAGGACCTGCGGCGCACGGTGCATCGGCTCGTCGTCGTCGAGGGCATGAGCGACGCCGAAGTTCGCGAGTTTCTCCAGTCGCGTTACGGGGATTTCGTGCTTTACGACCCGCCCTTTCGGTTCGACACGTCGATCCTCTGGCTGGCTCCCGGCCTCCTGTTGCTCGTAGGCCTTGGGGTTCTGTATCGCGTCCTCCGGCAGCCGCCGCCCCCGAAGCTCAGCGAGACAGACGCCCGGCGGCTGCGTGAGATCCTGGAAGAATCATGAGCTTCTGGCTGATGGCGGGGCTGATGATGCTCGCAGGTGTGCTCATCGTGGTTGTCCCGCTGCTGCGCGGAGGGCTTCAGGGCGGCCGGACGGACAGGAGCGTTGCGGTCCGATCCCTCTACCAGGAGCGGCTCGCCGAGCTGGACGTCGACGTGGCGGCCGGTCAGCTCTCGCCAGCATCCCGCGACGCGGTGGCCGAGGAGCTGGGCTCTGCTCTGCTCGGCGATTTCGAGCAGACGGCGTCCGGGCAGGGCGTCGATTCCAGACCGGTGTCGCCCGCCGTCGTGCTGACGCTCGCGGTGCTGTTGCCCCTGGTGGTGCTGATCGTCTATCTCGAGGTCGGAGATCCGGGCGCGCAGCAGATAGCGGGCGCGGAAGCGCTTCTCGCCATGGACCCGCGCACCCAGCGCGCCGAGGTCGCCGGTTGGCGAGACCGGCTCGATAGCCGCGTTGAGCGGCGCTCGGACGATGCCAGCAGCTGGTATCTCCTGGGCCTTGCGAATCTTCAGCTGGGCAGCTTCGGGCGGGCGGCGCAGGCGTTTGCCATGTCCCACGCGCTGTCGGGCGAAAGCCCGGTGGTCGACGCCTACTGGCTCCAGGCTCGGTACCTGAGCTCCGGGGGCGAAATTGACCGGGAAACCAGGGTCATCGGCGATCGTCTGCTGAAAGCGCAGCCCAACCAGCCGCTGGTGCTCGAGATTTACGCCATCGACGCCTATCGGCGCGGCGACTATCGGGAGGCAGTGGCTCTGTTCTCGCGGGCTCTCTCGGGAAACCTGGAGACCGAACAGCGCGCCGTGCTCGCAGCCGGGCTGCAGCAGGCGCGAGCCCGCCTCGGAGACCTGGTTCCGAGCCTGGACGTGTCCGTGACCGCGGACGGCACCTCGCCCGCGGGCTGGACGCTGTTCGTCATTGCCCGCCCGCCGGGAGGCGGGATGCCGTACGCGGTGGTCCGCAGACCATCGACATCTCTGCCCCTGGACCTGCGGTTGGACGACGCGGTGGCGATGAACGCTGACCGGCCGCTCTCCCAGGCCGGGGAAGTGGAGCTGGTGGTGCGGCTGAGCCGCTCAGGCGCTCCCGCGGCCCAGGCGGGCGACTGGGAGTGGCGCTCCCAGTTGCTGGATCTTTCGCGATTGACGGCCCCGCGCAGGGTCGAAGCCGTTCTGCGGGAACCGGATCCCTCCTAGCGCTTCGGCCGGCAGGGGGTGCTCGGGCCGGTTTGGGCGACGGCGAACCAATCGAAAGCGGGGCGGTCATAGCTCTCATCCGGTTCCGTACAACGAAGGATCGCCATGGCGACCAGAGCCAACAACAATGCGGAGCAACAGGGCTGTGCTCCGGCAATCAGCCTCACCGAACAGATCGCGGAGCATCTGGCCCGCGAGATCATCACAGGCCGACTTGGCGCCAATGCCCGGATACAGGAACTTCGGGTGGCGGACGATCTGGGAGTGTCCAGAGGGTCGGTCCGGGAAGCGCTGCTGATACTGGAAAGCCGCCACCTCATCGATCTCCTGCCCCGCCGGGGCGCCATCGTCAGGGATCTCACGGGAGAGGAGCTGGTCAGCTTCAGCGAGCTGTTCACGGACCTGGCGGCTGCCTTTTTCGGAAAGCTTGCCCGCGTTCCCTACCTCGATCTCGGCCTGCCGGCCCAGGCGGTCGAGGAAATGGCGATGGCCCTCGGCCGGAACGATCTGGAAGGATCGATCGCGGCGAGGAAGGCGTTCGTCGACGGCTGTCTTGCCGAGCTCAACGATGTCTACCTGGTCTCCGTGCTGCGTGCGCTCCTGCCATCGGCCCTGCGTCTGGCCCATCGGGCGGCCCGACACACGGGCTACGAGATGCGCGATACGATCCGCTTTCACCATGCTCTCCTCGAAGCGCTGTCACGCGGCGACGACAATCGTGTGGGGGAGTTGGTTCGGGCATTCGGCCGGCGCGAGGGTCAGCTGGCAGCGGAGTGCCGAAGTTCCTGATTTTCAGGGTCGTTTGGGTGTTACGCTCGGTAGGCAATTGCTTTAGACTACCGCGGTCTTAAGACAGGGTGATCTCTCGGTCTCCATGCGGCTAAAGCAGATCAAGCTCGCTGGCTTCAAGTCTTTCGTCGACCCGACAACCGTCATCCTCCCCAGCAATCGGTGCGCCGTCGTTGGCCCTAACGGTTGCGGCAAGTCCAACATCATCGACGCGGTTCGATGGGTCATGGGTGAAAGTTCGGCGAAGCAGTTGCGCGGTGAAAACCTCACCGACGTCATCTTCAACGGTTCCAATTCGCGCAAGCCCACGGCGATCGCCAGCATCGAGCTGATCTTCAGCAACGAGGACGGCCGGATCGGCGGCGAGTACGCGGCATACGCCGAGATCTCGGTTCGGCGCCAGGTCACCCGGGAAGCCCAGTCCACCTACTTCCTCAACGGCAACAAATGCCGGCGCCGGGACATCATGGACATCTTCCTCGGCACGGGATTCGGTCCGCGCAGCTACTCCATCATCGAGCAGGGGATGATCAGCCAGCTCGTCGAGGCGAAACCCGAAGACCTGCGGGTCTACCTTGAGGAAGCAGCCGGGATCTCGAAGTACAAGGAGCGTCGCCGGGAGACCGAGAACCGGGTTCGCCATACCCGGGAAAACCTGGACCGGCTCAACGACATCCGTGAGGAACTCGACAGGCAACTTCAGCATCTCAAGCGTCAATCCCGCGCGGCGGAGCGATATCGAGAGCTCAAAGAGGAAGAGCGCAAGCTGACTGCCGAGCTGCACACCATCCGTCTGGTGGCGCTCGAAGCCGTGCTCGACGCCCATCGGGAGCGGATCCAGCAGCTCGAGGTCGAGCTGAGCCGCCGGCAGGCGGAGCAGCAGGCCATCGACACGCAGATCGAGCAGGGTCGCCAGGCTCACGCCGATACCAGCGCCGCCGTCAACCAGGTTCAGGGGACCTTTTACCAGCTCGGTGCGGACATCGCGCGCATCGAGGAGGCCATTCAGTTCAACCAGCAGCGGGTCAAGCAGCTCGAGCTCGACCTGGAGACGGTTACCCGGCGCTCGGAGGAAACGGGCCGTCAGCTGGCCATGGACGAGACGCAGATTCGCGAGCTGCGTGAGCAGCTCGCCGAGCTGGAGCCGCGCCGGCAGGAGGCCGAGCGCGGGGATGGCCTGGCCGCCGCCCGCCTGGCCGAGCTCGAGCAGAAGCACCGGGCGTGGCAGGCTGAATGGGACGAGTTCAGGAATCGAGCGTCTCAGAACGAAAGGGACGCAGAGGTTCAGGCCTCCCGCGTGGAGCACCTCGATCAGCTCCTTCAGCGTCTTCGAGGCCGCCACGACCAGCTGCTTGACGATGCCCAGGAGGTGCCCGTTCTTGCCAGCGACGACGTGGCGTCCCTGGCCGAAGAGATAGCCGGTATCGAATCGCGGCGGAGCGGCCTGGAGGCCGACACCGATCGCACCATCAAGGCCCTTGGCTCCATCCGGGAAGATCTGCTGGTTCGGGAGCGCATGGTCGAGGAGGCCCGTGGTGAGCTGCAGTCGCTCAGACACGATCTCGCCAGCCTGCAGGCCGTTCAGCGTGCCGCCCTGGGCCGTGACGAGCGTTCTGCGCAGGATTGGGTCGACGCCCGAGGCCTCGGCTCGGCCGAGCGTCTGGGTGAAGCTCTGGCGGTGGTGCCCGGATGGGAACATGCCGTTGAATCGGTGCTGGGCGACGATCTTCAGGGCATACGCGTTGACGATGTGAGCCCGTTCGGCGTTGCTCTGGATCACCTGCCGGGCGCCGGCGTGACCCTGGTGGAAGGAAGTTTCCACGCCGAGAGCAGCGGAGAGCTGCCGAGCCTTTCCTCCCTCATTAGATCCGGGAGTCTCAAGCTCGATTCCCTGCTTTATGGGATTTTCGCGGCGGAGTCCGTCGAGGTGGCTTTTGCGCACCGCAGCGGGTTGCGGGCCGGCCAGAGCATCATTACCCGCCAGGGGATCTGGGTCGGACCCGACTGGGTCCGTATCCTGCCGGTCAGCGAGCAGGATTCGGGCATCATCCAGCGGACTCAGGAGCTGGAAACCCTCGGGCTGCGGGTCGAGGAAGCCGAGCTCGGCCTTGCCGAGCTGCAACGCCAGGTCGTGGAAGGGCGCGGGCAGGCCGAGGAGCTCGAACACGATCGAGCGAAGCTGCAGGCAGAGGTCAACGACCTGAACGTTCGGCTCGGCGACATGAAAGCCCAGCACGGCGTGAAAAGGGTGCAGATCGAGGAGGCCGGCGCCCGTCGGGAGCGGATCCGTCGCGAGCGCGAGGAGCTCGACGCTCAGGTTTCCGAGGAGACGCGCAAGCTTCTGGAGGCAAGGGAAGCCCTGGCCATCGCCGAGCGGACCAGAGAGCAACAGGACGTCACCCGTGAGGAGCTCCAAGCTCGTGGTGCCGCGTCGGAGTCGGAGCTTGCCGCGGCCCGGGAAGAAGCCCGGGCCAATCGTGAGCGGTACCACGCTCTCAACGCCGAGTGGCAGAGCCTGGAGTCCCGCATGTCGGCCAGCGAGACCGCGCGGGGCCGGCTGGTTCGCCAGCGCCGCGAGCTGGACGAGCAGCGTGACAACCTTCAGGCCGGCATCGCCTCCAGCGCCACGCCGCTGCCCGAGCTGCGCCAGGACCTGGAGGCCAGGCTGAACGAGCGGTTGGAAGTTGAGCGGCAGCTCGGCGCGGCGCGCGCCGAGCTCGAACAGCTTGGCGAGCGGATTCGCGGGCTTCAGGCAGAGCGTGGCGAAGCGGAAGCAGCGGTGGAGACCGTTCGCTCGAAGCTCGAGACCACGCGGGTCGAGCGCCAGGGACTCGCCGTGCAGCAGTCCAACCTCACGGATCAGATCGCCGCCACCGGCCTCGGCGCGGACGAGGTGCGCGAGGGGCTGGCCGAGGATGCGGAAGAGGCCCGCTGGGTCGAGCTGCTCGAAAGGACCGATCGGCGCATCCAGCGCCTTGGCCCCATCAACCTGGCTGCCATCGAGGAGTTCGAGGCGCAGTCGGAGCGTAAGGTCTACCTCGACAAACAGAACGAGGACCTGGAGCAGGCGCTGGAAACCCTGCTCGGCGCAATTCGCAGGATCGATCGCGAGACTCGCGCACGCTTCAAGGAAACCTTTGAGACGGTGAACAGACATCTGGGAGAGCTGTTCCCGAAAGTATTCGGCGGAGGACACGCCTATCTGGAGCTGACAGGGGAGGATCTGCTCGACACCGGGGTTTCGCTCATGGCGAGGCCGCCGGGCAAACGCAATTCCAGCGTTCACCTGCTTTCGGGCGGGGAGAAGGCGATGACGGCGGTGGCTCTGATTTTTGCCATCTTCCACCTCAACCCGAGCCCGGTCTGCATGCTCGACGAGGTGGACGCGCCGCTCGACGACGTGAACGTCATGCGTTTTGCCGAGCTGATTAAGGATATGTCTACCGACGTGCAGTTTGTTGTGATCACCCACAACAAGCTCACCATGGAGATGGCCGACCATCTCATGGGCGTTACCATGAACGAGCCCGGCGTATCGCGGCTCGTCTCGGTAGACGTAGAAGAAGCCTCGGCGATGGCTGGCTGAGCCATGTCGCCGGAAGCTTCACCCTCTGGACGTGTCAGGTCGCCCAGGCGGCCGAGGAGCCGGTTGTGGACATCAAAGATTTCATTCTGATCGGCGGCGGCCTGCTAATCGCCGGGGTGATTGCCCACGGGTTCTACATTGCCTGGCGCGGTCGTCGCGATACCCTGCGCATGGACATTGCTCACGACCTGATTCCCGAGGCCGTCGACGATCTTCATCGGTTGCGCGGCGAGCTGCCCAACGGGGGCGCCCGCGTGGTGTCGCAGGCGTCTCTCGGTGAGCAGGCAAGCCTCGAGCTCGACACCGTGGTGGTGGCTGAGCCCTTGGACGCGCAGCCGCCCGAGCCTGCGATGCTGGCCGAAGAGAGCGCGGTCGGGGAGTCGGTGAAGGCACGAGAGCCCACCATCGGAGCGGACGACGCGCCAAGGACGCCTGCCGGAGAAAAAGATCAGAAACGCCCGGGCGCCCCGCGGGTGGCTGACGTCACCGTGGCCCCGGAGCCCATCGTCGCGGAAAGACCGCGGCGCACGCGCCGCCCGCCGGCCCGCAAGGCCCAGGAAACGGCTCCTGAGCCTGCGCTCGAGCAGCCGCCGGTGGAAGAACTCGTGGTGATGAACGTGCTCGCGCCCCGTGGGCAGCCGTTTGCGGGCGACGAGCTCTTCGCGTCGCTGCGAGGACGCGGCCTGAAGTTCGGCAACATGAACATCTTTCATCGTTTGGATGCGGGCTCCAAGAAAGTTCAGTTCAGCGTGGCGAACATCGTCGAGCCGGGGACGTTCGAGATGTCGGACATGGAAACCATCCGCTCGCCGGGACTCTGCTTCTTTCTGCAGCTGCCGGGACCTGAAAATCCGCTCGAGGCGTTTGAGACCATGCTGTCTGTTGCCCACGGCGTCGCCGAAGAGCTCAACGGCGAGCTGAAAGACGAGCAGCGCAGCTTCATGACGCCCCAGACCGAGGAGCACTACCGCCAGCGGATCCTGGAGTTCTCGCGGCGGCGCATGTCCAAGCGGGCATGACCATCACCAGGGCCGGAGCCGGGAGCCGCATCAGCGAGCTCCGTCGGCTGGTACGCCACCATAACCATCGTTACTACGTGCTCGATTCTCCAGAGATCGCCGACGCGGAGTACGACGCGTTGTACGACGAGCTCGTTGCTCTGGAGGGCGATCATCCCGATCTCGTGACCGACGATTCGCCCACCCAGCGGGTCGGGGGGGCGCCGCTCGAGCAGTTCAACTCGGTCACCCACGAGGTGGCCATGCTCTCCCTGGACAAGTGCACGACCCACGAGGAGCTCGCGGACTGGATCGAGCGTTGTCGCGGACGTCTGGAAGAGGGAGAAGCGCTCGACTTCGTCTGCGAGCCCAAGGTGGATGGCGTTGCGGTCGCCCTGACCTACGAGAACGGTCGGCTGGTTCTCGGAGCCACCCGGGGGGACGGGCAGACCGGAGAGGACATCACCGCCAACGTTCGCACCGTCGGCGCGATTCCCCTGGTAATGCGGGACGATGCGGGGCACGACTTTCCGCCGCGCATCGAGGTGCGCGGCGAGATCTACATGCCCGTCGCCGATTTCGAGGCGTTCAACGAGCAAGCGCGTCAGCGCGACGAGAAGACGCTGGTCAACCCGCGCAACGGAGCCGCGGGCAGCCTTCGCCAGCTGGATCCGAAGGTGAGCGCAAGCCGCCCGTTGACCATGTACTGCTACAGCATCGGCTGGGTGGAAGGAGACTGGCAGCCCCGGACGCACATGGAAGCCCTGGAGCGTCTCGCCGACTGGGGTTTTCGTGTCAATCCCGACGCCCGTGCGGTGAGCGGGCTCGCCGGATGCCTGCGGTACGTGGAGGAAATGCTGGAGCGCCGCGACTCGCTGGGCTACGACATCGATGGTGTCGTGATCAAGGTGAACGACCTCGATCAGCAGCGGCGCCTGGGGGCCGTCACCCGCAAGCCGCGATGGTCCATCGCCTTCAAGTACCCGGCGGAAGAAGCGACCACGACCCTGATTGGCGTGGAGTTTCAGGTGGGTCGTACCGGAGCCATTACCCCGGTGGCTCGTCTGGCGCCCGTCTTCGTGGGCGGCGTGACGGTGAGCAACGCGACGCTCCACAACATGGACGAGGTCCGGCGCCTGGACATCCGCGTGGGCGACACCGTCATGGTGAGGCGGGCGGGCGACGTCATTCCCCAGGTCGTCAGCGTCATCGATTCCAGACGCCCGCCCGGCGCCGAAGCGGTGGCGCTGCCTCAGGGGTGCCCGTCGTGTGGCAGTCCCATCACGCGCCCGGACGACGAGGCAGTTGCGCGCTGCTCGGCCGGCCCCGAGATCTGTCCCGCCCAGCGCAAAGAGGGCCTGCGCCACTTTGCCAGCCGTCTGGCACTGGACATCGAGGGCCTCGGCGACAAGCTCATCGAGCAGCTGGTGGACAAGGATCAGGTGAGGATCGCTGCGGATCTCTTCAGCCTGCGCAAGGACGAGCTGATCCGTCTGGAGCGCATGGGCGCCAAGTCGGCCGAGAACCTGCTGGCCGCCATCGAGCGCAGCCGCGAGACCACGCTTGCGCGTTTCATCTACGCTCTGGGCATTCGCGAGGTGGGGGAAGCGACTGCCCAGAGCCTGGCCCGTCATTTCGGCGATCTGGAACCCCTTCGGCGGGCGCAGGTAGCCGAGCTCGAACAAGTGCCGGACGTGGGCCCGGTGGTCGCCGGCAACATTCATAGCTTCTTTGCCAACGACGACGGCGCCCGGGCCGTAGACGCGCTGCTGGAGGCGGGAATCCGGTGGCCGGCGGTAGCCGTCGAGACCGGCGCGCAGCCGCTCCTCGGGCAGACCTGGGTGCTGACCGGCACGCTGGAGAGCATGACCAGGGATGCGGCCAAGTCGGAGCTCGTTGCCCTGGGCGCCAAGGTGAGCGGCTCGGTGTCGGGGAAGACGTCCCAGGTGGTGGCCGGCCCGGGCGCCGGCAGCAAGCTGGAAAAGGCGCGCGACCTGGGGGTGCCGGTGATGGACGAAGCCGAGTTTCTCGAGGTCCTGGAGAGCCACCGCCATGGGTAGGGCTCGCGTCGCTCGGGCCGCCGTTCTCGGCTTGAGCGTGGTCGTGATGGCCGGGTGCGCCAGCGCGCCGCCGTCGAAGCCGGATCAGATCTGCTCGATCTTCCGGGAAAAATCCGGTTGGTACAAAGACGCCAGGCGTGCCGAGAAGCGCTGGGACATGCCCATCTCCGTGGGCATGGCGTTCGTCTACAAGGAGTCGTCCTACCGGTCCGACGCGAGGCCGGAGCGTGAGCGCCTGTTGTGGGTAGTGCCCTGGCGGCGGCCGTCCTCGGCGTTTGGTTACGCACAGATCACCGATGCCGCCTGGCGGGAATACCTCGACGACACCAGAGGGTTCCTGCGCGAGCGCGACGACTTCGGCACGGCCCTGGATTTCGTCGGCTGGTACAACGACCGCAGTCACCGGCGTCTCGGCATCGCCAAAAACGATGCCTACAATCTCTATCTCGCCTACTACGTCGGCCATGGCGGCTACAAGCGGGGACATCACCGGAAGAAGCCGGAGGTCCGCCGTTATGCTCGACGGGTCTCGGAGAAGAGCAAGCGATACGCGGCGCAGCTGTCGCGCTGCGAGAAAGAGTTCCGCAAGCCCTGGTGGCGGCCGATTTGAGCGTTGCCGGTGGCCAGTGATCGACCGGCAACGTAAGCTCGCTCGATGAGCGAGGCCCTCCTCAACGACGAGCTGAAAGGCGTTATTCAGACCGGATACCGTGCCTGGCTCGACGCGAGGGGCTTTCGGCCCCGACGCGGCCAGCGGGAGATGATCGCGCTGATCGCCCGGACGCTGACCGGTGACGCGCCGCGCATCGTGGCCGTGGAGGCGGGCACTGGGACGGGCAAGACGGCGGCCTATTGCCTGGCGGCCATCCCCACGGGCGCTGCTCTGGACAAGACGGTGGTTATCAGCACCGCGACGGTGGCCCTGCAGGAGCAGGTGGTCCTGCGCGACCTCCCCGATCTGGCGAGCCGTTCTGGCCTGACGTTCAGTTTCACCCTGGCCAAAGGGCGGGGGCGCTACGTCTGCCTGAAGCGGCTCGACGATCGGCTGCGATTTGCGGAGCCCTCTGAGATCCCCCTGTTCGAGGACACGGGCGAGGAGGGCGCGGCCCTTTACCAGGCCATGCTCAACGCGTTTGCGAACAAAACCTGGAACGGCGATCGCGACGAGTGGACCGAGGAGGTCGACCCGCAGCTGTGGCGGGCCGTGACCACGGACCATCGGGGATGCAGCAACAATCGGTGTGGCTTCTTTCGGCAGTGCCCGTTCTTCAAGGCCAGGGGAGCGCTCGACGCCGCCGACGTCATCGTCGCCAACCACGACCTGGTGCTGGCCGACCTCAGCCTCGGTGGCGGCGTCGTTCTGCCGCCGCCGGAGGACTGCATCTATGTTCTCGACGAGGCGCACCATCTGCCGGAGAAAACCCAGCAGCATTTCTCGGCCTCCACGCGGGTCCTCGCCACCGGGCAGTGGGTGGACAACGTTGCCCGGGTCATCGGCAGCTTGACGCAGCGTTTCGGGCGACCGGACGAGCTCGTCAGTCTCGCCAGCAGGGCCTCGGAGCACGGCGCCGCGTTCGCTGAAGCCATGATGCGCATGGGGGACGATCTCCAGGGGCTCAGCTTCGAACCGCGCGGTGAAGGCCTGGCAACGCACCGCTTCAGGCTGGGACAGGTACCAGCGGAGCTGGCAGAGCAGGCGCAGCTGGCGCTGGAGCCGCTCACGCTCCTTGCCGGCGTGATCTCCGCCGTCCACGAGCTGCTGCAGAAAGCGGTTGCCGGCGAGTTGCCCTGGGACAACGGCTTCGAGGCGGAGGACTGGCTGCCGGCCGTGGGGCAGCTGGAAACGCGCGCGCTTGCGACCATGGCTCTGCTGGAGGATTTCGGCCGCGGCGCGGCAGAGTTTTCAAAAGACGGCTCGCCCCAGGGATTGAAGGCCCGCTGGGTCAACGAGACCGCGGGTGATCTGGAAATGGTCAGCGCCCCGCTGCAGCCCGGCCAGCTTCTGCAGGAGGCGCTCTGGTCGAGTTGCTACGCGGCCGTGTGCACCTCGGCGACGCTGACTGCTCTGGGCACCTTCGACCGCTTTCTGGAGCAGGTGGGCCTGGGTTCGGTCAACGCGGTCCGGATTCCGAGCCCATTCGACTTTCAGCGGCTGGCGACGTTGACGGTGCCGAGCATGCGCTCGGACCCCAGGGAGTTCGAGGCGCACAGCCAGGAGGTGGCCGCGCTCCTGCCGGGATTGCTTGCCGATGACCCGGGCGCGCTGGTGCTGTTCACGTCCTGGCGGCAGATGCACGAGGTGATCGGACAGCTCCCGGAGGACCTGCTGGACAAGCTGCAGGTTCAGGGCGAGGCCTCCAAGCAGGCGCTTCTATCCCGGCACCGCAGCGCGGTGGACGAGGGTCGGCAGAGCGTCCTGGTCGGCCTTGCCAGCTTCGCCGAGGGTGTCGACCTGCCCGACGACTACTGCCGGCACGTGGTCATCGTCAAACTGCCCTTTGCCGTGCCGGACGATCCGATGGATCAGGCCATGGCCGAATGGGTCGAAGCCCGCGGGCGCAACGCGTTCTTCGAGATCGCGGTGCCGGACGCGGCGCTCAAGCTGGTCCAGGCATGCGGGCGCCTGGTCAGACACGAAGGAGACTTCGGCCGGATCACGTTGCTCGACAGACGCATCGTCACGGCGCGTTACGGGCGTGCCCTGCTCGACTCGCTGCCTCCCTACAGGCGGGAGCTCAACCCCTCTTGAAGGCCTGGACGCTCTCGATCTCCCTGCCGCCAAGGGGGCCCGGCGGAAATTGGCCGTCGTGATAAATGAGCAGTCGCTGGTCGTCCAGCTTCTGCTGAAGGTTCTTCAGATAGGCGATCATGTCGCTCACGGCGAGGCCGTTCACGGCCTCTGCGATCCTTTCCCGGGAGTCGAGGCTGGTTACGCCCGTTTCGATATCCGCCCAGTAGCGCTGGCTGCGCTGGCCGAGGTTGCTGTCCTGCTCGGTCAACCGCGCGATGAGGCCCGCCCGGCTCTCCTCGAACTGCTCGGTCGGCATGTCCTGCAGGGCGGCCAGCTGATCGGTGACGAACTGGCGGGTGGCCGCCTCGAGCTGAGCCGGGCTTGCCACCGGTGACTGGATCAGGAAGGTGATGGCGCCCCGTCTGCGGAGCGCCCGAGCGGTGATGTCCACCACGTAGCCGAGCTGCTGCTCCGTGCGCAGGCTTGTGAAGTACGGTTCGCTCAGGAGGTGCGCGGCCATCACGCTGCGGGCGCGCGCCTCGTAGCTGGTGTCCGGATCCTGCACGTGAAGAATCATCGCCGCGTCCGGGTGGTCCACGGGGACCGCGAGCTTCAGTGACTCGGCAACGGTGCGGACCTGGGGCTGGCTGAGGCCGAAACCCTGCTGGGGCAGGTGCTCGCGGATCAGATCGGCGATGTCGTCGATGGCGGCAGCGTCCACGTTCCCGTGCGCCAGGCCGGTCACGTCGAAAACGTCGAGCCTCTTGCTGCGCCAGGCCGCCAGGTCCTCCGGCTTTGCGTTCTCCAGGGCAGATGCGAGCGCCTCGGGAGGCCAGCTGCTCGACAGCAGCAGAAACCAGAGCGCGCTGTAGGTCTGGGTGACCGGACGTTCCTGGGCGAAGTTGCGCCACTCCCGCACCAGTTCCGCCTGGTAGAGCTCGAACTTTGCGGCATCGATGGGTACGTCGGTGAGGTTTTCGATCACCGCGTCGAGCAGGGCGGCCTGCTTGTCGCTGTAACCCGAGATGATGAGCTGAAAACCCTGGGGTGCGAGAGACAGTCGGTAGCTCAGGCCCGCGAGCCAGGCCGGGTAGGCCAGCTGGTTGCTGGCGTCGTTGACGAGGCGCTGATAGAGCTGGGCCATGGCGATGTCGCGGGGGGACTCGAGCCCGTCACGCAGGCCCAGCAGCAGGTAGACGTTGGCCCGTGGCGTGCCAAACTCGGTATCGCGGTCGAGCCACAGCGACAGGCCGGCGTCGTCGATGGCCAGCCGCGGCCCGTCGCCGTCCGCGGCGAGCAGCTCGAGAGAATCCGGAAGGAACCGGTTCGGCCCCGGCAGGCCGAGGGCGGGGTCCTCCGTCGGATCTGGTCGCCGTTGGGTTCGGGTCAGGCCGTAGGGCACCTCGAACCAGGGCTCCACCCGATCGGTGGGCGCGTCGGGCCCCACCATCTGCATCAGCAGGTTCTCGGGCGTGAGGTAACTGATGTAACGACGAATCAGCTTGGGGTCGAACTCGGTCATCAGGTACGGCGCGGCCAGGACGTCCTGTGGCGGAAAACGATCGAGCAGGGGCGTCACCCGGTAGACGAAAGCGGTGGGCCCGGATTTTTCCTGGAACCGGAAGCCGAGCCTGGCCACCTTGGCCTGTTCCTCGTAGCGCCAGGCCTCTGGCGAGTGCCCTTTGAGCATGTCGATGTAAGCGAACAGCAGGTCGGTGATCTCGTCGACGTGCCCGCTGCCGGTCTGGGTGAGATCCATGTCCACGGTGATGAACGAGTTCTGCTCGTCGAAACGGTAGACGGCGCTGCTCAGCGACTCTATCCAGCCTGCGGCTTTCAGCCGGGCGTGAAGGCTTCCCGCGCCCTCGTGCCCCAGCAGGTTCGTTACGTACATGGCCGGTTTCTGGCGGTAGTAGTCGTCGGGGGCTGGGACGGGAAACTGATAGGTGACCGAGCGCCGGTCGCGCGTTGGCCGGTAGCTCAGGGTCAACGGCAACCGCTCCCGGGGAAAGGCTTCGGGAAGGGGCTTTGCAGGGCCGATGGATCGGTTCTCGATGGCGTCGAACATGGGCGCTACCCAGCTCTCCAGCTCGTCGAGAGGTTCGTTGGAGAGGGCGGTGAGGATCATCTGGTCTGCCGAGTAATTCTCCTCGCGAAACTTCTTCAGCGCGTCATCCACCCCCGGGCCCAGGGTCGACAGGGTGCCGAGAGAGAACCGGGATCCCGGGTGCTCCGGGCTCATGGCCGCCTTGAAAGCGTGAAGGCCCCGCCAGCCGTCATCCTTTAGCTGCAGCTGGTACTCCGAGTGAACGGCATTCTTCTCCCGCTCGGTGTACGCAGGATCGATGAGCGGGCTGATGAAGAACTGCGCGAATCGATCGAGGGCTTCCCGGAAGGCCTCGGTCCTGACCTCCATGAAGTAGTTTGTATGGTCGTTGGCCGTGTACGCGTTGGACGACCCTCCCTGGGCGGCGACGAACTGCTTGAACGAGTCCACCTCCGGATACTTCTCGGTGCCGATGAACAGCATGTGCTCCAGAAAGTGGGCGAGGCCGGCGAACTCGGCGGGCTCGTGAAAGCTCCCTCGCAGCACGACCAGCGAGGCAGCGGCCATGTCCGCTGCCGGGTCGGATACGAGCAGCACCCGCAGTTCGTTGTCGAGAACGAGGTAGCGGTAGCTCCTTTCGTCGTTCGGACTCTTGGCGATGACGACCGGAGCCCCGGGATCGGGGGCCGGCGGGCGCGCCGGTTCGTTGGCGCACGATCCCAGCACCAGTGAAAGCAGCGCGAGCGGTATGAGTTTCAGCACGTTTCGGTTTCCAGTTGTTGAGCGGTCCGGGCGGCGATCATTCCCGTTGTGCGGACGCGCGAGTTCTCCCGAGCAGCCCGACATCGTAGTCGACGCTGAGATAACGGCCACCTCCGATCACCAGCAACGCCAGGAGCATGGCGATGTAGATGGCGGCAAATTCGATGCCGCCGTTCAGCTTGACGATGCTGCCGCTGCCGTTGAGATACCGATAGTCGCCGTGTTCTCGCAGGATGTCCTTTGCTTTGGCGACCAGCCGGGTGCCAAGTCCGAACAGCAGCAGGATGCCTCCAAGGAACTCGGTCCAGGAAGCCAGGAACCACGAAGCCGTCGAGCCGAGCGGCAATGGTGGCGAGACGGTCATGCCAGTCAGCTACGGTTGCTATGATTGGCTGGATGAGGCTTCTCCCATGTTTTTCAGAATTAGACTCGAAGGCGGAGCAGGGTTCCCCGGAGGGCGGTCCATGATGCACAAACCGTCAGGTGATGGAAAACCATGGCGGGTCTGACACTCGACGACCTGGCCCAGGCGCTGCTCGCAGGTTCCGAGCCATGGACGGATCCCGGGGCGCTGGCGGCCCGCCTCGATCCCGACATTCCCGAAGACTGGCGCAATCTGGCGGCCGTCGTCGTCGCTGCGGGAGCGACGGGCACCATCGGCGTCGGCGGGGGCCAGGGAGCGGGCAAGTCGACTCTGGCTGCGGCGATGGTCGAAGCCAGCCGCCTGGCCGGACGAAAGGCGCAGGCCTGCTCGCTCGATGATTTCTATCTCACCAGGCAAGAGCGTCTGGCTCTGGCACGAACCGTTCATCCGCTCTTCGTGACCCGGGGCGTTCCCGGTACCCATGACGTCGATCTGGCGCTGTCCGTTCTGCGCGGGCTCGAGGGTGTCGGCGTCACCAGGGTGCCCGTATTCGACAAAGGCCGGGACGATCGTGCGCCCGGCCCGGAGTGGCGTGCGGTCGAGGGCCCGGTAGAGAGCATCGTCTTCGAGGGCTGGTGCCTGGGCGCCCCGCCCGAGCCTGCCGAACGTCTCATCGAGCCGATGAACTCGCTCGAGCGCGAAGAGGATGCGAACCGGACCTGGCGCTCCCACGTGAACGATGTTCTGGGCGAGAGCTATCAACGGCTTTGGAGCGCGATGGATCGCCTGCTCTACCTCCAGGTTCCGGACATGGCCGCCGTGCACGACTGGCGCGCACAGCAGGAGCTGGCGCTGCCCCCGTCCAGGCGCATGTCGGGCGGTCAGCTCGACCGGTTCCTTGCCCACTACGAGCGGCTGACGCGCTGGATGCTCGAAACCCTGCCCGAACGGGCAGACGTGGTCGTCGAGCTCGGTCGCGACCATCGGATCTCGGGCGTTCGCAGGAATTCCTGACCCGTAGGCCGTATTCATGATCCGTTCAGTCGTCGGTCCTTAATCTGGCGGCCGTCATTGCAGTCGAATGGAGAATGACGATGTATGCATCCCACACAGCGAAAACTCTGCTGGCCGTCGCCCTGGTGGCGCCGGCACTGGCAGTGGCGGGCACGTCCTACGATCGGGCCAGGGTGGTTTCCGTCGAGCCCCTTTACGAAACCGTCTCCTACGAGGTCCCGCGCGAGGAGTGCCGGATGGAGGAAGTGCGGCACACCCGAAGCGGGTCGCATCGTTCGTACACGGCGCCCATCGTCGGCGCCATCGTTGGCGGCGCCATCGGCAACGCCGTGGGCCACAAGAAGCGCAACAAGCAGATCGGCACCGTGGTGGGAGCCGTGCTCGGCGGCAGTATCGGCGCGGACATCGCAAGGCGCGGTCACCACCACGGGCACGGACCGGAATACGGTCTGGAGCGGGTTTGCCGGACCGTCAGCGACTGGCACGAGGAGCAGCGGTTGCTCGGTTACCGTGTCACCTACCGCTACGCGGGGGAGACCTACATCACGCAACTGGACGAGGCGCCGGGTTCGAGCCTTCCCGTGCGCGTGCAGGTCACGCCGGTGTGACCGGGGCAACGTTAGAAGGGATGGAAATTGCGGGTACAATGAGCACGCTATGGTCAAAGGCCGCTCTCTGATGAACCTGCGCTGCCGTGGCAGATGGCTTGCGCTCGCGGTGATGATGATTCCCGCGATCGCCGGTGCTGCCCCGTCCGACGTGTTCGAGAAAGCCCTGGAGCCCAACCGGTTTGCCCCGCCGCCGGGCATCTCCATGGAACAGGCCGCGGACATGGTGCGCCGGGACACGGGAGGCCGGGTATTGTCGGCCACGCCCACCCAGCGGGGCGATCGGCGCGGCTACGAAATTCGCGTGCTCCTGGACGGGAAACGGGTCAAGAAGGTGTTCGTCGACTCCCAGGCGAAGCCCCCCGGACAATGATCCGGAGCCTTGTGAGGTAGCGAATCGGTCATGCGCATCCTGATAGTCGAAGACGAAGCGATACTTCGCGACCAGCTGGTTTCGCGGCTGAAGAGCGCGGGATATGTGGTGGACGCGGCACAAGACGGCGAGGAGGGCCTTTATTACGGCCAGGAGTACGACTACGACGCCGCCATCGTCGATCTAGGCCTGCCGAAGATCGACGGGATCGACCTCATCGAGCGGCTCAGGGGCGAGGAACGGCGTTTCCCGGTTCTGGTGCTGACGGCGCGCGGCAACTGGCAGGACAAGGTGGAGGGGCTGGAGGCCGGAGCCGACGACTACCTGACCAAGCCATTTCAGCTCGAAGAGCTGCTGGCCCGCCTGAACGCTCTGATCAGAAGGGCGGGCGGCTACGCCTCGCCGGTGATCAACGAGGGCGCGCTCAGCGTGGATACGGCCAAGAAAGAGGTCCGCGTGGAGGACGCCGTCGTGGATCTCACTGCCTACGAGTACCGGGTCCTCGAGTACCTGCTGCTCAACGCCGCGCGGGTGGTCTCCAAGGCCGAGCTCACCGACCATCTCTACGAGCAGGACTTCGATCGCGACAGCAATGTCATCGAGGTCTTCGTCGGTCGCCTGCGCAAAAAGCTCGATCCCGTGAACCCCATCCGCACCGTTCGCGGCCAGGGGTACCGGTTCAACACGGAAGGATCTGCTTGAAGGCAGGCATCCAGACCCGCCTGCTCATCACCACTGCCCTGGTGCTCGGCACGTCGCTCGCGCTCGCGGGCGTCGTGCTCGACCGCTCCTTTCAGGCCAGCGTCAGAGCAGGTGCCGAAGAGCAGCTGCGCCTGATCATCTACTCCCTGATGGGCGCGGTGGTGGAGGGTAACGACGACATCCGTCTCAACCCGGATCTGCCGGAGCCGCGCCTGAACCAGCCAGGCAGTGGTCTTTACGCCGTGGTGGACCGGGGTGACGGCGGCGACCGCTGGCGGTCGCCTTCGGTGACGACCACGGGCGTCCGCTTCCCCCAGGAAGCCGTCCCGATGAGCGCCGGCGAGTTCCGTTTCGAGTCGGCCCGTCAGGGGCTCGTTGACCGTTTCTTCTTGAGCTACGCGGTCATCTGGGAGGACGCGGACGAAGCGCTGCTGACCTTCCGCGTCGGCACCGATCAGGCGCCGTTTCAGGCGGCCGTCCAGGGGTTCCGGCGCAACCTCTACATCGGCCTGGGTGCGGTCACCGTGCTGTTCGTGGTGGCGCAGTTCTTTGCCGTCCGCTGGGGGCTGATCCCGTTGCGAACCATGGCCGAGGAAGTGCGAGAGATGGAGGAGGGGCATCGGGAGAGGCTTTCCCGCGGCTTCCCCAGCGAGCTGCAGGGGCTTGCCGAGAACCTCGACCGCTTCGTCGCGCACGAGCAGCGCAGCCGCTCTCGCTATCGCAAGGCCATGGAGGATCTCGCGCACAGCCTGAAGACGCCGCTCGCCGTCATCCGCAATGCCCTGGCGGAGCCGGATTCGTCGACGCCTTCCCTGCTGAGCGATCAGCTGGACCGGATGGAGAGCTCGGTGACCCATCAGCTCTCCCGGGCCGCCGTCACCGGGCCGGTGGTGGTCGGCCGCTCTGTGAATCTCGCCACCGTCGTGTCGCGGCTGGTGCGCGCGCTGAAGACCGCCTATGCCGACCGGGGAATCGAGGTTGCCGAAGCGCTTCCCGAGAACCTCGTGGTTCGGGGCGATGAGCGTGATCTGATGGAGATGCTCGGCAACGTGCTGGAGAACGCCTTCAAATACACCACGGCGCGGATACGCATCGGCGCAGAGCGCAACTCGGTGGTGTCGGTGTGGGTGGAAGACGACGGGCCCGGTATCGCCCCGGAGCTGCGTCAGGAGGTGCTCAATCGTGGCAGCCGCGCTGACGAGATGCGCCCCGGACAGGGGATCGGCCTGTCCGTCGTCGCGGAGCTCGTGGCGCTCTATCAGGGAGAGTTGCGTATCGAGACCAGCGCCCTGGGGGGCGCCCGCATCTGCCTGGACCTGCCCGCCTAGTCCTCCAGCGCCCGTGCGAGCGCGTCGAAGAACCGCTCGCGCAGCGCCGAGCACGCCTCGTCTTTGGGACCGCGGGCGCACCACTCGCGGGCCATCTCCAGAGGGTCTTGAGCACGCCGCTGGCTGCCCATCCCGACGTTCATCTCCTCGACCTGAAGCTTCAAGCGAATCTCCCGGTCCTGGGCCGGGGATTCCGCGCCGGCGAGGATCTCCGCCCGCACGGTGAGCGCGCGAAGGGCGTCCATGGGGATCGGTTCGCCGCTTTTCTGCAGACGCTCGGAGACGACGGGATCCGCGATAGCATCTTGCGTCGGCTCCGCCGTCAGGCCCGGCGCGATCTCCGTGTGGGTCACCGCCTCGTCCAGGGCTCTGAGGCGATCGAGCTCGGCCCGCTCCTGGTAGCGGGACTTCTGATGCAGAAGGGATCGGTAGCTGCGGGTCAACTCCTCGAAGCGCCGGGAAATCTGCCGCCCCTCCCGCTCCGGCAGTGGCGGCAGCTCGCTGAAGCGGCGTCGGAAGCCGGTGAGGATCTCTGCCTCGGCCTCGGTTGCTGACGTATTCCCAAGGTCGCTCTCAAAGGAGGTCAGCAGGTTATCAGCAGCGTCGAGGGCCTCGCTGACCGCCTGGTGGGATGCCTCCCGGGCGGCTCCCAGCGCATCGAAGATCGCATCACACGCGCCGCGAAACTGCTGCCACAGCTTTCGGTCGGGGCCTCTGGGCGTGATGCCTATCTCCCGCCAGCGCCGTTGCAGCGCTTTTGCCTCCTGGGCCCGGTCGTGGGGGTCGGCTTCGCTGCCGGCAAGTGCTTCCGCCTCCTCGACGATCTGCCGTTTCAGCTGCAGGTTGGCATCCCACTCGGCTTTGATGAGCTTGTGGAGCCGTTCCTGGAGCACCTCGAACCGCTCCTCGACGGGTTTGCCCGGGTTCCGGTCGACGGGTTGGAATCTGCGCCACTCATCCCGGGCGGCGCGCAGAATTCTCTCGGCCGCCTTGATGTCCGCCGCTTTCCAGTCGGTGCTTTCCAGGTAGTTTTCCAGCTGATCGCAGATCTTCCCGCGCTCGACCAGGTTGCTTGCGCGTACGCTGGCCTGCTCGGCGAAGTAGGCTCGGCACGGCTCGAATGCCTGCTCGGCGAGGCGGTTGAAACGATCGGCGAGGGCGCGATCTTCGCGTCCGGACACGGGCCCGAGACCGTTCCACTCGCCGCGCAGCGCTTTGATTCGCTCGGCCTGATCCGGCGGATCCAGGGGCTGATCGGCGAGGTTCTGAACGGCTTCGCAAAGGGCCTCCCGCTTCGGCGTGGTCGCGAAAGTCTGCCAGTCACGCAGCTCGGACAGCCTGGCCGACTCCTGCTGAAGGGCTCTGGCCTGGGCTTCCCTCCCACGCGCGGGAAGGGCCTGCAGAATTGCCCGGGCGCGGCCGAGGGCCTCCGTGGCCGCTCGAACGGCGCCCTCATCGATGGCGCTCGCCGCGGTGCTGATCAGCATCTTGAGGTCCTCGTGCCGACTGCTGCCGAGGGCGTCTGACCGCGCCACCTCCTCCCGCAGTCGTTCCACGTCGTCGAGCAGGTCTCGAAGCTCAGCCGTGGGGCTCGCCCAATCCGGCCAGGCAACGGCTCGAACGAGCCCCTCCGCGCGCTTGAGCAACCTGCGCCGCTCCTCCGCCGCCTGCCAGAAGCCGGCTGCTTCCCCCGGATCATCGGGCAGGTCACTGGGCAGGGGATCACGATGCGTCTGCCAGCCGGCCGCCGTCAGCCGCCCGGCGGCATCGGCCAGGTTCTGATAGGCGTGGGAGACGCGCTCGAACACCCGATGCTCTGCATCGCCCGGCAGCGCGTGGTCGGCGGCGCGCAGCCAGGCTTCGGTCAGACGGGACCGGGTCTCGGATACCGTCTGGAAGTCGTGCCCCGCTTCCATCAGCCCCTCCAGCGCTTCCAGCTGCGGCACGAGGTCGGCAAACGCCTCCCCACCGCTCGCCGGTGTTTCCTCCTGCCGGCTGATCGCCACCGGTTCCGCGGGGGCGACGAGAGCGGCCACGCGGGCTCGGATGGGTGACGCGTCCCGAGGCGGTTCGTTGCAACCCTCCAGCGCCCGGGCGTGCCCGGCAAAACGCTCGTAAGCCTGATCGAACTCCCGAAGCAGTGACTCGTAGCGTTGTCGTGCGGCGATGCCGGGCGCCTGCCGCGATGCGCGCTCGAGGGCGTCGGCAAGCTCGTTCAGGCGGTCCAGCGTGGCCTGCGCCTCGCGCCTGAGCTGCTTGATGCGCTCCATGCCTTCCCGGGCGAAGCGATTGAGCCCCTTGTCCCGACCGCGGCTCTGCTGCTCCAGAGCCGCCAGCGCCCTGGCCGATCGGATTCCCGCCAGAATCCTTCCGCGCAGCGGCTCACGCGAGCCGGCCGTCAGATCCACCAGCGTGTCCTCGTCCTCTATGGAATCGATCAGGCGGGCTGCGTCCTCGGGCGCCAGGCGGAACAGGCGGGCGCGAAGGACGAGCGGGTGTCTGGTCAGCTCGCTGGAGGCGTCGGGGCCGAGCAGCTCGGCGATCCGCTCAGCTGCACGGTTCGCCATCAGCCCGTCGTCGAGCAGCTGCTCGAGGTCCGATGTTCCCTGCAGCCGGCTCACGCAGGCCTGGCGAACGCCAGGATCTGCGTCGCTGCGCGCAAGCTCGAGCAACCGCTCCTGCAGCTCGCCCGCTTTACCTTCCGACAGCCCCTCGACCGCGCGCCGCCGGGCCGCCGGATCCGGCTGGCTCAGAGGGTCCTTGTTTCCGAAGATTCGCGACAGCATGGCGATCCTTCACGATCACAAGTCGTTGTGGGAGCCGTCGCAGAGGGGAACGTTCTTGGTGTGCTTGCAACCGCAGAAGTAGAGCGTAGCGTCCTTTTCCGCCGTGTACGGCAGCGGGGTCAGCGCCGTGCCCTCGTGGGAACCGTCACAGAAGGGTTGCTTGGCGCTGCGTCCGCAGGCGCACCAGAAATACTTGCGGCCGGCCTGCACGTCTACCGCGTAGGGTGCTTTCTGGGCAATGGTCGGTGAGCTCATGTCGTTGTCCTCATGAAAACGTTCTCTCCTCCCACCAGGGGAAGAATTCCGGCAGATCGCTGCTGACCTTGCCCGGGAACCGGGCGGGCCGTTTTTCCAGGAACGCTTCGACGCCCTCCCGAGCGTCCGGAGACTTGCCGGTGAAGTACACCCCACGGGAGTCGATCTTGTGGGCTTCCATGGGATGATCCGCGCCCAGCATTCGCCACATCATTTGGCGCACCAGCGTCACCGAGATCGCGGAAGTATTGTCGGCGATCTCGCAGGCGAGGGCTCTTGCTGCCGGCATCAGCTCCTCCTTCGAGTGCAGACTGCGCACCAGCCCGCCAGCCAGAGCCTCCTCGGCGGGGAACACGCGGCCGCTGTAGCACCATTCCAGTGCCTGGCTGATGCCCACGATGCGTGGCAGGAAGTAGCTCGAGCAGGCTTCGGGGACGATGCCCCGGCGTGCAAAGACGAAGCCGAACTTGGCCACGTCTGCGGCCAGGCGGATGTCCATGGCCAGCGTCATGGTCACGCCCACGCCGACGGCGGGCCCGTTCACCGCGGCGATGATCGGCTTCTTGAGCTCGTAGATCCGCAGGGTCAGGCGGCCGCCGCCGTCCGGGTGAAGGCCGCTGGCTCGGTCCTCGCGACCGTCCGCATTGAAGGTGTCGCCGCCGGCGCCGAGGTCCGCGCCGGCACAGAATGCCCGACCGGCCCCTGTGACGATGATGCTGCTCACCTCGTCGTCTGCATCTGCCCGGTCGAAGGCGTCGATCATCTCGCTGAGCATCTCGTGGTTGAACGCGTTCAGACGTTCCGGCCGATTTAGGGTCAGCGTCAGAACGCCGTCTTCGACGTCGTAAAGGATCGTGTTGTAGGCCATGTGCGGGGGCGTCCCCAGATGAGTAGACAGTGGCGCATGTTGCCTAGATTCCTGCGGATTTTCCATGCGGACTGGCATGCGACCTGGTTTGGCGCGCCGCGCAACCCCTACTACAATCGCCCGAATGCCGTCCACATCCTCTTTCGACCCGCTCGGCAGCTCATCGGGGCTCATCGTCTACGTCGACTTCAAGAGCCCTTATGCCTACCTGGCCAAGGACCCCACATTCCAGCTGGCCGACGATCTGGGCATCGACTTGGACTGGCGGCCGCTCACGCTCGACATCAACAGCTACTTAGGCTCTGCGCGGTTGAACGCCTCGGGTGCGGTTGCCGAGAGTCGCCGTACGCCCGAGCAATGGCACCGGGTCAGGTACGCCTATCGCGATGCCCGGCGTTACGCGAACCTGGTGGGCCTTACCGTCAGGGGCACCACGAAGATCTGGGATTCGTCCCTTGCATCAATTGGTCTGCAGTGGGCCAAAGGGCAGGGAGCCGGCCCGCTGCGGGCCTATATCGATCTGACCTACGAGCGGTTCTGGAAGCGCGAGCTCGACATCGAGGACGCATCCGTTGTTGCCGGCGTGCTCGCAGAGGCGGGAGCGGACCCCGACGGGTTCGTCGACTTCGCCCGCGGCGAGGGGCGTGCCGAGCACGATGTCATGCAGCAGCGTATCTTCGCCGCCGGCATCTTCGGCGTGCCGAGCTATGTGCTCGACGGCGAGCTCTACTTCGGCAGGGAACACCTGCCGAGAATACGCTGGTTGCTTACAGGCCGACCGGGCCCCTGTCCGGACGTGGCCTATCGTCACTTCGATGCGCAAGAAACGATCCGTGGCTGAGACCGAGGCTTACACGTTCACCGCCGCGCTCACCGTCTGCCTGGACATCACCCAGCCGGAGTCCTATCTGGCCGTTCCGGGCGTGCGCGAGCTCGCCGCCGATCTGGACATGGACGTGAGATGGTTGCCCTATTCGGTGCCGCCTTGGCCTGCACGGTCCGAGCCGGGCCCCGAAGCGGATCGGGGAACCTGGCACCGCTGGCATCGTGCGCGATATCGGGAGCGGGACCTGCGCCGCTACGCCCGTCTTCTCAGCATCGATCTGGGGGACCTGCACCGGCAGATTAAGGGCGAGCTTGCCGGGCTCGCGCTGCTCTGGGTGCAGGATCAGCCGGCCGCCGTGGGCGGCGCTTTGCTCGACGGCCTGCTGGAGGGTCACTGGAGCGGGGCGCTGAACATTGAGGAGCCGGCATCGGTGACCGCGATGCTCGTCCAGGCTCAGGCCCGCGTTGCCGGCTGGGACGAGTATCGCAGCGGGCGCGGCCCCGTCGAGCTGGCAGCCCTGCGCTCCGCGCTCAGCGCAGCGGGGGTTTTCGATGTCCCTTCGCTCGTCGTGGCCCACGCGGTGCCCGAGCCCGAAGTCTTCCTTGGTCGCGCGCATCTGCCGATGGTCCGCTGGTTGCTCACGGATCGGCAGGGCGCGCCGCCCATCTGATTCAGCGCCCGGCGCGACGTCCGACGACCAGCCACAGGGGATCTGCGCCGTCGGGGGATCGGTCGACGAAGCGCACGTCCAGAAAACCGGCGAGCTCCAGATAGGTGGATACCAGCCGCACGCGGTCGGCGGGGCCGAGCCTGTGGAAGGCGAGGATCGCCTTGGTTGGAAACAGGCGGTGGGACATGGCGATGCAGATCTCGCCATCCTCTCTGAGGGTGCGCAGGGCTTCGCGCAGTACCTCCACAGGGCGTGTCAGGTACTGGATCGAAACCGCCAGGATGACGCGGTCGAACGCGCTGTCCGGGTACGGCAGCTCCGGTGCGGCGTTGAGATCGTGCACCACATGGTCGTCGAGCCTCGGGTTGGCTGCCAGCTCCGCCTCGTTCATGCCGAGACCGGCAACGCGCGCGTAGCTGCACTCCGGCGGCAGGTGGGATACCCAGGACGACATCAGGTCCAGGACCGCGGCGTTCTCGGGGATGAACGTGCGGTAGAAGGCCGTGAGGCAGTCGATGGTGGCATCGTCGATGTGCGTCACGAAGCGCGGTTCGCGATAGAAGGCCGAATCCGGTGACTCGTCGGCCCGGGCGAAAAGCTGCGGGGGAAGGGCGTCGTCCTGCAAGGTGGATCCGAACCGTTGCTGCTTGGGCCGTCATTCTAGCGAATGCGGCCAATGGCATGTTGCCCGCGGCCTGCCCTGTCCTCGGAGGCGAGCCCGGCCTCCGTTACCCGATGATCCGGGCCCCAAGACCGCGCAGATAGGAGCTGATAAGATTCCGCGGTTTCGCATCTCGGGGACTTTCGCGGGACCACCATGGACATGAGATTCACCGAAGACGACCTTGCCTTTCAGGCCGAGGTGCGTTCGTTCATCGATCGGCACTGGCCTGCCGACGTTCGCCTGGCCCGGGCCACCGTGCCCGCCCACGGCCTCGATCGCCCCGCCGAGGAGCAGGCCTGGTTCGACGCGCTCGTGGCGCGCGGTTGGAGCGTTCCGAACTGGCCCTTGGAGCACGGCGGTACCGACTGGACGCCCACCCAGCGGTTCATCTGGGATCGCGAAACCGTGCGGGCGGAAACGCCCCAGATGAGCGTGTTCGGCGTAACGATGCTGGGACCCATCCTGTGCCGTTGGGGAAGCGTCGATCAGCAGGAAAAGTTTCTCCCGCCCATTCGGGAAGCCCGCGTCCAATGGTGCCAGGGCTACTCGGAGCCCGGAGCGGGATCGGACCTGGCAAGCCTCAAGACGACGGCGCGGCTGGACGGCGATCACTACACGGTCGATGGGGAGAAAACCTGGACGAGCGGCGCGCACGTGGCGGACTGGATGTTCTGCCTTGCTCGGACCTCGTCGACGAACAAGCCCCAGGAGGGAATCAGCTTCCTGCTCATCGACATGCGCTCGCCGGGTGTCGAGGTTCATCCCATCGAGATCCTCGGCGGCCAGCACAGCGTGAACAGCGTCCGGCTGGACGGTGTCCGCGTCCCGGTCGCGCATCGTGTGGGCGAGGAAAACCAGGGCTGGACCTACGCCAAAGCTCTTCTGAGCCATGAGCGGACAGGGGTGGCCCGGGTCGCGACGTCTGGAGTGCAGCTCAATCGCGTACGGGAGATTGCCGAAGGGCAGGAACCGAGCACAGACGGTCTCTGGCAAGACGCAGGCTTCCAGCGTCGCTATCGGGAACTCGAAATCGAGCTGATTGGCCTCGAGATGCTGGAGTTGCGCATTCTTGCAGACCTCGAGGCGGGCCAGGTCCCGGGGCCGGAGTCGTCCATTCTCAAGATCAAGGGCACGGAGATCGGCCAGCGCATCAACGAGTTGATGGTGGAGGCCCTCGGCTACTACGCGCTGCCCTATCCCGATGAGTTGCTGATCGACAACGAAGGCCCGGTAGGTCACGATCACGCGCTCGCCGCGCTCAAGGGTTGGCTGTTCAGCCGCGCCTGGAGCATTTACGGCGGGTCGAACGAAGTTCAGAAAAACATCATCGCCCGGCGGGCGCTGGGTCTTTGAGGGGAAGTTATGGATTTTTCTTTTTCCGACGAGCAGACGCTGCTGCAGGACAGCATCGAGAAGTTCATCCAGAACGACTACGCGTTCGACGCGCGCCAGCGGGTGGTTCGGGAGGAGCAGGGTTTCTCCAGCGACAACTGGCGGACGTTTGCCGAGCTCGGCTGGCTCGGGGTCCCGTTCCCGGAAGCCGACGGCGGCTTCGGCGGAACGGCCATCGAGTCGATGATCATGTCGGAGCAGTTCGGCAAAGGGCTGGTCGTGGAGCCCTTCCTGGCGACGGTGGTTCTCGCCGGGGGCGCGCTGAAGATCGGCGGCAGCGCGTCGCAGAAGGAGAAATACCTCGCCGGCGTCATGGACGGATCGCTGCAGGGTGCCCTGGCGTACGCGGAGCCCCAGGGACGATTCAACCTTGCCGATCTCACCACCACGGCGTCCCCGGAGGGTGACGGCTACGTGATCAACGGTTACAAAGCCGTGGTTATGAACGGCCCGTCCGCCGACTTTCTGGTCGTATCCTGCCGCACGGGCGGCGGCCAGCGGGATGCGGATGGCGTCAGCCTCTTCGTGCTGCCTGCGGATACCGAAGGCGTGGCCAGGCGCGACTACCCCACGGTAGATGCCTTCCGGGCGTCCGAGGTGACGCTGGAGAACGTCCGGGTGGGAAGCGATGCGTTGATCGGCGAGGAAGGAAAGGGGCTCGCCATTCTCGAGCAGGTCGTCGACGAGGCCATCCTGGCCGTCGGCGCGGAAGCCGTGGGCTGCATGGAGGTGCTCTACAAGACGACGGTGGAGTACTGCAAAACCCGCGAGCAGTTCGGTCAGCCCATCGGCAAGTTTCAGGTGCTGCAGCATCGCATGGTGGACATGTTCATGGAGCACGAGCAGGCCAAGTCTCTGATGTACATGGCGGCCATGCGCCTGGACGAGGGCTATGGCCCGGAAGCGCAGAAAGCCGTATCGGCGTTCAAGGTTCAGGTGGGCAAGTCGGGCAGGTTCGTCGGCCAGAACGCCGTCCAGCTGCACGGCGGGATGGGAATGACCGAGGAGCTCAACGTAGGCCACTATTTCAAGCGCCTCACCATGATCGACACGCTGTTCGGCAACGTGGACTTCCACCTCAAGCGGTTCGGGTCGCTTTAGATCGTGGCTCGCTGGGATCGTGACTCCGGGGCCTCCATACCCGACTGGTTCTTCGAGGCGGTGGAGACCGAGTACGCGACCCGGTCAGTCGAGGTCGATGAGTGCGACGTGGTGTACCAGCTATGGGGCGACGAGGATAAACCCGGGATCCTGCTGATCCACGGCATGAACGCCCACTCCCACTGGTGGGACTTCATCGCGCCTCAGCTGCTCGACGGCTATCGGGTCGCCGCCATGAACCTCACGGGCATGGGCGACTCCGACTACCGCTACGAGTACGACGGCGCCACCTACGCCCAGGAGATCAGGGCTGTCTGTGACCATGCGGGGTTCGACGAGCGTGCAGCCCTGGTGGCGCACAGCTTCGGCGGTTACATGGCCGTCAAAGCGGCCGTGCTCTTTCCCGATCGTTTCGGGGCACTGGTCCTGGTGGATTCCGGAATCCGTCATCCGGAGGAGCCGGTTCCGGACAGGCCGGCGATGGGAGGGCGGTCAAAGGTGTATCCCGACCGGGAGACCGCGCTCGGCCGCTTTCGCGTGCAGCCCCCGCAGAGCTGCGACAACGCCTATATTCTCGAGTACATCGCACGTCATTCGCTCATGCCCGTGGATGGCGGATGGGCCTGGAAGTTCGACGAGGACCTGCCGTCGACTCTAAAGGATGTCGAGCGCACGCCGGAAGACTACCGGCATCTGGACGTGCCCACGGGCCTCATCTACGGAGCGGAAAGCGAGCTGTTCTCGGCTCGCACGGAAGACTACATGCGCGAGCTCATTGCCCAGGACTTCCCGGCCGTGGCGCTGCCGGAAGCACAGCACCATCTGTTCCTGGACCAGCCGCTGGCGTTCGTCGCCGAGCTGAGGAAGATGCTGGCGACGCTTCTCGCCTGAACTCGCCCTAGCCCGCTCACACCGGCGGCGCTTCGTACTCCGTGTCGTGGCCCGGGAACGCCTCGTGACCTCGCAGCATGTAGTCCCAGTACATGATCGGCAGCGCCGTCTTCTTCACCCACCACATGCTTCTTCGCTCCTTGCGCGGGTCCAGCGGGAAGGTCGGCGTAACCTTTCCCCCGTAGGTGAACTCGGCCAGCAGGACCTTGCCGTACGCGGTGGTCAGGGGGCACGAGCCGTAGCCGTCGTAAGCTTCCTCGACGCTGCCGCCGTCGAGCAGGTGGAGCAGATTGCGCACCACCACCGGCGCCTGCTTGCGCACGGCAGCCGCCGTCTTGGAGTTTGGGGTCGAGCAGGCGTCCCCCAGCCCGAAAACGTTGGCGTAGGTGGTGTGCTGCATGCTGTGCTGGTGCACGTCGACCCAGCCTGCCTCGTTGGCCAGGGGGCTCTCCTTCACGGCCGCGGGCGGGCTCTGATACGGGGTTGCGTGCAGCATGTCGAAGGTCATGGTGACCTCTTCTCCCTCTCCTTCGCCGCCGACCTTTTCGAAGGTGGCCTGCCGTGCGGGCCCGTCCACCCTGATCAGGTTGGTCTGAAAATGGACGTCGATGCCCCAGCGCTCGGCCACCTTGCTCAGCTCCGCTGCGAACAGCGGCACCGCAAACAGAGCGGGGCCGTGGGTGAGAAAGTGCAGATGGCAGCTTCCGAGCAGCCCGCGGCGCTGCAGATGATCGGCGGCCAGGTAGGCGATCTTCTGAGGCGCTCCCGGGCACTTGAACGGCAGTGGCGCTTGAGTGAACAGCGCGGTGGCGCCTTCCTGAAGTGACTGCAGGCATTGCCACGTGTACTCGACGTGGTCGGGCGAGTAGTTGCTGCAGACGCCGTTGCTCCCCAGGGTTTCCCGGAGACCGTCAATTCGCTCCCAGTTGAGCTCCAGGCCCGGGCAGACCACCAGGTAGTCGTAGGACAACCTCGCCCCGGAGGCCAGGGTCACCGAGTTGGACTCCGGATCGAAACCGGTTGCCGAGTCCCGATGCCACGCCACGCCTGGCGGGATCAGCCGCGACTCCGCCCGGCGGGTCTTCTCGAGAGGGTAAGTGCCCGCGCCGACGAGCGTCAGCGCCGGCTGGTAGTAGTGATGCTCGGACGGCTCGACGATTCCGATGTCGAGGTCGTGCCGTCCCTGTCTGCGCTTGAGGCTGGCGGCAACCGTAATTCCTGCCGCCCCGCCGCCGATGATCAGGATCTGATGATGGTCTGACTTGGTCATGTTGGCTCTCCGGCCGGGTCCTGCGAGCGGTGCCGCTGGAGTCTGGATGAGCATACGCCGCTCCGGGGGGCTGGAGAAGCGGGTGCGCCCGGTAGGGCAAACCCGCCCCGGTCGGGCCGCCCCGTTCAGCTTCTGTTTAGCTGAGCTCCCATAACATTCGAGTCTCGACAGATTTGGGAGTTCCGGAGGAAACATGCGCGCACCAGCCCTTGGCCTCGGCTTGAGTCTCTGCGTTGCCGCGGCACCCGGCATGGCGGGCCACAGCGACGGTTTTCCGCAAGCCGCCCCCGCCGGATCCCACACTCACTACACCTACGCCGACGTCGTCGGCGTGGAGCCCCTGTTGGAATATCGCACGGTCACCGAGCCCCGAAGGGATTGTCGGGTTGCGGGGTACGCCGCGGCTAGTTCCGGCACCCGTTCGCACCGATACACCGGACCTGGCCATCCGGACGCCCACGACCACTACCAGGATCACCACGATCACGGCAGTCCGGTTGCCGCCGTGATCGGCGGCGTCGTGGGCGGGCTGCTGGGCAGCCAGTTCGGCAGCGGCAGCGGCAAGAAGGCGATGACCGTTGCCGGAGCGCTGGCGGGGGCCTCGGTTGCCAGCAGCGTCAGCCGGTCCCGGTCGCGCCATGCCGGCTACACGCCGCGGCGCTGCACGACGGTCATGACGTCCCGCGAGGTGGAAGAGGTCGCCGGCTACCGGGTGCGCTACGTCTATCAGGGAGAAGAGTTCACCAAGGTGGTGGCTTCAGACCCGGGCGATCGCGTGCGCGTTCAGGTTCAGGTCACTCCCGCCGTCGGGGAGCCAGATTGGTGAGCGCTCTCTTCCGTCCAGACACCTGCGCCGTTTTGCGGCGCGCAAGCAAAGAGGATATGCCCATGGATACCAACCCAAGAAAGGGCGGCAGCCCGCTCGGCCGCGTGCTGCTGCCGTTCCTGCTGCTTGCCGCCGCCACGGCTTCCGCCGTCCCGGATTCGGGCCCGGTCGTTCGGCTCTTCCCGACAACCGTGCTCGAGGACATACGTGAGACAGGCCAGGTTGCCAAAGAAATGGAGAACAGCCTGCAGGAGGTCATCAACCGGCTCGATCTGCAGCATCAGCTATACGTGGAAAGCCTCTGCGAGGGCTCCGACGGCGACCAGGGCTGCGAGCGCATGGCCAAACAGCTTGGCGCGACCTATCTGGAGATGCTCACCATCATGGGTGACCGGCTTCCGGAGATGGAACTGGCCGTAAACAATACCCGCGCGAGCCTGGAAAAGCGCCTGCGGGAAGAGCTCGGGCATCGAACCACCCCCACATCGCTGCAGAACGCCCTGCTGGGGACCACGCCTGCAAGCAGCGCCGCCGCCGAGCAGCCGGCGCTTCGCGGCCGTTCCGGGGTGCGGCTTTCCGACAGGTTTGCACAGTACTACGCCCTGGTCGCGACCCAGCGTGAGGGCCGTGGCCGCTCGCTGGCGGTGGTCGCCGCCGACATCTATCTGGACATGGAAGAAGCTTCCCGCCTCATCGCCGCGACCCAGGAGGAAATCGGACGCGCGGCGCTGATGGAGCAGCTCAACCAGTCGTTCGGGCTGATCACGCCGGAGATGACCGAAGTGGTCGACGGCGTGAAGGGCATCCTGTTCGGCGAGGCTTCCACCGACAGCCCCATTGCGGCGCCCCCCTACGCCATCGGCGAGTCCGAGTTCGTCAGCCCGCTGGCCATGTAGCGCCGATTCGATCAGGAGAAAGACATGTTTCGTAGGATATTTGTTCCGGCCTTTTTCATCTCGCTCGTCGCTGGCTGCACCAGCACGGAGACCGTGGATGCCTGTGCGGTGCGATTTCAGGACGACCTCGAGCGCAGCATGAGCCTCGCCGAGGATCGGCTGGAGAACGGATGCGAGTACCGCTTCGATGGCTACTTTCAGTCCCTGCTGGCGATCGCCGCGGAAAATCCGGACTCGAGGAATCCCATGCTCTTCAGCGATCACCTGATGCGCGTGAACGACATGGGCGTCATCAGCAAGCGCCAGGCGGAGTTGCTCTACAACCGTTACTTCAACGTCAAGTTCGTCTCCCTGCGCGGCGACTACAACACGTGCTCGCAGACCTGCCCCATGCGCGATCAGGTCATGTCCGACATGCGCGCGGAGCTGCACGACAAGGAGCTTGGCCTGATGCGGGCCAGCGCGGACCGGGCGAGCTTCTACCGGGCGGACACCCTGCTCAAGGAAGCCGATCTCGTCCTGGAAGCGACCTGTCGGGCTTGCGGCGCGGACGGGCGCTGAATGAAAGGCGTCGCGGAGTTCGTGTGCGGAGCGGGCGCGGGCGCGGGGCTCGCGCTGGTGGCCCTGGGCCTCTCGGGCGGGGCTGTTGCCGCGGACGCTGCACCCGTGAGCGACTGGCTGCAGCTCAACCTGGGGCACTCCGCCTGGCTCTTCGCTCTGGTGCTGACGGTCTATGCCGCCAACCTGCACCGGCTGAGCCGACTGCTCGCCGGCGGCCCGGACCTGAAGGTGGTCGTCAAGCTCGATCAGCTCTCCGACGTCTGGATCAACCTGTTCGTCGGTATCGGGGTCATATGGACGGCCGTCGGCATGCGCAGCGCGCTGCAGGCGGCCCTTGGTGATCCCGGCGGCGCGCTGTCGGGCTCCGCAGGCACGGTCCTTCACAAGCTCGTCGACGGAGGTATTCTGCTGGCGTTGACGACGACCATCGTCGGCGGGGTCGGAGGCTACGTCATGCGTCTGGTCAAGACGATGGTGGTCGGCGCCCGCCTGCAGACCTTCTACTCCGGCGTTAGCCGTGCAGACCTTCGCGAGCTGGTGGGCCTTGGCGAGCGGATCGAGGCCCGTCTGGCCCGTCTCGACCCCCAGGAACCGGCGGTGGTGGCATGACGTTCGAGCCGGTCAATCACGCCGCCGACGGCGATGGCCTGCAGACTGACGTCATGCGGTTCATGGCGATCATTGCCTTTTGCCTCATAGCCGTGCTCGCCCTTGTCAAAAACGCCGAGCCGGCGGTTGATCCGCGGCCCGCGCCGTCGGTGCAGCAACCCGTCGGGATGGCGCAGGCGTCGGAACTTGCGGCCCCGGAGGTCGAACCTCGCGCTGCCGTGCGCCCCGCGCGCCCGCAACCGGTGCCGCCGGTGGCGACGGGAACGCCCCAGGAGAGGCCGGCAGAAGTTGAGGACGTTGAGGACGTTGAGGACGTTGAGAAGGTACCGGGCGAACCTGCCGCTCCCCATGGGCTCGCGTTGCGCTTTGCCTCGGATCGGGATTTCCTGCGCCTCATCGAGACGGGACGCGTCCGTGTATTCGCCTTTCAGCCGGACGATCCGGGCGGCACCGCGCTCGGCCTCGGCCGGAACCTGGAGTTCTTCGCCTCCCCGCCCCCAGGCCGCGTCTACGAGCTCCAGGCAGACACCATACCGTCGCGCGTGACCGCTTCCCTCGCCCGGGCAGCCGGGAACCCGGGCGGCTTTTCCTGGGGCGTGCGCCTGCCGGTCGAGCTGGAAGCGTCGATCCGCAGCTGGATCGACCAGGACGTGATTGGGGAGCTGATCATCGACCGATATGCGCAGGTGCGACATGTCGGCAGCTAGGTGCCTGGCGACGTGGCTACTGCTGGCGACTCTGCCGGGTCTGGCGTCCGCGGCGCCTGGCGGCGAGCTGCTCGGCGGATCCCTGGGCAGATGGCTCGACGAAACGGCGGGTCCGGAGCTGGCCGAGACCCTCGCCCGCCACCCCAAGTTCAAGGGAGAGACCGTACGCTTCGTGCCCATGCTGGACGGTCGCGCGGAACCGGCCGGCAACCGGCTCGTTCAGGCGGTCGAGCAGCGGTTGACCCGTCACCTCATCCGCGAAGGAGGGGTGCGAATCGCCTGGGAGCGCGACCGGCAGCCCTGTGCTGCGCCTGAGGAGGTCCCCTATCTGCTGGGCATAGAGATTCAGCAGCGGGGCCCGGACATCTATCACCTCAACATCGCCATGGTCGACGTGGACGAAGGCGTCTGGGTCAGCGGCGTCAGCCTCGCCTGGAAGGGCCGCCTGCTCCCAACGGAGCGGACGGCGCTCGGTACCCGAGCGAACGGCGGTCCGCCCGGGTCGATGCAGAGCCCGCTGCCTTTGAGCGACAGCAGCGTCATCGGCGAGCTCATGCTGGCGGGCCTGGGCTGCGCGATTCCTGCCGGGCTCGACGGCTCGCTCTACGTGGCCATGCCCGTGGAGTCCGATCTGTCCGGCGTCGCTCAGGCACTCACCCGGCAGCTCAGCGTCCGGCCTCTGGCCGCGTTGACCATTGATCGCGCCCAGGCGAGCTGGGAGATGGCGCTGACGGCGAGACCGCTGGGCAACGGAACAGACGAGCTCGTCGCGACCCTTCGTGACCTGCGCCGGGAGGGCTCCGCTCAGCAGATCGCTTCCGTGGTGATATCCAGGCCGCGCAGCGAGCGCCCGGGCCCGGTGACGCCGCTGGGCATGCCGGCTGCGCTGCTTTCCGGATTGAGCTACGAAACCGCGCGCAGCCGGGGCGTCTGCCAGTCGTCGACCGGACCCGGCGGCTGCATCGAGGTGTCTTTCGATCTGCTGCGTCCGGCCTACCTGCTGGTCGTCTCCAGTCGCGATGAGCGTCTGGAATCTCAGGTCTGCGGACGCAGCCTCCGTATCGCCGAGCCCGGGCCCCGGCGATACCGAATCCGGGTTCCCTCCGGGGCGGCGACGGCCAGCCGCCCGGATGCGGGCGTTTACGTTCTTGCGGTGGAGAAGCGCAGCGTCGCCCACCGAATCGCCCGGCAGATCAACGCCGGACCCGGAGCCTGTCCTGGCGGCGTCCCGGAAAGCACCGGCCAGTGGCTCCAGGCGTTGGGCCGCGTTCTCGCCGAGTATGGCGGCGACGTGGATTGGCGCGCCGCCCACTTTCGCGGCGGCCCCGGCGGCATAACGAGGATCTGAGGAGGCGTCATGAAATTCTTGCTTGGACTGATCTTGGGCGGCGCGATGGTCGTGGTGGCTGCGCAACGCTTGGCAGTCGACGGGCCCGACTCGGGAGTCTCGAGCCTGGGTGCCTGGCTGACCGGTATGCGCGCCGCGGCCGGCCAGTTCGAGCCGGGCTGGGCTGCCCGCGAGGACCAGCCGACCGCCCTGCCCGCGCAGACCGATCCCGCCGCGGGCGACGCCGAAGTGGACGCTGAGAGTCTGGGCGCGGGTCCCGCCGAGGTTGCCGAGGGGCCGCTGGCCGCCGACATGCAGGAGCCCATGGTGCGGCTTGCTGGCCCGGAACCGCTCCCGCCGGCCGAAGGCCCGGAACCGCTCCCGCCTGCCGTGCGCTTGCTGCCCGCTGCGGACCCGCCTGCAGGGTCCGCTTCCGAAACCATCCAGCAGGTCTGGGCGCCGTTTCGCAGCCAGACGTCCGCGGAAGGTTTTGCCAGGCGCTTGAGCAGCGAGACGGAGCACCCCTTCGGGATAGATCGTCGGGGACCCGGTCGTTATCAGGTGTTTTTCGCGTACGCTGACGAGGAGGAGCGGCGCCGGCTTCTCGAGCAGGTGCGGCCGCTCATCGGGACGGATGCGCCATGAGCCGCGCCGCGCCCCTGCTGGCCGCTCTGCTGCTCTGCGGTACCGGTCATGCGGTCACGCAATATCCGTATCTTTCCTGTTTCGAGGCGGCTTCCCGGCTGCACGACGTGCCTGTGGACCTGCTGCTGGCCGTGGCAGCTACGGAGAGCAACTGGGATCCGGATGCCAGATCCGCTGCGAACGCCCACGGGATCATGCAGATCCAGTGGCCGGGCACCGCCCGGCATCTCGGTGTCGGCCGACTCTCCGAGCTGTACAACCCCTGTCTGAACATCGAGCGCGGCGCGAAATATCTGAGTGAGCTGCTCGCGCGAAGCGGCGGCGCCGAGGACCGGGCGCTTGCGGCCTACAACTACGGCCCGAGCAGGATAGCCTCCAGCAGCACGCTGCCGGCCGGCGCCCTGAGGTACGTCTCGACGGTGCAGGGCCATCGCGAGCGCATCGTCCGGAAGACCGGAGCGCGCCAGGCGTCTGCGACGCGAGCCGCTGAGCACGCGGTGCGCTTCGATACGGCGCATCGTGCCCGCCGCTATGCCCGTTCGCTGGACGAGCGCGTTGAAGGTGCCGATTTCGTGACGCGCGCCGAGCCGGAAGGCGGGTTTGCCGTGGTGATGCGCATCGCGGCCGGTGGGCTGAGCCTTACCGATCTGAACGTGCTGGAACGGCTCGGTTGGCCGGTACGGGGAGATTGACGATGGCGGGGATGCGTGGATTGGTCTTTGGGATGCTGATGTTCCTGAGCGCCTCGTCGGCTGCCCGGGAAATGCAGGTAGAGGGCGACGTCGTTCGAGTGATTCCGCTCACCGCCTCGTCGGTGGTGGTAGAACGCAGCGGCGACTGCGCGCCCGTCAAGCCGATCGGGCAAGCCGATCTGGTCGCTCTGCTGGCCTGGGATCTGCGGGCCGATTGCCACACGCAGCGACGCAAGGTGGAGGTCCAGGACGGTTACCGCGTGTACTACCGATGGGACGAGCGGGTTTACAGCGTCGTGATGACCGAAAGACCGGGACCCACGATCCCGCTTCGCGTCAACGTTCGCTGAGGGCGGCGGCGCCCTCAGCTGCCCTCAATCCCAGCTGAGCGCCCCGCCAGTCTGGTACTCGGTGACCCGGGTCTCGAAGAAGTTTTTCTCCTTCTTGAGATCCATGATCTCGGACATCCACGGGAACGGGTTCTTCGCTCCCGCAAACTGCTCGGCAAGCCCGATCTGCGCCAGACGCCGGTTTGCGATGAACTGGAGGTACTCGGCCATCATGTTCGCGTTCATGCCGAGTATTCCTCTTGGCATGGTGTCCTTGGCGTACTCGATTTCCAGCTGGGTACCCTCGAGGATCATCTGCCGGGCGAGAGTCTGCAATTCCTCGTCCCACAACCCCGGGTTCTCGAGCTTGATCTGATTGATCACATCGATGCCGAAGTTCACGTGCATGGATTCGTCCCGCAGTATGTACTGAAACTGCTCGGAGGTGCCCGTCATCTTGTTGAGGCGTCCCATGGACAGAATCTGAGTGAACCCGCAGTAGAAGAAGATCCCCTCCAGCACGCAGTAATAGGCAATCAGATTCTTCAGCAGCGCCTTGTCCGCCTGGGGAGTGCCCGTCTGGAACGTCGGGTCCGAGATGTCCCGGGTGTACTTCAACGCCCAGCCGGCCTTGCGGGCCACAGCAGGAACCTCGTGGTACATGTTGAAGATCTCGCCTTCGTCCATCCCCAGCGATTCGATGCAGTACTGGTACGCGTGGGTGTGGATGGCCTCTTCGAATGCCTGTCGCAGGAGATACTGTCGACACTCCGGATTGGTGATCAACCGGTAGAGCGCAAGGACGAGGTTGTTGGCGACCAGGGAGTCGGCGGTCGAGAAGAATCCGAGGCTGCGCTTGACCACGAGCCGCTCGTCCTGGGTGAGCCCGGACTCCGACTTCCACAGAGCGATGTCCGCGGTCATGTTGATTTCCTGCGGCATCCAGTGGTTCGCGCAGCCGTCCAGATACTTCTGCCAGGCCCAGTCGTACTTGAACGGAACAAGCTGGTTGAGATCCGCGCGGCAGTTGATCATCCGTTTCTGATCCACGGTGACCCGCTGATAGTTCTCCTCAATGCCATCCTCGGCGAGCCCCTCCAGGCCCATCTCGCCAATGGCGGCTTCCGCGCGCTGCAACACCTCATCATTACTCGGCGCTTCGGACAAGGGCGCGGCCGGCTCGCTGACCGTGATGGGCGGCAACTCCTCGACGGGCCTCGGGGCAGGCGCAGCTGCGCCCGCAGCTGCCTCCGCGACAGCGCCCGCGCCCGCGACAGCCTCGCCTGGGGGCGGGAAGGATGCGGCCGCGTCTTCCTTCGACTCGAGCGGAGCCTCGGCGGGCGGTTGCTGCATCGCTGTCTCCGCGTTCGCGTGTTCTTCTTCGAAGTCGTTCCAGCTCAGCATTTTCGAGTCTCCTTTACTGACAGGCTTCACAGTCCGGGTCGTCTATGGAGCAGGCCAGCGGGACCTGGGCAGGCCCTCCGGCAGTCACGCTGTCCATGTCGAGCGGTGTCGGCGCTCGAGCGGCGGTGGTCGGGTCGGCCTGGGTGGCCGACACGGCGTTGAGCCTGCCGCGGTCGAGGGTCGATTTCTCCGTGCTGGTGGCGCCCAGGGAGCGGAGGTAATAGGTGGTCTTGAGCCCTCTGAGCCACGCCATTCGGTAGGTCACGTCCAGCTTCCGGCCGGACGCTCCGGCGATGTAGAGGTTGAGTGACTGAGCCTGGTCGATCCACTTCTGCCGGCGGCTCGCGGCGTCCACCAGCCACCTCGGTTCCACCTCGAAGGCCGTGGCGTAGAGCTGCTTTAGCTCGTCGGGCACCCGGTCGATGGACAGCACGCTGCCGTCGTAGTACTTGAGATCGTTGACCATCACCTTGTCCCACAATCCGCGGTCTTTCAGGTCGTGGACCATGTACGGGTTGACCACGGTGAACTCGCCCGACAGGTTCGATTTCACGTACAGGTTCTGATACGTGGGCTCGATGGACTGGGAGACGCCCGTGATGTTGGCGATGGTTGCCGTGGGGGCAATGGCCATGACGTTCGAGTTGCGCATGCCGTTGATCTGCACGCGGCCGCGCAGCTTGTCCCAGTTCATGGTGGCGTCGAAATTGGCATCCAGGTACTGGGCGCCACGTTCCTGATGAAGTTGCTTCAGCGAATCGATGGGCAGGATGCCGCGGCTCCACAGCGAGCCGGAGAAGCTCGCGTAGGCACCGCGCTCCTTGGCCAGCTTGCAGGAAGCGTCAATGGCGTAATAGCTGACGGCTTCCATCGAACGGTCGGCGAAGGTGATGGCATCTTCGCTGGCGTAAGGTATACGCAGTTTGTACAGAGCATCCTGGAAACCCATGATGCCGAGCCCGATGGGGCGATGCCGCATGTTGGAGTTCCGCGCCTGGGGCACCGAGTAGTAGTTGATGTCGATCACGTTGTCGAGCATGCGCACCGCGGTGCGAACGGTCTGCTTGAGCTTGCGCGTGTCGAGCTCCCCGTCGCGGACGTGCTGCACCAGGTTCACCGAGCCGAGGTTGCACACCGCGATCTCTTCGCCGTTGGTGTTCAGGGTGATTTCCGTGCAGAGGTTGGAAGAGTGCACCACGCCAACGTGGGACTGCGGTGAACGCACGTTGCAGGCGTCCTTGAAAGTGATCCACGGATGGCCCGTCTCGAACAGCATCGAGAGCATCTTGCGCCACAATTCCGGAGCCTTGACCCGCTTGAACAGCTTGAGCTCCCCGGTGCGCGTCATCTCCTCGTATTGCTCGTAGCGCTTGGCAAACGCCTGCCCGTAAAGGTCGTGAAGGTCCCTCACGTCGCTGGGCGAGAACAGCGTCCAGTCCTCACCTTCGGTCACGCGCTGCATGAACAGATCCGGAATCCAGTTGGCCGTGTTCATGTCGTGGGTGCGGCGCCGGTCGTCGCCCGTGTTCTTGCGCAGCTCGAGGAACTCCTCGATGTCCAGGTGCCAGGTCTCCAGATAGGAACATACCGCGCCCTTGCGCTTGCCCCCCTGGTTCACGGCCACCGCCGTGTCATTGACCACCTTTAGGAAAGGCACGACGCCCTGGGACTTGCCGTTGGTTCCCTTGATGTAGGAGCCCAGCGCCCGCACCGGAGTCCAGTCGTTGCCGAGACCGCCCGCCCACTTCGACAGCATGGCGTTGTCCCGGATCGCTCCGTAGATGCCTTCCAGATCGTCCGGCACCGTCGTGAGGAAGCACGACGACAGCTGCGGCCGGAGCGTTCCGGAATTGAACAGCGTCGGCGTGGAGCTCATGTAGTCGAACGACGACAACAGGTCGTAGAACTCGATGGCTCGGGCGTTGATGTCGTCTTCCTGCACGGCGAGCCCCATGGCGACGCGCATGAAGAAAACCTGAGGCAGCTCGAACCGCACGTCGTTCGAGTGGATGAAGTAGCGGTCGTAAAGCGTCTGCAGGCCCAGGTAAGTGAACTTGAGGTCCCGTTCCGACTTGATGGCTCCGCCGAGAGCCGCAAGGTCGAATGTCGCCAGCACCGGATCCAGGAGCTGCAGCTCGATGCCCTTCTCGATGAAGGCGGCCAGCGCCGCGGGATAGTAGCCGCCGACCTCGGATTGGGTCGCCCTGTGCTCGCCTTCGGCATTGACTTCGAGAAAACGGAACGCCTCGGTCCTCAGCTCGTCGAGCAGCAGGCGAGCGGTCACGTAGGTGTAGTTCGGCTCTTCCTCGACCAGCGTTCGGGCCGCGATCTGCAGGGCCGTCGCGACGTCCTTGGCCGAGATGCCGTCGTACATGTTGGACATGGCCTCGTCGATGATCCGATCGGCCTCGACGTCGCTGAGCGAGACACAGGCTTCGCCCACCAGCTTGCGAATTCTATCCAGGTCGAGCGGCTCGCGGCTGCCGTCTTCCTGCACCACGTTGAGGGCGTTGCTGGCTGGTTGCACCACGTCTGCGGCCCTGGCACGCGCGCGCTCCTCGCGGTAGAGAACGTAATCGCGCGCCACCTTGTGCTCACCGGAGCGCATGAGGACCAGCTCCACCTGATCCTGAATGTCTTCGATGTGGATGGTCCCCCCGGACGGGAACCGGCGCTTGAACGTGGCCGAGACCTGCAAGGTCAGCTCGGCAACGAGCTCTCTGATTCGCGGTGAGGCGGCGGCGGTGCCGCCCTCGACGGCCAGGAATGCTTTCGTGAGAGCCACGGCGATTTTGTCGTCGTTGTATGGCACGACCGCGCCGTTGCGCTTGATGACCTTGATCTCCCCCGGGGCCGTGGCGGCGATGCTCGGGGGCAGCGGCTGGGCCGTTGCCATGGCGGTCGCCGTCGCCTGCGGATCGGACGGGGTGGCAGTGCCGGAAATGGGTTGGTTGTCGCTTTGCATTGCTAGTTGTGCGCTCCTGCTCGCTGTTTCAAAAACGCCTGAACCGTTGAACTCGCTCGCACCGGGTCGACCGCAGGTTTCCACGGTCGCAGTGCCCCGGTCGTGCCGCGAGAGGGACGTGCGGCGGCGACCGTGGAAACACAATACCTAGTATTAGCGGCTCCGGCAGAAATAGGTCCCCTCCGAACAGATTTCTGTATGGCTCGCGTGGTCAGGCGCTTCGCTGACTTGCTGCTGCGGCGACTGGCTCCCCTGAGACTGGCAGTCAATAAATTGACCGAGTCAATGCTCATAACCGCAACATGTTGGGTTTTTCAGCCGATTCGAACCCAAGACCACACAAGATAATTCGATTGCAGGAGGGTTGCAAGGAATTAGCTGGGGATACGTTGTGGATATGCTGTGGGCCACCCGGACGGCGGACATTTTCTGCCGTCGCGCCTCTCGCCGAACCGGGGCGACCACTATATATTGTGGCCGGTTTTCGTGGTACCGGACTCTCCTCATGAGCCATCTACTCGCCCTCGACCAGGGAACCTCCAGCTCCAAAGCCATCATTTTCAACCTCACCGGTCGGGTGGTGGGCGTAGGCCAGCACGAGTTCGACAACACCTTCCCGGCGGACGGCTGGGTGGAACAGGACCCGGAAGTTCTGTGGCGGACCACGCTGCTGGCGGGGCGCGAAGCGCTGGCCAGCGCGGGTCTGAAGGGAGAGGACATCGCCGCCATCGGCATCACCAACCAGCGGGAAACCACCCTGGTCTGGGATCGCCAGACCGGCCGCTGCCCGCACAACGCCATCGTCTGGCAGGACCGCCGCACCGCCGATCGCTGCGAGCTGATGCGCCTCGATGGCCTGGCGGAAGCGGTGGCCGAGACCACGGGCCTGCTCATCGACCCTTATTTTTCCGCAACGAAGCTCGCCTGGATTCTCGACAACGTTTCCGGCGCGCGCGAGCAGGCCGAGTCGGGCGCGCTGGCGTTCGGCACGGTCGATACGTTCCTCGTCTGGCGGCTTACCAAGGGCCGGCACCACGCCACCGATGCCTCCAACGCGTCACGCACCATGCTGTTCGACATTGCCGGGCAGACGTGGAGCGAGCGGCTGCTCAACTACTTCAACATCCCCGCGGCGATGCTGCCTGCGGTCAGGGACAGCGCGGATGACTTCGGCGTGGCCGACCCGGAGTGGTTCGGCGCGCCGATACCGATCTGCGGGATTGCCGGCGACCAGCAGGCGGCGTTGATCGGGCAGGGCTGCTTCAACCCCGGAATGGCGAAGAGCACCTACGGGACGGGCTGCTTTGCCATGATCAACACCGGGGCAGAGCAGCTGCGCTCGCAGCAGCAGCTGCTCACTACCGTGGCCTATCGCCTCGACGGGGAGATCACTTTCGCGCTCGAGGGCAGCATTTTCTCGGCAGGGGTCGCGGTCAAGTGGTTGAGAGACCAGCTCGGGCTGGTTGTCGATGCGGCGGACACGGAGGCCGCGGCCATCCGCGCCCAGGGAGATACCGCAGGCGTCTTTCTGGTGCCGGCGTTCACCGGCCTCGGAGCACCTCATTGGGCGCCCGAAGCCCGGGGTCTGGTGTCCGGGCTCACCCTGGCGACCACCCGCGACCAGCTGATCACCGCCACGCTGCAGGCCGTGGCCTTTCAGAGCCACGAGCTCATCGCCGCCATGGCCTCGGATGGAGCCGTCGTCGACAACCTCCGCGTGGACGGTGGCATGGTGGTCAACGACTGGCTGTGCCAGTGCCTTGCCGATGTGGTGAACCTCCCGGTGGAGCGTCCCGAGATCACCGAGACCACGGCGCTGGGAGCCGCCATCCTGGCGGCGCTTGGCGCTGGGTTGGTCGAGGATCTGGACTCGGCGGCAAGGCTTTGGAACCTCGAGCGGGAGTTTCTGCCTGCCATGGACCCGGCACGCCGGGAGAGCCTGCTCAAGGGCTGGCGCGCCGCCGTGGCCAGGACGCTCCTCTGAGAAAGTTTGTCCCGCGTCACGTTTTAGCCAAAAAGGCGGGCCTGGCGCGCGATTCCCGCCGCCAAGGCGGTACCACGTCCTGTATTGGCTTCGTGCAGATTCCCTAGAATTCAGCTCAGCTAGGAGATTTGCAGGGAATAGCATTGCTTTCCGCGCTTCAAATCGCCGGAACGAAGCTGGTGCGAATAGTGGCATCTCTCGTCGCCATGACGGGATATCTGCTTTTCTGCGTCATGCTGTTTCGTTTCGGTTATCTGGATACCGGTCCGCCGGTGTTCTACACGTTGCTGACCCTCTGGAGCGTCGTCCTGGCGGCTCTGGTGGTTTTCGACGTGCCCAGCGCACGGTTCGACAGGGGATACCTGACGTTCTTCAAAGCGCTGTGGTGCAACGTGGGTGTGGTTGCGACCGCCCTTGTCGTTCCGGCTTCCCTGCGGCCCCTGATGCTGGTCGTGCCGCTGTTCGGCGTGCTCTACACGGCGCTGCATCTCGAGCGCAAACACGTCCTCGCGGTGGGGACGGTGACCTGGTTCACCTATGTCCTCGGCGCGCTGATCCAGAACGACATGCGCTTCATCGACGAGACCTCGCCCGGCCTCTCCACGGAGGGCATGGTGGTGGTCGCCTTCGCCCTCATGCTCATCGTGATGACGGTCATGGGTGGTGAGGTGACGGCTCTGCGCAATGCGTTCGCCCACCGCCGCGAGCGGCTCAAGCAGGCCATGGAAAGGCTATCTGAGCTGGCCATGCGCGACGAGCTCACCGGCTTGTACAACCGGCGTTACATCATGGATGCGCTGGCCCAGCAGAAGGCCGTTGCCGACCGCGGCCGCCTGGGCTTTGCCGTGCTCTACTGCGACCTGGATCACTTCAAGCGGATCAATGACCGGTTCGGCCACCAAAGCGGAGACCGGGCGCTGTGTGATTTCGGCAAGCTGGCAACCAGCGTGGTCCGCAGCATCGACTACGTTGCGAGGATCGGCGGCGAAGAATTTCTGCTCGTGCTCGTCGGTGCCGACATCAACGACGCCACGATCGTGGCCGAGCGGCTGTGTAAACGCACGCGCAACCTGCCGATCTCCGCTCAGGGCGGCGAATACCACCTGACCGTATCCATCGGCGTGTCGAGCTTTCGCTCGGGTGAGCGTGTGGAGGATGTGATCCAGCGCGCAGATCTGGCCGTCTACCGGGCGAAATCGGGCGGCCGTGACCAAATCAGCGTGTTGGTGTGAGCGGATGAGAACAACAGTAACTAGGCTAGCAAAGAGGTAGGGCCTCCTCGCAGAAGGACGCTGCAGTTTTGGAAAATCGGCGACGCTATCCCAGGTATCCGATCTCGCTTTCTGCTCTGATGCATCCGGCTCAGGGCAGATCGTGGCTGTGCACGATCAGCAACTTCTGTCGTGACGGGATGCTTCTGGTAGGCAACGGCGGGCCCGGATCGCTCGACGCCACCGGGGCGGACGCCAAGCCGGGCGACACCGTGGCGCTGCACTTCTCGGTGGCTTTGCCCGGGGGTCAGAAGCACTTTCGCACCCAGGCTCGCGTAGCCCGCATACTGGGTTCGGGCGAGGGCATGGGCGTTCACTTCCCCGGCGGTCTGCCCGACGATGCCTACGATACCCTGATGGCATTCGAGGCCGCAGGCAACCCGTCCGGGGAGAACAGCCAGCCCCTGGACGAAGACCCTCCGGACGATGTGGAGAGCCCGCAAGCCCCGGTCGCCCCCCAGCGCATCTCACACGAGGATGCCGATGAAATACGGCGCAAGATGCGTCGGATCACCCAGCCGACCCTCGATGCGCTCTGTCAGAAGTGCTTCGAGCTGATCGAGGAAGATCTGCGCGAGAAGACGCTGGCGAGCCTCGGCGACGGCCTGGGCGAGATCTACGATTCGGGCCGGGAATTGATCGAGAAGTACCGCAACCAGATCCGCAACGACTTCATTGGCGGCGTGCTTCGGCAGATATCCAACGTCGCGCAGCTCGAGGACATTGCCCCCCTGCGCTCGCGCAGGGAGGAGGCGATCCGGCGTGAGCACGAGCAGGCCGGAAGTGACAAGTTCGACGGTTGGCTGGACGTCGCCGAGGTCGTTGCCAAAGCCGAAAGCCGCTACCGGGACGACCTGCGCGATCTTCGCGCACGTCTCGGGCTCGTCGAGCCGCCCTGGCGGCACAAGGAAGTGGTGCCCGTGGGACCTGCTGCCATTACCTGGGCGTTCGACGGCGCGCTGAAGGATCTGGAGCTGACCCCGCGGATCCGAACCCACGTCTTCGAAGGCTTTCAGGCGGCGCTGCTTCCGGCGCTCAACGACTTCTATCACGGCCTTGGCGAGCTGCTTTCCGAATGCGAGATCTTTCCTACGGAAGAAGCCCTCGAAGCGATCAGCGCTCTCCAGGAGCCGGCCCGCGACGACGACCTGACGCTTCACGAATACGTACCGGGGTCCGCCCGGCACGGCGAGGCTTCCGGCGACGAGCCGGACGCCGAGGAGGAAGCCGCGGTGGGCGTGAAGCTGGCTACGCACGATGAGCCGGAAGCGGAGCAGGTTGGCCCCGCGCCGCGCGAGGTCTACGCCACTGCCCGCAGCATTGTGAAACTCGAGCGCGTCGCCAGGCAGCAGCTTGAAGGCGAGGGGGGCGAACCGCGGCAGGCAGCCGGGGGCGGCGCAGCCAACCCGTTCGGCAGCGAGGAGATCCTCCGGGTGCTGGGCGCGCTGGGGCCGGGAGGTCAAGGCGACCGGGCCACCGTTTGTCAGCGCCTGGTGCAGGAGCTGGGTGCGGCCGACGGCGACAGAAGCCTCGGCGAGAGTGACCTGGACCGTTTTCGGGTGCTCGAAAGCCTCATCGACTCCATCTGTGAGGACCGGTTCTTGAGCCAAGGCAGCTTGAACTGGGTCCGGCGCCTGGAAGTGACTCTCTACAAGCTGGCGGTACACAACCCTGGTTTCCCTGGAGGGGATCCCGACCGGCCCCACCCGGCCGAGATCATGCTCAATCAGCTTGCCCGTCTCAGCGGCATCGCGGATTCCCGGGAAGCGAAGGCGCGTGAGCTGAGCGGTCGCGTGGATGCGCTCGTGGAGCGTGTCGCAGACGGCTACTCCGGGGACGGCGGCATCTTTGAAGAGGCGGTCGCCGAGCTGAATCCGCTGGTGGATGAGCAGATCCGGAACTACCGTGGGAACATGGAGCGCATCGTGCGCGCCAGCGAGGGACAGCAGCGCCTGACCCGGGCTCGAAAAGCGGTCGTGAATGCCTTGGCTCCGAAGATGGCGGGCAAAGAGGTCCCGGAGCCGATACTCAAGCTGCTGAATCCCGGGTGGCGCAACCTGATGGTACATACCTGCCTGCGAATGGGTGCGGGAAGCGCTCAGTGGGAGGAGCGGGTCGCCGTCATCGAACGGCTGTGGGCCGAGTTCGTCGCCGAGCCCGAGCAGGGCGGCAGGGACGCCTCCGACCTCAAGCAGCTGCTGCGGCAGGTTGCCGACGGCCTGATCAGCATCTCCTTCGATCCGGGTCTGCGCAAGCCTCTGCTTCTCGACATCGCGAAGGTGTTGCGGGCGAAGGCCGACGGCAAGCCGGCACCCGTCAAGACCGTCAGCGTTGCGGCGGACGGCGTGGCGGACGCGCTGGGCATTGCCAGGCTTCTTCCGGAGTCGGATGCGGAACTCGAAGCCGCGCAACAGGAAATGCAGCGGAGCTGGGCCAAGTCGCTGAGCCGAGCCCGGACCCTGCAGGCGGGGGACTGGATCGCCACGGATGACGCCCAGGGACGCCCATTGATTCTGGTCGTGGCCTTCGTCGGCGATGAGTCGAGCGGCTTTGTTCTGGCCAACCGCAACGGGAGGAAGGAGCGGGAACTCACGCTGACCGAGATGGCGGACAACCTGCACGAAGCTCGGATGACCCTGCTGAGCGACTTCGACATGCCGCTCGTGGAGCGCGCGGCGGAACGGATGCTGGAGACCGTGCACGGCAGGCTTGCCGACCAGTCCGGTCGGGATGCGCTGACGCAGCTCGTCAACCGGCGGGAGTTCGAGCGGCGGCTCGACAAGGCTCTGAAGAGGTCGAGGGCGGATGGCGTGGATCACGCCCTGATGCTCATCGACTTGGAAGGCGTCGAGGCGGTGCGGTCGGATACGGGAGATGCGGGCGCCGACGAGCTGCTAAAGGGCGCCGCGGACGTTCTGACCAGGGCGCTCATTGGTCGGCCGGCGGACATCGGCCGCGTCGACGCGGACCGCTTCGGCATTCTTCTCGAACGCACGAGCGGGCCGGCCGCGATGGAAATTGCCGAGCAGATCCTCAAGGCGCTCGGCGACGATCCCTTGCGCGTGAGCAGCGGCCAGCAGGCGCTTTCCGCCAGCATCGGGCTGGTGAGTATGGATACGCAGTCCGAGTCGGCAAATGCGGTCATGCACTATGCCGAAAGGGCATGCCGGGCGGCCAGGCTGTCGGGTCGCAATCAGATCAAGGAGTTCGAGATCGGGGAGATTGCGCAGCTGCGGCGCCACGGGGAAGCCGCGTGGGCCTTCAGGCTGGATGAAGCCATGGCCGGTGAGGGCCTTATCGTGAGTTTCCGCCAGATCGCCCCGATGAGCGGCGCGCGCAACGGCGTCGATACGCACTACGAAGTGCAGCTGACCATGCGCGACGAGGAAGGTGGGATCATGGCCCCCGAGAAATTCCAGGATGCGGCGGAAAGCCACGAACGCATGCCCGCCCTGGACCGCTGGACTGTGGCCTGGTGTCTCGACTGGATGGCGGCTCACAAGGACAGCCTGGATCATTTCGGCGGTTTCGCGATCCGGCTGTCGGATCGCTCGCTGAACGAGCCGACGTTCTCGGACTTCGTTCTGGAGCGGTTCTCCGCCTGCCAGGTCCCGACCAGCAAGATCTGCTTCGAGATCACCGAGTCGGTGGCGGTTGCCAACATCGAGAACGCGGTGGAGTTCATGAACCGCATGAAGATCATCGGCTGCCGTTTCGCCCTGGAGGACTTCGGGTCGGGCCGCGCGTCCTATGCCTACCTGCGCCGCCTGCCCGTAGACTACGTGAAGATCGACGACGTGTTCGTCCGGGAGATCGCGGCCAATCCCGGCGACTACGCCGTGGTTCGCTCGATCAACGAGATCGGTCACTACATGGGCAAGAAGACCATCGCGGAGTTCGTCGAGGACGAGGAGGTCCGCGCCCGGCTGGCCGAGATCGGGGTGGACTACCTGCAGGGCATGGATGCCCAGAGCGCGATCCCGCTGCGGTAATCGCCCAGCCGTCCTCCGGCTTGAAATCAACCGCCGGACGAGCCTGGAAATTCCCCCAGAATCAGAAACTCGAGCAGCGCCTTCTGGCTGTGCAATCTGTTGCCTGCTTCCTGCCAGACCGCGGAGCGGGGATCGTCCAAGAGCTTGTCGCTGATCTCTTCGCCCCGATGGGCGGGCAGGCAGTGCATGAAGACGGTGTGGTCCGGAGCATGGTCCAGCAGCGTCTCGTTGACCTGGAACGGCGCGAACTGCTCGCGGCGCCGGGCGGCTTCCTCCTCCTGGCCCATTGAAGACCAGACGTCGGTGACCACCAGGTCGGCTCCCTCCACGGCCTCCCGGGCGGATTCAACCAGGCTTGCCCGGTTTGTGGAGCCGAGCACCGAGGGGTCGGGTGAGTAGCCTTCGGGACAGGCTATCTTCAGGTTGAAGCCCCATTGCCGGGCCGCGTTGATGTAGGAGTGGCACATGTTGTGGCCATCGCCCACGAACGCCACCGTGCGCCCCGCGATGGGACCGCGCAGCTCCTCGAAGGTCTGAACATCGGCGAGCAGCTGACAGGGATGATACTTCGCGCTCATGGCGTTGATCACCGGGACGCTGGCCGCGCGGGCGAAGCGTTCGATGTCCGTCTGCTCGAGGGTTCGAATGATGATCACGTCCACCATCTCGGAAAGCACCCGAGCCATGTCCTCGATAGGCTCGCCGCGGCCGAGCTGGGTGTCCTCTGGGTTGAGAACGACGGTGTGGCCGCCGAGCTGATTCATGCCGGTCTCGAACCCCACCCGGGTGCGGGTCGAGTTCAGGGCGAGGATGAGCACCGCCGTGTGCCCGAGTAACGGTCGGTCACGTCGGGCGAGGTTTTGCTTGAGTTCCCGGCCTCGCGCCACGAGCGCGCTCAGCTCGTCGCCGGAACAGTCGAGAAGGGTGAGGAAGTCGCGCTTGGCCATGGTGGCAGGTTCCGCGGGTCAGGCGGAGACGAGACCGCTCACCAGCTCTACCAGCTGGTCGGCCTCGGCGTCGCTCAAAGTCAGCGGCGGAAGCAGCCTGACGGTGTCGTCTCGGGTCACGTTGATCAGAATCCCGGCCTCCAGGCCCGCCTTCACCAGCCTGCCGCATGGCTCGTTGAGCTGCACCGCGATCATCAGGCCGCGACCCCGGATGTCGACGACCCGGTTGTTGCCGGCCAGGGATTGCTTCAGGCCGGCTGCGATTCTTTCGCCGAGGCTGGCGGCGCGCTCGATCAGCCCGTCTTCCGTCAGCGCGTCCAGCACCGCGTGGGCCGCGGCGCAGACCAGCGGGTTGCCGCCGAACGTGGAGCCGTGGGTGCCCGGGACCAGCAGTTCCGCCGCCTGACCACGGGCCAGGCAGGCACCGATGGGCACGCCGTTGCCGAGACCCTTGGCCGTCGTCACCACGTCCGGGAGCACGTCGGCGTGCTGGTAGGCAAAGTAGCGGCCGGTGCGGCCGTTGCCCGTCTGGACCTCGTCCAGGATGAGCAGCCACTCATGCTGGTCGCAGATCTCTCGCAGCCCGGGAAGATAGTCGTCGTTCGGCAGGATGATGCCCCCCTCGCCGAGAATGGGCTCCACCATCACGGCGACCACGTCGCCGTTGTTGCCCGCGATCTCGCGAACCGAGTCCAGGTCGTCGAAAGGAGCGCGGACGAATCCGGCCAGCAGGGGCTCGAAGCCCGCCTGCACCTTGCGGTTTCCCGTCGCCGTCAGCGTTGCCATGGTGCGGCCGTGAAAGCTGTTGTCCACGACCACGATGGTGGGTCGCTTTTCTCCCCGCTTGTGGCCGTAGAGCCGGGCGATCTTGATGGCCGCCTCGTTTGCCTCGGCGCCGGAATTGCCGAAGAAGACCCGGTCCATGCCTGAGATCTCGCAGAGCCGATCGGCCAGCCGCTCCTGCAGGGGAACCTCGTAGAGGTTGGAAGTGTGGAGAAGCGTTTCCGCCTGCTCGGCGATGGCGCGCGTGACCCGGGGATGGGCGTGCCCCAGGCCGCAGACGGCGATGCCGCTGAGAGCGTCCAGATACTGCTTTCCGGACGTGTCCTCGAGATACGCGCCGCTACCCCGGGCGAACGCCACGGGTAGGCGGGCATAGTTGTTCATGAGGTGCGTCATGTGCTGCCTGCGGATCGTCGTAGGGAAGATTTTCGCCTCCCCAAAACCATTCCAGGCAGCTGTTGCTGCCCGGAAAAACGCTGAATCGTACTGCAGGGGAGTGGTCAGTTCAATCGGGCGACGCACCCGCCCTCTGCGCTGCGTCCAACCGGGCGAGCGCATCTCGAAAGCGTGCCAGGCCGCGGTCGAGCAGGGATCGAGGGCAGGCGAAGTTGAAACGCACGTACCCGGCCCCGCCGAAGTCCGCCCCTTCGGAAAGACCAATGCCGAATGCTTCCAGGCGAGCGGCGGGATCGGCAAAGCCGAGATCGGTGAGATCGATCCAGGCGAGATAGGTGGCCTCGACGGGCGTCATTCGCTCGCCGACCACCTCGCGCACGCGCTGGTGATTGCCGCGCAGGTAGTCGATCAGGCGCGTCGTCCAATCGCTGGCGTCTGCAAAGGCAGCGGTTGAAGCCGCGTAGGCCAGCGGTCCTATACCCGGGACGAGCCCCCCCATGGCCCGACGGAAGTCGCGTCGCAGGCGCGCATCGGCGATCACCGCCACCGCGCAGCCGAGGCCGGGAATGTTGTAGGTCTTGGTGGCGGCGTAAAGGCTGATGGTGCGCTCGGCGATTTCCGGAGCGATGGCGGCAATGGGAATGTGACGAGCCTCGGGCGCCAGAATGATGCTTGCGTGAATCTCGTCCGAGCATAGGTAGAGGTCGTGGCGCAGGCAGAACGCCGCGAGCTCGGACAGCTCCTCCTCGGTATACGCGCGGCCCGTCGGGTTCTGCGGGTTGCTCAGCATGAACAGCCGTGTCCCGTTGCGGCAAGCGGCGCTCATGGCGTCGAAGTCCATGGCCCATCGCTCGCCGTCTCTCACGAGCGGGACCTCGATGGAGTCCTGGCCTGCATGGCGGGGGGTCGACAGAAACGGGTAGTAGACGGGTGTGGGAATGAGAACGGAGCCCCCGGGCTCGGCCACCGCGCGCGCGGCCAGGTTGAATCCTGTCACCACCCCGGGTATCCAGACCAGCCACTCCTCGGGCACTTCCCAGCCATAGCAGCGCTCGAGCCAGTTCTGGAACGCCTGCACCGCAGCGTCAGGAGTGCGCGTGTATCCCAGCACGGGATGCGCGAGGCGCTCCGCGATGGCCGCGCGGATGAATGACGGCATGGCGAAATCCATGTCCGCGACCCAGAAAGGGAGCACGTCGCGGCCTGCGTACTTGTCCCATTTGGAGCTCGACGTGTTGGTGCGATCGATCTCGACATCGAACTCGCTCGTTCCCGTTTCGGTCGGCATGTTCCCTCCGTGCACCGATCCGCGCCTTGATGGACTGCGCTCCGGCTCCCTGTTGCGCGGCCTGATCGGAGGGTAGAATGTCGGCATTCCATGCCAAGCGCAATTCGCGTCGAGGGTTGACGAGCAATGAGCGAAGAAGTGATCGCCACCATAGAGGAGCAGATCGCGACACATCCGATTCTGCTTTACATGAAGGGCAGCCCGGGCGCACCGCAGTGCGGATTTTCTGCCCAGACGGTTCAGTGCCTGGTCGCCTGCGGAGAGCGATTTGCCTACGTGGACGTCCTCGACAACCCGGAAATCAGAGCCGCGCTGCCGGGCTACGCGAACTGGCCGACCTTTCCCCAGCTCTGGGTGCGCGGCGAGCTCGTCGGAGGCTGCGACATCATCACCGAGATGTTCCAGGCGGGTGAGCTCGAGCCTCTGATCAAAGAAGCCGCCGAGACGGAGTGACGATCGTTCAACGCGGACGCCCCCAGGCGTTCACGATGGCGCAGAAAAGCTCGGCCGTTCGCTCGGCGTCGTAGAGCGCGTTGTGTGCCCGGGCCGGCTCGAACTCGATGTGCGCACGCGCGCAGGCTTCGCTGAGCACCGTGTGACCGTAAGTCACCGCGGCCAGAGACGCGGTGTCGATGAAGCTGAACGGATGGAAAGGGCTGCGCTTGATCTGCTGGCGCGCAAGGGCATTGTTGAGAAACTGCTGATCGAACGCGGCGTTGTGCGCGACCAGAATGGCACGCGTGCAGCCGGCTTCTCGCACGGCCCGGCGCACTTCCCGGAAAAGACCCCTCAACGCATCGTTCTCCGGTGCCGCCTGCCGGTTGGGATCCTTCAGGTCGATGCCGGTCACCTTCAACGAAGCGGCCTCCACCCGGCTGCCCGGGAAGGGCTCCACGGCCTGATGCCACTTCCGGTCCGGCGCGATCCGCCCGCGATCGAAACGCAGCTGCACGGCTGCGATCTCCAGAATGGCGTGGGAGCCGGGATCGAAGCCTCCCGTCTCCAGATCGACCACCACCGGCAGAAAACCCCGAAAACGATCCGCCATCTCCATGCGGGCACATTAACACGGCTTTGACGCGACTTTGCGCGCCGGAAGCGGGAAGGCACCCGGCCGGAAGGGTTTCCCGCGGGACGGCGGCTGGCGGGCCCTGCTCAAGTTACTTAAGATTGCGACCCTTTTTTCTCGGCGACCGCACTCGGGGGAAACGTGACGATGAAGATTGTGCTGGCATACTCAGGTGGCCTGGATACCTCCGTGATCTGCCGCTGGTTGCAGGAAACCTATGGTGCCGAGGTGGTGACGTTCACCGCGGACATCGGCCAGGGTGAGGAGGTGGAGCCTGCCAGGGCGAAGGCCCAGGCCATGGGCGTGCAGGAGATCTTCATCGAGGATCTGCGCGACGAGTTCGTGCGCGACTACGTCTACCCGATGTTCCGCGCAAATACTCTCTACGAAGGCGAGTACCTGCTCGGGACGAGCATTGCGCGGCCTCTGATTGCCAAGCGTCTCGTCGAGATCGCCGCTGAAACCGGCGCGGAGGCCGTCGCTCACGGAGCAACCGGCAAGGGCAACGACCAGGTCCGCTTCGAGCTCGGAGCATACGCGCTGAATCCGGACATTCGGGTGATCGCGCCGTGGCGCGAGTGGGATCTCAATTCCCGGGAGGCGTTGATGGCGTTCTGCGAGCAGCACCAGATCCCCGTGGATTATCAGCGCGGCGCCAAGTCTCCTTACTCCATGGATGCCAACCTGCTCCACATCTCCTACGAAGGCGACAACCTAGAAGATCCCTGGCAGGAGGCGGATGCCGACATGTGGCGCTGGACGGTGGCGCCCGAGGAGGCGCCGGACGAGGCGCAGCTCGTCGAGATCGATTTCCTGCAGGGCGATCCCGTGGCCGTCGACGGCGAGAAGCTCGGACCGGCCGATCTGCTCGCCAGGCTCAATTCCCTGGGGGGCGCCCACGGTATCGGTCGCAGCGACATCGTGGAGAACCGCTTCGTCGGGATGAAGTCCCGAGGCTGCTACGAGACACCGGGGGGAACTCTGCTGCTCAAGGCCCACCGCGCCATCGAGTCCCTCACGCTGGACCGGGAAGTCACCCATCTCAAGGACGAGCTCATGCCCCGGTACGCGACGCTCATCTACAACGGCTACTGGTGGTCTCCTGAGAGAAAAGTCCTCCAAGCGCTGATAGACGAATCACAGAAACCCGTCTCGGGTCGGGTTAGGCTCAAGTTGTACAAGGGTGCGGTATCCGTCGTGGGACGGATGTCGCAGGAGGAGAGCCTGTACGATGCGAACGTCGTCACTTTCGAGGACGACGGGGGGGCGTACCATCAGGCCGACGCGGCGGGTTTCATCCGCCTTAACGCCCTCCGCCTGCGCTTGGGCGCAAGGAGAGGACGAAAGCTTTCGGAGTAATCGATGAACAACTATCAAGTGCTGTTCAGCGGTGAGGTTTCCCCGCAGGCGAATAGGGACATCGTGCGGGCAAAGCTGGCCTGCGAACTCGACATCGACGACCGCAAAGCCGCGCAGCTTTTCAGCGGCCGGACGGTGGTCATCAAGAGTCAACTCAGCCATCGGCAGGCCATGGAGCTGCAGGAGCGTCTAGCCAGCCTGGGCGCCATATGCCGGGTCAAAGACCTCACGCCGAAGACCCGCAACAACGTGGCGGACTTCCGGGTGGACAGGTCCGGTAAATCCGACGCGACCCTGCGCGACATCACCGCTGCTCACACGGAGTGCCCGCGCTGCGGGCACATGCAGCTGGAAGCCGCTCACTGCACGCGCTGCGGTGTCGACATCGCGGCAGCCGTCCGGCAGCGGCAGAAAGAGGACCTGATCATCGAGAAGAAGATACGCGAGCTGCGCGCCAAGCAGGACGGTCTGCTCGGGCGAGCGGGCGCCGCGCCCGGAAAGGCGCTGCAGGGCGCGGCTTCGTCGACGGTGAAAACTCGCGGCATCGGCTGGTTCAGAAAGTCGTCCTGAGTGCCCGCCTGCGCGGCCGCGCCGCGGATACCTCAGCCCTCGAGATCGGTCTTTTGACGAAACTCGCAGAGATCCTCGATCACGCATGATCCGCAGCGCGGCTTGCGCGCGATGCAGGTATAGCGGCCGTGCAGTATCAGCCAGTGGTGCGCGTCGCGCTTGAACTCGTCCGGCACGACCTTGAGCAGCTTCTGCTCCACCTGATTGACGTTCTTGCCCGGCGCGATCCGGGTGCGGTTGCAGACCCTGAAGATGTGGGTGTCCACGGCGATGGTGGGGTGCCCGAACGCCGTGTTGAGAACCACGTTGGCGGTTTTGCGTCCCACCCCGGGGAGCGCTTCCAGGGCTTGGCGATCCTCCGGGACCTCGCCGCCGTGCTGCGTGAGCAGCATCTCGCAGGTCTTCAAGATGTTGGCCGCCTTGGTATTGAACAAGCCGATGGTCTTGATGTAGCTCTTGAGCTTTCGCAGCCCGAGCGCCTTCATCTCGGTCGGCGTTCCGGCCGCCTCGAACAGCGGGCCCGTGGCTTTGTTGACGCTGACGTCGGTGGCCTGGGCGGAGAGGATGACGGCGATCAGCAGCTCGAAGGGGTTGCGGTAGTCGAGCTCTGTCGTCGGCGCCGGGTTGGCCGCCCGTAGGCGCTCGAAGATGGCGCGGCGTTTGTCGTTGTTCACGCTGAGTTTTCTCCTGCGGAGCCGGATGGGGCTGGGTTCGGTCGGCGCAGAATCGCGTTGCCCGCACCGAGGAGCAGGCCGGCGATGATGAAAGCGCCGGGCGGCAGGCTCGCCAGGAGCAGACCGCGTCCGCTCTCCGACAGGTTCAACCGCCATGACTCCGAGCCGGGAATCAGCTGCTCCATTCCCGCCATCAGGGAGCCGTGGCCGATGAGCTCTCGGGCGGCGCCCATGGCGAGCAGGGCCAGCGCGAACCCGCAAGCCGTGCCCGCCGCGTCCAAGAAAGCGCGCCCCACCGGCTGCCTGCTCGCGAACGCCTCGACCCGGCCGAGGATCATGCAGTTGGTGACGATTATCTGGACGAACAGCGCGATTCGCAGATACAGCTCGAAGGCGTAGGCCTGCATCAGGAGCATCGCGCACGTCGTGAACGTGGCGATGACGAGCACGAAACTCGGAAGACGGGCGAGCTCCGGTATCCATCGGCGGATGGCGGCGATGGTGATGTTGCTGCCGAGAAGCACGAACGCGCTTGCCGCGCCCAGCGCCAGGGCGTTGACCAGGCTGGTGCTGACAGCGAGCAGGGGGCAGAGGCCCAGCAGCTGCGCCCAGGCCGGGTTGCTGGCGATGGCGGCGTTGCGGAACGGCTTGGCGACGCTCATGCGCGGCATCCCTCGGCGCTGGCGTCCTGCGCCCGGTCCATGGCGTCGCGAACCGCGCGGACGACCGCTTCGCTGGTGATCGTGGCCCCCGCTACCGCATCGACGGCCGCGGTTTCCGGTCCGGTCCGGCCATTCAATGCGGCAAGCCAACCGCGCTTGGGCTCGCGCAGGAAGTCGGCAAGGCCGGGCGTTTCCTGGTGCGCGGTGACTCTGATGCCCAGGATGCGCCCTTGCGACACGCCGACGACCAACCGGATCGGGCCGCCGTAACCCGCCGCCGAGCTGCGGGCGAGTTTCGTGCCGCTGCAGAAATCCCAGACGTCCTCATTCCAGGTCGTATCGGCAGGCGGCGCTGCTCCCGCCAGGTCGGTGATTTGGCTCAGCTCGTGGCTGCGGGCGTTCCGGGCGATGCGATCCGCCGTCCAAGCATCGGTGAGGGCGAGCAGCATCGCGCAGGCGGCCGCGATGAGCACGAGCTTATGCATTTGCCGACGCCTCCTGCAGACGCTTGTCGAGATAGGGCGTGAGGGCGTTGCCGAGGAGGATGGCGAATGCCGCGCCGTCCGGATAGTTACCGAAGGCCCGAATCAAGAAGGTCGCGGTGCCCACCACGATGCCGAAGACGATCTGACCGCGCGGCGAAACCGGGTGCGTAACGGGGTCCGTTGCGAAGAAGAAGACGGTCAGCATCGTGGAGCCGGTGAACCAGTGGAAGAGCGGGGACCCGCTGCTGGTCGAGCTGCCGCCGTCCCAGAACGCGGCCGCCAGCACGGCGATGGTGGCCAGAATGGTCGCCGGCACGCGCCATGCCGCCAGCCGCCGCCACACGAGCACAGCCCCGCCTAGGAGGAAGCCCAGGTTGATCCACTCCCAGCCGTAGCCGCCGATGGCGCCGAAGCCGCGTGCGCCCTGCCACGCTTCCGCGACGGTGAGCCCCTCCCGGTACTTCATCGACACCAGCGCCGTGGCGCCGGTTTCGCCGTCCATCGGGATGGGCCAGCTCGCCATCGCCACGGGAAACGAGACCAGGACGACGGCGTACCCCACGAGCGCGGGGTTGAACAGGTTGCTCCCCAGCCCGCCGTAAAGGTGTTTTGCCAGGGCTACGGCCGCAACGACGGCGATGGAGAGAATTTCAAAGGGCGCGCCGGGCGGCAGGGCGAGCGCGATGAGCACGCACGTGAGTACCGTGCTGCCATCGGCCAGCGTCCGGCCGACGGAACGCTGCTGCAACTGCAGGCAGATGGCTTCGACGGCCAGCCCGACGGGCACGGCGAGCAGCAGGTTGTGCACCACGCCGACCCCGTAGAAATAGATCATCGTCGCGGTGCCCGGCAAAAGCGCCAGGCAGACGGCCATCATGATCCCGCGGGAGCTCAGGCCCGCCATTGCCTGCCGCTCCGTCGGGCAATGCGCTGCTCGCGATCTTCAGCGCGCTTGGCGGTCGTCTGCTCGAGGCGTTCGGTGCGTCTTGCATGCCGCGCCTTGGCATCGGCGGCGTCCCGTTCGGCTTCGTGCCTTGCGGCCTGCGCTCGTCGCGCTTGGCGAAAGACGCCCACGAGGTCGATGTTGCTGGGACAGACCGGGTTGCAAAGCCCGCACTCGATGCAGCGATCCAGGCCGCGGGTCGCGGCGGCCGCCTGACCGGTAGGCCTCCCGCTGGAGGAGCCCCCGGCGTACCAGAGCAGCTCCTGGGGGCTCAGCCCCACCGGGCAGGCGGGCTGGCAGGCTCCGCACCTGATGCATGGTGAGCTCTGCCGGTCCGGCCATCGCCGGCGCGGCTGATGGCTGATGGGGGAAGCCTCCCGGGCGGGCGTCATGTCGATGCAGTCCACCGGGCACGCCGGGACGCAAAGCTCGCAGCCCGTGCACGCCGCCTCGAGGACCGTGTGAAGATAGCGCGGCGCGCCCACGATGGCGTCCACGGGGCATGCCTCCACGCACAGGTAACAGCCGATGCAGCCGTCCTCTCGGATGCGGGCTTTGAGCTTGGAAGCCTCCTGCGGTGGGTCTTCTTCGCTGCGGCCGAGCAACCGGGCGAGGGCCCGGTGTGTCTCGGGACCGCCTGGAGGGCACAGGTTGATGGCCGCGCCCGCGGCGACGGCCTCGGCGTAGGGTCGGCAGCCGGGGTATCCGCACTGCGCGCACTGGGTCTGGGGGAGCAGACCGTCGATCGACTCCACCAGCGTCCGCGTATCCGGCGGGTAGCGCCGGTCCGCCCAGACGAGCGCGGCCCCCAGGGCGGCCACCACGGCGGTCAGCACGGCAGTCAGTACCAAAGCGGTCAGCATGGGGGACCTGCGCTGCCCATCAGTTGCCGAGCCCCGCGAACCCGAGGAACGCAAGAGAGAGAATTCCCGCGCTGATCAGGGTAATGGGCGCACCGCGAAATGCCGCCGGCACTTCGGCGTGGGCGAGGCGTTCCCGCATGGCCGCGAAGACCACCAGAACCATCGTGAAACCCACCGCCGCCCCGATGGCGTACGCCACGGTTCCCAGCAGGGAGAGGCTGTGGTTGATGGCCAGCAGGGCGACGCCCAGAACCGCGCAGTTCGTGGTGATCAGCGGCAGGTAGATGCCCAGGGCGTTGTGCAGAACGGGGCTCGTATTGCGCAGAAAAACCTCCGTCAGCTGGACGAGGGCAGCGATGACCACGATGAACACGATGACCCGCAGAAACTCCAGCCCCAAAGGCAGCAGCAGCCAGTGATAGGCCATGTAGCTCACGGCGGCCGCCAGGGTCAGCACGAAGGTGGTGGCGAACCCCATGGCCACCGCCGTGTCGTAGTTGCCGGACACGCCGATGAACGGGCACAGGCCGAGGAACTGGGCCAGCACGAAATTGTTGACGAGCAGAGCGCCGACGACAATGAGAGCGAGCTCAGCCATGGCGGCTCAGCGCACGATCATGCCCGGCTCGGCGCCCGAGTCCGGGCTCAGCAGGAAGATGTCCTTTCCGCCCGGGCCGGCGGCGAGCACCATCCCCTCGGATACCCCGAAGCGCATCTTGCGCGGAGCGAGGTTGGCAACCACGACGCACAGCCTGCCCTGCAGACTCTGTGCTTCGTAGGCAGACTTGATACCGGCGAAGACCTGGCGGTTGGAATCGCCGAGATCCAGAGTCAGCCGCAGAAGCTTGTCGGCGCCTGCCACGGGCTCCGCGGCGCTGATCTTCGCCACTCTCAGGTCGATCCTGGCAAAGTCGTCGATGCTGATCTGCTGTGATTCGGCGGGCGCCTCGCTGGATGGGGCGGAGTCCGGGACGGGCTCGGAGCCCGCCTCCCGGCCCGCCTCGATCATCCGGTCCACGGCCTTCCTCTCCATTCTCGTGAACAGAGGCCTGAACGCGCCGATCGGGTGATCGAGCAGAGGCGCATCCACATCCTTCCAGGCGAGCGGTTCGATCTCGAGGAAGGCTTCGGCTTCGCTCGCCATCCGCGGCAGGATCGGCTTGAGGTAGATCGCCAGGATGCGGAACAGGTTGATGCCCTGGCTGCACACCGCCTGGACCTCGGCTTCTCGGCCCGCTTCCTTGATCATGGACCAGGGCGCGTGGTGGGCGATGTACTGGTTCGCCTGGTCGGCCAGCGCCGTGATTTCCCTCACGGCCTTGCTGGTGTCGCCGGCTTCGAAGAGCTCGGCGATGGGCGCGGCGGCGTCGACGAACCGCCCCTGCAGCTCGGCGTCGTGCAGCGTGCCCGCCAGGCGCCCGTCGAACTGCTTGGTGATGAACCCGGCACAGCGGCTGGCGATGTTGACGACCTTACCGACCAGATCGGAGTTTACGCGCTGGACGAAGTCGTCCAGATTGATGTCCATGTCGTCGATGGTTCCGTTCAGCTTGGTCGCGTAGTAGTAGCGCAGGAACTCGGGGTTGAGGTGCTCGAGGTAGGTGGACGCGTTGACGAACGTGCCTCGCGATTTCGACATCTTGCGCCCTTCGACGGTGACAAAGCCGTGAACGTGCAGACGGGTGGGCTTGCGGAACCCGGCGCCCTCCAGCACCGCCGGCCAGAACAGCGCGTGAAAGTTGACGATGTCCTTGCCGATGAAATGATGTACCTCGGCGTCGCCCTCGGGCTCCCAGTACGTGTCGAAATCGACGTCTTTGCGCTCGGAGACGTAATTCTGGAAGCTCGCCATGTAGCCGATGGGCGCGTCCATCCACACGTAGAAGTACTTGTCCTGAGTCCCTGGAATCAGAAAGCCGAAGTACGGCGCGTCCCGGGAAATGTCCCAGGGCTTCAAGCCCGCGTCGAGCCACTCGGCCAGCTTGTTCTGCACCTCGGGCTGCACCGCGCCGCCGGCCGTCCACGCTTTCAGCATTTCCGTGTACTGGGGAAGATCGAAGAAGTGGTGCTCTGAGCGCTCCAGCACGGGGACCGCCCCGGAGATCAACGAGCGCGGATCCTTCAGCTCGGTGGCGTCGTAGGTTGCGCCGCACGCTTCGCAGTTGTCGCCGTACTGATCCTCGGCGTCGCAGCGCGGGCAGCGGCCCTTGACGAAACGGTCGGCGAGAAACAGCTTCCGCTGGGGGTCGTAGAGCTGGGCCACCTCCCGGGTGAAGATCAGGCCGCCGTCCTTCAGGCGCTGGTAGATGAGCTCGGCGTAATGGCGGTTTTCCTGGGAATGGGTGGAGTAGTAGTTGTCGTGGGCCACGAGAAAGCCCTGGAAGTCCCTGGCATGCTCGGCGCGGATCCGCTCGATGAGCCGTTCGGGCTCGACTCCCTCTTCCTCGGCCTTGAGCATGGTGGCCGTGCCGTGGGTATCGTCCGCGCAGACGTAGATCACCAGGTGCCCCCGCATACGCTGAAAACGCACCCAGATGTCGGTCTGGATGTGCTCCAGCAGATGACCGATGTGAATCGCGCCGTTGGCGTTGGGCAAGGCGCTGGTGACCAGGATGCGACGTGTCATGGTTGGCTGCGCGTGAGCGCTTCGGGGTGTCCGAAAAAGCGGGACTATAACGGTAACTCACCTATAATGCGCGCCTTCGGCGTCTTACCACAGGCAGGGCCCCGCAAGGGCGCTGCCGCGGTGCATTAATGAAAATCGAGCAATTTCCGGATCCGTATCTCAACGTTTCGTGGGGCGAGCTGGGCGCCAGGGTGCTCAGCTCGGGCAACCAGGTTGCTGTCACCCTGGGCTACCCCGCGGCCGGTATCCGCGACCGGCTTGCCGGGCAGCTGGCCGATTTTCTCGGGGTGAGTGCCGTCGATCTCGATCTGCGGTTTCAGGCACCTCCGGGGAGAGGATTCAGCCGGGTCAAGCACATCATTGCCGTTGCCTCGGGCAAGGGCGGCGTAGGCAAGTCCACCACCGCCGTGAATCTGGCGCTGGCGCTGGATCGGGAAGGCGCGCGAACGGGTCTGCTCGACGCCGACATTTACGGCCCCAGCCAGGGGATGATGCTCGGCGTCGCCGAGGGTCGGCGGCCCGAGGTCAGGGACCAGCAGTACTTCGAGCCCATCAAGGCCCATGGAATCCAGGCCATGTCCATGAGCTTCCTGGTGAACGAGGACACGCCCATGGTCTGGCGCGGGCCCATGGTTTCCGGCGCGTTGCAGCAGCTGCTCAACCAGTCGCTGTGGGACGATCTGGACTACCTCGTGGTGGATATGCCGCCGGGAACCGGCGACATCCAGCTGACGCTGTCCCAGAAGGTGCCCGTGTCGGGCGCCGTGATCGTCACCACGCCTCAGGACATCGCCCTGCTGGATGCCAAGAAAGGCATCGAGATGTTCCGCAAGGTCGACATTCCCGTGCTCGGCGTGGTCGAAAACATGAGCGTCTTCCGCTGCCCGCACTGCGGCGGGGAGAGCGCCGTGTTCGGTACCGGAGGCGGGGCGCGGATTGCTGCCGAGACCGGTGTGCCCGTGCTTGCCGAGCTGCCGCTGGCCATGCAGATCCGGGAGCAGGCGGACGGTGGCCTGCCGACCGTTGTGCAGGATCCGACGGGCGAGATTGCCGGTCTGTACCGGGAGGCCGCGCGGCATCTCGCGGCGCGGCTGTGGGGCATTGAGGCACGTGCGGACGCCGACATGCCCGAGATCCGCATCACGGACGACTAGACCATGGCCCAACCACAGCAGATCGGGGTGGCACGGTGACGATCAAGTCGGATCGCTGGATTCGCGAGATGGCGGCGCAGGGCATGATCGAACCCTTCGAGCCGCAGCAGGTGCGCCTCAGGGGCGATGAAAAGGTCATTTCCTACGGGACGTCCAGCTATGGCTACGATGTCCGCTGCGCGCGGAACTTCAAGGTCTTCACGAACATCTACTCCGCCACCGTCGACCCCAAGGCGTTCGACGAGCGAAGCTTCGTGGACGTGACCGGGGACGTCTGCATCGTTCCCCCGAACTCGTTCGCGCTGGCCAGCACGGTAGAGTACTTCCGGATTCCCGAGGATGTGCTCACCATCTGTCTGGGCAAGTCGACCTACGCCCGCTGCGGCATCATCGTCAACGTCACCCCGCTCGAACCCGAGTGGGAAGGCCACGTCACGCTGGAGTTCTCCAACACGACCAACCTGCCGGCGAAGATCTATGCCAACGAAGGTGTAGCGCAGATGCTCTTTTTTCAGTCTGACGAGCGCTGCGAGATCACCTACAAGGACCGCGGCGGCAAGTATCAGGGTCAGCGCGGCGTGACCCTGCCCAGACCCTAGGGCTCGACCTCGGGCGCGATGAGAAGCTGACCCTGACCGGCCTCGGTTCCCGCCGGGACCACGCGGCCGATGACGGTGGGCGAAGAACCCAGATCCGTCAGGGTCGACAGGGCTGCTGCGGTGTCCTCTCCGGCAACGCAGATCACGTAGCCGATGCCGCAGTTGAACGTTCTCAGCATCTCCCGCTCCTCGACGTTGCCGGCCTGCTGCAGCCAGCTGAACACCTCCGGCCGGGTCCACGAGTCCATGTCCACCAGCGCCGCAACGTCGGCGGCGGCGAACATTCGGGGCAGGTTCTCGAGAAGGCCGCCGCCGGTGATGTGGGCCATGCCGCGCACGGGGATGGCTTCTGCCAGCGCGAGCACCTGCTTGGCGTAGATGGTGGTCGGCGCCATGAGCTGGTCTAGCAGCTCACCATCCACGTGGACGGTTCGCTCCTCGATGATCCGACGGATGAGCGAGTATCCATTGGAATGGGGGCCGCTGCTCGGCAGCCCGATCAACCCGTCGCCAGGCGCGATCTCTCTGCCGGTGACGATGTCCTCGCGCTCGACGACCCCGACGCAGAACCCGGCCAGGTCGTAGTCGCCGGCCGCGTAAAACCCGGGCATTTCGGCGGTCTCGCCGCCCACCAGGGCGCAGCCGGACAGCTCGCAGCCATGGGCGATACCTTTGATGACCCGTTCCGCCACGTCCACGTCCAGTCGGCCGGTGGCGTAGTAGTCCAGGAAAAGAAACGGCTCGGCACCGGTCACCAGAACGTCGTTCACGCACATGGCCACCAGGTCCTGGCCGACCTGGTCGTGCCGGTCGTGATCGATGGCGAGCTTGAGCTTGGTGCCCACACCGTCGGTGCCCGTCACCAGGACCGGTTGCCGGTAACGCTCGGGCATTGCGGCCAGGGCCGCGAAGCCGCCGAGGCCGGTGAGCTGCTCGGGTCGCTGCGTCGCTTTGCAGGCGGCTGAGATTCGGCGTACGAGCTCGTTGCCGGCGTCGATGTCCACCCCGGCGTCACGGTAGGTGAGACCCTTGGTCACGTTGAATCCTCGCCCTGTTGCCGCCCCTTGATGGCGGCGGAGTTTACCAGACCTGACCTGGCGAATTGGGTAAACTTCGACGCCGTACTGATGTCGGAGCCGCGGTGCCCACGGTGGTCTCAGCACGATCGCACCTCCTGAAAGTCACGCTTGCGTTCCTGCTGACGGGCGGCGCCGTCGCGGACGTCGTTCCCTGGCTCTACGAGGTAGAGGTCCCGGTGGAGAACCAGAGCCGCGAGGCAAGGCTCGACGCCTCCGGCGAAGCCCTGCTGCAGGTGCTCACCCGCGTGACGGGTCTGACCAGCGTGCCCCGCGTGGAGGCGGTTCGGGAAGCGCTGTCGGCTCCGGGGCGCTACTACAACCAGTTCCGCTACCTCGAGGTGGAGGGTGTGGGCGCGGACGGACGGCCGATCGAAGAGCTCAAGCTCATCGTGCAGTTCGAGCGCGGATCTCTGCTGCAGCTGGTCAAGGATGCCGAGCTGCCCGTCTGGCGTTCCAACCGTCCTCGGGTGGCGGCCTGGATCGTGCTGGACCGCGGCGGGGCACGTTCCATCCTCTCTCCGGAAGATGCGGCCGGCCTCGCTTCCGAGCTGTCGGCGCGGGCCCGGGACCGGGGGGTGCTGGTGTCGCTGCCGCTGATGGACCTTCAGGACAGTATGCTCGTGGATCCCGCCGCGGTTTGGGGGCGGGTATCTACGGTGCTCGAGCCGGCCTCGGCCCGCTACGGCGCGGACGTCGTCCTCGTCGGGCGTCTGCAGCAGATCGGCGCCGAGCAGTGGACGGGCGCATGGGATTTCTGGCTCGATGGCGATCTGCATCCGTTTTCGATGAGTGCCGAAAATGCCGTCCGGCTGGTGGAGGCGGGCGTGGACTTTCTTGCCGACGAGCTCGCGCAGCGGCATGCCGTCCTCGGCAGGTTTGCCCGGCCGGTGCTCGTCGGCGTGTCCGGCGTCGGCTCGGCCAGAGACTACGGGGAGCTGCTCAGCTATCTGGCAGAGCTGGAATTCGTCGACGACATCGCAGTGGCCGGCGTCAAGGGTGATCGCCTCGGACTGGTGCTCACCACTCGCGCCGACATCGAACAGCTGCTTGCGAACTTTCGCTTCGACCGGCGGCTCGCCGAGCTGCCGGGCGCGGTGCCGGGCTCGGCGGACGTCGAGCTGCTCTGGCGACGCTGAATGTTCACGACGGCCCAGATCCCCAACCTCATCACCGTGGCGCGCATCGCGATGGTCGCTCCCGTCGGCCTGTTGCTCTGGTACGGGTCGGTCCGGGAGGCGCTGATTCTGATGGCGGTCGCCAGCGCGTCCGATGCGCTGGACGGATGGCTGGCCCGACACTTCGGTTGGATGAGCCGCTTTGGTGCCGCCATGGATCCGGTTGCGGACAAGCTGCTGGTGGGCACGCTGTTCGTGATCTTCACCCTCAAGGGGATCATACCGATCTGGGTTGCCCTGATCGTCCTGGGCCGCGACGTGATCATCCTGGGCGGGGCCCTTGCCTACCGCCTGCTTTTCGAGACCATCGAATTTGCCCCCACCTACCTCAGCAAAGCGAATACCGCCGTGCAGATCGTCCTGCTTCTGCTGCTGCTCATCGCGCAATGCGGCTTCGACTGGATCAGCGGGGCGGCGGCGCTGCTGGCCGATCCGTACGGCTTCTGGGTCCTTGCCGCCCTCGGGCTCACGTCGGGGCTGGACTACGTGATCACTTGGAGCCTGCGAGCCGTGCGCCGGGCCAAGGCCGCGCTGTGAGTCGGCCGGGACGATGACGGGTCCGCGACAGCAGCTGTCGCTGCCGTTTCCCATCAATCAGCGATTCGTGCTGGGCAACTTCGAGATCGGAGAAAATGCCGAGGTCGTCCAGCGACTCGAGGCGGAGCCGGATCGGAGCGTCTTCTCGGGTCTATGGCTCTGGGGCGGCGGGGCGGTGGGTGTCAGCCATCTGCTGCATGGCGTGTGTCATTGGCACGCGGCGCGCGGCGCGCGGGTTGCCTATCTGCCCCTGGGGGCCGTCGAGCGTGATCCCGCCGTCCTGGAAGGACTGGATTTCTATGATCTTCTGGCCCTCGACGACGTCGAGGTCTGGGCCGGTGATCTGCAGCTCGAGAGCCCGCTGATGGCGATGTACGAGCGGCTGTTCGCGCGGCGAGCCAGGTTGATCGTCGGGGCGGCGGGTCCGGCAGCTCGATGCGGCTTCCGGCTCGCCGACCTCGCTTCGCGCCTGTCGAGCCTGACCGCATACGAGGTCAGGCCCCTGAACGACGAGGGCAAGGTACGTCTCCTGCGGCGGTTGGCCAAGGAGCGGGGGCTGGAGCTGTCCGATGCGGTGCTCGGCTACTGGCTTGCGCGCAGCCACCGCTCGGTTCGGCGCCTGCTCGATGACCTGGAAGTCATCGATGCGGAGGCCATGCGCGCTCAGAGGGTCGTGACCATTCCCCTGCTCAAGGACGCGCTGGGCCTGTGAGCCACGTGGTCTTCACCGGTGGCGGAACGGCCGGTCACGTGGTGCCCACCTTCCCCGTGATCGCCGCGCTTGCCGGCCGCGGCGTTCGGATAAGCTTCGTTGGCAGCAACAGCGGGCTGGAAGCGGAACTGCTCGAAGGCGTCGATGCCGACTTCTACGGCATCGCCGCGGGCAAGCTGCGCCGCTACCTGTCTGTCGAGAATCTTCGCGACGTCTTTCGCGTGCTGCTGGGGGTCTGGCAGGCATTCAGGCTGCTCGGCCGACTGCGTCCCGACGTGGTGTTCTCCAAAGGCGGCTTCGTCAGTTTTCCAGTGGTTTTCGCCGCCTGGCTGCGGCGCGTGCCCGTCGTTGCCCACGAATCCGACCTCACGCCCGGTCTGGCCAACCGCCTGGCCCTGCCGTTCCTTAGAACCGTCTGCACCAGCTTTTCCTCGACGGCGTTTCCCGGCTTCAAAGGGCGGGTGGTGCATACGGGGACACCCCTGCGGGAAGCGCTCCTGGCCGGGGACCGCGCCCGGGGCCGGCAGCGGCTCGGGGCGGGAAAAGACGAGCGCGTGCTGCTGATCACCGGGGGCAGCCTCGGCGCGGACGTCATCAATCAGGTGGTTCGCGAGGTGCTCGACGAGCTGCTGGCGAGCTGGCTGGTGGTCCACGTGTGTGGGCCGGGAAAGGTCACGGGCACAGCGCAACCGCGCTACCTGCAGTTCGAGTACGTCACCGAGGGCTGGGGCGACATCCTGACGGCCGCAGACCTGGTGGTCTCCCGTGCGGGGGCCAACACGCTCTATGAGCTGCTGGCTCTCGGCAAGCCGAATCTGCTGATCCCCCTTTCCCGGCGGGCCAGCAGGGGCGATCAGCTGGAGAACGCCGAGTTTGCCCTGGCCCAGGGTTACAGCCGGGTGCTGCTGGAGGAAGATCTGGACGGCCCCGCGCTGCTGCGAGAGATCGCCGCGCTGGATGCGCAACGTGAAGCCGCGGCGGCCCGGCTGCATGGCTTTGCGCCGCCTGACGCGGTGGAGCTGATCTGCTCGGAGCTGACCCCCTTTCTTCCGGCCGGATCCTGATCGGACCTTCCGCGCGGCAACAGGATTTGTATACCATACGCGCCCCCCGCCTCCGGGGGTGATGGGCAACGGGACAGCGGCTGCAGCGTATGTACAAGATTCGGACATTAAACAACATTGCCGTTCGCGGGCTGGAAAGATTTTCCCGCGAGCACTACGAGGTGGGCTCGGAGATCGCGGACCCGCACGCCATTCTTCTGCGCAGCCACCAGCTGGCCCCGACCGACCTCAACGAGAGCCTGCGCGCGGTAGCGCGGGCGGGTGCCGGGGTCAATAACGTCCCGGTGGCGGACTGCACGGAAAAGGGCATCGTGGTGTTCAACACGCCCGGTGCCAACGCGAACTCGGTCAAGGAGCTGGTTCTGGCCGCTCTGCTGATCTCCGCGCGGGACGTGGTGGGCGGCATCGAGTTCGTCAGCTCGCTGGGCGATATCGAGGACGAAGACGAGCTCGATCGGCTTGTCGAAGCCGAGAAAAAGCGGTTCAAGGGGCGCGAGCTGCAGGGCAAGTCACTCGGCGTCGTGGGGCTTGGCGCCATCGGCTCGCTGGTGGCTCGTGCGGCCCTCGATCTCGGCATGGAGGTGCTGGGCTACGACCCGGCCATCTCGGTCGATGCCGCCTGGCGTCTGCCAAGCCAGGTCCGCCGAATGGAGAATTTGCCGAGCCTGTTTGCGCGGGCCGACTACGTGACCCTGCACGTTCCGCTGCTTCCGGAAACCACGGGGATGATCAACGACGAGAGCCTCAGGCTCTTCCGGCCGGGAAGCGTGCTGCTGAACTTTGCCCGACAGCCCATCGTTGACTCGGGGGCCCTGCGCGCAGCGCTGGATGATGGCCGGGTCGCCCTCTACGTGGCCGATTTCCCGGTCCCGGGGCTGACCGACCACCCCAACGTCAGGCTCACCCCTCATCTCGGGGCGAGCACCGAGGAGGCAGAGGAGAACTGCGCGGTGATGGCCGCGGAGCAGCTCATCGAGTTTCTGGAAACCGGCAACATCCGCAACTCGGTCAACTTCCCGTCCGTGAATCTGGAGCCCAGCAAGGGCTATCGGCTGGCGATCACGAACCGCAACGTGCCGGGCATGCTGGGCAAGATGACGTCGATCCTGGCGGAGTCGAACATCAACGTCATCGACATGCTCAACAAGAGCCGGGACGAAGTGGCCTACAACCTGATCGACGTTGCCGAGGAGCCGGCGCCCGAGCTCATCGATGCCATCTGCGCCATCGAGAGCGTCATGAACGTGCGCGAGTTCAAGATCGACTAGCCGGCCTACGGCTGCGCCCCGTGCCGATAGCCACGCCGCGCCTGGCGCGTGCGGAACCGCGCGGACGACAGGGCCTGCTCCAGATCCCGCTCCAGCGGGGGGAAGTCGCCGCTGATCAGCGAGGCGACGACGGCGCCGGCGAAAGGCGCGAACACCGTCCCCATGGAGCCATGACCGGTGGTCGCGTACGCGTTAGTCAGGGGGTGCGCGTTCAGGTCGAACAGGCGCCCGGCCACCGGCAGCCGGTCCGAAGTCACCGCGCGGGTTCCTCGCGCACGACCCAGCCAGCGGGCCGCGCGCCCGACGTCCTCCGGCAGCTGACGCAGGTTTGCTGCGGTGGCGGAACCGGCCGGCCAGGGCCGGTACTCGTACGTCGTGCCCACGACGAGCCCGCCGGCGCCGGGCACCACGTAGCCGTTGCCCACCAAAGGCAACCTGGGAAGGCGGTCGGATGCCAGGATGTCGATCTGGCCGTCGACGGGCGATAACTCCAGGTACCGGGCTTCTTCGAACCGTGCGCAGTCGGCCCCGCAGGCGAGCACCGTAGCCTCGGTCCCGGGCGCATCCAACGTGGTGATCGCCGAACCCGTCACGAGCTCGATCCGGGGGTGGTCCAGCAGCGCCCGGGTCAGCCCCGGCGTGTCCACGACCCTGCCATCAGGGAACCACAGGCCCGGTGAAGCCACCGGCCAGTCGGCGACCGCGGCCGCTCTGTGCGGCGGCAGGACTTCCAGCCAGCTTCCGGTGCCCGCATAGCGATCGGCGATGCGCTCGATGCCTTGGGCGCCCTGTCGCTCCCCGGGAAGCTGCAGAACGCCTCGCGTCGGATCGGAAAGCCACCTGGCCAGATAAGGATGGCTGAAGAGATAGGCGTGGCAGCGCAAGGCTGCCTGGACGCTGCCGTCACCGAGCAGCCGCGGGTGAAGCACCGTCGCGGGGATGCCCGAGGCGCCGCTTCCCGGGGCCGAGCCCGCCTCGTGGACGGTGACGTCGATGCCGATCTCCGCCAGCTGTCGGGCGACGCTGGCGCCGGCCAGACCGGCTCCCGCCACCCGAACGTGAGCCGGTGGCGCGAATCCGGGCCGCCCGCCGTGGCGGCGCTCACCGGCCAGGCTTTCGCGCTTGTGTGGCCGCTGGTCCACCCGGCGCATGTTGTACCCGGCAGCTTCCAGCGCCCGCCGCACCCGCCCGGCGGCGGTGAAGGTCGCCACCGTAGAAGCGTCACCGGCCAGGGCCCCGACCTTCTCGAGCAGGGTCGGCGTCCACATGGCGGGGTTGCGGTCGGGGGCAAAGCCGTCGAGAAACCAGACGTCGAACGGACGCAGCTGGCGTCCGTCGATGTCGTCCAGCCCCGCCTCGGCATCGCCCCAGTAGAGAGACAGGGTGATCTGTCCGTTGCTCAGCACGCGGCGGTGCCAGCCACGGACGAGCGGCGGGTACTGCCGGCCGAGCTCACCGTAAAGGGGATGCTGTCCTGCCCGGGACGCGCTCAGCGCGGCGAACTCCGGGGGTGAGATGGGGGCTGCTTCGAAGCTGACGAAATGCAGACGGGCGCTCGCCTGGAGGCACGCGGCCGCCGCCACGACGAAGTTCAAACCGGTGCCGAAGCCGAGCTCGCCCACGACCAGGGACCGCTGCTCCCTCGCCTTCTCGACGAGTCGGGACGGCGCGACGAAGACCCGGTTGACCTCCTCGGCCTGGGTGCCGTCATGGTAGATGTCGCCGAACGCGGCGGAGTAGGGCTGGCGGTCGCGCCACGTCACAACGCCAGGAGCTAGGGTCTCCCGACGCGTCAAGGTGCCCGCGGCCGGGTGGGGTCGACGATCCACTCGCTCCAGGAGCCGGGATAGAGGATCGGCTCATCGAGCCCCGCGATGGTCATGGCCAGCACGTTGTGGGCGGCCGTGACGCCGGAGCCGCAGTAGCAGACTATGTCTGCCCCCAGCCCTTCGAAGCGCCGGGCCAGCGTCCGGGCGTCGAGAAATCTGCCGTCGCCGTCCAGGTTCTCACCAAAGGGCAGGCAGACGGCGCCGGGGATGTGGCCGGCGACCGGATCGATGGGCTCTTCGCGGCCCTCGAAACGCGCGCGCGTTCTGGCATCTACCAGGGTAAGGGTGGCCAGTGATGCCGCGAGCCGGTCCGCATCGATCGTCCGGGTCAGGGGCGGCCGCAGGCTGAAATCTCCGGGCGTGACGTCGGGAAGCTGGGAGGAGAGCGGTCCGGGCCACTGCTCGAGGCCGCCGTCCAGAAGGGCGACGGCGCGGTGGCCCAACCAGCGCAGGCACCACCAGGCCCGGCTGGCGAACGCGCCGCCGGCATCGTCGTAAACCACCACCTGATCGGCATCGTTCAGTCCGCGCTCCCTGAGCTTCGCGGCCAGCTCCGCCCGGTCCGGCAGGGGGTGGCGGCCGCCGGCCCCTGGCGGGGCGGCCAGGTCCGCATCCAGGTCCACGTGCACGGCTCCGGGGAGATGCCCTGCGGCGTACGCGCGGCGGCCGTAGTCCGGTTCGCCCAGCCGTGCGCGGCAGTCCAGCACAACGAGACCGTCGCCCCCGCTCTCCAGGCGGGAGGTCAGATCGTCAGCCGAAATCAGAGTGGTGAACATGGCCCAGGGCGTTGCCGGGTGGATATCGTGAACTGGCTCTCAGAGGCTGCCTTTTAGCACGATGGAGGTCTCATGTCGCAGCGGATGTAACCTTTGCCCGTTGCGGCGGTCTTATACTGGTAGGCGTTGATAGGCAAGGTGGCAATTCGAGCAGCCTATGTCACAATGCCGCGCGATCTGCTCCCGGGGGAGCTGTGCACAAGGAGGTCTGTAGGCGTGAGCGTGATTCTGGAATGGCTCAGTGGTGGCATTTTGAACCTGTCCGTCCTGGGCATGGTGATCTTCACCCTCGTCGTCACTCACGTGACCATCGTCGCGGTCACCGTCTACCTGCACCGGCACGCGGCGCACCGCTCCGTCGAGGTGCACCCGGCTCTGGGGCATTTCTTCCGATTCTGGCTGTGGCTCACCACGGGGATGATCACCCGCGAGTGGGCGTCCATTCACCGCAAGCACCATGCGGTCTGCGAGACCGAGGAAGATCCGCACAGCCCCAAGATCAAAGGGCTTGGCGCCATTCTCTGGCGCGGCGCGGAGGCCTATCGGGAAGCCTCCAAGCAGCGCGAAATCATGGATCGCTACGGCGCGGGGTGCCCGGATGACTGGGTCGAGCGCAACGTCTACCAGCGATTCAACTTTCTCGGCATCGTGCTGATGCTGATCATCGACGTGGCCTTGCTCGGCGTTGCCGGCATCACCGTGTGGGCGGTCCAGATGATCTGGATCCCCTTCTTCGCGGCCGGGGTGATCAACGGGATCGGACACTACTGGGGCTATCGGAATTTCGAGTGCCCCGACGCGGCGACGAACATCTCGCCCTGGGGCATCCTCATCGGCGGCGAGGAGCTTCACAACAACCATCACACCTATCCGAATTCGGCCAAGCTTTCTCAGAAGCCATGGGAATTCGACATCGGCTGGTTCTGGATCCGGCTCTTCGAGACGTTCGGCCTTGCCCGTCCGCTGAGCACGGGCCCTGTGGTAGAGCGGGTCAGCGGAAAGACCGCCATCGATGTCGACACGGCCTGGGCGGTGCTCAACGATCGCTTCCGCGTCATGGCTCGCTATGCCGAGGAAGTCGTCGCGCCGCTGGTGGAGCAGGAATACCACCGCGCGGATCACGCGACCCGCGCGCTGTTCAAGAAGGCCAAGAAGACGCTTTGCCGCGAGGACTCTCTCGTGGACGCCGCCGGCAAGACGCGCATCGCCGAGCTCATCGGGCACAGCCCCGAGATCAGGGAGATCTACGAGTTCAGGCTGCGGTTGCAGGATGTCTGGGCGAAGCGGGCGGCCGGTGCCGACGCGCTCCTCAACGAGCTCAAGCAGTGGTGCGCGGATGCCGAAGCGACCGGCATTGAGGTGCTGCGGGACTTCGTCGAAGAGTTGAAGTCCTACTCGATTCCGCGCCTGGCCCGGGCCTGACGCCTCACATTCTCTCCATAGTCTCGATCCCGAGCAGGCCGAGTCCCTGCTCGAGGGTCGTGGCCGTCCGGTCCGCCAGGAACAGACGCGACGCGCGCAGCGGCTCGTCGGCTGTCAGGATGGGGCAGGCCTCGTAGAAGCGGGTGAACGCGCTCGCCAGCTCGTAGAGATACGCGCACAGGAAATGCGGGCAAGCTTCGGTCGCTACCTGCTCGAGCACTTCCTGGAATCTCACCAGCATGACGGCGAGCCCACGTTCCTCGGGCGTGCTCATCTCTACGCGGGCCGGCGTGTCCAGAGCATCGGGCTGAACGTCGCCGCGCCGGAACACGCTGCGAATTCGTGAGTAGGCGTACTGAAGGTAGGGGGCGGTGTTCCCCTCGAAAGAAAGCATCTGATCCCAGTCGAAAACGTAATCGCTCGTCCGGTTCTTGGACAGGTCGGCGAACTTGATGGCGCCGATGCCCACCGCCCGGGCGATCTGACGCCGCTCGGTTTCCGGAAGATCGGGACTCTTCTCGCCCACGAGGGCGTAAGCCCGCACCTCCGCCTCGTCGAGCAGCTCCTCGAGTCGTACCACGCCGCCTTCTCTGGTTTTGAACGGCGTGCCGTCCTTGCCGAGCATGTTTCCGAAGGGCAGGTGGTCCAGGCGCATCTCCGGGGCGGCGAGCCCCGCGGTGCGGGCAACCGCGAAGACCTGGCGAAAGTGCAACGCCTGCCGTGCGTCGGTGAAATACATGGCCCTATCCGCGTGCAGTGTCCGGCTGCGGTGCGCGATGGCTGCGAGGTCGGTGGTCGCGTACAGATAGCCGCCGTCCGACTTTCGCACGATCACGGGAAGCGGCTGATCGTCCTTGCCCGTGAACTCGTCGAGAAACACGCAAAGCGCCCCGTCCGACTCCTCGAGAAGGCCGCTTGCGCGCAGCGCTTCGATCACCTCGGGCAGCGCGTCGTTGTAGGCGCTCTCCGCTGCCACGTCGGCCGCCGTGAGCTTCACGCCCAGGCGGTCGTAGATCGCCTGGCAGTGTGACAGCGAAATGTCGATGAACCGGGACCAGTGGGCGCGGGTGTCCGGGTCTCCCGACTGCAGACGAACCACGGTCTGGCGGCTGCGCTCGGCGAAGTCGGGGTCGGCATCGAAGCGTGCTTTGGCTTCCCGGTAGAAGTCTTCCAGGTCCGAAAGGGTGTTCGAGTCCGCGCCGGTTTCGGTCATGTGGGTGAGCAGCATGCCGAACTGGGTACCCCAGTCGCCCACGTGGTTCTGGCGAATGACCGTGTGCCCGAGGGCCTCGAGAACGCGCGCGACGGCATCGCCTATGATCGTGCTGCGCAGATGGCCGACGTGCATGGCCTTGGCGAGATTGGGGCTGGAGTAGTCCACGACCACGGTTTGCGGGTGCTCGACGGCCGACATGCGATCTTCCGGCAGCAGCTGTGCCGACAGGAAGTCGTCTGCCAGCGTGATGTTCAGGAAGCCGGGGCCCGCCACCTCCACGCCCGCCGCAACGTCGTCCAGCGCTGCGGCCTTCAGGACGGCGTCGGCGAGTTCCCTCGGCTTGGTCCCGGAGCGCTTTGCCGCTCCCATCACCCCGTTGGCCTGGTAGTCGCCGAACTCGGGACGGCTGGCCGGTTGAACCAGAGCCGGGGCCCCCGGGTTTCCGGTTTCGGCCAGCGCCGCCTCGATCCGTTCGCCGATCAGTGCGCGGACGTTCATGAGCGGATCAGTCCTCGGCGACGACGTCTTCTGCCTGAATACCCTTGTCGCGCTCGGCAACCTGGAAGGTCACCGCCTGACCGTCGCGCAGGCTCGGCCGGCGTCGGTTGTCCCCCTCGCCCACAGGTCGGATTGATCGCTGGTGAACGAAGATCTCCTCGCCGGATTCGCGGATGATGAAGCCGAAGCCCTTGTTTCGGTTGAACCACTTCACCTTGCCCGGTTCGCGCGGTCCTGCCGCGCTGCGGGCCGTTCCGGGCTCCGGACGTTTTTCCTGGCGGGCCGGTCGTTTCTGCTGGCCCTGCTTGCCGGGCGCCTCGGAGCGGCGCTTTGCGGGGGCCGCCGCTGCCGGGCTGCCGGACAGCCGCAGCGCCAGCAGGTTACTCAGGAACAGGCCGATGGTGGCAACGATGAGCAGCGCCACCTGGCTGCCAGGCCACAGGCGATCGGTCAGCTCGACGATCACGGCGGCAAAGAAGATGGCGGTGGCGAACGCGACGACGATGGTTCTCATAAGCGGTGTCCAGGCAGCGCTGAAGCGAAAAAACGGTGAATCATACCCAAGCGGATGTGCAATTGCTTGCTGGGGTTAGCCTCGCGTCGCCCTGCGGATGACGATGGGCACCTCGGGCACGCCGACCATGCCGGCGCGAACCACCGTATCGGAGAGCTCGATCTCTACCACGATCTCCCAGCCGGAGATGACCTTGCCGAACACCGTGTAGCCCGGCGAACCTGGCTTCCCATCGAGGTGGGTATTGTCCCGTACGTTGATGTAGAACTGAGCATCGGCGGAATCAGGGTCGTTCAAGCGTGCCATGGCGAGGTAGCCGCGTTGATTCTTCAGACCGTTGGCGGACTCGTTGACCACCGTTCGCGGCGGTTCCCGGTAGCTCATGTCTGCGTCGTAGCCGCCGGTCTGGACGACGAAGTTCGCGATCACCCGGTGGAAGATCAGCCCGTCGTAGAAACCCTCGTCGACGAGTGAGAGGAAGTTGGCTACCGAGGCGGGAGCGCGGTCCGGATAGAGCTCTACCTCGAAGCTGCCCACGCTGGTCTGAACGACGACTCTCGGCAGCCCGCTCTCTTGCGCCGCGGTTGGACCGGCCAAGGCAGCGACGCCGATCAATATGGCGGTAGTCAGGAGTCGTGCGATGTTGCTCATGATGCCCAATCGTCCGGTAGGTCAGTGGTGTCCGAGGACGTCCAGATAAGCGCGCACGGCTGCCGTGAGCCCCACTTCCAGGGCATCGCTTATCAGCGCGTGTCCTATGGAGACCTCCGCGACCTGCTCGATCTGTCGGAACAGCCGCAGGTTGTGGGTGTCGAGGTCGTGCCCGGCGTTGACGCCGAGCCCGAGCTCGGCGGCACAGGCCGCCGCTTTCTGATACCTGTCCAGGCTGGCGAGGCTTTCCTCATGATCCAGCCCGAACTCTGCCACGGTCTGTGCGAACGGACCGGTGTAGAGCTCGATGCGGTCCGCCCCGACGTCGCGGGCGCGGGCGATATGCTCTGGCACCGGGTCCATGAAGAGACTTACCCGGGCGCCAGCGGCCTGGTAGCGATTGATGTGGTCGGATAGTCGGCCGTTGTCGCCGGTGAGATCCCACCCGTGGTCGGAGGTCAGCTGGTTGTCGGTGTCGGGCACCAGGGTCGCCTGGTGGGGCCGGGCACTTTCGATGAGCGCATCAAACCCCGGATAGCCGTTGTCTCGGGGACCGGCGAAGGGGTTGCCCTCGATGTTGTACTCGATACCGGGGTATGCCCGCAGCAGGTCAGCCAGGTCGCCCACGTCGTCGGGGCGCACGTGACGCTGGTCCGGGCGTGGGTGCACGGTGATGCCATGGGCGCCCGCGGCAAGCACCGTCTTCGCCGCTCCGGTGACGCTGGGCTGGTCAGCACCGCGGGCGTTGCGCAGCAGGGCCACCTTGTTCAGGTTTACGCTCAGAACCGCCAAGGATCAGCTCCAGCCGCTGCGACGGGGACGGGCTTTGAGGATCACCCCGATGGCGATGCCTGCCAGCATGATGCCGGCTCCGATCAGCAGCCAGCGCTGGCGCGCGCTGCTCTTCAGCTCGTCACGCTCGGCGGCCAGCCGTTCGAACTCGTGGCGCAGACGCTCGTTCAACTCCATCAGGCGCCGCTCGCCGGGGCTGGCAGCGCTTGCGCCTGCAGGGCCGCGGTTGCCGGGCTGGGCGCCGGCCTCGATCTCCTCCCAGGTTCGCGCCCCTGCCTGGCGCAGCTGGGCAATCTCGGCTTCCCGCTCCGCGACGAGACTGCTCAGCCGCTCGATCTCTCGGCTCGCCTCGTCGAGCCGATCCCGCGCGATGGGCTCGGCAACGAGGTATTGCTGCGGGATCCAGCCTTCCGTTCCTCGGGTGGTCCGCACCCGGGCGAACTGGCCCTCGTCGTCCCGTTCCAGCACGGTCAGCTCCGTTCCGCTGGGGAGCCCCCGGTGGAGTATCCGATGCGAGTTCGACGGTCCGCTTCGAAGCGGGACCGCGAAGGTGTCGGAGATGTAGACCGTCTCGGCCCGGGCCGACAGGGTGAGGCCGGCGAGCATGAGCAGGGCTGCCAGGCAGGATTTACTTTTCAATGCCAAGGCCCTCTGGCTTATCCGTGAGAAAACCTTTCTTGCTCAGGTATACCAGCGTGATGACGATGTAGACGAGCGTGAGGCCGAAACCCCCGATCAGCTTGTAGCTCACCCAGAACTCCATGGAGAAGTTGTACGCCACCACGAGGTTGAGCGCGCCGGCGAGAAAGAAGCCGAACGCCCAGCCGAAGTTGAGTCTCACCCACACCTGATCCACCAAGGTCAGCTGGTGACCGAGCATGCGCTCCATGAGGTTGCGCTGCCCCACGAAGTGGCTCCCCAGCAGCGATGCGCACAGAAGCCAGTTGACGATGGTCGGCTTCCACTGAATGAACAGCTCGTTGCGGAAAACCAGGGTGAGCCCGCCGAATATGACGCTCGCCCAGAAGGTCAGCGCCAGCTCGCGGCCAATGGGTTTCTTCAAAAGGCGATAGGCGAGAACCTGCAGGGTCACGGCGATCATGAGCGCTGCCGTGGCGTAGTAGATGTCGGCAAGGAAGAAAACGGCCACGAACAGCACGATGGGGATGAAGTCGAGCAGCTGATTCATCGTTGATTGGCCGAATAGCCCCGCTGCGCGCGGGGATCCTGGATAACGCTAAGCGTGTGATAATACGAGAAACCGAGTGGGCATGGTAAGCAGGGGTCTGTGAGTCAGTATTTCGTCGTGCATCCTTCGCACCCGCAGCGGCGGCTTCTCGTCACCGCGGCTCAGATCATCTCGGGGGGCGGGCTGGTCGTCTATCCGACCGATACGGCCTACGCGCTCGGATGCCACATCGGCGACAAGCAGTCGCTGGAGAGCATTCGTCGAATCCGCCGCCTGGACAAGCGTCATCACTTCACCCTGACCTGCCGGGATCTCTCGGAGATCTCGCTGTACGCCCGCGTTTCGGATGCGAACTACCGCATTCTCAAGCACCTCACCCCGGGACCGTTCACGTTCCTCCTGCCGGCGACCCGGGAGGTCCCACGTCGGCTGGTTCACCCGAAGCGGCGCACGATCGGCCTGAGAATCCCGAACAACGTCATCGCGCTCGAACTGCTCGCCGTGCTCGGCGAGCCCATGATGACGACCACCATGCGGCTTGCCGATCAGGACGAGCCCTTTTCGGATCCGGAGCAGATCCGGGAGAGCCTGGAGCACGAGGTGGACCTCATCATCGACGGCGGCCCGGGCGGCGTGGTGCCCACCACAGTCGTCGACCTCACCGGAGCGGTGCCGGAGGTGATACGGCAGGGCTTGGGCGTGTTCGAGTGAACGGGTGGTTTTGCCGGGCCCCAGCCCTATAATGCCGCCTCAGTTTGTAGTTGAGAGGCTGCGTTGAGCAGTAACGAGTCGAGTCACCGGGTACTCTCGGGGATGCGTCCGACCGGCCGGCTGCACCTCGGCCAGTATCACGGCGTCATCAGGAACTGGCTCGAGCTGCAGCACGGCTACGAATGTTTCTTCTTCGTGGCGGACTGGCACGCGTTGACTACCGGCTACGAAGACACCGGTAACATCGAGCAGAACACCTTCGACATGGTGATCGACTGGCTCGCTGCGGGTGTCAACCCGGGTACGGCCACCGTCTTCGTGCAGTCCTGGGTGCCCGAGCACGCCGAGCTGCATCTGCTGCTGTCGATGATCACCCCGGTGAGCTGGCTCGAGCGGGTGCCGAGCTACAAGGACCAGCAGGCCCGCCTGAACGACCGCGACCTTTCGACCTACGGCTTTCTCGGGTACCCCGTTCTCCAGTCTGCGGACATACTGATGTACAGAGCGGGCAACGTGCCCGTGGGTGCCGATCAGGTGGCACACGTCGAGCTGACCCGGGAGATCGCCCGCCGCTTCAATCACGTCTACGGGCGGGAGCCGGGGTTCGAAGACCTCGCGATAGCGGCCATTGGCAAGATGGGCAAGAAGGCCGCGCGGCTCTACAAAAGCCTGCGACGAGGATACGTCGAGCAGGGGGACGGCGAGGCCCTCGAGCGAGCGCGAGCCCTGCTGGCGGAGCAGTCAAACCTGTCCATTGGCGATCGCGAACGGCTCTTCGGCTACCTCGAAGGTGGTGGGCGTATCATCCTTCCCGAGCCTCAGGCCCTGTTGAACAAGGCGGCGAAGGTGCCCGGGCTGGACGGGGAGAAGATGTCCAAGTCCTACCAGAACACGATCGCCATGAGGGAAGCTCCCGACGAGGTGGAAAAGAAGGTCCGCACCATGATTACCGATCCGGCGCGCGTTCGCCGTGACGATCCGGGCGATCCGGCGAACTGTCCCGTATTCGCGCTGCACGAGATATACTCGGACGCCGAGACCCGCGCCTGGGTGACCGAAGGCTGCACCACCGCGGGGATTGGCTGCATCGACTGCAAGAAGCCGCTGATCGATGCCATCAACGCGGAGCAGGAAGCCATGCGCGAACGGGCGCAGCAATTCGAGGACGACCGCGATCTGGTGCACTCCATCCTCGTGGAAGGCTCCGAAAAGGCCCGCGACGTCGCGCGGGAAACCCTCGACGACGTGCGCGCTGCCATAGGACTGGCCCACCGATGAGCATCGACACGGAAGGCGCTGCCGCTCCCCATCTGCTGAAGCTTCGTGAGCAGGGCAACGACACCCTGGCGCTCGTTCGGGGCGAAGCGGTAACCGAGCTGCCCAAGGATCTCTACATTCCTCCGCAGGCGCTCGAGGTTTTCCTCGAGACGTTCGAGGGCCCGCTCGATCTGCTTCTGTACCTGATCCGCAGGGAAAATCTCGACATTCTGGACATCCGGGTCGCCGAGATCACCGCGCAGTACATGAGCTACATCGAGCTGATGACGGCCATGCAGCTGGAGCTGGCCGGAGAGTACCTGGTGATGGCCGCCATGCTGGCGGAGATCAAATCGAGGATGCTGCTTCCACGTCCGGCTTATGCCGACGAAGATGAAGACGACCCCCGTGCGGAGCTGGTCCGCCGGCTGCAGGAGTACGAGCAGATCAAGAACGCGGCAGAGGGCATAGATGCCCTGCCGCGACTGGAAAGAGAGATATTCATCGCCAGTGCCGAGCGCCCGGAAGTCGTGAAGCGCCACGCGGAGCCGGACGTCGACCTCAAGGAGGTGCTCGTTTCGCTGGCGGAGGTGCTGCGGCGGGCCGAGATGTTTCAGCATCACGAGGTGTACCTGGAGCCGCTATCGGTACGCGAGCGCATGACGGCCATCCTCGACCGGGTTAATTCGGCAAGCGACTTTGTCTCGTTCGGCGAGCTGTTCAGAGCCGAAGAGGGGCGCAGGGGTGTGGTCGTCACCTTCCTGGCGCTGATGGAGCTGGTGCGCGAATCCCTGCTGGATTTCGTCCAGAACGAACCGTACGCGCCCATTTACGTGCGCGCGGCTGGAGAATGAGCCCATGAACGAAGCTGTGGACGATGCGAGACTCAAGGCCGTCATCGATGCGGTCCTGCTCGCGGCGGGAGAGCCGGTATCCGTAAACCAGATCCTCGCGCTGTTTGGCCCCGGCGAGCTCGAAGGTGAAGACGTCAGAGCCCGGGTGCGCGCCTGTCTCAGGGAGCTGGAGTCCGAAGCGGCCGGCAGGGGCTACCAGCTCAAGCGCGTGGCCAGCGGCTACCGCTATCAGGTCCGTCAGGAGCTCAGCGAGTGGGTGAGTCGTCTGTGGGACGAGAAGCCGCCGCGCTATTCCCGGGCGCTGATGGAGACTCTCGCTCTGGTGGCGTACAGGCAGCCCCTGACCCGGGGCGACATCGAGCAGGTCCGCGGCGTCAGCGTGAGCCCCAACATCATGCGAACGCTGCTCGAGCGTGGGTGGGTTCGCGTTGTCGGTCAGCGGGAAGCGCCCGGGAGGCCCTCCATGTACGGGACCACGAGAGCGTTTCTCGACTATTTCAACCTCAAAAGCCTCGACCAGCTGCCGCCATTGGAGGAGATCAGGGCCCTAATCGAGCCCATCGTCGTCAACGACGAAGCCGAAGAGGAGCTGCGCCCAGAGATCACCGTAGAGATGCCGGCCGACATGACGGAGCTCGCACCAGAGCGGGAAGACGCCGAGTCGCCAGAGCCCATGACCGCAGAGGTGGTGCCGCTTTCGAGCTTGCCGCAATAGGGGATCCTTCCAGCCCTTAGGGGCGTTGGCCCCCGGAAAACGATGTCCCCGGAAAAATCAGAGAAACTGCAGAAACACCTTGCCGACCTGGCTTACGGTTCGCGGCGTGAGATGGAAGCGTGGATCCGGGCCGGGCGGGTCGAGGTGAACGGCGAGGCGGCCCATCTCGGCCAGCGGATCTCGTCTGAAGACCGCATCTGCGTCGATGGGCGGCCGGTCACGGGCAAGCGCACCGACTGGGCGCGCGTGCTCGTCTACAACAAGCCCGCTGGTGAGATCTGCACCCGCCGTGACCCCGAGGGCCGCAGCACCGTCTTCGACGGGCTGCCCCGGCTGCAGCGCGGCCGCTGGATCGCCATCGGCCGGCTCGATCTGCAAACGAGCGGGCTCCTCCTCTTCACCAACGACGGGGCCCTTGCCGATCGCATGATGCGCCCGGCGACGGGTCTCGACCGGGAATACGCGGTCCGCGTCAACGGCAAGCTCAGCGAAAGCCAGGAGCGTCGGCTCACCGATGGGGTGATGGTCGACGGCGAGCGGCTGCAATTCTCGGACATCAAGTACTACGACGGGCGTGGCACCAATCACTGGTATCACGTGGTTCTGATGGAGGGCCGGAATCGTGAGATCAGGCGACTGTTCGAGAGTGTCGGCCTGTCGGTCAGCCGGCTCAAGCGGGTCCGGTTCGGTCCCGTGGCGCTTCCTTCTACCCTCCCTCGCGGACGCTATGCCGAGTTGAGTTACGAGGATCTGAAAACCCTGTACGGCCTGCTCAAGCTGCCGCTGCGGGCTCGCCCCGCCAAGGGCGGGCGTGGTCCGCGCACCTCTTTTCTGCTGCCGTACCCCGACCTGCCGATCGTCTGAGGCTATTCCGGCGTGGCGGTCGCGTACGCTTCGAGCCGGGCGAGTGCCATCTTGAGGGCGACGTAGAACGCTTCCACGTTTGCCTCTGCTTCGGTTTCGAAATCGTCCTCAAACTCAAAGACGTCTTCGAAGATCTTTGCGCCGACGTTGTGATCTTCCATGATCTGACTATCCCGTTGTTGTTGGTTGGTGAGCCAGATCTTATTCAAGTCGTCCCCCCGGGCTGTGACGCGGTTCCCAGTTTCGCGCCATGGCAGGTACCCGCTGACCCGGTCATCGGGCGGTTGCTTACAGCGTCGGGGCGATCTACTGTTAGGCGGCGGCAATCTGGGGGGATACTGAATGCGGCACGTAGGGGACATACTGGCCGAGAAGTCCAAAGACATCGTCTGGATCGGCCCGCTCGAATCCGTGTACGACGCGCTCAAGCTCATGAACGAAAAGGACGTGGGCGCTGTGCTCGTGCAGATCGATGAGTATCTCGTCGGGATCCTGTCAGAGCGGGACTACATGCGGAAAGTGATTCTGGACAATCATGCGGCCAAGCAGATCAAAGTCTCCGAGGTGATGACCCGGGACGTGGTCACGGTTACCCGGGAAGACACCGTCGTCCATTGCATCGCGCTGACGAAAAAGCACCACGTCCGTCATCTTCCCGTGGTGGAGGAAGGAAAGGCCATCGGCATGATCTCGCTGCGCGACCTCTTTCTAGACGTCATCCACGAGAAGGTGGGTGAAGTCGGCGACGAAGACTGACAGCGGCGCGTCCAGCGGCCGTCCATCGTGTGAGGAGCGTCAGGCTGAGCAGCTGCCGCCGCCGAGGACGCAGAACTTGGCGCAGTGGGGATGGTTCAGCGCGACCGGCCGCAGGCTGGAAGCCAGCGTAGGGCCCATGGCGAAGCGCTCGTCGTAGGGCAGCAGCGTGCACGCGACCACCTCGGGGGTTTCCGCCCCCCTGCGCTTGACCACCATTCGAGAGCTTGCGCACATCTGATCCTCCGGCCGCCGTCCCAGCAGATCCCAGCATTCGGTGGTGATCTCGGGCACATCGGCGCTGGTGTCCATCTCCGGGAACAGCACCAGGCTCGCGGGATCATGCGCGTCGACGGCGATCTCCTCGGCGGCAAACAGGGCGGCGAAGCCGGCCCGAAGGGTGTGCTCGTCCTCTCCCCAGCGGGTGCGCCCGGCGATGTGAACGGCGAAGCCGGACTCGCTCAGCCAGCGTAACCCCTCCATCATCGGCCGCCAGGAACGCGGGCCTCTCTCCTGTCGGTGGCGGTCAGGCTCGAAGTGGTCGACTGAAACCCGCAGCGTCAGAGCGTCCCCGTAGCGGGAGCCCAGGGCCAGCAGCCCGCGCGCGTGCTTCATCATCGGCCGCATGGCGTTGGTGAGCACCAGAACGCGATGGCCCGCCCCCAGGCTGTCCTCGAGCATGCCCATGATGTCGGGGTTCATGAATGGCTCGCCGCCGGTAAAGCCGATCTCCTCGGTTTCGAGGTCGGAGCCGGCGATCTCGTCGAGATATGCTCGAACCTCGGCGCGAGAGATGTAGGCCAGGCGGTCGTTGGTCGGGCTGGACTCGATGTAGCAGTTCTCGCAGGTCAGGTTGCACAGGGTGCCGGTATTGACCCACAGGGTCGTCAGTCCGGTTGGAGCCACGGATGCCCTGGGCTTGCCGTCTGCCGTGGTGGTCGGGTCGGCGAACTTCGCGTCCCGCGCGATGATCTCGGCCATCTCTGATTGCCCTTGCGCCGGCGTTTGCGGCGCTCGTCCTGCTCGATCGGTCTCTCATGCTGACAGGCCGCCTTCTCCCCCGCAACGGGCGTACACGGGTTCGTCCGGAAAGACGAGCTTTGTCCGACACAAGCCGGTTTGCCATACTCGCGACCTCTTTTCTGCAGTCGACACACCGGGAGCGGCGATATGGGACGAGTTGAGGGCAAAGTGGCCATCGTGACGGGCGGGGCGTCCAATCCCGGCCTCGGCCGCACGACGGCGCTGACGCTGGCGCGCGAGGGCGCGATCGTCGTGGTAACCGACGTGGATCTGGAAGGTGCCGAGGCCACCGCGGCGGAGATAAGGGATGCGGGAGGAAGGGCGCTGGCGCTGCACCAGGACGTCACCGACGAGGGCCGCTGGGCCGAGGTCATCGCCGCTACGGTGGATGCTCACGGCAGGCTGGACGTCCTGGTCAACAACGCCGGGATCGCGGTGCTCATGCCCCTTGCCGAGATGTCTCTGGCGGACTGGAACCGGCAGATCGAGGTCAACCTGACCAGCGTCTTCCTTGGCTGCAAGCACGCGGCACCGGCAATGCGGGAGGCAGGCGGCGGCTCCATCGTCAACCTCTCGTCCGTGGCCGGGCTTGTGGGCCTGCCCACCTGCGTCGCCTACGGCGCGGCCAAGGGCGGGGTCCGGATCATGTCCAAGAGCGTCGCCGTGGAGCTCGCCGAGCACGACATTCGCTGCAACTCGGTCCACCCCGGATTCATCTGGACCAACATGCAGGCTCAGTCCGCGGGTGCGTCAGCCCCCGGCGGTGGCGCGATGCCCCGGGACCGGGTGCCGCTGGGACGCATGGGTGATCCCCAGGACATCGCCAACTGCGTTCTCTACCTCGCCTCCGACGAGTCGAGCTACGTCACCGGCGCCGAGTTCACCGTGGATGCGGGTATGACGGCGCAGTAGCTGGCCGGCTCCGTTCAGGTCCTCCGGTACCGCGTTGGTTTGAGATCGGCCCGCCGCAGCGAGCAGGGCTGTCACGGACCGCGCCACTCACGCGCATCCAGCGCCTCCCCGCTGATGCCGTTCGAGGCGTCCGCCATCAGGTAGACGAACACGTCCATCCGCGCCTCTGGCGTCGGCACGCTGGCGGGGTTCTCGGCAGGATAGGCGGCAGCCCGCATGGCCGTGCGCGTGGCGCCCGGGTTCAGGCTGTTCACGCGGATGATGCCGGCGTGCTCGTGCTCGTCGGCCAGAACCTCCATCAGGCCCTCCAGCGCGTGCTTGGAAACGGCGTAGGCTCCCCAGTAGGCCCGGCCCTTGCGCCCCACCGTGGAGGAGACCAGCACGACCGACGCGGCTGGTGCCGCGTTCAGCAGGGGCAGCAGGGTTCGGGTCAGCAGGAAGGGTGCGGTGACGTTGACCTGCAGCACCTCCTGCCAGTCCGCCGTTGGAAACAGGGCGATGGGCACTTTCGGGCCGAGGGCCGAGGCGCAGTGCAGGATGCCGTCGAGCCGGCCGTAGCCGTCGGCGATGGCGTCGTGCAGGGCGTCGGCGCTCGCGTCATCCAAAGCTCTGAGATCGCAGGGGACGATCACCGGCCGGGTGTCCGTCTCGGCCTCGATCCAGTCGAACACGGTTTCCAGCTTGGATCGCGTGCGCCCCAGCAGCACCACGTCGGCACCGTAGCAGGCGTACGTTCTCGCCGCCGCCGCGCCGATCCCGTCGCCGGCTCCGGTGACCAGGATCACCTTGCCTCGCAGGCAGTCGTCTTCCGGCTGGAACCGCCAGCCGGCGCGCGCCGCCTCCAGCTCGGGGTACTCAGGACTTTTCGGCATAGAGCATGTAGTTCACGTCGACGTCGGGCGTCAACGAGCACTGCCGTGTGAACGGGTTGTAGCGCATACCGATGATCTCTTTCACGGTCAGCCCTGCGGCGCGAACGGCCGCCGCGAGCTCCGCGGGGCGGATGAACTTGTCGTAGTCGTGGGTGCCTCTGGGCAGCAGGCCCAGGACGTACTCGGCGCCCAGGATGGCCAGCAGATACGCCTTGGGATTGCGGTTGATGGTGGAGAAAACCAGTTTTCCATCCGGTGCTGCGAGGTCTGCGCAGGCTTTCACCGTGGAAGCGTAGTCGGGGACGTGCTCGAGCATTTCCAGGCAGGCCACCGTGCCGAACGTGCCGGCGCGCTCCGCGGCCAGGTCCTCAGCGGTGGTAGCCAGGTACTCCACTTGAACGCCGCTGTCCTCCGCGTGCAGGCGGGCCACGGCCAGGGGGCTCTCCGCCATGTCGATGCCCGTCACCGTAGCGCCCTCCCGAGCGAGGCTTTCCGCCAGAATGCCCCCGCCGCAGCCCACGTCTACCACCGGGCGCGAGCGGATGTCGCAGTGCTCCATGAGATAGTTGAGCCGCACGGGGTTGATGTCGTGGAGCGGCTTGAATTCCCCTTCGGGATCCCACCAGCGCGCGGCCAGGGCGTCGAATTTGCCGATCTCCGCCTGATCCACGTTCATTGGGATATTCGCTCCCGCCACCCGCGCGCCGCCCGCAGGATGGCTTGTTCGTCCAGCGTGCACAGCTGACCGTCGCGCAGCAGTTGCCGCCCCGCCACCCAGACGTGGGCCACCCCGTCTCCGGACGTGGTGTGGACCAGTTGCGCGACCGGATCGAACAGGGGCTGGAATTTCAGCCCGGTCAGGTCGATGGCGACCATGTCCGCGGCCTTGCCCGGTTCCAGCGAACCGATCTGCGCTTCCATGCCCAGGGCTCGCGCGCCGCCGAGGGTCGCCATCTCCAGTGCCCGATGGGCCGGCAGGGCGCCCGCGTCGCCGTCTCTGAGCTTGGCCAGCAGCGTTGCCAGGCGTGCTTCCAAGAGCAGGTCGAGGCCGTTGTTCGACGCGGCGCCGTCGGTTCCCAGGGCCACGTTCACCCCCCGGGCGAGCAGGGTCGTGGTGGCGCAGATGCCGCTTGCCAGCTTGAGGTTCGACAGCGGGCAATGGACCACGTGCACGTTGTTCTCTGCGAGCAGGTCGATCTCCTCGTCGTCCAGGTGCGTGGCGTGGACGGCCTGCAGATTCGGCCCGAGCAGCCCGCGCTCGTCGAGATAGCGCAGCCAGCTCATTCCGACCCGGTCGCGAGCCTCGGCGACCTCCCGCGCGGTCTCGTGAAGGTGGATCTGCACATGGGCGTCGAGTTCCTCGGAGTACACGAGGATCCGCTCGAGGTCGCCCTCGGAGACGCTGTACGTGGCGTGGGGCCCGAACGCGACCCGGATGAGAGGGTCGCGCCGGTAGTCGTCGTGGAGCGCCAGGCCCTTGTGGAACCCCTCGTCGGAGCTTGCGCTCCACGCGTTGGGAAACTCGATGACGGGAAAGGCGATCTGGGCCCGCATGCCGGCCGCCCGCGCCTCCGCAGCCGTCACCTCGGGAAAGAAGTACATGTCCGAGAAGCAGGTCGTGCCGGTCTTGAGCATTTCGGCCATGGCCAGCCGGGCGCCGTCGCGGACGAAGTCCGCATCCACGAGCCGAGCCTCGGTGGGCCAGATGTGGTCGCTCAGCCAGTTCTCCAGCGGCGCGTCCTCCGCAAAGCCGCGCAGCAGCGTCATGGCGGCGTGGCCATGGGCATTGATCAGCCCCGGGAGCAGCGCGTGGCCGGGCAGGTTGTGCACCTCCCGGGGCTGGTGCTCGCCGTGAATCAGCTCGCGATCGCCAATCTTCAGGATCCTGCCGTCGGCAATGGCAATGCTCGCCTCCTGGAGCACCGAGCCTGCAGGCACGATGGGCAGTATCCAGTCGGCATCGATGATCAGATCGCATGGGGTGGACGGCATCGGCCGATTATAGCCCCTCCGGCCGGGCGTAGGCGGGTTCATAGAGCGCGGAGACGGGCGGAATTCCGTGGTCAAAAGTATCAGGTTCGCCTGCGCTTCGTGGTAAAATGGCGCGCTTTTCTGCAGCGGTTCCATATGTCCGACCTGGGGTCCGATCAGGGCCGGGAGATCCTCCCGGTCAACATCGAAGACGAGCTTCGACAGTCTTATCTCGATTACGCCATGAGCGTGATCGTCGGGCGCGCCCTTCCCGACGTTCGTGACGGCCTCAAGCCCGTGCACAGGCGGGTGCTGTTCACGATGAGCGAGCTGAACAACACCTTCAACCGGCCCTACATGAAGTCCGCCCGGGTGGTAGGTGAGGTCATGGGCAAGTACCACCCGCACGGCGATGTCGCCATCTACGACACCGTCGTCCGACTGGCCCAGGACTTCTCCATGCGTTACATGCTCGTGGACGGCCAGGGGAACTTCGGCTCCATCGACGGGGACCCGCCGGCAGCCATGAGGTACACCGAGGTGCGCATGGCGCGCATCGCCGGGGAGCTGCTGGCCGACCTCGACAAGGAAACGGTGAGTTTCGTACCGAATTACGACGACACCCTCACCATGCCGGAGGTGCTCCCGACCCGGGTTCCGAACCTGCTCGTCAACGGCAGCTCCGGTATCGCCGTGGGCATGGCCACGAACATACCGCCCCACAATCTTCGCGAGGTCGTGGCCGCCTGCCTGGCGCTGCTGGACGATCCGTCGCTGACCGTCGACGACCTCATGGTGCACATCCACGGTCCGGACTTTCCCACTGCCGCCATCATCAACGGCCGGGCCGGCATCGTGCAGGCTTACCGAACCGGTCGCGGGCGCATCTACGTTCGTGCGCGCGCGGAAGTGATCAGTGACGGTAAGTCCAACAAAGACACCATATTGATCACCGAGATCCCCTACCAGCTCAACAAGGCCCGGCTCATCGAGAAGATCGCCGAGCTGGTCAAGGAGAAGAAGATCGAAGGGATCACGGAGCTGCGGGACGAGTCCGACAAGGACGGCCTGCGCGTCGTGATTGAGCTGCGCCGAGGCGAGCCGGGCGAGGTGGTGCTGAACAACCTCTACGCCCAGACCCAGCTCCAATCGGTGTTCGGCATCAACTGCGTGGCCCTGGTAGACGGTCAGCCTCGGGTGCTGAACCTAAAGCAGATGTTGGGGGCGTTCGTTCAGCACCGGCGCGAAGTGGTCACCCGGCGGTCGATCTACCTGCTGCGTCGAGCCCGCCAGCGCGGCCACATCCTGGAAGGCCAGGCCGTGGCGCTGGCCAACATCGACGCCGTGGTGGAGCTCATCAAGGCCTCCCGGACGGGTGCGGACGCGCGTACGGCGCTCATGAGCAGAGGCTGGATGTCGGAGGCGGTCCAGAAGCTGCTGGAGAGAGCCGGCAGCGATGCCTGTCGGCCGGAGGGCCTGGGCGAAGAGTTCGGCTTTCGCGAGGGGCTCTACTACCTCTCCGAGGAGCAGGCCCAGGCGATCCTGGAGCTCAGGCTGCAGCGCCTCACCGCCCTCGAGCAGGACAAGCTCATCGAAGACTATCAGGTGATTCTCGACGAGATTGCCGATCTTCAGGACATTCTCGGCTCCGAAGAGCGGCTCGTCTCGGTCATTCGAGCGGAACTCGAGGAGATTCGGGACACCTACGGCGACGAGCGCAGAACGGAGATTCTCTCCTCCCACGAGGACCTCTCGGCCGAGGATCTGATCACCGAGGAAGACCTGGTGGTCACCATCTCCCATCAGGGCTACGCGAAAACCCAGTCGCTGGACACTTATCAGGCGCAGCGGCGCGGCGGGCGCGGCAAGGCGGCCACGGCGGTGAAGGACGAGGACTTCGTGGAGCACCTGCTCATCGCCAACAGCCACGCCACGCTGCTGTGCTTTTCGAATCTGGGCAAGGTCTACTGGCTGAAGGCCTATCAGATTCCCCGCGCGAGCCGGGGCGCCAAGGGCCGGCCGCTGGTGAACATGCTGCCGCTGGCGGCGGATGAGCGGATCACGGTGGTTCTTCCCATCGAGGATTTCGCGGAGGATCGCTTCGTTTTCATGGCCACCGCCAACGGGACGGTGAAGAAGACGCCGCTGGAGCAGTTTGCCCGCCAGCGCTCCACCGGGCTCATCGCGTTGGAGCTGGAGGAAGGTAACACCCTCGTTGGCGCCGCGTTCACGGACGGTCACTGCGACGTCCTGCTCGTTTCGAGCTCCGGGAAAGCCGTGCGCTTCAAGGAATCGGACGTTCGCGCAATGGGCCGCACCGCCAGGGGCGTTCGCGGGATCCGCCTGGCGGGTGATCATCGGGTGATCTCCCTCATCATTCCGGCCCCGGACGGATTGATCTTGAGCGCGAGCGAGAACGGCTACGGCAAGCGCACGGTGGTGGACGAGTTTCCGGTGAAAGGACGTGGCGGCCAGGGCGTCATCGCCATGCAGCGCAGCGACCGCAACGGCGACGTGGTGGGTGTCGTCCAGGTCTTCGGCGGAGACGAGCTGATGCTCATCAGCAACATGGGCACGCTGGTGCGAACTGCGGCGGACGAGGTGTCCGTGCAGGGGCGCAATACCCAGGGGGTTCGCCTGATCAACCTGCGCGGCGACGAGAAGCTCGTGGGAGTGGAGCGAATCGTCGATTCGGAGAGCGCTGAGGCGGACGAAGAAAGCGCCGACGCAGACGAAGAATGAACCGCGCGATCAACTTCTCGGCCGGCCCGGCGGCGCTGCCCACACAGGTGCTGCAGCAGGCCCAGGCCGAACTGCTGGACTACGCCGGCACGGGCATGTCGGTCATGGAGATGAGCCACCGCAGCGCGGAGTTCATCGACATTGCCGAGCGCGCCGAGCGGGATTTCAGAGAACTCCTGCAGATCAGCGACGACTATCACGTGCTGTTTCTGCAGGGAGGCGCCACGCTGCAGTTCGCCATGGTGCCCCTGAACCTGCTGGGCGATCGTGGCACGGCGGATTACGTCAACACGGGCTCCTGGTCGACCAAGGCGATCAAGGAAGCCGCCCGCCTGTGCTCGGTCAACGTGGTTGCGAGTGCCGAGGAGCACGGTTTCGACCGGATTCCGGATCCTGCTGCGTGGGCCTGCAGCGCTGATGCCGCCTACCTCCATATATGCTCGAACGAGACCATCGGAGGGGTTCAGTTCCACAGCTTTCCCGACCGCGCCGGCGGCCCGCCGCTGGTGGCAGACATGTCGTCGGACATCCTGTCCCGGCCCATCGACGTCAGCCGTTTCGGTCTCATCTACGCCGGCGCCCAGAAGAACGTCGGGCCGGCGGGACTGACGCTCGTCGTCGTGCGCAAGGATCTGGTTGGGGCCGCGCGGCCCGGCACGCCCAGCATGCTGGACTACGCCGTTCACGCCGAGGCGGGGTCCATGTCAAACACCCCGCCGACCTACGCCTGGTACCTGGCGGGGCTGGTGTTCGCCTGGATCAGGTCCCTGGGCGGGGTCGCCGCCCTCGATGAGCTCAACCGCCGCAAGGCGGGCAAGCTCTACGCGGCCATCGACGGCAGCAATCTGTTCCGCGCGCCGGTGGTGGTTGAAGACCGATCCATCATGAACGTGCCGTTCACGCTCCCCGACGGCGAGCTGGATGCTGCATTCCTGGCCGGCGCCAAGGACCGCGGCCTGCTCAATCTGAAGGGACACCGAAGCGTGGGCGGGATGCGGGCGAGCCTTTACAACGCGGTGCCCGAATCCGCGGTGGATGCGCTGATCTCGTACATGCAGGAATTCGAGACCGATCACTTCAGATGAGCACCCGGGACGACAGGCTCAAAGCGGTCCGCGACCGTATCGACGCCATCGACCGGGAGCTCCAGAAACTCCTGAACGAGCGGGCTGCCTGCGCGCTGGAGGTGGGTGAGATCAAGCAGGCGGACCCGGATGCGGAGGCGCCGGTGTTCTATCGGCCGGAGCGGGAAGCCCAGATCCTTTCGCGGCTCAAGCAGGAGAACCAGGGGCCGCTGAGCGACGACGACGTCGCGCGCCTTTTCCGCGAGATCATTTCCTGCTGTCTGAATCTCGAGCAGCCTCTGACCATCGCTTACCTCGGGCCGGCGGGAACCTACACCGAAGCCGCCACCGTCAAGCAGTTCGGGCACTTTGCGGGAACGGCGGCGCTCGCATCCATCGACGAAGTGTTTCGCGAGGTGGAAACTGGCGGCGCCCATTACGGCGTGGTGCCGGTGGAGAACTCCACGGAAGGCATGGTGAACCACACGCTCGACTGCTTCATCGACTCGCCGCTGAAAATCTGCGCGGAGGTGGAGCTGCCCATCCATCACGCCTTCATGGTGGCGCCGGACGCCAGCGGCGAGGGCATCGAGGAGATTCTGTCCCACTCCCAGTCGCTCGCTCAGTGCCGCACCTGGCTGGACGCGCACTATCCCGGCGTTCCCCGCACGCCCGTCAACAGCAATGCCGAGGCAGCGAGGCTGGTTGCCGCCCGTACCAATGCTGCCGCCGTTGCGGGCGACATGGCGGCCGAACGTTACGGACTGCGGGTCATCGCCTCCCACATCGAGGACCAGACGGACAACAAGACGCGCTTTCTGGTCATCGGCCAGCAGCGCGTGGGTCCGAGCGGTCGTGACAAGACCTCCATCCTGGTTTCCACCCGCAACGAGCCCGGCGCGCTCTACAAGATTCTCGAGCCCTTCCATCGACACGGCATCAGCCTGTCGCGTATCGAGACGCGGCCGGCCAGATCGGGCAGCTGGTCCTACGTCTTCTTCATCGATTTCGACGGGCATGGCAGCGAGCCGGCAATCGAAGCCGTCATGCGGGAGGTCGGCGACGTGGCCATGGAGGTCCGTTCGCTGGGCTCCTATCCCCAGGCGGTGGTCTGAATGTCGCCGCGCGTTAACCCCAGGATCAAGGCGCTCAAGCCGTATCAGCCCGGCAAGCCGGTAGAAGAAGTCACCCGGGAACTCGGGCTGGTCGACGTGATCAAGCTGGCGAGCAACGAGAACCCTCGCGGGCCCGGCGAGCTGGTGCGGCAGGCCATCGATGCGGCCTGTGGAGACCTTGCCCGCTACCCGGACGGCAACGCGTTCGCGCTCAAGCAGGCGCTGGCCCGGCATTTCGGGGTGCGGGAGAGCCAGCTCACCGTTGGCAACGGCTCCAACGACGTCCTCGATCTGGCCGCGCGCATGAGCCTGTCCCCGGGGGCCGAAGCGGTGATCTCGGAACACGCCTTCGTCGTCTACCGCCTGGCCACCCTGTCCGCGGGTGGCGAGCTCGTCGAGGTGCCGGCTCGGAACTACGGCGCGGATCTCGACGGAATTCTGGATGCCATCACCGACGCCACGGCCATCGTCTTTCTCGCCAACCCCAACAACCCCACCGGCACCTGGGTGGGCGAAGGGGCGTTGGTGCGGTTCTTGGACGAGGTTCCCGAGCACGTCTGGGTCGTTCTGGACGAGGCCTATCACGAATACGTGGAGGCGGCCGGATACCCTAACGGCATGGAGCTTCAGCGGCGCTATCCGAACCTGATCGTCACGCGCACGTTCTCGAAGATTCACGGGCTTGCCGCCCTTCGAGTGGGCTTCAGCGTGAGCTCCGAGGAAGCGGCCGACCTGATGAACCGGGCCCGCCAACCCTTCAACGTCAACGCGCCGGCCATGGCTGCTGCCGTTGCGGCGCTCGCGGATCAGGAGTTCGTGCAGGAGAGCCGAAGGCTCAACCGCGAGGGGATGGGGCAGATGCGCGACGGCATTGCCCGGCTTGGCCTCGAGCAGATTCCGTCCGTGGGCAATTTCCTCAGCTTCGACGTGGGCGGCCCCTGTTTTCCCGTCTACCAGGCGCTGCTCGAGCAGGGCGTCATCGTACGGCCCATCGCCGAGTACGGCCTTCCCAACCATTTGCGCGTGACCGTCGGGCTGCCCGAGGAGAACGCTCGCTTTCTGGGGGCGCTGGAACGCGTTCTCGGGAATTCTTAGGCCGATGCTGCTCACCGTCGTTGGGACCGGACTCATCGGCGGCTCGTTCGCCCTCGGCGCGCGCACCCGCAATCTTTTCCAGACCTTCGTCGGGATCGATCCGGACCCGGGCAACGCGCAGTCTGCCTTGAGCCTCGGCATCGTGGACGAGATCGCCGACGACGTCCCTGCCGCGAGCGATGCGGTGCTGATCGCCGTGCCGAGCGACGCGGTGGCCGAGTGGGTGGTGCGGCTGGCCGATCACCCCGGCATTCTGTTCGATGCCGGCAGCGTCAAGGGGGCCATCCTGGATGCAATCAGGGGGCAGCTGGGCGAGATTCCCGAACGCTTCGTGCCCTGCCATCCCATTGCCGGCCGGGAGGTCAGCGGACCGGGCGCGGCCAACGAGGACCTCTTCGCGGAGCGCCTGGTGGTGCAGACGCCGGTGGCAGGCACGGTCCCGGAGGCGCAGGAGCAGGTGGCCTACTGGTGGCGCAGCCTGGGCGCTCGCGTGGAAAGCATGGACCCTGAGCTGCACGATCGCGTGTACGCACTGACCAGCCACCTGCCGCATCTCATCGCGTTCGCCTACATGCAGCAGATCGAGCCTGCGCATCTGGACCACGCTGGTGGGGGCTTTCGCGACTTCAGCCGCATCGGCGGTTCGGACCCGGACATGTGGTCGGCGATCTTCGGGCTGAACAAGGACGCGGTCCTTGCTGCGCTGGCGGGGTTCGAGGCGGATCTCGCCGACCTGCGTCGAGCCATCGAGGCCGACGACGAAGAGGCAGTTCGCGACTGCATCGCCCGGGCGAGCGAGCGGCGGCGGGGCTATCACGGTGACTGAGGCGGCCGCGGTGATGATTGGAGGCGATGGCCGTTGAGTCTCCCGCCGGTGATCACGGTGGATGGGCCGAGCGGCTCCGGAAAGGGCACGTTGGCCGGCCTGCTTGCCGAGCGTCTCGGGTGGCACCTGCTGGATAGCGGGGCGCTGTATCGCATCGTCGGGGCCCAGGCCATTGCGCGAGGGCTCGCCCTGGACGACGAAGCGGCCATTGCCGGGATGGCGGCGGGGCTCGACATCCGTTTCGAGGACGACCGCGTGCTGGTGGATGGCGAGGATCTCACCCGGACCATCCGCACCGAGGCCGTCAGCTCGGCGGCGTCGCAGGTGGCCGCGCTCGAAGGCGTTCGGCAGGCGATTTTCGGCCTGCAGCGCGCCATGCGGCGCGCTCCTGGACTGGTTGCCGACGGCCGGGACATGGGCACGGTGGTGTTCCCGGAGGCGGATCTGAAGGTGTATCTGGAGGCCTCGCCGGAGGTCAGGGCGGAGCGCCGCTATAATCAATTGAAAAACAAAGGGTTAAGTGTTACCTTCCGCGCCCTTCTCGCGAGCATCCGTGAAAGAGATGAGCGGGATATGAGGCGTGCCGTATCGCCGCTGCGACCTGCCCAGGACGCGATCCTCGTGGACAGCACCGAGCTGACCATCGATCAGGTGCTGGACAGGGTGCTGGCCGAGGCCCGGACACGGGGCCTGGCGAAAGGCATTTGAAATGAACCAACCGGGCGGTATCACTGGGGTGCTGCTCGACAACACGGAGACGTCGCGCCGGCCGGCGCGGCAAATTAAATGAGCGAAAGTTTTGCCGATCTGTTTGAAGAAAGCCTGACGACCATCGAGATGGAACCGGGTTCCATCGTCACCGGCACGGTGGTGGATATAGACAACGACTGGGTCATCGTCCACGCGGGGCTCAAGTCCGAGGGGGTCATCCCCCGCAACCAGTTCATCAACGAAGAGGGTGAGTTCACCCTCTCCGTGGGCGACCAGGTGCAGGTTGCCATGGAGGTTGTCGACGACGGCTGGGGTGAAACCCGCCTGTCCAGGGAGAAAGCCAAGCGCGCGGAATCCTGGATGATGCTCGAGGACGCCTTCAACAAGGGCGAGGTCATCACCGGTGCCATCAACGGCAAGGTCAAGGGTGGGTTCACGGTGGACATCAGCGACATCCGGGCGTTCCTTCCCGGGTCCCTGGTGGACATCAGGCCGCTGCGCGAGACCACCCATCTCGAGGGCAAGCCCCTCGAGTTCAAGGTGATCAAGCTCGACCAGAAGCGGAACAACGTCGTGGTGTCACGGCGAGCCGTGCTAGAGCAGGAGAACAGTGCCGAGCGCGAGGCGCTCCTGGAATCCCTGCAGGAAGGTCAGGAAGTCAAAGGCATCGTGAAGAACCTCACGGACTACGGCGCGTTCGTGGACCTCGGCGGCGTAGACGGGCTGCTGCACATCACCGACATGGCCTGGCGCCGGATTCGACATCCCAGCGAAATGGTCAACGTAGGCGACGAGGTCAACGTCAAGATTCTGAAGTTCGACAGGGAGAAGAACCGCGTCAGTCTCGGCATGAAGCAGCTGGGGGACGATCCGTGGGTGGAGCTGACCCGGCGCTATCCGGAAGGTTCGCGGGTCCGGGCCACGGTCACCAACCTTACCGATTACGGCTGTTTTGCCGAGATCGAGGAAGGTGTCGAGGGTCTCGTGCACGTTTCCGAGATGGATTGGACCAACAAGAACATCCACCCCTCCAAGGTCGTCAACGTGGGCGATGAGGTCGAGGTGATGGTCCTGGACATCGACGAGGAACGCCGTCGCATCTCGCTGGGCATCAAGCAGTGCCGTGCGAACCCGTGGGAGGAGTTCAGCGCCCACCACGCCAAGAGTGATCGGATCAAGGGCAGCATCAAGTCCATCACCGACTTCGGGATCTTCATCGGTCTGGATGGCGGCATCGATGGTCTGGTGCACCTTTCCGACATCTCCTGGAACGAGCCCGGCGAAACCGCCGTGCGTCGTTACAGCAAGGGTGAGGAGATCGAGACGGTCATTCTGTCCGTCGATCCCGAGCGTGAGCGAATCTCCCTGGGCATCAAGCAGCTCGACGAGGATCCGTTCACCGACTACACCGCGGTCAACGATCGCGGCTCGGTGGTCACGGGCGTGATCGTGGAAGTCGAACCCAAGGAAGCCGTCATTCGCTTAGCCGAAGACGTGACCGGTGTTCTCAAGGCGTCGGAGATCAGCATCGACCGCATAGAGGATGCTCGCAACGTGCTGACGGCGGGTGAAGAGGTGGAGGTCAAGATCATCAGCGTGGACCGCAAGAACCGCAATCTTGCCCTGTCAATCAAGGCCAAAGCGGTGGACGACGAGCGCGAGGCGGTGAGGGAGCACCGGCGCCAGGAAAGCGAGCGCGTGGGACCGAGCACGCTTGGAGATCTCATCAAGGCGCAGATGGATCAGGAAGAGAGCTAGCCTTCAAAAAGAGCGGGCGGCCCGATCAAAGGACCGCCCGTGACAACGCGATGAACGGGGGAGGGGGTCCGGAAGACGCCGGTCAATCGGGCGTAGGTCGGGCCTGACAAGCAGGCAGACATGACCAAATCGGAACTGATCGAGCGAATCGCGGCCAGGCAGACGCAGCTGTCTGCGAAGGACGTCGAGCTCGCCGTAAAGACGCTCATCGAGCAGATGTCTGAAACGCTTGCTGCGGGACACCGGATCGAGATCAGAGGCTTCGGCAGCTTTTCGCTGCACTACCGGGCGCCGCGAATCGGCCGTAATCCAAAGACCGGCGAGTCCGTGGGGCTGGCGGGCAAGTACGTTCCCCACTTCAAGCCGGGCAAGGAGCTGCGAGATCGGGTGAACCAGGGTCTGGAGCGGGAACGAGCGGAGCAGGAGTCCGCCGGGCTTCCGAGCTAGCCTAAGCCCATGGCTTGGTTGTCACGATTCTTCTGGGCGCTGCTTGCGCTGCTGGTGTTCTGCCTGGCAGGGCTGGCGGTCAATCAGGAACCGATTTCGCTCAAGTTCGTCACCTGGCAGACCCCGCAACTAAGCGTATTCTGGTGGCTGCTAGCCGCGTTCAGCACCGGTGTGCTGTTGGGTCTGGTTGGCATCTCGGTCGTTCGGGCCCGGCTCGGGCTGAAGAACCGGTCGCTGGTTAAACGGCTCGAGGCAAGCGAACGTGAGCTGCGCAGATTGCGCAGCGTGTCCTACCACGAGTAAACGCGCATGCCCGAGAACCTTGTCGTCTACCTGCTTCTCGTGCTGGCACTCGGCATCGGCTTTCTTCTCGGGCGACGCGAGCGCAAACGCAAACAGTCCAGTCCCGGCATGGTGGCTCAGGAGTACTTCCGGGGCCTGAACCATCTCCTCAACGAGCGTCATGACCTGGCCATCGACACGTTCGTGGAAGCCATGGCAGTGGACAGCGACACCGTCGACACCCACCTGGCGCTCGGAAGTCTCGTCCGGCGACGTGGAGAGGTGGACCGAGCCATCCGCATTCACCAGAACCTGCTCGCCCGGCCGGTCCTTTCTCCTGCGCACCGCGCTCAGACCGAGCTCGAGCTGGCGCGCGACTATCTGTCCGCCGGGCTGCTGGACCGGGCGGAAAATCTGCTGCTGGAACTGGTCAAGAAACCCGGCGACGATCGCGACGTGGCGCGCACGATGCTGCTCGAGATCTATCAGCGGGAGCGGGAGTGGGAGCGCGCCGTGGAGGTGGCCCGGGAGCTCTCCCGTGCCGATCGATCCTATCGCACGCCGCTGGCTCACTTTCAGTGCGAACTTGCGGAGAAGGCTCTGGCCGATGGGGATCTGCGGCGCGCCCGCGCCGATCTCGAGCGAGCCGGGGACTTTGATCCGGGTTGCGCTCGGGTCGCCCTGGTCGGCGCGAAAGTCGCCTCCGCCGGTGGCCGCCACCGCGACGTCAAGCGGCTGCTGCGGAAGGCTCGCAGCCTCGAGCCCGAGCTCAGCGGGGAAACCGTGGCGATGTTCCGGGCCGCCAGTGAAGAGCTCGGGGATCGTGCCGATTTCGTGCGCTATCTGAGGGAGTGTCTGGAGAGGGCGGCCCCGCTGGAGGTCGTTCAGGCGCTCACCCGGGAGATCGAGGCTGACGAAGGCGACGAGGTGGCGCGGGAGTTTCTGATCGAGCAGCTGCTGCGCAACCCCAATCTGGCGGGCTTCGTCTCCCTGCTCGAGCAGCTCGACCGTGGCGGAGCGGCTCTCGAGGCCGACCAGCTGGCGCTGGTTCGGAGGTTCTCGAGCTCGCTGCTCCAGAAGCAGCCGAGCCATCGCTGCAAGGACTGTGGCTTCAGCGGGCACACGCTCATCTGGCAGTGTCCGAGCTGCAAGACCTGGGGCAGCATCAAGCCCATCGTGCGTTACGACGGCGACGTCTGAACTCCATTGGCCCGCGTCCTCGCCGGGTCCGAACTTACGGAAACGGCGGCTCTTTGCGGCTTACGCGGACGCCTGGGCGCCTCGTAGCATTATCGTCCTCCTCACCACTGATAACGGAGATACCCATGACGATGACGATCAAACGTGCGATGGGCGCTGCGCTGCTGCTGGCCGGTGTGCTCGCCGGGCCGGTGCTCGCGGCCCCGGAGAGTGTGAACATCAACAGCGCGAATGCGGAGACGCTTGCCGAGGTGCTGAACGGCGTTGGGCTCACCAAGGCCCAGGCCATCGTCGAGTACCGTGAGCAGCACGGCGCGTTCCGCGACGCATATGAGCTTGCGAACATCAAGGGCATCGGCGAACGGACCGTCGAGAAGAACGAGGCGCGGATCCGCCTGCAGGATTGACCCTGCGGCTTGAGGCACCTTCGATGCGGCGTTCGCCGGGCGTCGTCCTGAGTTCGCCAGGCCAGGCTCCGGGTGGCAGGCTTGCCCCGGAGCCTGGCCGCTCGTCGGTGTTTTTGTGACGCCGGTCAAGCGCATTGTCCGGAGCACCTCTCATTGCCGGGGCGCGGGCGGTAAGATGGAGCACGAAAGCCGCCGATGGCGTCGCGACGAAGTATGGATTCTTTGCAGCGTTTGCCCCTAATGCCCACCTCTGCCGGCGCGGGTACCGGCGCCGACCTGCTCATATGGATGATCGGGTGATGAAGATCATCTACGTGGTCAACGAAGGACGGTTCTTTCTCTCTCACCGCCTGGCTTTGGCCGTGGAAGCAAAACGTCACGAGGTGGAGGTGGTGGTGGTTTGCGGCGCCAATACCGGGGAGCAGGGACTGGCGGACGCGGGGCTGCGCTACGTTACGGTGCCCATGTCGCGAAGCGGTTTCAATCCGTTCAAGGAACTGCGCACCGCCGCCGCGCTGCTGCGAATCTACCGTGCCGAGAAGCCCGACCTGGTTCATCACGTGACCATCAAGCCGGTTCTTTACGGCACTTCCATGGCGCGCTGGAGCGGCGTGCCCGCCGTGGTGAACGCCGTGCCGGGGATGGGGTTCGTGTTTACCCGGCGCGGGCTGCTTGCCCGCATCCGACGAAGCGTCGTGCAGCTGCTTTACCGTTTGTGCATGTTCCATCCCAACATGCGCGTGATATTCCAGAACAACGAGGACATGCAGGCGTTCACCCAGCGGGGCATCGTAGACCGGCAACACGTTGCGCTGATTCGCGGATCGGGCGTCGATCTGGACGTGTTCCGGTGCGCTCCCGAGCCGCCCGGCCCCGTGACGTTCGTGCTCGTTGGACGGATGCTCCGGCACAAAGGGGTTTACGAGTACGTCGAGGCCGCCCGCCGGGTCAGGCAACGGCGCCCCGACTGGCGATTCCAGCTCGTCGGCGACGTGGATCCTGGAAATCCTGCATCGCTGCGGCCCGATGAGCTGATCGCCTGGCAGCAGGCCGGCGAGATTGAGTGGCTCGGACAACGGCGCGATGTTCCCGAGGTCCTGGCTGCGGCTCACGTGGTCTGCCTGCCGTCCTATCGGGAGGGGCTGCCCAAGACGCTTCTCGAAGCGGCCGCCTGCGGGCGGGCCATGATCGCCTCGGACATCGCCGGATGCCGGGAGGTGGTCCGCCCGAACGTGACGGGACTGCTGGTCCCGCCCCGGGTCAGCGAGCCGCTTGCCGACGCCATGCTGCGCCTGGGCGAGGACGATGCGCTTCGTCATCGCTTTGCCCGCGCGGCGCGCAGCGCGGCGGAGGAGGTCTTCTCCCTCGAGGACGTGGTTCGACATACGTTCCGGGTCTACGACGAGTTGCTGCTGCCGTGAGAAGAGCCGTCGTCACCGGCGCCGGCGGCTTCATCGGTACCCACCTGTGCCGCGCGCTTCGTCATGAGGGTTGGGAGGTGGCGGTCATTACCCGCGCTCACGCTCTCCCCGGATGCGAGCGGCTTCCCGTAACGCTGGCCTCAGCCGACGTCGAGCTGTCGCGGGCGCTCGGCGGCGCACAGGTGGTGTTTCATCTCGCCGGACTTGCTCACGGCCGGGCATCGGGCGCGGCTGAGGACGAGCTGCATCGGGTAAACGTCGAGTCTTCCGCCCGCCTCCTCGCCGCGTCGGAAGCCGCCGGGGTGCCGGCGATGATCTGGCTGAGCTCGATCAAGGTGCTCGGAGATACGAGCGAGCGGCCGCTTCGACCAGAGGATGCCTATCGGGCTGGGGATGCCTACGCGCGCAGCAAAGTCGAGGGGGAACGCGCGCTTCTGGACCGGGAGGGCTTCACGCGCGCGGCCATCGTGCGCCCACCTCTGGTTTACGGGCCCGGCGTGGCCGGAAACTTCGCGAGTCTCGCGCGGTGGGTCGGCAGCGGCGTCCCGTTGCCGCTCGGAGCGGCGTCTGCGCCGCGCAGCATGGTCGGGGTCGACAATCTGTGCAGCCTGATGCTTCGTCTTGCCGAGGAAGGCTCCGGCGTGTTCCACGTTGCGGATGCTCGCGACCGCAGCGTCGCCCAGCTGATTCGTGCCATGGCGGTGCTGCTGGGGGTTCCCGACCGCTCGTGGCGGGTTTCGCCGCGGCTGCTGGCGGCCGTCGCCTCGGCATTGGGGCAGCGCGCACGCTACACTCGGCTGTTCGAGCCCCTGCAGGTAGATCAGAGCATGACCCGGGAGCGCCTTGGCTGGCAGCCGCCCCACGATCCCGATCAGCAGTTGAAGGAAACGATGCGATGGTTTCGGGAACGGCGACAGGCTACCTGATCGCGGGGTTCGCGGCCTCGACGGTGCTCGTCTTCCTGATGCTCCGGGTCGGCCGGGCGTTGAACCTAATGGCCGTTCCCAATGCGCGCAGCTCCCACGTCGTCCCCACGCCGACGGCGGGGGGGTTGGGGTTCGTGATACCGCTCCTGGTTTTTTTCGGGATGCTTTACCTTGACGGCGTCGACGTGGCCCTCGGCTTGCTGCTCAGCCTGGTTCTCGTCGCGGCGGCCAGCCTCTGGGACGATTTTGCCGAGCTTTCGGCCGGTCTGCGGTTTACCTGTCAGACGGCTGCCGTTGCGCTCATCGTCTGGCAGCTCGATCTGCCCTGGGCCTGGTATCTACTGGGATTGACGGGGCTGGCGCTGCTCTGGCACGTCAACCTGTTCAACTTCATGGATGGCATCGACGGGATCGCGGCGGGGCAATGCCTGCTTTACGTGGTGGGTGTCCAGGTCCTCACCCTGGGAGCGCCCGGCTGGATGGGCGAGCTTTGCTGGCTTACGGCCGGCGCCATGCTGGGATTCTTGGCCTACAACTGGCCGCCGGCAAAAATCTTCATGGGAGATGTCGGGAGCGCGGTGCTGGGCCTGCTGCTTGCTCTGCTCGCGCTCCTTCTGGCGCGCGACGGCGTGCTGCCGCTCATCGCCTCTCTCATACTGCTTGCTGGGTTCTGGTTTGACGCAACGTATACGCTGTGTGTCAGAATGGCGACCGGTCAGGCGTTCACTCAGGCGCATCGCAGCCACCTGTATCAGAAGCTTGCGGCATTCAAGGGCCATCTCTGGACTACCGGTGTGTTCATCGCCTTCGGCTTGTTCTGGTTGCTGCCCCTTGCCTGGCTGACGTTGCGCGTTGCGGATCTGGCATGGGTCTGGCTTGTGGCCGCTGTGGTTCCCATCGGCGTGGCGTCCATGCGTTTCGGCGCGGGGCTGCCCGCCCAGGACGAGGGCTGAGAAGATCATCGAGAATTTCATCAATCAGTTGTCCCGGCGCAAGCGGCAGGCTATTGCCGTGGTCACGGACTTTGCCGTGCTTCCCATCGCGCTCTGGACAGCGATCGCCCTGCGCCTGGGGCAGGTCAATCCGGAGGTGGCGCAGTTCTGGCCGGCCTTCGTCGTCAGCAGCCTGCTGTGCATCCCGGTTTTCGGTGCTCTTGGCTTGTATCGCCACGTGGTCCGCCATACGGGCAGCGAGGCGATCTGGGCCATCGTCAAGGGCGCGACCATCATTGCCCTGGTTGTGGCCGCCGTGGCCTACATGATCCCGCTGCCCGGATTCCCCCGATCCGTTCCCATCATCTTCTGGCTGCTCACCCTCCTCTACGTCAGCGGCACCCGTTTCTCCATGCGCGCTTACTTCCAATGGCTGCAGAATCGGGTCCGCCTGCGCAGTCCCGCCGTCATCTACGGAGCCGGGTCGAAGGGCGTGGAGCTGGCGCGGGTGCTGAGCCAGCAGGGCGACTACCTCCCGATAGCCTTCATCGATGACGATCGTGCGCTCCACAAGCGCGTCATCGACGGGTTGAACGTCTACCCGCCTAAATCGCTCGGAAGGGTGCTGCGTGATTCCGGAGCGCGCGACGTCATGGTGGCGATAGGGTCTGCGGAGCCGGACGAGCGGCGCCGCATCATCGAGTTTCTGGAGCCGTTTCCCGCTCGCGTGCGCTTGATTCCCGATCTCGTGGAGCTGGAGTCACGCCGGCAGACCATCGCCAACATCCGGGACGTGGAGATCGAGGACCTGATCGGTCGCAACACGGTATCTCCGTTGCCGCACCTTCTTCGCGGTTCGGTGGAAGGGCGCAGCGTTCTCGTTACCGGAGCCGGCGGGTCTATCGGCTCGGAGCTGTGTCGGCAGATCGTTCGTCAGGGCCCACAACGCATGGTGCTGCTCGATCAGTCCGAGTTCGGGCTGTTCGAGATCCAGCGCGAGCTAACGCAGCTGATCGTATCGGAAGGGCTGCCCGTGGACGTCGTGGCGGTGCTCGGCTCTGTCACCAACGGCACGCTCATGCGGCGCAACATGGAGAGCTACGCCGTAGAAACCGTTTACCACGCCGCGGCTTACAAGCACGTGGATCTCGTCGAGCACAACATCATCCAGGGGCTCAGAAACAACACCTTCGGCACCCTTTACACGGCGCAGGCGGCCATGGACGCCGGCGTGCGCGAGTTCATTCTCATCTCCACCGACAAAGCCGTTCGCACCACCAGCGTCATGGGCGCGAGCAAGCGGCTGGCCGAGATGGTCCTTCAGGCGCTGCAGGAAATATCCGACAGTACCCGCTTCTCCATGGTGCGCTTCGGCAATGTCCTGGGCTCGTCGGGATCCGTGGTGCCGCTGTTTGCCGAGCAGATCGCCCAGGGCGGGCCGGTCACCGTCACCCATCCCGAGGTCACCCGCTACTTCATGACCATTCCGGAGGCGGCGGAGCTCGTCCTGCAGGCCGCCAGCATGGCCGAAGGTGGAGACGTTTTCCTTCTCGACATGGGCGAACCCGTCAAGATCCGGGAGCTCGCGGAGCGGATGATCAGGCTCAAAGGGCTGACGGTGCGCACTTCCTCTCAATCGGGTGGAGACGTGGAGATCAGGATCACCGGACTCAAGCCTGGCGAGAAGCTCCACGAGGAGCTGCTGGTGGGAGACGAGGTGATCGGCACCGAGCACGCCAAGATCATGCGCGCCGAGGAGACGTTCCTGCCGTGGCCGGCGCTCAGGGGCGCGCTGAACACCCTCGAACAGGCCTGCGATGCCTATGATTACGATGCCATCAAGCAGTTCATCGAGGGCCTCGTGGAAGGGGCGAGCCTGGAGAGCCAGCTCGGGCACCTGAATGCCGGACCGCGCGTCCTGCAGCTGGACCCCAACCGCGAGTCGCCGTCGCAACCCTGAACCGGCGATCTGGCCACGGCCTCAAGCAGAACGCCCGCCGGCCGCCTCGCGGCCGGCGATCCTCCCGAACACCGAACCTGACGTCAGCCCGGTACCACCCGGGTAGTTGAAATAGAACAGCCCGCCAACCAGCTCGCCGGCGGCAAACAGCCCTTCGATGGGCTCGCCCCCCTGATCGATGACCCGGGCTCGCGAGTCGGTATGCAGGCCGCCGAAGGTGAAGGTGATGCCGCAGGTGACGCCGTAGGCCTCGAAGGGGGCGGTATCCAGCTGGTTTGCCCAGTTGGACTTGGGGATGGCGAGCCCGACGGTTCCACGACCGTCCTTTACGCTGGGGTTGAAAGGAACGTCGGTTCGAACGGCCCGATTGAAGGCCTCTACCGTCGACCGGAAGCCGCTCACGTTCATGCCTTCCATTTTTTCCGCAAGGGATTGGAGGCTGTCGGCGACTACCCGGGTGACCGCGCGGATCCGGTACTCGTCACGAAGGAGCCCGGCCACCTTGGCATCGAATACCTGCCAGGCCGTCTGTTGAGGCTGGGCGAGAATCTCGGCGCCGTATCTGGCGTAGGTGTAGTTTCGGAAGTCGGCTCCTTCGTCCACGAAGCGCCGTCCCGCGTTGTTGACGAGAATGCCGAGCGGGTAGGAATGTTTCTGAAAACCGTCGCCGACGCTCAGGTCCCCGTACTCGGGGGCGTTGAGATCCCAGGCCACCGCATGACAGCCCGACCAGTGGCCGCGGGCTGCGGCCCCGACCTCCAATGCCATCCGGATCCCGTCGCCGGTGTTGAAGCGGGTGCCGCGCACCCGGGCCAGGTCCCAGCCCGGGCCCAGGTGGCGTGCGCGCCAGGCGGCGTTGGACTCGAACCCGCCGCTGGCCAGGATGACGGCGTCGCCGGCAATCGTCTCCAGGCCGGCCGGGGTCTGCGCTCGGACGCCCACCACGCGCTGGCCGTCATGGTCGAGGGCTACCGCGCGGGCCGAGTAGGCGATGTCCACGCCGCGCCCGCGGGCGACCTCGGTGAGCTTTTCGACCAGCCCGGGTCCGCCACCCCAGGCCTCGACGGTGAGCCCGCCCCAGAAGCGCGCCTTTCCATCCACCTCGAATGATTGCCGTCCGTAGAGAGGCAGGAAGCGGACGCCCTGGTCGCGCATCCACACCAGCGTGGAAAAGCTCGAGTCGATGAGCGTCTCCGCAAGCTCGGGGTCGGTGCGGTAATGGGTGATGCGGCCCATGTCGTCGAAGAACGCATCGCGCGGATAGCTGCCGAACTCGGTGCGTGCGATTTCCGCGTCGGTGAGCTCCGGCATCAGCCGTTTCAGGTCCTCGACGCCGTCGTAGGTCACCCGCATGGCGCCGGCCGTGAAGCGGGAGTTGCCCCCGGCGAGAGTCTCCGGGGCGCGTTCGAGAAGCCGAACGTCGGCGCCGTGCTCGGCCGCGCTGATCGCGGCGCAAAGGGCCGCGTTGCCGCCGCCGACGACGATGACGGTGGGGGTTCTTGCCATTGCTCTGTCAGGCCGTTGCCCGTAGTCTCGTGGAGACTATCACGGGAGGAGGCGCGACCGAGCGCTTCGAGCGAGGGGGAGCCGCACCGTTGACGTTGCCGAGAATGTCGTTCGCGATGGTTCAGACCGACGTGCGCAAGCTCGAGCCCATGGAGCTCCCGCTGCCTGAAATCGACGAAGATTCGGCGCTGCTGAAGCTGGAAGCCTGCGGTATCTGCGGCAGCGATCACGAGCAGTACGAGGGTCTTCTGCGCACGCCCATGCCCGTGGTTCCCGGTCACGAGCCCCTGGGCACCATCGCCAAGATCGGTGACCGGGCGGCGACTCGCTGGGGCGTCGATCAGGGCGATCGGGTCGCGGTGGAGACGATGATCTCCTGCCGTCACTGCCGGCCGTGCCTGAGCGGCTCGTATCACCTCTGCGACCACCGGCTCATCTACTCGTACGTGCCTGTGAGCGAAGCGCCGGGGCTGTGGGGCGGCTACTCACAGTACATGTATCTGCATCCGAACAGCATCGTGCATCGGGTGAGCCCGGAGCTGCCGGCCGAGATCGGCGTGATGTTCAACCCGCTTGGCGCGGGCTTCCGCTGGGCGGTGGAGCTGCCGGCGACCCGGCCGGGAGACACGGTGGTCATTCTCGGCCCCGGCCAGCGGGGGCTTGCCAGCGTGATTGCCTGCCGGGAGGTAGGGGCCGGGACCATCATCGTGACGGGCCTTTCCGCAGACGAGAAGAAGCTTCAGCTCGCCCGGGAGTTCGGGGCGGATTACACCATCGACGTGGACAGCGAGGACACGGTAAAGCGGGTCAAGGCGATCACGGACGGGCGCGGCGCCGATGTGGTCGTCGACGTGAGCGCATATGCGACGAAACCCGTGTCCGATGCGCTGTCGCTGGTTCGGCCGGGCGGCACGGTGGTGCTGGCCGGCGTGAAGGGCTTCAAGGCGGTGGAGGATTTCGTCTCGGATCTCGTGGTGCTCAAGGAGATCAACATCAAGGGGGCCATCGGCGTGACGTCGTCCGGATATCGCAGCGCCATCCGCCTGCTGGAGTCCGGGCGCGTGCCGGTGGAGCGCATGCACACCCATGACTTCGCGCTGGCGGACGCGGAGCTTGCGATACGAACCCTGGCTCGAGAGGTTCCTGGCGACGAGTCCGTTCACTCCTGCCTGATCCCCCCGCACTGACGCGAAGAGGACACGTCATGAAATACGGCCTGATTCTGGGATCGCCCTCCATCCAGGGACAGATCGACACGGCTCGCCGGGCGGAAGCCGCGGGCTTCGAATCCGTTTGGACCATCGAGTTCTTCAACATGCACGGGCTGGTGCGCCTTGCCGCCGTGGCCACGGCGACGGAGCGCGTCAAGCTGGGCACCGCCATCGCGTATGCCTTCATGCGCACACCGATGCTCGCCGCATCTGCCGCCATGGACATCGACGAGATTTCCGGCGGGCGCATGATTCTGGGATTGGGCAGCGGCACCGAGAGGATGAACCGCGACTGGTACTCCATGCCGTTCGACGACCCGCCGGCGCCCAGGATCAAGGACGCCATCGGCCTCGTGCGGGCGGCGTTTGCCGCTCAGAAGGGCGGGGGGCTTGTCTACGAAGGCCCTTACTATCAGGTCAGGATTCCCGCGTATGCGCGCCCCGGCGCCGTGCGGGAATCGATCCCGGTGTGCCTCGCGGCCGTGAACCGGGGCATGATCCGCGCTGCGGCCGCCGTGGCGGACGGGCTGATCGGCCACCCGGTCTACACCCGCAGGTACATCACCGACGTGGTCTTACCGGAACTGGAGAACGGCTCGTGCGAGCTGATCCCTTACATCATCACGGCGGTGGCGGACACGACGGAGCAGGCGCGCAACGAAGCGCGCGGGCAGATCGCCTTTTACTACACCACGCGGCTTTACCACTCCATTTTAGAGCCCCATGGCTGGCGGGACACGGGAGAAGCCATTGCGGCCGCCTTCCGCAAAGGAGATTTTTCCGCCATGGCGGACGCGGTGAGCGACGAGATGGTCGACGCCATCGCCATTGCGGGGACGCCGGACGAGGTGCGCGACCAGATCACGCAGTGGGAGGGTCTTGCCGACCACGTCATTCTCTACTCGCCCAGCGTGGGGATGCGCGGCGGTCGGGTTCAGGAGAATCTGGATGCCATCGTGGACACGTTTGCAGCTTGAGGTAAAACATGGCGGTTGCGTCGAACATCAGTTTCAGTGAGAAGGTGGCTCAGGGGTTCATGAGGGCGCCGTCCGGGGCCGGGGGCGGTTTGCCCGAGTTCCTCGGCGTGAAGATCACCGACGCGGGTCCGGGCACCATGACCGGGCAGTTCGAGGTCAGGCCGGAATTGCTCACGCCCATCGGCAACATGCACGGCGGCGTGCTATCCGCTTTCTGCGATCACATGCTGGGATGCGTCTGCTATCCGGCCATGAAGCCGGGCCAGTGGGCGGCCACCACCGAGTTCAAGATCAACCTCACGGCACCGGTCACCCAGGGCGTCGTGGAGGCTCGTGCGGAGATCGTCAACATGTCGCGGACTCAGGCCGTGGTGCGGCTCGACCTGACCAACGAAGGGCGGGTCGTGGCGATGGCTCAGGGCACGGTGACGGTACGCGATCCGCGCTGACCAGCGCCTGGCGCTGCCATGCTGCTAACATGGCGGACGGCCGTCGAGCTGTTCGCGATGATCGAAAGAGGACCCGGGCCCATGATGATTCGACACGGTTGGCTGTTGCTCCTGCTGCTGATGGGTTGCTCGTCCACGGTAGTTCTCGACCGGGACGTGCCGTCGGGATTCGACCTCGACGGCGAGTGGGTGGTGGATGCGGCGGCCAGCGAAGTCGCGCCCGGAACCCGGCGGCTGCGGGCGCAGGGCATCGGCATTTCCCTGGTCGCCCACGACTTTCCCGTGCTGCGCTGTGAGCGCATGACCATCGAGCAGAGCGCGGATTCCATGGGCATCGAGTACGACGGCGCGTCCTACCGCGACGTCTCCTGGGGTGTCCGTCAGCGCGGGTTGTGGGAAGTGAACGCCGGCTGGGAGGAAGGGGTATTCCGCATTCTTTCCAAGGCGCGGGACGCCAAAGCGGAGGAGATGATGACCCTCGCCGATTCCGGCCGCCGGCTCATCGTGCAAGTGGTGGTGGAGTCGGAAGGGGACACCATCGACATCACCAGGCAATTCGTTCGCCGCTAGAAAGCTCCATCTGTTCGAGCGCGGCGGTGGCCAGCCGGCGCCACACGTCCTGGTCTGACCAGTTGCGGGCGTTGAGCAGGTGCTGCCGCGCCCGGGGATCGCCGACCAGCCGGTAGGTCTCGCCCAGGTAGAAGTTCAGGTGCGGCGCCCATGGCGCCTTCTGATAGGCGATCTTCAGGTAGTTGAGCGCGTCTCCCGGCCGCCCGGAGTGGAGGTAGGAGAGGCCGAGTCCCATGACCGCGTCGAATCGCTCGGGATCGGCACGCACGCCGCTTCGGAACAGCTTCACCGCTTGCTGCCACCTCTCGTCGCAGCCCAGCGCCCTCATCATGATGCAGTTCCGGATCAGGCGGGTGCCGTACTCGATCTGAGCGGCGGGGTCGTCGGGCGCGAGCTTCAACGCGGCGGCCGCGTATCCTTTGGCGTCCTCCGGCCGATTCAGCTCGGCCGATGCGGTGGCCAGCCCGACCAGGTGGCGGACGTCTGCCGGGTGCTTGCGCTGCAGGCCGGCAAAGATGTCGAGGGCGGTCTCCGGACGCTTCTTGATCATCGCCACGGCCAGCTCGTAGTCCCGCTCGTCATCCCTCAGACAGCCGACGTCGGCCCTGGCTGCGGAGCTCTCCGGGCGCTTGAGCTCGATGGTCGGCAGCTTGCGTCGGTTGGTATAGGTCAGCAGCTCCTTTTCGAGCTGGTCGTAGGAGAGGTCCATCGCCGCCGGGAAGGGGGTGACGACCTCGTTGAGATACCGGCTCAGCCTTTCCCGTCGATCCTCGAAGCCGGCCAGGTGACCCAGCGTGAGATAGTGCACGAGCGTCCACGCGCCGGTGTAGAAATCATTGAGCTTGTTCGGCTCCCACGTGTAGACGTCGCGTTCCTCGATGAGCTCAGCAAGCCCGACCGCGCTGCGGCGCAGCCGGGAATCGAGATGCCGCGCGGGCGCCTCGCCGACCACGACCGACCGGCGCCTGGTGGACATCGTCGACAGAAACGACGCCAGCCCCTCGTCGTACCAGACGGGAAAGCTGACCTCGATCCGGTTGCGCAGCAGGTAGTGGGAGTATTCGTGCCGGGCGGTGGTGTGGAGCAGGCGGTTCGCGTCCTGGGGGCCGAGAACAAGGGTGGCCCCGCGGAGAGACGGCTGCATGAAGCCGCCGAATTTGGGCGAGTTCATGGTCTCGCGGAAATCGTCCCGGTCGCGAAACACCACGATGCGGATAGGCAGGTTTGCGGCTCCGGTGCCGGGAATGAACTGGGCCGCCGTCTGGCGGAAGACTTCTAGCTCGGCGGCAAGGCGTTTGATCTGGCGCGGCCGCAGGTCGCTGAGGATCTCGAAGTGGTCCGTCGGGTAGACGCACCACTCGTGCTCGAAGGGATCGCCGTGGGCGGCCAGCGGCAGGGCGGCGGCCAGGGCTATGATGAGTGGGCGGATACTGCGCATGCTCGACGGTCACCGGAGATGGGTTTTAGACTATTCGAGTGGCGCGGAGTTCTGAAGTGGCATACGGATGGATCGTTCTTGCGGGTATCTCGCTTGCCGTCGTCGATGGGGGGCTGGCCCGTGCGGAAGCGCCGCCGGAGCCCGACCACTTACCCGCCGAGGCGGCCTCCGGACTGCCGCCCCTTCGTTGTGAGGCCGAGCAGACGGGCGGGTTTCACGACTATCCCGGTGAAGACGAAGGGTACGAACCGGCCCTGTTCAACCCGAGCCGCATCTTTCTCGAGGAGAACGTGGTGTTCATGCTGAACCTGCCGGTGGGCAACGGCGCGCCCGACCTGTATCTGGTCATGCGGGTTGGTGAGGAGCTGGAAACCGAGCTCGCCTGTCGCCAGGTTCGCGGCGCGGACGGGGCAATGGGCTACAGCTGCGTGAACACGCCGCCATCGGAGATGCTGCTCATCAACCGCGAGACGCTGCGCTTCACGCGCACGGCGGTAGGCGGCTGGACGTTTGCTGGCGCCAGCGAGTCCCTTTCGGGAGACTCGATCTTCATCGAGTATGGCGCCTGCGTGCCTGACGACGATCAGGTGCGGCGGCCCAAATTCAGTCCCTGACCAGCGCGGAAGCCTGTTCCAGGGCTTCCACCTCTCTGAGAATTTCGGCCAGCTCCGCATCCATCGGCGCGTCGCTCCCCGCCGGCGCTTTCTCGGCGGCCACGTCGATCAGCTCCAGGCTTTCAAGGCGTTCCTGAACGGAAAGCGAGTAGACCTTGACCACGGCCTCGTCGGCCGTTGCGATGCCTGCGATCAGGCAGCACGCTGCCAGTATCAACGTTCTCATGCTCTGCTCCCATGCCCCGACCTCTCCGGGGTCAGCCGTCTGCTCCCTCGTGGTCCCAGATGGAATCTTCGTTGATGGCGAAGACGTAGCGGTACCCCCAGGCACCGCCTCTCTGGATCGTGTTGTCCGACTCGAGCAGCCAGGTCGAGCCGGGCGCGCTGCGCACTGCCAGCACCGCGTGGTAGTCCCCGACGCTGCGGTCATCCCGGTAGCGGCGCTTGTTGACGTACCGGTTGACCAGACGGATCTGTTTTTCTATCGGCAGGGACTGGGCTTTCGTCAGCAGGTGGCGAATCCCTATGAGTCGGGATTGGCATACAGACTCGTCAGCCAGGCACTCGGCGATCGTGCGTTGCTCGAGATCGTTGCGCTCGACGGTGTCGGCCCAGTCGGGCAGCGAGCTTGCGGGAGCGAGGTAGGCGGCGTCGGCGAAATCGTAGGAGGGTGCGGCGGCATCGGGGGAGGCCACCCATGTCAGAACCGTCAGGCAGCCGGCCGCGGCCAGCCGCGCGATGCCCATGCTCATGGATTCATGGTCGCTCATGGAAGCACGGTGTGCAATGGTCCCACGGCGGCGCTACTATTTTTGCGGGGGTGCGTTCCATGCCGGTCGCGCAGAGTTCATTTTCAGAGGCCTGGAGGATGGGCGCCGCATTGCTCGGCGTCTGCGTGCTCATGGGTTGCGCGAGTGCCGACCGCTCCCCGATGGATAGCCTCGATTACGACCCGCGTCTGCTCACGGCAGAGACGGTTTTCGCCGACCCGGTGATCCCATCCGAGCTGCCCGCCGTCGACATACTCGCCATCGACGGCGAGATGCGCGCCTTCGTCGCCGATGCGGTGGGCGACGTTCGAAACTCTTCCGTGCGTTTCAAGCGGCTGATGCGCGCCCTGGTCGAGGCGGGCTATTTCAACGGCAGCTATTACCAGCCCGGCCTGACGCTGACCTCGACGGAGCTCTTTGCAGCCAGGACGGGCAACTGCCTCTCCTACACCACGATGTTCATCGCCCTGGCCCGGGAGGCCGGCCTGGATGCCGGGTTTCAGATCGTGGAGGTCCCACCTAGCTGGGATGCGGATTCCGGGTTTCTGATCCGCTACACGCACATAAACGCGCTGCTGAGCGGCGTGCGCGGTGACGTGACCGACAGCGGCGAGGTGTCCGTCGACTTCAATGCCGTGCATCCCGATCCGCACTACCCGCGGCGCCCGGTCTCGGATGACGACGCGACCGCGCTCTTCTACTCCAACCGATCCGTGGACCGGATGTTGAATGGCGATGCGGTGAACGGATTTGCGCTGCTGGTGCAAGCGCTGGAACTCACGCCCGACAACGCCGACCTCTGGCAGAACCTGGGGGCCTTCTATGCCCTGCAGCAACAGCCGGCCATGGCCGTGCGCGCCTACGAGGTGGCGCTGTCGCTGGATCATCATCACGAAGGCGCCATGTCCGGGCTCTCCCGCGCTTACGCTTCGCTGGGCGATCGGGAACAGGCGGACGTCTACGCTCAGCGCGTCCACGAGGACCGAAGCAGAAACGCCTACTACCAATTTGCCATCGCCCAGGCAGAGTTCGACGATGGACGCTTCAGCGATGCGCTGAAATCCATCGATGCGGCCATCGACCTGGAGCGCCGCAATCCGAGGTTCCGGTTCATGAAGGGGCTGGTGCAGGCTAAGCTTGGAGACATGGAAGGGGCGAAGAGGAGCTTTCGCAAGGCGCACCGGCTGGGCCGCTACGACGATCTGAAAAAGCGCTATATTGAGGAACTCGCGGGCGGTCCGGCCGTTCAGCCCCGGAGTTGAAGCCCGGCGCGTAAATTAGGGGGAAGGCATGTCCGAAAATCGGTTCGGCAAGAGATCGACTGCGGAGGACGTCACGCATGACGTGGATCTCAGCGGCAAGGTCGCGCTGGTGACGGGCGTCAATTCCGGCATCGGCACGGAGACGCTGCGGGTATTGGCGGCGCGAGGCGCCCACGTCATCGGCACGGCCCGCACGTTGGAGAAGGCCAGGGAGGGCTGTGCTGTATCAGGCGGCGCCACTACGCCGCTTGCCTGCGAGCTCACGGACCTTGACAGCGTTCGCGCTTGCGCGGCCGCCGTGGCCGACGGCTTCGAGGGCGTGGACATCCTTGTTGCCAACGCCGGGATCATGGCGTTGCCGAAGCTCGAGCAGGTCCGCGGTATCGAGAAGCAGTTCGCCACCAACCACCTGGGCCATTTCCTGCTGGTGACGTCGCTCCTTGAGAAGCTCAATGACGGGGCGCGAGTGGTGATGGTGAGCAGCGAGGGGCACAAGGGCGCGCCGAAGGAGGGCATTCAGTTCGACAACCTCTCCGGCGAGAAGGGCTACAGCCCGTTCCGCGCCTACGGCCAGTCGAAGCTCGCCAATATCCTCTTCGCGCGCAGCCTGGCCCGGCGCCTTGAAGGCCGGGCAACAGCGAACTCGCTGCATCCCGGCGTGATCGGCACGAACCTGGGGCGGCACATGAACCCCGTTCTGGCCGCCGTGCTTGGCATCTTCTTCGTGCCCTTCTCGAAATCGATCCCCCAGGGCGCAGCCACCTCCTGCCTGCTCGCTGCCAACCCCTCCGTGGCCGACGTCACGGGTCGTTACTTCTCGGATTGCCGCGAGGTGACGCCCAGCGCGCTGGCTCGGGACGATGAGTTGGCGGAGCGGCTGTGGGAAGTCTCTGAAGAGTTGGTGGCCTGAGGCGTTCCCGCCGCGCGGGCATTGTTCTCCCGACCAACCAGCGAAGCGTAAACGGATGCAGCAATGAGTGAACACATCATCTACGAGGTGGCCGACGGGGTTGGTCAGCTGACCATCAACCGGCCCGAGAAGCGCAACGCCATGACGTTCGCCATGCTCGGCGAGTTCATTGAAGCCGTGCATCGCGCGGGAGAGGATGCGGACGCTCGCGTGCTCATCATCACGGGGGTGCCCGGAGCCTTCTGCGCGGGCACCGATCTCGCCGATCTTGCGAGCGTTCCCGGTGGCGAACGGGGTCTGCGCGGTACCGCGGAGGAGCGCGGAAAGTGGTGGCCCATCGTCGAGTGCCCGAAGCCCGTGATCGCCGCCATCGACGGTCCTGCCGTGGGCATGGGCGCGGAGTTCACCTCCCAGTGTGACATTCGCCTGGCGACGCCGAATGCCCGCTTTGCCTGGAACTTCGCCCATCGCGGTCTCGTGCCGGATACCGGCGCCGGAAGCTGGCTGCTGCCGCGCCTTATCGGCCCGGCCAAGGCCATGCGCCTGCTCTACACGGGCGAGTTTCTCGGCGCTGAGGAGGCGCTGGAGATGGGGTATGTCGAGCGCGTGGTGCCGCCGGAAGAGCTGGCGGGCGCGGCGCGCGGGCTGGCGGAGGTGATTGCCAGGGCGTCGCCCTTTTCCCACGCCCGGATCAAGGCACTCGTCTACGAGGGCCTCGGCTCCGAGGTTGGACCGCACATGCAGCGCCACACCCAGGCGCTGGCGGAATGTTTCAAGAGCCAGGATCACGCGGAAGGCGTGGCGGCCTTCCTCGAGCGGCGTGAGCCTGGGTTTACGGGCGAGTAATGCCTCCTGGCTGATGCCAGTGAGAGTGCCGCTGGATTGACCCGAAAGCAGTCGCGTAACGAAAAAAACCGTCAGGAATGACGGAAACCGTCATTCTTGAATTCCTCTTAGCATTCAATGAATATACGCGGCGGAGAGCGCCGTGCCGTCATGGTCGGCGGGTTGTTACATGGAACTAATACCCCGGGCTGGTTCAGGACTGGTTCGGGAAGGGGAGTTAACGTGATCAGACGAGTATTGCTGGGCGCCTTGGGCGTTCTGACGACAATCGGGCTGTTTCCTGCGGCAAGCGCTGAGGAACGTTCCGGGGGCGGCTATCTGGAGGAAATCATCGTAACGGGCACGAAGCGGGCTGCTGCTCAGCAGGACACGCCCATCGCGATTTCTACCCTGTCAGCGAATGACATCAACAAGACTTTCGGCAACGACATTCGCGCTATTTCGGATTTGGCGCCCAACGTAACGCTGACAAACCAGACAGGCTTCAACGCTCTCGCCGGGGGCATACGTGGAACGGGAACAATATCGATTCTCACCACGCAGGACCCCAGTGTCGGTCTGCTTGTTGACGAGTTTGCGATGAACCACGTTCAGACTCAGTTTGCGGAGTTGTTCGATATCGAGCAGGTTGAGATCTACCGCGGTCCTCAGGGAACTCTTTTCGGTAAGAACAGCACTGGCGGCACCATTGCCATCACTTCAAAGCGTCCGGATCTTGACGAGTTTGGTGCTGACTTCAAATTGGGCGTGGGTGGCTACGATGGTGGTTCCGACAACTACAAAGCGCAGGTCGGCATCGATGTTCCGCTCATCGAAGGCAAGCTCGGTTTTCGTTTCGCCGGCTCACTGACCAAGGAAGACGGCTACTACACCAACGACAAGGATACCGCAACGTTTCCTAATTCCCCGATCTTCGGACTATTTGGGATCACTCCCGACCAGCTTCCGCCCGAGTTGGACACCACCACCGTGGGCGATGGCGGCCAGCTTGACGGTAAGGATGTTGTCGCGGCCAAGACCAAGCTGCTGTGGACCCCGAATGATCGTTACGAGGCGTACTTCATCTGGGAGATACTGCGCGACGACTCCGACTCGCCGCCCGGAATTAACGAAACTCCTGCCGGAGAAGGCTTTCTCTTGGAGTTGATCGGCTTTCCCGGTTTCCAGACCGTCAACAATGACCCGTTCAGCACCGGGGTGACCAACCAGGGCAACGGCATCAACATTCCGAACGGACACGAAGTAGAGGCAGACGGATACTATCTTACCCAGACCTTCAGCT
>DATCZA010000067.1:0-35889 GCA_036526135.1 Pseudomonadales bacterium | reverse complement strand
TGGCCTTCGATGGCGTGTTCGAGCGACACCCCAAGCTTACTGTGATCGTGGAGGAAGTCGGCATCGCCTGGCTGCCGCCTCTGCTCGACGCCCTGGACCAGGGCGTGGGGCGGGCCGGTCACCGGGCGCTGGAAGATGGCGCCTACCGGCCGGACTTTGCGGGATCCGCGTACAACCTGCCGCTCTCGCCCTCCGAGTACCTGCGCCGACAGGTTCGCGTGACCCCGCTGGTGGCCTCGCAACCTCTACACCCCACCATCGACCTGGTTCCCGAGATGCTCTGCTTCTCCAGCGACTATCCCCATGTGGAAGGTTCCGGCGAAGCCATGGCGGTGTGCGAGCGACAGCTGGGAACCCTGAGCGACGAGGCCCACCGGGCTTTCTATGCGGGGGTGGGGGAGATGATCGGGCTCTGACGCGCCGTCGTCGCAGCTCTGGATGCCCGTATGCCCAGCCTGGACGGGAGCTGGTCAACCCGGCAAACGAGGTAGAATCCGAGCTTTCTCACTCAGGAGCCATCGTTGGAATACGATGAAGTCGTTCTCGGCCGCCGGAGCATCCGAGGCTTCAGCAAGGAGCCGGTTCCCAAGGCGCTGATACGCGAGGTTGTGGAAATCGCGATGCGAGCGCCCTCCTCGCTCAATACCCAGCCCTGGCACTTTCATGTGGTCAGCGGAGAGCCGCTGGACCGGATTCGCGAAGGCAATACCGAGCGGAACCTTGCCGGCGTGCCGGATTCCAGGGAGTTCCGCGGGCACGGCGGCTACAAGGGGGAGCACCGGGAACGGCAGAAACAGATCGCGGGGCAACTGTTCGAAGCCATGGGCATCGACTGGGGCGACAAACCCCGCCGGCAGGACTGGGTTCTGCGTGGATTTCGTCAGTTCGACGCCCCGGTCTCGGTCGTGGTGACCTACGACCGATCCATCCACGGCGGCGATATCGCGCCCTTCGACTGCGGAGCGGTCACCAACGCGCTCGTCAACGCCGCCTGGTCCAGGGGGCTTGGATGCGTCATCAACAGCCAGGGCATCATGCAGTCCCCCGTCGTTCGCGAGCACGCGCGCATTCCGGACGACGAGGTGATCATGATCTGCGTGGCCATGGGCTTTCCGGACGACAGCTTTCCGGCCAACGCCGTGGTTTCAGAGCGCAAACCCGTGGACGAAGCCGTTTCGTTCGTGGGGTTCCAAGACTAAAGATCAGCCTTCCCGTTGAGCCCCTTCGCACCTGCGCCTGCAGAATCATCTGCAGTGATGGCGCATTCCGGCGTCACGAGCGACGACAGGAAGACCTCCGCTAAGGCGTCCTCCGAGTACTCGGGCGGCACGGGGAATCGCTTGTCATCGTGGGCGGCAGCAAGGAACTCATCGATCCTTCCGGCAAAGGCTCCGGGGTTGCCGGCGTCGACCAGAAAAACCTGTTCCAGTGCCTCGCACAGCCGCCACGTGGCACCGTCACCAGGAACGAGCGCCAGGATCGGTCGACCCGTGGGCAAATACTCGAACAGTTTACCGGGTATCTGTGCCCGCGATGCGGATAGCAGCAACAACCCGCCAGCAATGTTCAACTCAGACAACAGCTGGGGTCGGGATATCGGCGTGCTGATTCGAAGCTTCCATCCAATCGCCGCGAACTCGGTCGCGAAGCTCTCGAGAGCGAGAAGGTCTCCCGGAGTGTGCGCGCCGGGAAGGAGAATCTCGCCTTGCAAGGACTGGTTCCTGCACACCGCTGAGAGCAGCGGTTCCAGGAGACCGGCAGGTCGCCGCCGTGGATCGGAACCCTCAAATCGCCCGGCATGAACCAGCAACCCGGCCGAGACAGGCGCGGCTGGCGGATAATGCCGCGTTGGGGGGTAAGCGTTGGTGAGCACGCGGATGCGCGGTTCCGCTAGGCGATACCTCGCGCTGAGCAGCGAGCGCCAACTGTCCGATGTCACCAGAATTGCAGCAGCGGCAGCAATACAGCGCGCTTCCAGGCGCCGTTCCAGCCAGCGGCGCAGAGCCGAACGCTGCAGAAGTGGCCGCAGAGGTTCGTCCAGCCAGCCGTCACGCATGTCCATTATGTATTGAGCGCCGAGACGGCGGGCAAGCCGTGCCGCGCCAGGGTGAACGGATTCAGGCGGGCTCGATGCAAGCACATGGGTAGTTCCCTGAAGCACCTCCAGCAGCTTCCGGTTTGCGGCCAGCCGACTGGCCCATACCCGGCTCGGATCGGGCACGAAGAGCAGATAGGAAAGCATTCTGCGAAAGCGGTTGGGCCGGCGGGGGGCGGGTGCGGGGCGATCCGGATCAGTGCGGTACAAGCCGAGCGGATCGCGGCTGCGGTAGACGACAATGGCTTCCTCTCGACTCAGGTCGTCCTCGCAACCGGCGGCCACGACCACGATCGATGCCCCCGCATGCTGTAACCAGCGGACGAACCGCTCAATCCTCGGCATTCCGGCATGGCCATCCGACCCCCAGAAAGGGCAGATAACCGCTACTTTCAATCTGTTACGGTGCGTTTGCTGTTGCCGACTCATCGGGCGCACGGGCATTACATGAAAAATGTGCCAGAATTCAACGTATTGTCGCCAGTTTCAGATTCATGTCCGAGCCTCGCTCCCCCATTGAGAATGAACCCTGGTCTGCAGAGGTCGACCAGGGCACCGGCCTAAGCGGCCGAACTGCACGGGGCGGCATGATTACCCTGGCCGCACAGGGGATCAAGCTCGCAGTTCAGATCAGCGCCATCGCCATACTGGCGCGGTTGCTGGCGCCCGCGGATTTCGGCCTGATCGCAATGATAACCGCAGTCACGGGCTTTCTATTTCTGCTCAAGGACGGCGGCCTGAGCATGGCGACCATGCAGAGCATCGTGCTCAGCCCTCAACAGGTGACCAACCTGTTCTGGATCAATGCAGGGCTTGGCCTGACGCTAATGCTGATAACCATGGCGCTTGCGCCCCTCGTGGCCTGGTTCTACGGGGAAGCCAAGCTCGTCGGCGCCACCTGCGCCATAAGTCTGGTCTTCTTCATGGGAGGTTTGCATACCCAGCAGCAAGCAATGCTCAACCGGCAGATGCGGTATCGGCTTCTGGCCGGGATCGAAATCTCCGCCATGGTGGCGGGAGCCGCAGCGGGCGTGCTCTGGGCGCTGGCGGCGCGCAATTACTGGGCTTTGATCCTGATGCCGCTAGCTCAGGCCGCCGTCAGCACTCTGCTCTACTATTTGTGCTGCGACTGGCGGCCAGGTTTGCCGAAGCGCCTATTCGAGACCCGGGCACAGCTCGGGTTCGCCGGCCGCCTTACCGTCTCCGGAATCGCCGGCTATGCGGCCCGCAACGCGGACAACCTGCTGATCGGCTGGTACTGGGGTGCAGCGGCGCTGGGCTACTACAACCAGGCTTACCGATTGCTGCTGATGCCGGTGCGACAAATCAACGACCCGCTGACCCGGATTGCGGTGCCGGTACTGAGCCGCCTGGCGCGCGAGCCGGACCGATTCCGACGCTATTTTCTGGGCATTCTGGGCGCAATATTGTGGCTGACGATGCCTGCCGTTGCGCTGCTGGTTGCCTTCGCGGACACGATCATCCTGCTGGTCCTCGGTCCGGGCTGGGGGGAGACCGTCGTGCTGTTTCGGGCACTGGCTCTGGCAGCCTTGGTGCAACCGGTGCTCAACGCACTTGGCTGGCTGTACATTGCCACCGGGAGGGCGGGCGGCTTCATGAAGGTCAGCATGGTCAATGCCGTGGTGCTGATCGTCGCGTTTGCGGCGGCATTACCTTTCGGGACCGGGGCCATGGCCTGGACTTTCAGCGGTGTGGTGGTTGGGCTGATGCTGCCCCTCACTGCGATCGCATGTCGCGACACCCCGGTGGCGATGAAGGATGTTATCAACACCGCCGCTTCGCCGGTAACACTGAGCGTCCTCATGCTCTGCGTCGCGCTGCTCTCCGAAGACCTTCTGGCTCGCTGGCTGGAGCGGGGGCTGCTGGCGGAAGCTGCGGCCGCTCTGGTCAGCATCCTCTGCGTGCTGGCAACAGCCTGCGTGTGGAAGCGATCCAGGCAGCAGCTGAGTACGCTGTTGCCCGCCCTGCGGCAGTCGGTTCTAGACGGCGGTGGTAATGGATAGCGAATCTTCCATAAGCGTCCGGGTTGAGGGCGTTGCGCTGAACTTTCGGGGTGTCGGCGCGGATGATCATGTGCTGGCGGTGATGCGCGAGTCTGGCGCAATTTACGAGCAGAGCGTGCTGCTGAAGATATTGCATCAGCTCAACGGCAGGAAGGGCGCCGCGGTGGATGCCGGCGCGTTCATTGGCACCCACTCGGTCTTCTTCTCTCGAATCTGCGGGCTGGCTCCGGTGCTGGCTTTCGAGGCAGATCCGGAAACTTTCACCGTGCTGAGCCAGAACCTGAAAGACAACGACGCGCGCTCCGTCGTGGCCCAAAACGTCGCCCTTGGCAACCGCATCGGGCGTGCCGAGCTGCGTCAGGGTGCGGCGGGCAATCGCGGCACCGTCTCGGTGGACCCCCGTGATGACGGCACCCTGGCGATTACCACCATCGACGTGGCAGTGGCGGAGATGGCTGGCTGGGAGCCCGTGGTGCTGATCAAGATCGATGTGGAAGGGGCGGAAATCGACGTGCTGCAGGGCGCAGAGGAAACCATAACCAGGGACATGCCGCTTCTGTGTGTGGAAGCCCACGGCCCTGCGCAGTTCGCCGAGTTGGCGCGGTTCCTCCACTCGTGCGGGTATGGAATCGTCGATTGTCTGGGCGGATCGCCCACCTACATCGCCGACGTGACGCGCACCGGAGATCTAAAAGCGGTACTGTCGCGCAGGATTTGGCAGCTACGAAGCCGAATGCGTGGGACCTGGACCCGGGCCGCAATGCGGCGCCTGGCAATCATCGTCGGTCCGTGGCAGAACTAACGAGTACCTGAGGGAAATCCGAGCACAGTGCAGGGCCGGAGAAAAGTCGTGGTGGTCGCGCAACGTCTGGGCTTGCCCAGCCAGACCTGGGTAGCCAGGCAACTGCAGACAATGAACGCGTTCACGCCCTCGGTCCTCACCTGGGAGACGGTGGCGGGGACGCCGCCGCTAGGGGCGCCGGTGGTAGAGCTACCCTTTGACCCAGAACCTTATGCGGGCGCAGGCCGTTGGATGTTCCGCTTGAGGCATGCAGGGGACCGGAATTTTTTTGGCGCCCTGGGCGCGGAAGCCCGGGCCCTAAGCCAGGAGCTCGGCGCTCTGGACCCGGACGTGGTGCTATGTCATTTCGGCCACACCGCGCTGCGACTACTACCGGTTGCACGCTCTCTGGGCATCCCCCTGGTAGCCCACTTTCACGGAATGGATCTGGCCGCAATGCTGGACCGCTGGTTTTACCGGTCCAGCCTACTGCGCCATTTCCGGCACTTCGACGCCTCGATTGTCGTTGGGAGCTTTCAGCTTCGGATTCTCGAAGGGCTGGGCCTCCCCACGGACCAAGTGCACGTCATTCCCTGCGGCGTGCCCACGCAAATGTTCGTGCCCGGCCAGCGAACCGAGCCGGGCCCAATACGATTCGTCAGCGTCGGGCGCCTGGTAGAGGAAAAGGGCATGGAAGAGTGTCTGTTAGCCTTCGCGAAGCTGGGGCAAGCCCTTGGCGACGCTGAGCTGACCATCGTGGGCGAAGGTCCCGATCGGGAACGCTTAAGGGCTCTGACCGACTCGCTCGGCATCACCAGCCGGGTGACCTTCGCCGGAGCGTTGACGCCCGCAGCCGTTGCAGAACTACTGAGCGGCTCCGATATCTACGTCCAGCACTCACACCGGGAGGGTTTTGGCGTCGCCCTGGCCGAAGCGGCCTCAGCGGGATTGCCGGTCGTCAGCACGGATGTTGGTGGCATCCCGGATCAGGTCGTTGCGAACGAAACCGGATTTCTGATCGACGTAGGAGACGTTGCCGGCATGGCGCGGGCCATGGCGCGGCTAGGAAACGACCCGGCGCTGCGCGCACAACTCGGGACAGCGGGGCGCCGACGCATGGTTGAGAAGTTTGACACGCGTTCCCAGACCGGCAAGCTCGAAGCCGTGCTGCTGTCGGTGCTGAAGGACGCCGACCGGAAATGAGGAACCTGGCGGAAGCATTTCGGCGCCTGGCCCGCACCACGCGGTTCCGGTTGTCGGCCGAGGGACGCAAGCCCCACGCTTACTGCTGCCCGGTATGCGGTTACCGCGGGCCTTTTGCAGACTTGGTGCAGCCTCAGGGCGTGCGACTGCACGCTCGCTGTCCTGCCTGCCGCTGCCTGGAGCGGCACCGGCTGCAAGCTCTGGTGCTGGACGGCCTGGATCAGCGGCTGTTCCGCAACGCCCGCATCCTGCACCTGGCTCCAGAACCGTTTCTGGAGCAACGGTTCCGTACCTTGAGCCGACGGTACATTTCGGCGGACCGATTTGCCGGCGGCGTGGATTGCCTGGCGAATCTCGAACAACTGCCATTCGCGGACGAAAGCCTCGATCTGGTGTACGCCTCCCACGTGCTCGAGCACGTGCAGGATGATCGCCGCGCGATAGCGGAAATCCATCGAGTACTGCGTCCGGGTGGCCTGGCGATCCTGCCTGTGCCGATACAAGCGCAACAGACCGTCGAGTACGGAGAGGCCCGGGCGGACGAACACCATCATGTGCGCGCGCCCGGCCTGGATTATTACGACCGATACAGGTCGGTGTTCGAACGGGTCGACGAGGTCGCTTCCGGCGACTTCGACCCACGCTACCAGCTCTTCGCACTGGAGCCCCATGAAGGTCGGGTACGGGCGCGGCGGGATCTGGTGCCACTTTGCTACAAGGAATGATTCGCGGTGTGAAGGCCAGGCTCGCAAGATTCGGCAGCGAGCGACTGCTCCGGATCGAGCAACAGGGAGGGCGTGCTTCCAGGCGCATCCGCCTCGAGCGGCCTGCCCTGAAGCTCGACGAGCGTCCACCTCCTGCCTTCGATGGCCGGGTCACGGCGGTGCTTGCTCAGCACGTAGCGTCCCGCCAGCTCACCGGTAATCGGCTTGCCAGCGCGGTCGAGGTGAATCAACGCGTTCTCTGCGACCTTGTAGTGCTGACCATGGCCCTCCGGTTCCTGCAGGGTTATGGCGCTTCCCGATGCGTTCCACAGGAACTGCCCGGCCTGTCTCTGCGGAGCGGCGCTTCGCTCTAGATAGAAGCGGGTTCGCTCGAAACTGCCGTCACCATGCAACGTGAGCGTGGTCCGGATCCCCGGACAGTCGGCGCAGGGCGTAACGCCCGAATAGACGCCGGACCAATCCAGGGAATCGCGACTCGAATGCCCATCGACGGGCGTCTGCGTCGCATCGTCTGCCGGGTCTGGAGCGGCCGTGATTCCGGGAGCATCCCCCGTGGGGCCGCACGCGCCGCAACCGGCCAGTAGACACAGCAGCGCGCCGAGTTTTCTCACATCATTCATCAACCACGTCCGCAAAGTCGGGAAGCGATGCCCCGCTCGTCGAAGACCCCTGACCGAGCCGGCCCGCCTATTCCATCAGGAAGTCCAGGATTGCAAACTTCTCCGCGCAGTCGATCACTTCCTGGGGAATGGCCGTGTGGGTAGGGTCCTCTGCATAGCGTTTGGCATCTTCCTCCGCCATGTCCAGGGACATCCCCCAGTCCCATTCCTCACCAGCTCCGGGATATAGATTGGGTTGCATGCCCCACCCGCAGACGTACCCGGACACGTAGTCCGCATCCCTGCCCCACTGCGAAAGCCGGACGAGTTCCTGGCGCAGCTCGTCCGGTGCATCTTCACGAAACTTGACCAGAACGATGTGACGTATCATTCGGTTGGTTGAGCTCATAGCTGATTCTCCCGGTTAGTTCCCCACGGGCCGCAACCAACGTCCGCAGCGAACGCCAGTCCGGCAATGACCCTCAAGGCGAGATGATCGCCGAGGCGGCGGAGGCTGCCAACACCGCCGCTGCGACGTTCGGACCTCGACAACGCTTCAGACGAACCGCCACCGATCGAAAAATATACTCACGCCGCCGTGCTTCGTCGGGATCCGCGCCCGCCGCCAGACGTGTTGAGGAACCCCGGGAAGGGCTTTCCAGCCGAGAAGCGCGCAGGCAGAATCCATGACGCTCTCACACCGATCTCCGATTCGCCGGGCGGGGCAGGCCAGACAACGGCGCGCGCTGCCGCCGAGGCCCCAGAACCGGCGGCCGCCGCCAACGAGGAAAACCGATGAAGCAAACCCAACCCATCGAATGCGGCATTCCCGTGGTCGACCTGGACCGGATGCTCGAGTTCTATTGCAGCGTGCTGGGCTGCAGAGAGTCCCGGCGCGCGGACATTCCCGCCCAGCTGAGCCAACGGCTCTCGGTGGCCCCGGATGGTTACGTCAACGTCTGGCTGGAGACGCCCGGCGGGGAAATCATCAAGCTCATGAGGCCACCAGAAGCGCCGGAGCCGAACAATCCCCCCGAGCATCTGGCAACCAGGGGCGGGATCGCCTATCTGACCTTCTACTGCAGCGACCTTCACGAGACCCTGGCGGCCGCCGAGGCTCAGGGCGCCGAGCTGCGCTCGGACCGCGCGCTCATCGACCCGGAAAGACCGCTACGCTTATGCTTCTTCTCCGATCCTGAAGGTAACATCATCGAGCTGGTGGAAACCTGAACCTGCGGACGCGCGCAAAGGGCAACTGGAAAGTGAACAAAATGAAAAAGCAACTGAACCCCAAGGCCCTTTTCGCCTCGTATCTGCTGCTGGTCGTCGGTTGCGCGCCGGCCGAGCCTGGCCTCGGTGAACAGGACGCCTTCCAACAGGACTACTGGATCGAGAACTACGTCGGCGATCTGAGCTTCCCCTGGTCCCTGGCCTGGCTCCCGGACGGCAGCCTCCTGATCACCGAGCGGCTGGGCAAAATCAAGCGGGTTCGCAACGGCGAGATCGTCGGCGAGATTGCCGGGGTGCCCGAGGTGATGACGGCCAGTCCCTACGACGGCCTGCTCGACATCAAGCTCGATCCGGATTTCCAGACCGACCCGTTCGTTTACCTCACCTACACCCGGGGCACGGCAACGGCGCGGACCGGCGTCGTTTACCGGGCGCGGCTGGATGGCGAGAGCCTGGTCGACGGACGGGAGCTGTTCAGCACCTCGCCGCCTGCACCAGCAGGCGGCCCGAACATCACGCGAATTCAATTTCTTCCGGACAAATCCATGGTGATCGCCGTCGGGTCCAGCGGCAACCCCGGCAACGGCATGGTGCAGCGGGTCGATGGAGACATCGGCAAGATCATTCGCATCAATCGGGATGGGACGATCCCCGCGGACAACGCGCTCGCCGCCATCGCCCCCGATGCGAGGCCGGAACTGTGGGCCACCGGTCTGAGATCCCTGGGGGGCTTTGCCCTGGATGACGACAACCGGCTGTGGGGTCTGGACATCGGTCCCCAGGGTGGCGATGAGCTGAACCTCCTCGAACCCGGCGGAAACTACGGCTGGCCGCTGGTGACCTGGGGATTCGACTATTCCGGAAAAGCGCTCTCAGACCGGCAGACGGCTGCCGGGTTCGTCGACCCGGTGGTGGTGTGGAGCCCGTCCATCGCGCCTTCCGGGCTCGTCTACTATCGCGGCGACGCCTTTCCCAGCTGGCAGGGCGATCTCTTCGTCGGCTCTCTCGCCGATCAGTCCATCAGGCGCCTGAGAATTCGCGGTACCACGCTCGTGCACCAGGAACGACTGCTGCCCGACCTCAACGAACGCATCCGCTCCCTGGCCACAGGACCCGACGGCTTTCTCTACGCGTTGACCGATTCTTCCAACGGCAAGATTCTCCGAGTCCGTCCGGGACGACCGGCGCCACATGAGCTGGCCCGGGTAGCTCAGCCTTTCGAGATGACCGAAGGCGCAGACATATTCGAAAAGCTAAAGGAACACGGCGTCATGCAGAGCGAGGAGACCAGCCTGGCGGATCAGGCCGCTTACGACGCGGCGCGCGCAGAAACCCTGTTCGTGCAGACTTGCGGAAGCTGCCATGTGTTCGAGGACGCTGGCAGCGGCAACATCGGCCCGAAGCTGGATGGCGTCGTGGGCCGCCGATCCGGCACGCTGCCCGGATTTTCGTATTCCGAGGCCTTGGCCAACAGCGAAACGAGCGTCGTCTGGGGATACTTCACCCTTACTGCCTTCCTGACCAACCCGCAGGCCTACTATCCTGGCAACAGGATGGCGGCGGCGCCGCTGCGCTACGAAGACGCGCTGCAGATCAGCATGTACCTGAACCATGGGGAAACCTTCTAGCTGACATCGACGCGTCCGACTGGCCAGGTCCCCGGGCCGTTTGGGTGACGTTGCCGCGGGCAGCGAACCCGTTCGCGGCTCCTGCGGCCTGCGGGGCGCAGGCTGCAAGCCATCGTCTATACTCCCCATCATCGAGAGGGAGGGGAGCCCGCAGATGTCCGTGAAAGCCTATGACTGGGTCGCCTATCACGCCCGGCAGACGCCGGAGAAGCTGGCGCTGGTCGACCTGCATTCGAATCGGCAATTCTCTTATCGCGACATGCAGGAACGAACGGCGAGACTCGCGGGGGCGATGCGCGACGGTTTCGGCGTTCGGCCCGGTGACCGCGTGGCGGCGCTGCTGAACAACTCTTCGGACTGCATGGAGATGAACTTCGCCTGCATGAAGCTCGGAGCCATCTACGTGCCTCTCAACTGGCGGCTGACGGTGTCCGAGCTGGAGTACATCGTTGGCGACGCCGAGCCGAGCCTGTTGATCCACGAGGATGTTTTCAGCGACGAGGCCGAAGCGCTCAAGGAGCGATGCAGCGTTCGCGCCTTGCTCGAAACCACCGCAAGCGGAACCGGCAACGCTTACGAGGCGGCGATCGACGCGGCCGCACCGCTGACCGGGAGCGCGGAGATCACCCACGACGACACCTGGGTGATCATGTACACCTCCGGAACCACCGGCCACCCCAAGGGCTGCATGATCACTTACGGCATGACGTTCTGGAACGTGGTGAACCTGTTGAACCCCCATCGGCTGTCAGAGGACATGGTGAACCTGATAACGCTGCCGCTGTTTCACACGGGGGGGTTGAACGTCTACGGAAATCCGGCCGTGCACATGGGAGGCACCAACATCGTGATGCGCTCGTTCGACCCGGGCGAGACCCTGCGCATCCTCCAGGATGCCGAATACGGCATTACCCACATGATCGGCGTGCCTGCCAACTATCTGTTCATGAGCCAGCATCCGGCATTTGCCGAAGCCGACCTCTCCCGACTTCGTGCCATGGCGGTAGGCGGGGCGCCCACGTCACTGGAGCTCCTGAAGATCTACGCCGACAAGGGCAACGCGTTGCAGCAGGCGTTCGGCATGACCGAAACCAGCCCCCTGGTGACCGCGCTGACGCCCGCCAACGCGCTGGACAAGCCAGGCTCGGCAGGGCTTGCGGTGCTGCATACCGAGATCCGTCTGGTCGACGAGGAGGCCCGGGAGATCACCGCGCCGAACGTGGTCGGGGAGCTGTGGGTGAAAGGCCCGAACGTGACGCCCGGTTACTGGCGCCGACCGGACGCGAACGAAAGCTCGTTCACAGACGGCTGGCTGCACACGGGGGATGCAGCCTATCAGGACGAGGATGGGTTCATCTACATCGTGGACCGCTGGAAGGACATGTACATCTCAGGGGGTGAAAACGTCTATCCGGCGGAGGTGGAGAACGTCATCTACCAGCTGCCGGCGGTGGCCGAGGTGGCCGTGATCGGGGTGCCCCACGAGCGCTGGGGCGAGACTGGCCAGGCCGTGATCGTGCTGAAAGAGGGAGAAAGCCTGTCGGAAGAAGCCGTGCTGAAGCACTGCAAGGACAAGCTGGCACGGTTCAAGCAGCCGAGCTCGGTGCGCTTCATCGACGAGATCCCGCACAACGCCACCGGCAAGCAGCTCAAACGCGAGCTCAGAGAGCAATGAGCCCTCGGCCAGCCGCGTTCAACTCAGTTCTGGTGGCCGGCCGAGTTGGGTAACTAAGGTCGGCTGTTCATCCGCATGGCATGGCACAGCGCCGGGTGCCGCGTCCATCGGGGAGCAGGGGCGACGCTGTACCTGCAGAACCTGCTGAACTTCGACTGGGAGCAGACCCGCAGCCCTGCGGGCGCCATCATCCGGCTCTCCACGGACGGATCGCTACGCCAGTCCGTGCCGGACGCCCACGTCGTGGGCAAGTTCAACCCGCCCGTAATGACCACCGCCGATCTCGCGCTGAAGTTCGATCCGGAGTACAGGAAAGTCGCGGAGCGGTTCCTGGCTGATCCGGATGCGTGCCAGCGGCAACTCAAGTACACCGCCACGCCAGTGGATCTGATCTTCGGCTCCACCGCCGAGCTGAGGGCAATTGCCGCGGTCTAGGCCTACGACGACGGGAAGGAACTTTTCCTGAGCGACTTCGTCGCCGCCTGGGTCAATGGCATGCGGCTGGACCGCTTCGACCTGTAGGCTTCAGATCTTAAGAATACGCTCGTGGTCAATCTGCTCGAGCCGGTTGTAGATCCGCGAGATCCAGGCCTGCAGCAACGGCAAGCCGCGCCCGGCATCGAGTTCCATCTGGTCCGGATAGGTGGTGGGGAGCACCCGATGCAGCATCGTCAGCATGCCCACCTCGTACTGCCAGCGCAGCCGATCCCGTGAGACGTCTACCCCGTGTTGCGAAAGCTCACCGTGGTAGACGTCGATGAGCTCGTCGACCTGAGATTCATCGGCGTCCCCGGGGAGCGTCGCGCTGATGAAGTAGGCAAGGTCTGAAGCGCCTGGACCGGCCAGGATCGTCTGCCAGTCAAACAGCACGACCTCGCCGGTGGCATCATCGAAACAGATGTTGTCCAGGCGAACGTCTCCGTGCAGGAGGGTGGCTGGTTCATCACCGAACGTCTCCGTGAGCGCGATGCCGTTCTTTCGAAGCCAGCCGATGAGATCCCGGCGGCCCGGCGTCAGACTCCCGCCCTCATCGCAGAGGTACTGATCAACACCCTGCAGAAAACGCATCTGCATGATCCTGCTGGTGACGGCGTATGGCGTGATCCAGCTCTTTTCATCGAGCGTTTCGCTGGCCCAGAACTGGGCGTGGAGGCGAGCCATGGCTGCAACGATGTGGCGAGCATCCTCGTCAGAGCAACCAGCAGCCTGATCTCCCATACGATAGCCACTCAGGTCTTCGATGAGCAGCGCATATCGACGCGGGTTGCCGCTCACGAACCGGTTGGCGAGCGCGACGATGCCGCGGATCATCCAGATCGGCAGCCGGTTCATGCCCCGCAACCGCTCGAGTATCACGTCGGGATCGTCAGCCACATCCAGCGCGCTGAAGTAGTGACGGGGTGTCCGGATGTTCAGACCCGGCCGCAGGTCCCGGTAGAAGCGGATCTCCTTTTCGTACAGCCCCATGGTCTGCCCCATGATGCGGTTCTTGGACGCCGTAGGGATCTTGAGGACCAGGCTGGCGGGAGCGCTTTCCGAGGGCGGCGAGTAAGTCGGCGCGATGATGACGACCTCGCCGTTGAAGCCCACCTGGTCACCGAGCACGTCCATGATGAAATCGGTGACGGCGGCGCCCTCGAGCACGCCGGATTCCTTGAGCCCCTCAGACAGCCACTCGGCGGTCAGGTCCTCGACGGTGTAGGGCACGTCGTCTTGTACGTTCATCGTTCGGATCCGGAGCGGAGATCGCTTTTCGGAGTACGGACTGCAGGGGCTCGCGCATCCGGCTCCGAAATGTCACATCCATCATTCTAGCAACCAGAAGTCACGCAGGGTCAACACGACGTCCGCGCGTTGAGAGCGCTCACTCGATGGTGTTGCGAAGCACGCCCAGGTGCGACCCGTAAGCTAGCACCCGATCGCCCGATCGCAGGTAAGAGCCCGGCCGCCATATGTTCAGAAAATGAAACGCGACACCGGCCGGCGTCCCGGTAAGAAGCAACGTCGCCTCGTCAATGGCATCGCACGGCGTGAGCCGGTGGCTGCCGGCGGTGCTGACGAAGGGCGCTTCGCAGTTCTCGAGCGCGGTCAAGGCGATCTCGTGGGGCGACCAGATCATCAGGCCCGCGGAGTCGCGCTGCCGCAGACGATCGTTGACCGCGAGGCCGATTTCCAGGCGCCGGTGAAAGTCCGCATCGCGACTGGGCACCAGCAGGAATGGCCCGATGGGCAGCATGCCCGCCCCGCCCTTGGCGTCGGGAAATCCGGATTGGCCCATCGGCGTGTCCAGGTCGATTTCCGTCAGGAGCGCCCAGCGATCGGTAAAGTCGTTGCACAGCACGAAACCCAGCAGGGCAGGCCCGTCGGCGGAGTAGACGCCGAGGGCAACGGCGCAGAGCTCGACCTCGTAATCCAGGCGCGTACGTGCCGGTACCCGTGCGTCCCACGCTGTAGCCCGGGTCAGCTTGGGAAACAGGAAGGGCCCCTCGTCCAGGCCCACTTCCTCGGCATGGGCGCGGAAATTGGTCCCCGCAGCGATGTGCGGGTAGCCGGGGTCGAACGGCATGCCGAGCTGCTCCAGCGGAACCGCTTGGGCCACGCCTGTCAGCCTTGCCGCCACCCGCTGGTAGCCGTGTGTGCGCAGAATGGCCAACGGGTCTGTTGCCACCGTGTCGAGCGCGGCGCCGAGGTCGACGGCCTCTATGGCATCCGCGTCGGCGCTGCGCACAAGCAGCAGCCGGCCATCCTTCGTGCGGGCAAAGGTCAGCGCCTCGCTGACGGGCAGAATGTCGAAGGCACCATCGGGGGGTTCTGAGACGCGCTCGTCGAAAACCGGTGCAGAAAAATAGAGGCCGGCACCAAAGAGCGCCCCAGCGAGCACAATCGCCACGCAGGCGACGATGACGATGATCCTCATGACTCGTTCACCCCCGGATCAGCAGCGCGGCAACCGTGTTCAGCGCGGTGAAAAGAACCACACCGAAGAGATTCGTGTCCACCTCGCGCACCTTGCCCAATATGTTGAACCGGAAGGGTTCGATGCCGTTCACATCCCGAAGCGCGCCCTGGTAAACCTTAATCGAGGCGAGGGTCATGAAGAAGGTGAGGAGCCAGACATAGATGAGCGCGGCCGCGAGGTAGAGGTGCAACACATAGTCAGGGGACGCTCGCCACAGCAGCACCAGGGCGACCACGCTGATACCAGCCTGGGTCAGCACCTGCCAGACCACGTGAAAGCGCGCATGTGGCGGCCACAGCGGGTTCGTGGCGTGGGTTTTGTTGAAATCGGCAAACATGGGACCGATCGCTATGGCCAAGGCCATCAGGCTCATGAGGATGCGGGGAATCAGATTCTGGTCGAACGGGTTGTCCACGGGCATCAACTCAGCGCGGAAAGATCTCGGCAAGACTCAGTTCGTCTCCGAGCAGCACATGCCCGGCGACGCCCTCCACTTCGCGCCTGGCCTCCTCGGGCGTCAGCCCCAGAACGCGCAGGACGTGCTCACAGGTGCGCTGTAACTGAGCCTCCTGCAAGCCCTCAGAGAGCTGCCTTCGCAAGGCGGCGATCATGAGCGCGCCAAGCTGCTCGAGCAGGAAATCATCAAGAACCACGTCGAGACCACGCTGCTCCAACGCCAGCTGTATGTCCGCCCGCATGTACTGCATGGCTGCCCACGCCTCGCCAGGACGGCGCTGAAACTGCTCCACCAGGACCATGCCCCAGGGTTTGTGCTCCGAAGCGAGCCGAAGAAAGGCAAACGACGCCGCCACGACGCGCGACACCCCTGCCTCGAGATCGCTCATGCGCTCGTCGAGCTGCTTGGCGATCTCCAGCGTGATGGCCGCCGCGGAAGCCGCGGCCAGCTCGTCTTTGTCCCTGAAATGATTGTAGAAAGTGCCGTTGGCCAGACCCGCGACAGCGGCGATCTCGCTGATGCTCGCATCTTCGAAACCCTTCTCCGAGAACACGTCAATGGCACTGTCGATCAGCGCGTGACGTGTTCGAAGTCGCTTGTTGAAACCGATGGCCTGCTGCCGGAAGAAAGTCTCCATGGCTCGGCATCCTAGGATCAATGAATTGACATGTCAATCATATTTGTATTTACTCTCATTTTTTAACGAACACTCATATCCATGCTGTCAACCCAGGTTCTCATCATCGGCGCCGGACCGGTGGGCCTCTTGAGCGCGATCGTTCTCGACCGGCTGGGGATTTCCAGCGTGCTCGTGGAGCGACGGCTCGATCGCCTTCAGGCGCCGAAGGCACACGCGGTCAATCCGCGCACCCTGGAGATCTGTCAGCGCTTCGGGGTACCGGCCGACGAGGTGCGCGCGGCCGGCGCGAGCATTGAGGACGGCGGGCAGGTGCACTTCGTGGACGTGCTCAACGGCACCTGTTTCGGAAGCCTGCCCTACGAACGCCAGGACGATGGGGCCAGAGCGTTCACGCCTTGGCCGTTGGTGAACATTCCCCAACCCCGGTTCGAAGAGTTCCTGAGCCAGCGTCTGGCGCAGTGCGCGAACACCTCGCTGCTGCGCGGGCTGACCGCGACCAACACGGAAGAATCCGAAGGCGGTGTCACCACCAAGCTGAGTGCCGGCGGTCTCAGCAGCGATTGGGACATACGATCGGACTATGTCATCGCCGCCGACGGCGCCGGCTCCCAGACACGGGAGCGCCTCGGCGTTGGCATGACCGGCCCGGAAGCCCTGCAGCACTGGATCATGATCCACTTCGAAGCGGACCTCACCGAGCTGACCAGTAAGCGGCCTGGATTGCTGTACTTCTGCATGTCCCCTCAGGCCAGGGGCGTCTTCATTGGCTACGAGCGCGACCGCAGCTGGGTATTCATGCATGCCTACGATCCAGGTAAGCAAAGCCGGGAAGATTTCAGCCCGGAAATCTGCAGACGGCTTGTTGGAGCCGCGGCCGGCCAATCCATCGACCCGTTGACCGTCAGGAACGTGAGCACGTGGACGATGTCTGCGCAGGTCGCCGACAGCTATCGGGCGGGTCGGGTCTTCCTGGCCGGGGATGCCGCGCACCGCTTTCCACCCACCGGCGGTCTGGGCCTGAATACCGGCATTGCCGATGCGCACAACCTGGCCTGGAAGCTGGCGATGGTGTTGCACGAGCAGGCCGATCCGAGCCTCCTGGACACATACGATGGAGAACGCCGACCCATCGCGCAGATCAACAGCCACCAGAGCGTGACGAACTCCGCAAAGCTGCTGCATCTGTTCGGCGCGCTGTACGGGCCCGATCCAGCGGCGACGCCCGAGCACTATGCTTCGGCATGCGCCGATCCCACCGCGTTCCCGGAAATCAGCCAGAACGTCGAGATCCAACGACCTCACTTCGACAGCTTCAACCTGCAGCTCGGCTATCGATACGGCGCAACCGTCGACCCGGATACCATGGATATCAGCCGCTACGTACCCGCCTTCGAAGTTGGCGACCATCTTCCCCACGTAAGGCTTCAGGACGGATCCTGGTTGGTCGGGAAGCTGCCGGTAGAGGGCTTTTCCCTGATCACCGGACCGAAAGCTCAGGCCTGGGCGAAGGTCGCTTGCCCGGTGTTCTCGGAAGACGTCGACTTCAAAGCCGATCAACGCGCCTTTTTCGAGCAGGCAGGGCTCCACCGCGACGGGGCGCTCCTGCTGCGCCCGGATGGCCATATCTGCGCGCGGTGGCTGAAAGCCCCCGAAGATCCGCAAGCGGCGGTCGACGAGCAAGTGAACGAGGCAACGGGACGCTGACATGGACCTTGGAATCAACGGTCGTCACGCCATCGTCTGCGCGTCATCGCGCGGTTTGGGCAAGGCCTGCGAAGCACCCGACATCCTGGTCACCAACAACGCTGGCCCGCCCCCCGGCGCGTTTGCCGACTGGGGCCCCGACGAATGGCAGGCTGCACTAGAGGCGAACCTCCTAGCACCCACCTTCATGATCCAGGGGGTCATCGAGGGCATGAAAGAGCGTCGTTTCGGGCGCATCGTCAACATCACCTCCGCGATGGTGAAGTCCCCCCACGCAGCCATGGGGTTGTCCACGGCGGCCCGCAGCGGCCTGACCTTTGAGGATGCGCGACAGGCCATCGCAAACACCATCAATGCCAAACGCTTCGGTCAGCCGGAAGAGCTCGGGGATGCCTGCGCCTATCTGTGCAGCGCACAGGCCGGGTTCATCTGCGGCCAGAATCTACAGCTGGACGGCGGTTCCTATGCGGGCCTCATCTGACCGTCACGGCTACACGCGCCGGGCAGCGTGGTTCGGCTGCTGCATGGCTTTGTCGTTCGCCTCGGCTGCTCTGGGCTCGACCCAAACGGGGCCAAACATCGTCCTGATCCTGGCCGACGACCTGGGGTGGAACGACGTGGGCTACCACGGCAGCGAGATTTCGACACCGAACATCGACGCCCTCGCCACGCAGGGCGTGGTGCTGAATCAGTTTCACAGCCAGCCCACCTGCACGCCCACGCGGGCCGCGCTCATGACCGGCAAGTCGCCCCAAAGGATGGGCATCTACCGGCAGTTCGCGAAAATCAGCACCGAAGGTCTCCCGGTCAGCGAGAAGACGCTGGCAGATCACCTCCGAGCGGCCGGCTACCAGACCTGGCTCACCGGAAAGTGGCATCTGGGGCACAGCCGGGCGGAATTTCACCCGAACGCCCGCGGCTTCGACCACTTCTACGGCCACGTCACGGGCGGCATCGGCTACTGGGACCACGTGCACGGCGGCGGGCTGGATTGGCAGCGCAACGGCAGAACCTTGCGTGAGGAGGGATACAGCACGCACCTGATCGCCGAGGAGGCCGTACGTCTGGTGCGCACGAGGCAGCCGAGCCGACCGTTCTTTCTATATGCGAGCTTCAACGCACCTCACCTGCCGAACGAGGCCCCCGAGAAAGCCATGCAGGCCTACGCGGGCATTGAAAATCCGCAACGACGCGTGCACGCAGCCATGGTCACCGAGCTGGATGCCGCCGTTGGAGAGATTGTCCGCACGCTCGAGGACGAGAAGTTGCTCGACGACACCCTGATCTGGTTCATGAGTGACAACGGCGGCCTGAATCGCGACGCGGGGTTGGGGGGCTTCCTCACCCTGGCCGAAGCCCTGGATGACTGGTTCGAAGCGCCGGTGCCCATTCGGTTTCTCGAGTTCATACGCACCAATGCTTTAGACGGAGGATCCGACAACGGGCCGCTGCGTTTCGGCAAGGGTTCCGTCTACGAAGGTGGCGTGCGCGTGCCCTCCTTCGTCACCTTCCCGCCAGCACTTGATCCCCACCGTTCCGACGCCATGGTGACGGTGCAGGACGTGCTGCCGACGCTTCTGGCAGCCGCAGCCCTCGAGCCCGCAGACGGTCTGGACGGCAGGAACCGCTGGCCCGAGTTGCGGCAAGAACCCGGCGAGTCACCGCCCGCCGACTACGTCACCATCGGCCAGAACGGTGCCCAGGCCTACTACCGGTGGCCGTGGAAGCTGATCGCGACGAACGGCCAGCACGAGCTCTACAACCTGGAAACGGATCCGCTGGAAGAGCAGAACCTGGCCGATGTCGAGACCGAGGTCGTGAGCACCCTCGCCCTCGAGCTCAGCCAGCTGCCGAGAGCCGAGAGCCTGCACGTCCCCGTTTACCGGGTGGTCTGGGACCCCGACTTCTTCGGCGGAGAGGAGGATCGGCAACCCTGGGCGGACATCATCGACCGCGCGATGCATGAACAAAGAGCTGTAAAAACAGGAGGCTACCTGCCATGAGCAACGAAGAATACTCACCGAAACTCTCGCTGGCCCATGCCACGTTGAGCGTCACCAGATTCGAAGAGGCGCTCGACTTTTATTGCGACGTGCTGGGTTTTCAGATCACCAATAGCGGTGAGGTCCCGGGCGGGGGAAAGATGGCTTTCATCAGCCAGGATCCCAACAACCATCACCAGATCGCCATGGTGGAGGCCGCCGAGCCCGGCAGCCATGCCTTCGTCATGGCCGACCACCTCGCTTTCCGAACCGGCTCCCTGCAGGACCTGCGAATTCTGCGCGAGCGGCTCACGGCTGCCGGTATCGAGACCATACTGCCGATCTGTCACGGGAACGCGTGGTCTTTGTACTTCAGCGATCCGGAGGGCAACGGTCTCGAATGCTTCGTCGACACGCCTTTCCATGTCGCCCAACCTTTCGCGCAGGGCTTTGATCTGGATCAACCCGACGAGGAGATCGCCGCCGCGACGAAGGCGCTCATCGAGTCGGAACCCGAGTTCCAGACCATGGCCAACTGGAAGGCAGCGTTCGAGAACCGCCTGGGTTGAACCATCGCGAGGGGCTGGTGATCGAACGAGGCGGGTTGGCGATGGCTGGGCGATCAGGCCACGCGCCCGGAAGAGGCACGTCTGCATGAGCGCCCTGCCAGGCCCGGTCCCTAGGCCGCCCGATCCTCCGCCAGAACGGCCTCCAGATCATCGGCCCCCCCGACCAGGCGGCCGTCGATGAAGACCTGCGGTAACGACGTGGCGCCCGCCACGGCACGCAGCGTCCGGTCCGTGTAATCACGGTTGAGAACGAGCTCCTCGTACTCGTAACCGTGATCCTCGAGCATTGCCTTCGCCCGTACGCAGTGAGCGCAGCCCTTGCGTGTAAACAGCGTCACGCTTGCCGGATGCGCCTCGTTCGGCGCAAGGTAGTCGAGCATCGTGTCGGCGTCGGACACTTCATAAGGGTCACCCGGGATTTCGGGCTCGATGAACATCTTCTCGATCACCCCGTCGCGGACGAGCATCGAGTAGCGCCACGAGCGCGCGCCGAAACCAAGATCGTCCTTACGGACCAGCATTCCCATCTTTTCGGTGAACTCGCCATTGCCATCGGGCAGAAACGTCACGTCCCAGGCCTTCTGGCTCTCCTGCCATTCGTTCATGACGAACGTGTCGTTGACCGAAATGCAGACGATCTCGTCCACGCCGTGGCGTGCGAAAGCCCCGGCGAGCTGGTTGAAACGCGGCACATGGGACGATGAGCAGGTCGGCGTGAACGCGCCGGGCAGCGAAAAGACGACCACCGTCCGGCCGGCAAAGATCTCGTCTGTGGTGCGATTGATCCAGTCAGATCCCTTGCGGGTGCGGAACGACACCTGGGGGACTTTTTGACCTTCCAGATTCTTCATGATTGCAGTTCCTCGTGTTGTCAATGAATTTACCGTTCCAGCATGCTGCGCAGCATCCAGGCATTCTTCTCATGCAGCTGCATGCGCTGGGTCAGCAGGTCGGCCGTCGGTTCGTCGTTGGCCTGGTCAGCCAGGGGAAAGATCTCCCGGGCCGTACGCGCTACCGTTTCCTGGCCGATGACCAGCTGCCTGATCATCTCCTCGGCCGAGGGCTGTCCCCGTTCCTCCTCGATGGACGTGAGCTCCTCGAAGGCGCTGTACGAACCGGGCGCCGGCATACCAAGGGCACGTATACGCTCGGCGATCTGGTCAACGGCTGCGGAGAGCTCGGTGTACTGAGTCTCGAACATCAGGTGCAGGGTGTTGAACAGAGGTCCCGTCACGTTCCAGTGGTAGTTGTGCGTCTTGAGATACAGCGTGTAGCTGTCCGCGAGCAGTCGCGACAGCCCGTTTGCGATGTCGGCGCGCTGCTTTTCCGGGATTCCGATGTCGATGCTCATTACGACCTCCTTGTTTTTCAGTTGAGCAGATACCAGAAGTCTATTGACTGAAAATGATCCGTAAATCAGAATATTTATATCAAATTGATCTGTTTTACATATCGTTGAGCCAACCGTCCGCAACCCCTCATCTGCCGTCGACCCGCCAGGTTCGCTACTTCGCGGCGCTTGCCGAGCATGGTCACTTCGGCCGCGCTGCCGCGAGCTGTCACGTATCGCAGTCAGCTTTCAGCGTCGCCATCAAGGAACTCGAGACGCTGCTCGGCGTGCAGCTCGTCGACCGGACGAACCGCAAAGTGACCGTCACCGCCGCCGGCCGCGAGGTGGCCGTGCTTGCCAGGCTCTGCCTGCAGGACCTCGGTGCGCTGGTAGAAGCGGCTCGGGGAGCTTCGGGACCTCTGGAGGGACCCCTGCATCTCGGGGTTATACCGACGATAGCGCCCTTCCTGTTGCCGCGTGCGCTGCCCGCGATACGGCGCGCCTATCCGGAGCTCAAGCTGTTCCTTTACGAGGAACTCACCGCAACGCTCTACAGCGATCTGATGGACGGCAGTATCGACGTCGCGCTGCTGGCGCTACCTTGGTCCCTGCCGGGGGCCGAGACGCTCGAGCTGTTCCGCGATCCGTTCAGGCTTGCCGCCCGGAAAGGCACGTCCCTGGTAGATCCCGAGCGCTATCGCTTCAACGTGCTGCCTGCCGGCAGCGTGCTGCTGCTTAGGGAAGGCCACTGCCTTCGCGAGCACGCGGTGGAGGCGTGCCGCATCCGGGAGACCGAGAAGATGAGCCGCGTCTCGGCCTCCAGCCTGCTGACGCTCATCGAAATGGTGGACGCCGACCTCGGCATCACGTTTCTGCCCGAAATGGCGGAGGGATCGGCTTTGCTCGCCAGAACACAGGTGAAGACGTACCCGCTCAAGCGCGACAACTACCGCACGATCGGCCTCGCCTGGCGCAAGGGCACCGCGCGGGCGGAGGAGTTCGCGGAGCTCGGACGGCTTTTTTCGAAACACCGGCCGTAACGGCCAACGATGGCCCCAAAGGCTGCATTATCCGGTTCGACATGACCGAGACCAGCGCACCGGGACTGCCCTGACCCCTGCGAACGCGCCGGGCAAGGCAGGCAGGTCCTCAGGCGCTGGAAACGCATTACGGTGAATTCAATGAGCGTCCTCCGCCACCGCCAGATCCGGACTCTGGCTTCGTCCCAGATGCATTAGAAGATACTCGGCGTTGTGAAACTGCTGGTGACTGAGCGAGTTGACCGTGTGCTTCAGAATGCGCAGGTGGATGTCGTCCATGGGGTCTTCGGGCGCCTCGCTGAGCGAAGCCATCAGCGATTCCATGTTGGCGTCACCGGGCGCGCTGATCATCTCCAGCTCGAGCTCAGCGCCGCTGGGACGCATCAGAAGGGTAAATAATCTGTGACCTGCGGCCTCGCTCGCCTGAGCAAGCTGATAAAAGAAGGCTTCCTCCACGACCAGCTCGAGGCGCGAAAGGTCATCTCCGCGCCAGCCAAGCTTCAACGCGTTTTCTCTGGCAAAGGCATGCAAGTCGGCGAGGGATTCGGCGGCGAGTGGTACCGAGATGCGTCGCGCGCGTCTGGATTTGAGAGAAACGACCCACGAAAGCAGGATGGCCGTGATACCGCCGGCCGTCATTCCGTTGCCAAGAATCTGGAGCACGACCGGCGGCAGGAACTCCGAAAAGATCTGCTGATTCTGAAAGCCCACCCCTATCCAGAAGGCGAGGCCGAAGACGATTCCGTTGTCGAAAGACAGGCCGCTCGACAGGATCAGCCGGATCCCGTGAGCAAAGAGAAGCACCAGCAGCACCACGATGAACGCACCCATCACGGGTCCGGGGATCGACTGCAGCAGAGCCGACAGCTTGGGCGAGAAGGCGAGCAGAGCCAGCAAACCGCCGCCGTAGAGGCCGACTCTTCGCGCCCCAACCCCGGTGAGGTCGACGACGGAGATACTCGTCGAGTAGGTGGTGCAAGGCACCGTGCCCATCAGGCCCGACAGCAGGTTGCCCATGCCGTCCGCGTTGACGGCGCCCTGCACGACCTTGAAATCGGTCGGCCGACGCTCGCGATGCGAAATTTGCTGAATGGCGATGCCATCGCCGAAGGTCTCCAGCGCTCCGACCAGGGTCACGATCAGAAAGCTCGGAAGCAGCGTCCAGTAAGCCAGGCCGAAACTCAGGTCCAAACCCGGCCATCCCGAGGAGGGCAAACCGACCCAGCTCGCCTGGCTGACGAGCGAAAAGTCGATGAGATCCAACGGGTAGGCGATGGCGCATCCGAAAACGACACCGATCATGGGGCCCCAGAGCCTGAGCTTGCCGGTACCGAAGAGCGAGATGACGAGTATGCCGACCAGCGTGCCTATGGCAGTCCACACCGGGCTGAGCTCATGGCCGCTGAAGTTCCTCGGCACATCCGAAATCATTCCAAAACCAATGGGAAACACGGTCACGGCGATCAGCGTAATCACGGTTCCGCCCACCGTGGGATTGACGATCTTGCGGAACCAGCCGAGGCGTAGCGCGAACAGGAACTGCAGCAATGCCGAGGTGGCCACCAGCGTGCCGAGCAGCGGCAGGCCGCCGGCCTGAATGGCAGTGATGGAGACGGCGATGAAGGCGCCCGACGTGCCCATGAAAAGCACGTACCCCGCGCCGAAAGGACCAATCGGCCTGGCCTGCAGCATCGTGGCGATCCCACTGACGAGCAGCGCTGCGAATACGACCCAGTCAGCGCCCTGGTCCTCAGCACCGGCCGCCTTGAGCACGATGATCGGCGTGATCGCAATCGCGGCGAGGATGAGCACAACGATCTGTGCGCCAAGCACGGCCGAGAGGCCATGTGGAGGAGTTTCATCCGCCGAGTAGCGAATCAAGTCCGTCGAGTCGTTGCCCCCGCTCATTTGAGCCCCCGTCGTTTGACTTGTTGTTCTTATCTTAGCGACCACCGGCGGTCGTCGGGCAATGCCGCCGCCCGCGCCCACAACTGATCAGCATATACGCGCGCCAAATGCCGCTCCAGCAATATTCGCCTGGGCCAAGAACTAGTTACTGCGCGATCGGCGTATACTGGCGAGCTGCCACAGAGGCCTTGCCTATGCCAGAAGCCATGGATCAGAACGAAATCTCGAGGGAGTCTCTCGTCAGCATTCTCGAGATCATGCATCGGCTTGCGTCGCCAGATGCCATGCCCGAACTCCTGCGCGAGATCGTGGAGGTGGGAAAGCTGGCGATCGTTGCCGAGACGGGGGTGCTCTGGCTGGCCGAACACGCAGGGCAACAGCTAGTGATGGTCGTGCCTTCACACGAGCCCCCATCTCGGATCGACGTGGGCGTCACCTGGGGGGGCCGTTGTGCCCGGGACCAGGCGATTAGCAACGTGCACGAATGCCGGGATGATGCATTGTTCCAGGAGCATCCGCTTCATCTCGAGGGCATGGAGACTCGATCCCTTCTCAACGTTCCGATACTCGGTCGAGACCGTTCTCTTCTCGGCGTCATGCAGTGGCTCGGAGCATCGCCAGGGCAGTTCGACCAGCACGACGAGTGGGTTGGCCCGGCGCTCGCCGCCCAGGCGGCCGTGGCCATCCAGCATGCCTACATGACCGACGAGCTGCTCGCGAACGCGATCCTCAGCAGAGAGGTTGCGGTGGCCCGCGAAATCCAGCGCAGCACGCTTCCCGACGTCATGCCTACCTGTCCGGGATACGACGTGCACGGCTATTTTCAGCCGGCGGAGGCAACCGGCGGCGATCTCTACGACCTCGTGATGATCAACGACCACCTCTTCATGCTGCTAGGGGACGCGACCGGACATGGGTTCGGACCCGCCCTGTCAGCCACCCAGCTGCAGGCCATGCTGCGCGTCTCCTTTCGGCACGGCGCGACCCTGGATGAGGCCTACATGCACGTCAACAATCAGCTCAGCGAGGATCTTCCCGACGATCGGTTCGTTACGGCATTCATGGGTTTCCTCGACCCTCGCACGCACTCGGTCAGCTATCATTCCGGCGGCCAGGGACCCATTCTGCACTTCAGCGCGGCGGATCTGAGCTGCCGCTGGTTCAAGCCGACCAGCTTCCCGGTGGGGGCACTGGACATCCACGACGAGCCGAGCGCTGCCCAAATCGAGCTCGCTCCGGGAGACGTGCTCGCGCTGATTTCCGACGGCGTGTACGAGTACCCGAACCCCGCCGACGAGATCTTCGGGCAGCAGCGGGTTGCCGAGCTTTTCGCCCTGCATCAGGGCGCCCCCGTGGAATCGCTCTGCCGCCGGCTGCTGCAGGCAGTTAGCGAGTTCGGCGAAGGTATGCCCCAGGCCGATGACATCACCATGGTGCTCGTGCGCCGCCTCCCGGAACAGGCTTCCGCAGGCGATTCGGAAATCACCCAATCGTGAAGCGCAGATTCCGGCGAACACGCGAGGAGCTTGCCAGCATAGTGGCCATGACGGAGACGTTCTTCGCGTCGGAACGTATCGACCCGTCGCTGCGCCACGTGGTCGATCTGGTGATGGAGGAGCTGTTCGTGAATACGATCTCGTACAACACGGGAACCGACGAGGACGTGCTGATCGAGATGACCGCCACCGGCGACGGTGTAGAGGTGAGCCTCGTCGATTTCGATGTGGAGCGCTTCGACCCGACCCTTGCAGGGCAGGTGGACGTCGACGCGCCGCTTGAAGACCGGGAACCCGGCGGTCTCGGTATCTTCCTGGTTCTAAAGATGGTCGACGCCATCAACTACGAATACCATGATCGCCAGAGTAGAACGACATTTCGTGTAAGTGGGAACTGACGGATGCTGGAAATCGAACTGACGGCGGCGGGAACGGTCACGGTAGGCGGCCGTCTGGACGCGCTCGAAGCGCCAAAGGCTCAGACCTTTCTTGATGCCGTGGACGGAGACTGTTTGCTGGATCTCTCCAATCTGGAGTATGTATCAAGCGCTGGACTCGGCGTGCTCCTCAAGACGCACAAACGTCTGGCCGGGGCCGGCGGTGGGCTCAGGCTGGTCAACGTCAGAAGCCACATCTTCGACATCTTCAGTTACTCAGGCTTCGACAAGCTCTTCGAGATCACCAGGGCAGCCGATTGATGACGCAGCCTCCTCAAACAGCACAATCAACGGGACAGGACTGATCTACGCACGAACGGAGAGAATGACGAATCCACAATCTGATTTCCGCGGCGGCTTCCAGAAATGGATCCGCCAAAACGATGACGGCAAACTTCAATTCACAGATTAGAGAACCAACATGTACACAGCAAGATTCCTCAAGTCGATTTCTCTGGGCATCGGCCTCTGCCTGCTCAGCGCATGCGACCAGACGAGCATGTCCGCACAATCGGACGGTTCGGCAGCGCATACTGAAGAACAGTATTTGAAGATGTCGAACGCTGCGCTGAATGCCATTCCTGACGTAGTTTTCTACAAGGACGTGGACGGCGTTTATCTCGGCGGCAACCAGGCATGGCTCGAGCTGATCGGGAAATCGGATATCGCCCCCGAGGGTATGCTGGGCAAGACCGACTTCGATCTTTTCCCGAAGGAAGTTGCCGAGGGCTTCCGCGAGATGGATCGCGCCATGCTCAGCCAAGGACGCACCACACGCAATGACGAGTGGGTCACCTACCCCGACGGAACCCGCGTGCTGCTCGAGACCGTCAAGACCCCATTCGTCGATGAGAACGGGGAACTGCTTGGGGTTCTCGGCATCAGCCGTGACGTCACGCACCGGGAGGCAGTCGACAGCGCCGGCGTCGCCGTCGCAACAGAGGCTTGGTACGAAGCTCTCAATGCGGTGTTCGAGGGCGACAGTCAGCCGATGAAAGAGATCTGGTCCCACGGAGAGGACGTCGTCTATATGGGCCCGGCCGGCGACTATCTGATCGGCTGGGATGCCGTTGAGAAAGCCTGGGACATCCAGACAGCGCAGAATCTGGGCGGCCGTGTTTTACCCACACGTGTCAATATGATCGTCGGCAAGGACATGGCGTTGATCAACTGCGTCGAGATCGGCGAAAACCAGGTAGATGGTGAAACAAAAACGGTCGAGATCCGATCATCGACGACCTTTCGCAAGGAAGAAGGGGCATGGAAGGCCGTCGAGCACCAGACTGATCTGCTTGCGCACGTGGACGGCGGTTAGCACCTTCGCGACCTGACAAAACCTGAGGCGCGACCAGGAATGGAGGACGGCGCCTATCTGGATAACACAAGATTTCGGTCCATGCACGCCCCGTTGCGTTCGCGGAACGGCTTGTCACATTCCCAGCTCGCGCCGTCATAACGCAGGTGAGCATTCTCAGGTACCGACACGACCAGGCAACCATCCCCAGATTTCGCGAAGCCTCGGTCGCATTTCCAGCCGTTGCCATACTTGCTCGGCTCGGACAGGTAAGCGTTCTGCGGAACCGCGATGCTGATGCAGGAATCGTCGCTCGGCTGAAAGCCTCGCTCACAATCCCAGCCCCGCTTTGATGGCGCGGTTTCCGACAGGTAGCCGTTCTCCGGAACCGCTATGGCGACGCACGTTTCCCCGTCACGTCGATAACCACGCTCGCACTGCCACCCCGGGCCATAGGAAGCACTAACAAGATAGCCCTTGGTCGGCACCGAGATCGCGACGCAACGATCATCAACTTTATCGAATCCGCGATCGCAATCCCAACCCGTGCCCGACGCATCAACGTAGGCGTTGCCGGGAAGCTGAACGGGTAAACAACGCTCATTGTCTCGCTTGAATCCATGCCGACACTCCCAGCCGCGTCCATAGCTGTCGCTTGTCGGGTACGCGTGCTCCGGCACGGCTACCGGCAGGCAGTCTCCGGCGGATCTCCTGTAGCCGGCGTCGCAGGCCCAACCTGAGCCGTAGGATTTCGCAGTTGCGTTTGACGGCACCTCACCCTCCGCAGCATTGGCGCCCAGTATCAGCAGCATGCCCAGACCGGGCGCAACACAGCGTAAGAATTCACGTGCCAGCGAACCGCCATCAGATCGCGCTTTTAGTAACGCGTGTACAGCAAGCACGCCAATGGCACTGAGTGCCAGTGCGGCTACAGTGGGGTCGAAGCTGCTGAACGCCAGCAACAGCGCAGCGCCAGCCACACCCATCCACGCCAACCACGGGGGCAGCATCGTCAAAGTTCTCATGATCAGCATTCCTCATCGAATGTGTTCCGCGTCTAACATGGGGCTCAGGATGACGACGGAAGTTGTTGCGTAAGGGCTATTCGATGAGAGGCCCGCTTCGGCCGCAGGTGTGGGGCGCAAAAAACACACACGTGCATATTCAAGGAACCTCCCCACTATACGCCGATGTGTGCGAATGGTCATTCGATCAATGAGCCATACCGCACTAGACACAATTAGTTCGGGCTATTCCGAGGTCGCGGGCGTATACTTGTCTCTGATTCAGGGACCCATGTTCCGATTTCTTCCGAGTTCACACCTCGCCTGTTCATCGGCAAGCGCTTCTAGATCAAAACGAATTGTCGGCAATCATGCCGGCGTCTACGCACGCGCGTGTCCAATCAACAGGAGCACGCGCCAGATAAGGCTCGAATTCGAGTCGGAGTTGAAAAATGAAAGTATATGTTGGAAACCTTCCCTGGAGCGTCACAGACCTCGACCTTCAGAACCTGTTTGCTCCCTTTGGCAGCGTCGAGTCGGCACAAGTCGTGACTGACAGAGATAGCGGCCGCTCTCGCGGGTTTGGATTTGTGGAAATGGCAGCGCATCACGCGTCACAAGCCATCGCAAAACTCAATGGCCACGAGATGGAGTCGCGCGCGTTGCGCGTGAACGAGGCGCAGTCGAAGCAGAGAAGCTCCGCATTCTGAGAAGCTGATGGAAACGCCCGGGCCGCTTCGCGGCCCGATGCCTTCCAGAGACCGGTTGCGCGCACGCTTGGACGAACACGACGAAAGCCTCATGTCCCCGTAAGGCATCACGGTAGAGACGAATGTTTCATTTCCCTGAGACGCTCATCGCTACGGTCCGCTTGCAGATCCCATAGACTACGCGAGAACATGCCAAGCTCGGCCCAAAAGGAATGACCGATCACGCACTCTGGGCGACAACCAGGCGACCACGTTGATTGAACCACTGCTGCTCACGACTACGCGAATCAGGACGATCCAGCAAGATCAGGCGCTGACCAACGCAACCGGATTCTTCTACCAGAGCGAAACGCAGCTCTTTCTGGTCACGAGCCGACACGTGCTCATCGATGAAGCTTCGAACCACCACCCCGACCGGATCGAAATCGAACTCCACACCGACCGGAACAACCTCACCCAGTCGGTTGGTTTCTCAATCCCTTTGTATTACGACAACCTGAGCGTGTGGCGGCAGGCAGAGGACAGCGCGGGCTCCGTCGACATAGCCGCTATTGAGCTGAAGCGCGATGCGATGCCGGAATCCGCGTTCTATCGCGCCTTCACGCCTCAGGACCTGCTGAGCGATTCAGGATCAGTTGAGATTGGAACGTCCATGCTGGTCGTCGGGTTTCCTCTCGGGTTTCATGATGCGCTGCATCATCTGCCGGTGGTTCGGCACGCGATCAACGCCTCGTCCTTCGCTTTGAGATTTCAGGGCAAGGGCTACTTTCTCACCGATTCTCGAACACATCGCGGCACGAGTGGGGCGGCTGTCGTCATGCGGGCCCCAAACAACTCAACGCACAACGATTTCCCATGGACACTCCTGGGTGTGCACTCATCGCGCCTCGACGTCGGCACGCGAGAGTTCGCCGTCGACGAAGCGCTTGGCCTGAACTGCGTTTGGTTTGCAGACGTTCTTCCTACGCTCTCCGAACTACCCGGCCCGAGCCAAACCACCCAACATACGGAGACATGACCGCTATGGAAGCACCATTCGAGGTCGGCGACCGACTGCGACCGGATCAACTGTGGACCTGGGAATACGTCGGTCTGAGCGGGAAGCCGGGTCGCGACAAACACTCGGTGCGACGTTTCAAGAAAGGCGAATGGATCCTGGAGGTGCGAGCCCACAAGGATCCGAGCTCGGTGTCACGGGTAGTCTCCATTCGCACGCTTGCGGAGGACGGCGAGTATTGGGCCGAGACACGTAAACGACTGATGAGGCACAAGCGTTAGCGCCGCTGCCTTAGCCAATCAGGCTGCCCTTCGCGGCTGAGATCCCCGGCGACCGCGCTTGCGACCGCGTCCGTTGCCGCGCCCCGAACCGCTGCCACCGTCTGCCAACTGCTGGCGGCCGTGGTGCTCGCTGCTCGGAGCGGACCGTTCGCCGTATTCGGCTACACCTTCCAGATTCAGAGCTTCGAGACGCGTCGGAAGCACCTTGGTCAGCCGCTCGATGGCCTTCAGGCGTTTCATCTCCGAAGGGTCTACCAGCGACCAAGCCACTCCGCTGGCCCCGGCGCGCGCCGTGCGACCGATCCGGTGAACGTAGCTCTCCGGCTCATGGGGCAGCTCGAAGTTGATGACATGAGAGATGCTGTCGATATCGATGCCTCGGGCCGCAATGTCGGTCGCAACGAGCACCCACGCATCGCCCGCTTTGAAACGAGCCAGCGCGCGCGTTCTCGCATTCTGCGACTTGTTTCCATGGATGGCTTCTGCGGCGATACCCGCGCCTTCGAGCTTCTTAGCAACACGATTCGCGCCGTGTTTCGTGCGGGTAAAAACAATAGCCCGGCTGACGCCCGGATCAAACAGCATCTTCTGCAAGGCTGCCTGCTTTCGATCGTTACCGACCAGAAGCACGCCCTGCTCGACCTGCTCCACGGTGACCTCTTTCGGCGACACATCCACGCGGACGGGGCGACGGAGGATCTCGGCAGCAAGATCGGCGACTTCCCTGGGCATCGTCGCAGAGAAAAGCAGCGACTGTCGTTCGCGCGGCAACAGCCGAATGATCCTCTTGACATCGCGAATGAAGCCCATGTCAAGAAGCCGGTCGGCCTCATCGAGGACCAGGTGAGAGATATCGTTCATTTCGACGTAGCCGCTCTCGGCCAGATCCAGCAGACGCCCAGGCGTCGCTACGAGGACTTCGACCCCCTTCGCCAGAGCTTTGATCTGAGGGTTATGGCCGACGCCGCCGAAGATGCAGGCATGGCGCACGCGTGTGTGCCGGGCAAAACTCGCGACCTCGTCGCGTATCTGTGCCGCCAGCTCCCGGGTGGGAGCAAGAATGAGAGCCTTCGGGCGTCTAGGATCGGCCTTCAGCCGTTTCGCCTCGAGCATCTCGAGAATGGGTAGTGCGAACGCCGCCGTCTTGCCGGTGCCGGTCTGGGCAATGCCCAGCAGATCTTCACCGGCGAGCAGCTCGGGAATCGCTTGCGCTTGAATGGGGGTCGGTCTTTCGTAGCCGATGTCGGCCAGGGCCCGGCACAAGGAAGCGCCGATCCCGAGGGAAGCAAATTGTGATGTGGTCAAGTGTTTTCCTTTGATGCTCGACAACGCACAGTGCGACCGAGCATCGTTGCCGTGACTGCTGACGCGCGAGAGCGAATACGGCGTTGGTTAAGTGAGTCGAGAAGGTCGTTCGGACGAACAGACCGCGCGATCGACACGCGGCAGGCACACTGACAGGCCCGCCCCGGGAAGTCAAGGAACCAAATTTGTTCGCAGGCCAACAACCGCACGCTTTTCCGGAGAAAATAGCGTAAACTTAGGACCGTTAAGAATCCCTGCTCCGATTTTCCTTCCGAGTTTCGACTCTGGCCGCACTTCGGTAATCGCTTCTGACACCTAACCGTCGGCACTGACGTCGACAGAAATACACATCCGCGCTAATTGATTGAACCAGGGAATACGTGCGATTGAGCTCGGAGCAACGAGCAAGGAGAAGAGTCCGTGAAACTGTATGTGGGCAACCTGCCCTGGAGCACGACGAACGCCGATCTGGAGGAAATGTTCGCCGCGATCGGTCCTGTCGTGTCGGCAAACGTCGTCCAGGATCGAGACACCGGTCGGTCGCGCGGCTTCGGTTTCGTCGAGATGGAGAATGCCGATGCCAGGCGGGCCATTTCCGAGCTGAACGGTAAAACGGTCGATTCGCGGCAATTGAAAGTCGACCAGGCGAGCGACAAGCCAAAACGCGCGGGCAGATTCTGATCCTACGGTAGTGCCACCGGAGCACGCTTCTGCCGCGGGGCGTTGCGCCACCTGTTGAACGCTTGTTCAACTCGTGCGGCCCCACGGTAGGAACCCGTCAGGAAACGACTCACCGCAAAACGGAGGACCGGAAACTTGCGAAAGCCGAACTACTCAGCCGAGAAACGCAGACGCCAACTCGCCAAGCAAGCCAAGCTTGAAGCAAAGCGACAGCGCAAGCAGGCTGAGCGCCAAAGCCCGAATGACTCCACGCCGAGCGACGCCTCGGTCGTGCAGCCCGATGAAGTATCTGACCCTGGAGCAGGCTAGTGACCAGCCACGCGCCGCGCCGTTGAAAGAGCTCATCCGCAGGGGCAGGCAGCAGGGCTTTCTGACCTTCGCGGAGGTCACTGACCACCTGCCAACGGACATCTCAGAGCCGGAGCAGATCGAAGATATCATCCGCATGATCAACGATCTCGGCATTTCCGTGCACGAGGTGGCGCCTGAGACCGACGAGTTGCTGACCAACGGGGACGGTCCCGACGAGGTTGCCGTAGAAGAAGCCACAGCGGCGCTCACCGACGCGAGCGTAGAACCGGGTCGTACGGCCGATCCCGTCCGCATGTACATGCGCGAGATGGGAAAGCTTCAGCTCCTGACACGTGAGGGTGAGGTGGCCATCGCCAAACGTATCGAGGAGGGCATGCGAGAAGTGCTGGCCGGCGCTGCACGATTCCCGGAAGGCGTGCAGCATCTTCTAGACCAATACGATCGAGCTGTTGCAGAGGGCAAACTATCAGACGTTCTAGTCGGTTATCTCGATCCGGTCGAAGGAATCCCACTGCCCCCCAAGTTCGACCCTGCAAACGCTGACAAGAACGATCAGGACGTATACAAAGGTCCGGATCCGGTGGAAGCAGATCGTCGATTTGCAGCGCTTCGCGGGGCCTATGAGAAGGCCCAAAGTTCAGAGGCGGGCAAGCGGCGGACATCACCGAAAGCGCAAAGCGATCTCGAACAGGTCAGCAAGGCTCTATCCTCGCTGAAGCTCGCGCCACGCCATTACCAAGCTCTGGTCGATGGCAGCCGCGAGCTCATTGATGAGGTGCGTGTACATGAGCGCGCGATCATGAGCTGCTGCGTGCGGAATGCTGGAATGCCGCGCGAGGTCTTCCTGAAGGAATTTCCGGGCAACGAGACATCGGTTGCCTGGCTCAATCGTCACATCAAAGACCAGCACCGTTACAGCAAGACACTCAGCGCGGAGATGCCCGCGATCCAACACACGCAGAAAAGGCTCAAGGCTCTCACCAAGAGGACCGGTCTTTCGATCGGGGAGACACGGGAAATCAGCCGCCGCATGGCACTCGGTGAAGCGAAGATGAGCAGAGCGAAGAAAGAGATGGTCGAGGCGAATCTCCGCCTGGTCATTTCCATCGCCAAGAAGTACGCGAACCGCGGACTGCCATTCCTCGATCTCATTCAGGAGGGCAACACGGGGCTAATGCGGGCGGTGGACAAGTTCGAGTACCGGCGCGGCTACAAGTTCTCGACCTATGCGACCTGGTGGATTCGGCAGGCTATCAGCCGAGCGATCGCCGATCAGGCACGCACCATCAGAGTTCCCGTGCACATGATCGAGCTCATCTCCAAATTCCACCGCGCCACGCGTCAACTGCTCCAGGAGCTCGGGCGTGAGCCATCGCCAAGCGAGATCGGTGCTCTGATGGAGCTGTCCGAAGAGCAGGTCGATCGCGTCGTGAAGATCTCGAAGCACGCGCTATCTCTGGAAATCCCGGTCGGGGACGACGGCGATCAGCATCTGGGGGATCTGATCGAAGACGCAGACACCGCATCACCTGCAGACCTGGCGATCGACGAGCGGCTGAAGGAAGCGACCCAAGCAATCCTTGGCGACCTGACCGTACGCGAAGCCAAAATACTACGCATGCGATTCGGCATCGATATGAACACCGACCACACGCTCGACGAGGTTGGGAAACAGTTCAACGTGACCCGTGAGCGCATTCGTCAGATCGAGGCCAAAGCGCTCCGCAAGCTCCGCCACCCGAAATTCTCCGAGCAGCTGCTCGGCTTCCTCCGGGACGACTAGAATACTTCAGGGAGCGGGCTGACGACGTCTCTTCACACATCCGGTGCTGGCGACCCGTCAAGCAGCGTAACGCTGGGCTTCCGTTCTTCTGGTTCTCAAGCCGCCGCCGGGCGTGTTGAGGAAACCCAAAATGGCGTGATCGTGCACGGCGAAGTGCTCGTGGGAATAGGCGTCTTCCCGCTGGTCGAAAGAGATATCAATAGCTCCGACGCTCCCCCGTTCAGGAGCGAACACAGGGCTCTTGCAGCGCTGTCCGTCAAGACGACCGGCCCCCGAGGAGGCCGGTACTGATGGACGATGATCCGGCGGTGCTTCAGCCCTCTCCGCCCACGACCTGCTCGGACCACCACAGGTTCATGTCGCAGTCGACGACCATGTTGAAATGACGTACCAGCGATTGCCCTGCGGGCGTGCTGTTGAGCATCGCCAGGTTGGCGGCCCACGCTTCGGTGCTTTCTGCGACAGCCACGAAAACCACATCGGACGCGTTCGCGCCCCCGGTCATCGGCTCGATCTGGAACGCCGCGGCCAAGCCCGCATCACCCATTCCTTCGTTCGTCTCCCGGATATGGTTGCGAAGATCCACCAGGGCGTCAGGTCCGACCCCATGGCGGAAAGTACACGCGTACGCGGCGAGCGTGGACATCTCCAGGCCGGCCGCCGCGGGATCGGGCGTGATGATCGGAGTGCCAATTCCCAGGCCGGCCTGGCAGGTCGCCACCGAATCGTACCGATCATTGACATCGGCCATCTCGCTGGACGCCGCGGCCGCATCGTCTGACGCACCGTAGGCAACAAGGCTTTCATGCACGTTCATCCATACGATGTCCGCAGGAGCCGTTCCTTTGTTATGGGTCCACAAAAACGCGTTGGGCGTCGTGAAACCGGCTTTCTTTGCCTGTTTCATGTAGAAGTTGGTGGCCGAGTCGAGATCGTCGCGATCTTTTCCCGGGTTGTAGTTGCAGAAAAATGCTTCCAGGGCGGGCTGGACAGGCGGCGAAGCGTGAGAATCTGCGCTGGCGTTGAAGCCGGGGACGGCG
>DATCZA010000066.1:0-16680 GCA_036526135.1 Pseudomonadales bacterium | reverse complement strand
CTCACCACCAAACGTCTCCGCACACACCTTCGTCAGCGCAGCCGTCAGCGTCGTCTTACCATGGTCTACATGACCAATCGTCCCAACGTTTACGTGTGGCTTAGTACGCTCAAATTTCGCTTTGGACATCGTCGTTACCCTATTCTTGGTGGCCGCGGGAAGCGGCTTCTTGGTGGCCGCGGGAAGCGGCGAACTTTATCGATTGATAATGCCTTCGGCAATGCTTTCGGGAACCTGTGCGTACTTGGCGAACTCCATCGTGTAGGTCGCCCGCCCCTGGGTGGCCGAACGCAGGTCCGTGGAGTACCCGAACATCTCGGACAACGGCACATCCGCGCGGATGATCTTGCCCGCCGGGTTCTCGTCCATGCCGGCAATGATCCCGCGGCGCCGGTTCAGGTCGCCCACCACATCGCCCATGTAATCCTCGGGCGTTACGACCTCAACGTTCATGATGGGTTCGAGCAGGACCGGACTTGCCTTCTGCGCACCCTCCTTCAGGGCCATGGACCCAGCGATTTTGAACGCCATTTCCGACGAGTCCACCTCGTGGAAAGAGCCGTCGTAGAGTATGGCCCTGACCCCGATCAGCGGGTAACCGGCGATCACGCCATTCTGCATCTGTTCCCGGATACCCTTGTCCACGGCGGGAATGTATTCCCGCGGCACGACGCCGCCCACGATCTCATCGACGAACTCGTAGGTGGCCAAGCCCTCCTCGTCCTCATAGGGCTCGATCCGCAACCAGACGTGACCATACTGACCGCGGCCACCACTCTGACGGACGAACTTGCCTTCCTGCTCGATGGGCGCTCGGATGGTCTCGCGATAAGCCACCTGGGGCTTGCCGATGTTTGCTTCGACCCCGAACTCGCGACGCATGCGATCGACGATGATGTCCAGATGAAGTTCTCCCATGCCGGAGATGATCGTCTGGCCCGACTCTTCATCGGTTTCCACGCGAAACGACGGATCTTCCTGAGCCAGCTTGCCGAGCGCGATGCCCATCTTCTCCTGGTCGGGCACCGATTTGGGCTCGACGGCCACGGAGATGACGGGCTCCGGAAACTCCATACGCTCCAGGGTGATCAGGCTGTCCTGGGCACAGAGCGTATCCCCCGTGCTGACGTCCTTCAGACCAATGGCAGCGGCAATGTCGCCCGCGCGCACTTCCTTGATCTCGTTGCGGTTGTTCGAATGCATCTGCACCATTCGGCCTACCCGCTCGCGCTTGCTCTTGACGGTGTTGTAGACCTGATCGCCAGAACTCAGCACGCCCGAGTAAACGCGGAAAAAGGTCAACGTTCCCACGAACGGATCCGTGGCGATCTTGAAAGCGAGAGCCGCAAACGGCGCATCGTCATCCGCCTGACGCGATTCCACCGTTTCTTCGTCCTGGAGCAGACCTTCGATGGCTTTCACCTCGGTGGGTGCGGGAAGGTACTCCACCACCGCATCCAGCACCGCCTGGACGCCCTTGTTCTTGAACGCGGAGCCGCAGAGGGCGGGGACGATCTCGTTGGCGAGCGTGCGTATGCGAAGACCCTCTTTGATGTCCTCGGCCGACAGCTCCCCTTCCTCGAGGTACTTCTCCATCAGCTCCTCGTTGGCTTCGGCAGCGTTTTCCACCATCTGTTCGCGCCAGTGTTCGGCATCGGCCATCAGTTCTTCGGGAATGTCCGCCAGGTCATAGGTGAGGCCCTGGTCGTCCTCGTTCCAGATGATGGCCTTCATTCGAATGAGATCGACCACACCCTTGAACTGCTCCTCCGCGCCGATGGACAGCTGAATGGGCACAGGCGCGGCGCCGAGGCGGTTCTTGATCTGATCGACGACCCGGAGAAAGTCGGCCCCGGCCCGGTCCATCTTGTTGACGAAAACGATGCGCGGCACCTCGTAGCGGTTGGCCTGGCGCCACACCGTCTCCGATTGCGGCTCGACGCCCGAAGTGGCGCAGAACACGACCACGGCCCCGTCGAGAACTCGCAGGCTGCGCTCCACCTCGATGGTGAAGTCCACGTGCCCGGGCGTATCGATGATGTTGATGCGGTGCTCGTCGAACTGCTGGTTCATGCCCCTCCAGAAGCAGGTGGTGGCCGCGGAGGTGATGGTGATGCCCCGCTCCTGCTCCTGCTCCATCCAGTCCATGGTGGCCGCGCCGTCGTGAACCTCGCCGATCTTGTGCGACAGCCCCGTATAGAAGAGCACCCGCTCCGTGGTGGTGGTCTTTCCCGCATCCACGTGCGCAACGATGCCGATGTTCCGGTATCGGGAAATAGGGGTCGTACGAGCCATCATGCTCTCCAGAAATTCGAAGGGAACTTAAACAAGGGAACCGCTAGTAACGATAGTGCGAGAACGCCCGGTTGGCTTCGGCCATGCGGTGAGTATCCTCCCGCTTCCTGACCGCGGAGCCACGACCGTCGGCAGCATCCATTAGCTCGCCGGCGAGACGGGCAGCCATCGACTTCTCTCCACGCTTGCGCGCACTGTCCACCAGCCAGCGCATGGCCAGGGCCTCGCGTCGGGACGCCCGGACCTCGACCGGCACCTGGTAGGTCGCACCCCCCACGCGGCGGGATTTCACTTCGACAAATGGCGCCACCGCTTCGAGAGCTTTCTCGAAAATCTCGACCGGGTCGGGGTTGTCCCGCTCTTCGATGCGCGACAGCGCGCCGTAGACGATCCTCTCCGCAACGGCTTTCTTGCCGCTCACCATCACGTGGTTGATGAACTTGGCGACCGTCTGGTTGTTGTACTTGGGATCAGGAAGGATTTCGCGCTTGGCGACGATTCGACGTCTGGGCATTAGCTGCTCCTTGGCTTCAGGTGTTTCCCCGAGGTTATCCGGGGCCTTACTGGAACGAATATTCCGGCGATTTACTTGGGCCGTTTGGCTCCATATTTAGAACGGCGCTGCTTGCGGTCCGAGACACCCGAGGTGTCGAGCGTTCCGCGAACCGTGTGGTAGCGAACGCCTGGCAGGTCCTTAACACGACCTCCGCGAATCAGGACCACGGAGTGCTCCTGCAGGTTGTGCCCTTCACCGCCGATGTAAGAGGTGACTTCGTAGCCGTTGGTCAGGCGAACCCGACAGACCTTTCGCAGGGCCGAGTTCGGCTTCTTGGGCGTGGTCGTGTACACGCGCGTGCAAACGCCCCGCTTCTGCGGTGAGCCCTGCAAAGCGGGGACGATGTTCTTGTCCACTTTTCGCTTTCGAGGCTTTCGTACCAACTGGCTGATCGTCGCCATTCTTGCTCCGTTACTGACTCTTTTCCCGCAACCCGCCGACAGGGCTGGCTCCGGGGGGCGCGATTGTAATCACACGTCCTGCGGTTAGCAACGGCGGCAATCCAGCGATTGCCGCCGCCCCCGCGACCACACCTGGGGCCGCTCCTGTTGCAGGGCTACTCGCTGCTCAAGGCTTCCGAAAGTGCCTGCTCGATATCGTCCGCCGTCACCCCCTGCTCCCTCGACAGACGGGCCGCCAGCTCTTCTTCGCGCTTGCGCTTGCGGTCGCTGTGATAGGTCAGGCCCGTTCCGGCCGGGATCAGCCGTCCGACGACGACGTTTTCCTTCAGGCCGCGAAGGTGATCCTGCTTTCCGGTCACTGCGGCCTCGGTAAGCACCCGGGTCGTCTCCTGGAAGGAGGCAGCCGAGATGAACGACTCCGTTGCCAGAGACGCTTTCGTGATGCCGAGCAGCAGCCGCTCGAACTTCGCCAGCTCCTTGCCTTCGGCTTCCAGCGCCTCGTTGACCTCCGTCACCCGGTTGTACTCCAGCTGCTCGCCGCGGATGAGCTCAGATTCGCCCGGATCAACGATCTCCGCCTTGCGCAGCATCTGCCGCACGATGACCTCAATGTGCTTGTCATTGATGGTCACACCCTGAAGCCGATAGACCTCCTGGATCTCGTTGATGATGTACTTGGCCAGCTCGGCGACGCCCTTCAGACGGAGAATGTCGTGGGGGCTTGGTGGGCCATCGCAGACCACCTCCCCGCGCTCGACGCTCTCACCCTCGAACACACCGATGTTGCGCCACTTCGGAATCAGCGTCTCGACGGGGTCGCCGTCTGCAGGCGTGACCACCAGGCGTCGCTTGCCCTTGGTCTCCTTGCCGAAGCTGACGGTACCCGTCTGCTCGGCGAGGATCGCCGGTTCCTTGGGCTTGCGGGCCTCGAACAGATCGGCAACCCTCGGCAAGCCACCCGTGATGTCCCGGGTTTTGGACCCTTCCTGAGGAATACGGGCGATGACATCGCCCACCCCGATCTTGTCCTTGTTCTCCAGGTTGAGGATGGCGTCGCTAGGCAGAAAATAATGCGCAGGCTGGTCGCTTCCCGGCAGAACCACCTCTTTGCCTTTGCCGTCGACGAGGCTCACCGCAGGCCGCAGATCCTTGCCGGAGCTGGGCCGATCCTTGGGATCGAGCACGGTGATGTTGGTCAGGCCGGTCAGCTCGTCGGTCTGGCGGTTGATGGACAGACCTTCTTCCATGTCCTGGAACTGAACCGTGCCGGCCACCTCGGTGACGATGGGGTGAGTATGAGGATCCCACTGGGCGATCACCTGCCCGGCCTCGACGCTGTCGCTGTCGGCCACGGAGATCACGGCCCCATAGGGGAGCTTGTAACGTTCACGCTCACGGCCATGCTCGTCGGCAACGGCAATCTCGCCGGACCGGGAAACCGCAACCAGCTCGCCGCTTTGCCTCTCCACGGTCTTCAGGTTGTGCAGCCGAACGGAACCCCCGTGCTTGACCTGGATGTTGTCGATGGCGGTGGCGCGGGATGCGGCTCCGCCGATATGGAACGTCCGCATGGTCAACTGGGTGCCCGGCTCGCCGATGGACTGAGCGGCGATGACACCCACAGCCTCGCCAACGTTCACCTGGTGACCGCGGGCAAGGTCCCTGCCGTAGCATGCGCCGCACACCCCGTGCCGCGTAGAGCAGGTGATGGCGGAGCGCACGAGGATCTCGTCGATCCCCAGTATGTCCAGGCGTTCCACCCATGCCTCATCGAGCATGGTGCCTCCGGGAATGATCAGGGTCTTTGCGTCCACATCGAAAACGTCCTGAGCCACTACCCGACCGAGGACCCGGTCGCCCAGGGGCTCGACGACGTCACCACCCTCGATGATGGCTGCGGCCCTCAGCCCTTTGTCGGTTCCGCAGTCGACCTCGGTGATGACTACGTCCTGAGCAACGTCGACCAGCCGGCGGGTGAGATACCCTGAGTTAGCGGTCTTCAAGGCGGTGTCCGCAAGACCCTTGCGGGCCCCGTGTGTCGAGATGAAGTACTCGTTCACCGAAAGCCCTTCCCGGAAGTTCGCGGTGATCGCATTCTCGATGATGCTGCCGTCAGGACGGGTCATGAGTCCGCGCATGCCGGCAAGCTGACGGATCTGCGCGGGAGAACCACGGGCGCCGGAGTCGGCGTAGATGAAGACGGAGTTGAACGAGTCCTGCTCCACTTCCTCCGTCTTCGGCTTACCGCCGGACCTCACCACCTTGCCGTGCTCGTCGCGCACGACGCCGACGACGGTTTCCTTGGAGATGCCGTCCATCATGGAGCGCGCCACCAGATCGTTGGCTCTCGACCAGATGTCTACGACCTTGTTGTACTTCTCGCCCTGGGTCACCAGACCCGAAGCGTACTGCGACTCGATCTCCGCAACTTCGGCTTCGGCCTCTTCAATGATCTTCGTCTTGGCCTCCGGTATGACGAAATCGTCGACGCCGATGGACGCGCCCGAGGACGTCGAGTGCGCAAAGCCGGTGTACATGAGCTGGTCCGCAAAGATGACCGTGTCCTTCAGGCCCACGTTGCGGTAGCAGACATTGATCAGCGTGGATATGGCCTTCTTGTCGAGCGGCTTGTTGACCAGCTCGAAGGGCAGCGCCTTGGGAACGATCTCGTAGAACAGCGCCCGGCCGACGGTGGTCTCCGCGAGGCTCGTGACGGCCTCGTAGCTGCCATCATCCCGTTGGACGTACTCTTCTATCCGCACCTTGATTCTGGCATGCAGATCCACCCGGCCGGCGTAATAGGCACGATGCACCTCCTCGATGTCCGAGAACGCCATGCCTTCGCCCGGGACGTTCACCATCTCCCGGGTCATGTAATAGAGCCCGAGCACCACGTCCTGAGAGGGCACGATGATCGGCTCGCCGCTCGCTGGAGAGAGGATGTTATTGGTGGACATCATCAGAGCACGGCTTTCGAGCTGAGCTTCCAGCGTCAGCGGCACGTGAACGGCCATCTGGTCCCCGTCGAAGTCGGCGTTGTAAGCCGTGCAGACGAGCGGGTGCAGCTGAATGGCCTTGCCTTCGATGAGCACCGGCTCGAACGCCTGAATGCCCAGACGGTGGAGCGTGGGGGCCCGGTTCAGCAGCACCGGATGCTCGCGGATGACTTCAGCCAGGATATCCCATACCTCCGGCGTCTCCCGCTCGACCATCTTCTTGGCAGCCTTGATGGTCGTGGCAAGACCCCGGGCTTCCAGCTTGCCGAAAATGAACGGCTTGAAGAGCTCCAGGGCCATCTTCTTGGGCAGCCCGCACTGATGCAGCCGCAGGGTCGGACCCACCACGATCACCGAACGTCCCGAGTAATCTACCCGTTTGCCAAGCAGGTTCTGTCGGAACCGGCCCTGCTTGCCCTTGATCATGTCGGCAAGCGACTTCAGCGGGCGCTTGTTGGAACCGGTGATCGCCCGGCCGCGCCGGCCGTTGTCCAGCAGCGCGTCGACGGACTCCTGCAACATGCGTTTCTCGTTGCGGACGATGATGTCCGGCGCGGAGAGGTCCAGCAGCCGCTTCAGGCGGTTGTTGCGGTTGATCACGCGCCGGTAGAGATCGTTGAGGTCCGAGGTCGCGAAGCGACCGCCGTCCAGGGGCACCAGGGGACGCAGGTCCGGCGGCAGCACCGGGAGCACCGTCATGATCATCCACTGGGGACGGTTTCCGGAGTTCACGAACGCTTCCATGAGCTTCAGGCGCTTGGAGAGCTTCTTGATCTTGGTGTCGCTGTTGGTCGCCGGGATCTCCTCGCGCAGGCGAGCGATCTCCGAGTCCAGATCCAGATTCAGCAGAAGGGCCTGAATGGCTTCCGCTCCCATCTTGGCATCGAACTCGTCACCGTACTCCTCGAGCTTCTGGTAATAGTCTTCGTCCGTGAGCAGCTGGCCGATCTCCAGATCCGTGAGGCCCGGGTCGACGACCACGTAGGACTCGAAATAGAGAACCCGCTCGATGTCGCGCAGGGTCATGTCCAGCAGCAGGCCAATGCGTGACGGCAGGGACTTCAGAAACCAGATGTGCGCCACCGGGCTCGCAAGCTCGATGTGCCCCATGCGCTCGCGGCGGACCTTGGTGAGGGTCACCTCGACGCCGCACTTCTCGCAGATCACGCCACGGTGCTTGAGCCGCTTGTACTTGCCGCAGAGGCACTCGTAATCCTTGATCGGCCCGAAAATCCGGGCGCAGAAGAGCCCATCGCGCTCAGGCTTGAACGTGCGGTAGTTTATGGTCTCCGGCTTCTTCACCTCGCCGAAAGACCACGACCGGATCATCTCCGGGGATGCCAGACCGATACGCAACGAGTCAAACTCGTCGACGCTGCTCTGGGCCTTCAACATATTGAGTAGATCTTTCAAGTTCTCTCCTCCCGGTCGGATTTGAGTAGCACGCTACCGATTTCGTCACAGGTCATTGGCTGACAGGAATTCATTCGCTCTCCAGCTCGATGTCGATGCCCAGGGAGCGGATCTCCTTGACGAGCACGTTGAACGATTCCGGCATGCCCGGCTCCATGAGGTAATCGCTGTCGACGATGTTCTTGTACATCTTCGTGCGACCGGTGACGTCGTCCGACTTCACCGTGAGCATCTCCTGGAGCGTGTACGCGGCCCCGTAGGCCTCGAGGGCCCAGACTTCCATTTCGCCGAAGCGCTGCCCGCCGAACTGCGCTTTGCCGCCCAACGGCTGCTGGGTCACCAGGCTGTAGGAGCCCGTTGATCTGGCATGCATCTTGTCGTCGACGAGATGGTTGAGCTTGAGCATGTACATGTAGCCGAGAGTAACGGGCCGGTCGAACTTGTCGCCCGTACGCCCATCATACAGGGTCGCCTGGCCGCTGAGCGGAAGCTCCGCCAGCTCCAGCATGCTCTTGATCTCGCTCTCAGCAGCGCCATCGAACACCGGGGTGGCAATGGGGATGCCGCCCCGGAGATTCCCGGCAAGCTCGATCACCTCGGCATCCGAAAGCGAACCGATGTCTTCCTTGCGTTCGCCTACGGCATTGTATACCCGCTCGACGAACTCCCTGACCTCGGCCACCTTGCGCTGCGCGTTGAGCATCTCGCCGATCTTCTCGCCGATGCCCTTCGCTGCCCATCCAAGATGGGTCTCGAGCACCTGACCGACGTTCATTCGCGAGGGAACGCCAAGCGGGTTGAGAACTATGTCGACGGGCTCGCCGTGCTCGTCGTACGGCATGTCCTCCACCGGCATGATCACCGAGATCACCCCTTTGTTCCCGTGCCTGCCGGCCATCTTGTCGCCGGGCTGAATGTGTCGCTTGATCGCCAGATACACCTTCACGATCTTGAGCACGCCGGGAGCCAGGTCGTCGCCGCTTTCGAGCTTGGAGCGCTTGTCTGCATAGACGGCATCCAGACGGGCCTTGCGCTCCATGAGCTGCGCCTCGGCTCGCTCGAGCTGGGCGTTCAGGGCGTCATCAGCCATCCGGATCTTGAACCAGTCGTCGTTGCCGAGACCGTCGAGCAGCGCTTCGTCCACCGTGCCGCCCTTGCTCTTGCCCGGAGCGCTAGCCGCCTTCTTGCCGAGCAGAGCCCGCCGCAAGCGCTCGTAGGTCGCGGTCTCGACAATGCGGTACTCATCGTTGAGATCCTTGCGGTGCTGCGCAAGCTCGGACTGCTCGATGTCCTTGGCCCGCTGATCCTTCTCCACCCCGTCCCGGGTGAATACCCGGACGTCGATGACGGTGCCCTTGACGCTCGTCGGGACTCGAAGCGACGTGTCTTTCACGTCCGATGCTTTCTCGCCGAAGATGGCACGCAGCAGCTTCTCTTCAGGGGTCAGCTGGGTCTCGCCCTTCGGGGTGACCTTGCCGACGAGAATGTCGCCGGCACCAACCTCGGCGCCGATGTAGACGATCCCCGACTCGTCCAGCTTGGAGAGCGCACCCTCGCCGACGTTGGGAATGTCGCAGGTAATCTCCTCGGGTCCGAGTTTGGTATCCCGGGCAACACAGGTGAGTTCCTGGATGTGGACGCTGGTGAAGCGGTCCTCCTGGACAACCCTTTCGGACACGAGGATGGAGTCCTCGTAGTTGTATCCGTTCCAGGGCATGAACGCGATGCGCATGTTCTGGCCCAGAGCCAGCTCACCCATATCGCACGACGGGCCGTCCGCGAGAATGTCTCCGCGGGCGATCACGTCTCCCGGCTTCACCAGCGGACGCTGGTTGATGCAGGTGTTCTGGTTGGATCGGGTGAACTTGGTCAGGTTGTAGATGTCGACCCCGGCTTCACCCGCCTCGGTCTCCGCGTCGGCCACGCGCACCACGATGCGGCCCGCGTCCACGCTGTCCACGGTGCCCCCGCGGCTGGCGATGACGCAGACGCCGGAATCTCTGGCCACGTGCCGTTCCATCCCCGTTCCGACCAGCGGCTTTTCGGTGCGAATGGTCGGAACCGCCTGACGCTGCATGTTCGAGCCCATGAGGGCCCGGTTGGCATCATCGTGCTCCAGAAACGGAATCAGCGAGGCCGCCACGGATACGACCTGCTTGGGCGAGACGTCCATGTAGTTCACGTTTTCCGCCGAAGTCTTGGTGAACTCGTTCTGATGGCGCACGTCGACGAGATCGCCCTCGAACGCACCCGTCGCGTCCAGAGGAGAACTCGACTGGGCGATCACGTACTGCGCCTCGTCGATGGCCGACAGGTACTCGATCTCTTGAGCGACCTTGCCGCCCTTGACCCGGCGGTAGGGCGTCTCGAGGAAACCGTACTCGTTCGTGCGGGCGTAAGTCGCCAGCGAATTGATGAGGCCGATGTTCGGGCCTTCCGGCGTCTCGATGGGGCAGACGCGCCCGTAATGGGTCGGGTGGACGTCGCGCACCTCGAAGCCTGCACGCTCGCGCGTCAGGCCCCCCGGGCCAAGCGCCGAAACGCGGCGCTTGTGAGTCACCTCGGACAGCGGGTTGTTCTGATCCATGAACTGCGACAGCTGGCTGGAACCGAAGAACTCCTTGACCGCCGCCGCCACCGGCTTGGCATTGATCATGTCCTGAGGCATCAGGCCCTCGGACTCTGCCAGGCTCAGCCGCTCCTTGACCGCGCGCTCCACTCGAATGAGGCCAACGCGAAACTGGTTCTCCGCCATCTCGCCCACGGACCGGACCCGTCGGTTGCCGAGATGGTCGATGTCGTCCACAGACCCTCTACCGTTACGGATGTCGATGAGGGTACGGAGCACGTCGATGATGTCCTCGTTGGTGAGGATGCCTTCGCCGGTGATGTCTTCACGGCCGAGCCGCCGGTTGAACTTCATGCGCCCGACGCCCGAGAGATCGTAACGCTCGGCGGAGAAGAACAGGTTCGTGAACAGGTTTTCCGCCGCCTCCTTGGTAGGCGGCTCGCCGGGACGCATCATTCGGTAGATCTCCACCAGCGCCTCGAGGCGATTGCTGGTCGGATCTATCCTGAGCGTTTCCGATATGTAAGGACCACAATCGAGATCGTTGGTGTAGATGGTCTCGATGTCGGAAACGCCGGTTTCGAGAAGCTTGTCGAGCACCTCGTCGGTGATGATCGAGTTGCAAGCAACGACGATCTCCCCGGTGCTCTCGTCCACAACGTCCGCGGCGATCACCCGGTCGAGCATGTACTCGCGCGGCACGTCCAGGCGCTTGAGACCACTGTCCTCGAGCAACCGGACGTGTCTCGCCGTGATGCGCCGGCCGAGCTCGACGATGACGTTGCCCTGCCGGTCGGTGATGTCGAAGGTCGCGACGTCGCCGCGCATCCTCTCAGGGATCAGGTCGACCGAGAAGCCGTCTTTCTTGACGTGGAAAATGTTCTTGTCGAAGAACATACCGAGGATCTCCTCGGCGCTGAAGTCGAGGGCCCGCAGGATGATCGTCGCCGGCAGCTTGCGGCGGCGGTCTATGCGGACGAACACGCAATCCTTCGGATCGAACTCGAAGTCGAGCCACGAACCGCGGTAGGGGATGACCCGGGCAGAGTAGAGCAGCTTCCCTGAAGAGTGGGTCTTGCCGCGATCGTGGTCGAAGAAAACTCCTGGAGAGCGATGGAGCTGGGATACCACCACCCGCTCGGTACCGTTGATCACGAACGTGCCGTTGTCGGTCATGAGCGGAATCTCGCCCATGTAGACTTCCTGCTCCTTGACGTCCTTGACCGCCTTGTTCGACGACTCCTTGTCGTAAATGATCAAGCGCACTTTGACCCGCAGCGGCGCAGCGTATGTCGTACCCCTGAGCACGCACTCCTTGACGTCGAAAGCCGGCTGGCCGAGGCGGTAGTCGACATACTCCAAAGCCGCGTTGCCCGAATAACTGACGATCGGGAAGACTGATCGAAACGCAGCGTGCAGACCGATGTCGTCACGGCCTTCAGCGGGCGCCGCCAGCTGAAGGAACCTGTCATACGAATCCACCTGGATGGAGAGCAGATAGGGCATCTCCATCATTTCCGACAGCTTGCCGAAGTCTTTGCGGATGCGTTTTTTCTCCGTGAAGCTATACGCCATTCGAATCTCCTGCGTCAGTACGCAAATTCAGTTTGTTTCGTCGAACCAATGCCGACAGGCCGGAAGCCCCTGGGCAGAACCATGTCTGCCGCGGGCGACCAGCCCATCCTTGCATGCCCGGCAATCCGAGAGGTCAACCGCAAAACCGCGGCTACTTGAGCTCAACAGACGCGCCAGCTTCTTCCAACTGCTTCTTGATTTCTTCCGCCTCGTCCTTGCCGGCGCCTTCCTTGATCGGGGAGGGCGCTTCGTCGACCAGTGCCTTGGCTTCCTTGAGACCGAGGCCCGTGATGGCCCGAACGGCCTTGATCACGTTGACCTTCTTCTCTCCGGCGCCAGAGAGAATGACGTCGAACTCGTCCTTCTCTTCGGCGGCGCCGTCGCCACCTTCCGCCGCGGCAGCGACCGGGCCTACCGCTACGGCAGCGGCGGCGGACACGCCGAACTTCTCTTCCATCGCCTGCACGAGCTCGACAACTTCCATCACGCTCATGTCTGCAATCGCATTTAAAATGTCGTCTTTAGACAATGCCATCTCTGAATTTCTCCTGACCCAATTTCCTGGATTCGTTCGCCAAGGTTAACCTTCAGCGGCGGCGTCGCCGCCAGCCTGTTTCTGATCCCTGATCGCAGCCACTGTGCGCACCAGCTTGCCGGGAACCTCATTGAAGGTTCGGGCAAGCTTCGTGATCGGCGCCTGCATTACGCTCATCAGGAGCGCCAGCGCTTCATCACGGGTGGGCAACTTGGCAACGCGATCGATGTCCTCCGGCCCGTAAACCTGACCGCCGATGGACAACGCCTTGACCTTCAGGGCGTCATATTCCTTCGCGCAGTCCTTGATCAGACGGGCGGCCGATCCAGGATCTTCCTGCGAGAACGCAACCATCGTCGGCCCGACGAACGCTTCGTTGAGGCACTCATACTCCGTGCCTTCGATCGCCCGTTTGGCCAGCGTGTTGCGAATGACCTTCAAGTAGACGCCCGAGCTCCTGGCCTTCGCCCTGAGTTCGGTCATCTCCGAAACGGTCAGCCCGCGATAGTCGCTGAGCACAGCGGCCAACGCGGTCGTCGCAGCCTGGTTCACCTCGGCAACAATCGCTTGCTTGTCTTCAAGTCTAAGTGCCATCGTTTCTCCTCGGATATCGCCGATATCCACCAACGCGGCGCTAAGCGCCGCGGTCATTTTCACGGCGACCCGAGTCGACGAGACGGGCATTGCGGGTTAGAGCACCCATGCCTATGTCGTTGAATCAGGCTCTACCGTCTGCGTAGGAAATTAAGGCTGAGGGGCATCTCCTTGCGGAGCAGCCGTTCTCGACCACCTACGGTTTTTGACGGAACCCGGCGCAGCCGTAGCAAGCTTCCTGCGAACCCCGCGTGCAGCAGCACCGGACCTTCAAAATCCATTCGTATCAACTGTTCAAACCTCGAGCGACGCCTGGTCGATGGCTACGCCGGGACCCATTGTCGTCGAGAGCGTGATCTTCTTGAGATACACACCTTTAGCGGACGCCGGCTTCGCCTTGTTCAGGTCCTGGACCAGCGCCTTGACGTTTTCTCTGATGTGTTCCGCTTCGAAACCAACCTGACCGACGCTGCCGTGAATGATTCCGGCCTTATCGGTGCGGAACTGAACCTGGCCAGCCTTCGCGTTGGCAACGGCAGTGGCCACGTCCGGCGTTACCGTGCCCGTCTTCGGGTTGGGCATCATGCCCCTCGGCCCCAGAATCTTGCCCAGCTGGCCGACCACCCGCATGGCGTCGGGGGTGGCGATGACGACGTCGAAATTGAGATCGCCCGCCTTCACTTTCTCGGCCAGGTCCTCGAAGCCGACGATGTCCGCTCCGGCCGCCGTCGCAGCATCGGCACTCTCCCCTTGGGCAAAGACCGCAACCCGCACTTCCTTTCCGGTTCCGTGGGGCAGGGTCGTAGCACCCCGTACGACCTGATCCGACTTTCGCGGATCCACTCCGAGGTTCACGGAGATGTCGAACGATTCCTTGAACTTGGCCTTGGCCAGGCTCCCCAGCAACTCCACCGCCTCCTCGATCGGGTAGCTCTTCTCCCGGTCGACCTTCTCGGCGATTGCACGCATTCGTTTGGTCATTTTGGCCATCAGTTGACGCCCTCCACCTCGATTCCCATGCTTCGCGCCGTTCCCGCAATCGTGCGCACGGCGGCATCCATATCCGCAGCGGTCAGGTCAGGCATCTTGGACTGCGCGATCTCTTCGAGCTGGGAGCGGTTGACCTTCCCGACTTTCTGGGTGTTGGGGTTCGGGCTGCCTTTGGCGAGCTTCGCCGCTTTGCGCAGCAGCACTGCGGCCGGCGGGGTTTTCGTGACGAAGGTGAAGCTGCGATCCGCGTAGACGGTAATGACCACCGGGGTCGGCAGACCCTGCTCGAGACTCTGCGTCTGGGCATTGAACGCTTTGCAGAAGTCCATGATGTTCACGCCGTGCTGACCCAGGGCGGGCCCCACCGGCGGGCTCGGATTAGCCTGCCCCGCCGCGACCTGCAGCTTGATGTAGGCGTCAATTTTTTTAGCCATCGATGATGTCTCCTATGGGTTCAGACGTGCGCGGACCGGTTCGCTACCGACAGCTACACTCCCCGTTACCGGGCTTTAGCCCTTCTCCACCTGCCCGAAATCGAGCTCCACTGGAGTCGAACGCCCGAAAATCGTCACCGCCACCTGAAGGCGGCTCTTCTCGTAATTGACCTCCTCAACGACGCCGTTGAAATCGTTGAACGGCCCGTCGATGACCCGAACGATCTCGCCGGGCTCGAATATGGTCTTCGGCGTCGCCTTGTCGCTGCCCGCCGCCACGCGATCCAGAATCGCCGCCGCCTCGGCTTCCGAGAGCGGAGCGGGTTGGTCCGCTTTCCCGCCGATGAAGCCCATGACTCGCGGCGTCTCCTTCACGAGATGCCAGGTGTCGTCGTTGAGCTCCATCTCCACGAGAACGTAGCCCGGGAAAAACTTGCGCTCGCTGCGACGCTTCTGGCCGCCGCGCATCTCCACCACCTCTTCGGTCGGAACGAGAATCTCGCCGAAGTGATCGCCGAGCGACGAAAGCTCGACGCGTTCCTTCAAGGCCCGAGCGACGTTCTTCTCGAACCCCGAGTAGGCGTGCACGACATACCATTTCTTCGACATGATCCGCCTACCCTATGACCGATGAAACCAGCCAGCTCAAACCGGAGTCGAGCAGCCACAAGAGCAGAGCGAAAACGAGCACCAGCACCAGAACGATCATCGTCGTCTGCAGCACCTCGTCCCGGGTCGGCCAGACCACGCGCCGAATCTCGCTGCGCGCCTCTTTCATCAGGCTCCACGTCGTGCGGCCTTTCTCGGTCTGAACAGCAATCATCACGGCGGCCACCGCCATGGCTATCAGCCCGCCGACACGAAGCAGCAGCGATTCGTCCTGGTAATACCAGTTGCCGAAGACGCCGCCGCCAACCAACACCGCAACGACCAACCACTTAAGCCAGTCCATGGCAGATTGTCCGGTTGTTGCTGACCCGCTGCTCAAATCAAATGTCCCTGCTCATCTGGCAGGCCAGGAGGGAATCGAACCCCCAACCTGCGGTTTTGGAGACCGCTGCTCTGCCAATTGAGCTACTGGCCTGTACCTTTGGCGGCCGCACAAAGCGGCCGGCCTGCCTACTCGATGATTTTGGTGACGACGCCGGCGCCGACCGTACGGCCACCCTCGCGGATCGCAAAACGCTGGCCTTCCTCCATCGCAATCGGAGAAATCAGCGTCACCTTCATGTTCACGTTGTCGCCAGGCATCACCATCTCCGTCTCCGCCGGCAACTCAACACTACCCGTCACGTCCGTCGTCTCAAAAAAGAACTGCGGCCGGTATCCCTTGAAAAACGGCGTGTGCCGACCACCCTCGTCCTTGCTCAGAACGTAAACCTCCGAATCAAACACCGTGTGCGGCGTGATGCTACCGGGAACCGCCAGCACCTGACCCCGCTCAACCTCGTCTCGCTTCGTACCTCGCAGCAGAACGCCAACGTTCTCACCCGCACGACCTTCGTCCAGAAGCTTGCGAAACATCTCAACGCCCGTACACGTCGTCCGCTGAGTGTCCTGAATGCCAACAATCTCTATCTCGTCACCAACCTTGACGATCCCACGGGAAATCCGACCCGTCACCACCGTGCCACGACCCGAGATCGAAAAAACATCCTCAATCGGCATCAAAAACGGCTGATCAATCGGCCGCTCAGGCTCCGGAATGTAATCATCCAGCGCCGCTACCAGCTTCTGAACACTCGGAACACCAATCTCGCTCGTATCCCCTTCCAGAGCCTTCAGCGCACTGCCAATCACTATCGGCGTATCGTCACCTGGAAACTCGTACTGGTCCAAAAGCTCCCGAACCTCCATCTCAACCAGTTCTAAAAGCTCCTCATCGTCAACCATGTCCGCCTTGTTCATGTATACAACGATCTTCGGAACACCTACCTGACGAGACAGCAAAATGTGCTCCCGAGTCTGCGGCATCGGACCGTCCGCCGCGCTCACAACCAGTATCGCTCCGTCCATCTGCGCCGCACCCGTGATCATGTTCTTCACGTAGTCCGCATGACCAGGACAGTCAACGTGCGCGTAGTGACGGTGCTCCGACTCGTACTCAACGTGAGCCGTCGCAATCGTAATCCCTCGCTCACGCTCCTCAGGCGCATTGTCAATCTGATCAAACGCCTTTACCTCACCACCAAACGTCTCCGCACACACCTTCGTCAGCGCAGCCGTCAGCGTCGTCTTACCATGGTCTACATGACCAATCGTCCCAACGTTTACGTGTGGCTTAGTACGCTCAAATTTCGCTTTGGACATCGTCGTTACCCT
>DATCZA010000065.1:0-22406 GCA_036526135.1 Pseudomonadales bacterium | reverse complement strand
CACATCAGCATGGCACTTGGCCTCGTGGCCGTTACCGGGATCACGATCACGCTCATCGCCATCGCAGCGGGGCTGATCAAGGTCTGAACATCGCCGTAAGGGCGGGCGGCATGGCGCTTGCCATTGCCGGAAGGACCATTCGCGTTCGCTTTGGAGGCTGATCGCAGGTACGATGCACGCCGCTGGAATTGCGGCGTGTTCGTGCTTGGCTGATTACGTTCTCACTTTCTCATGTCCCGATCGTCCCGGGCTGGTTCATGCGGTATCGAGCTGGCTGGTGGACCTGAACGGGAACATACTCGACAGTGATCAGTTCCGTGACGACACCACGGAACGCTTTTTCATGCGGGTGCATTTCGAGGCGCCCGACGACCTTCCCGCCTTGAATCAGACGTTCATCCCGACTGCCGGTGCCATGAACATGGATTGGCAGATCTGGCCAACCGCGCGACGGCCCCGAGTGCTCATGCTGGTCTCCAAGATAGACCACTGCCTGGCCGATCTCCTGTACCGCAGGCGAATCGGGGAGCTGAAGATCGATATGCCCTTGATCGCCTCGAATCATCGCGACGCCTACCCGCTGGCGGCCGCCCATGACGTCGACTTTCTGCACCTTCCGGTCAGCCCCGAGACCAAATCGCAGCAGGAGGCGCGTCTCCTGGACGAAGTGCGAGCCCGGGACATCGACTTCGTCGTCCTGGCCCGCTACATGCAGATACTCAGCGCCGAGTTCTGCGCCGCCCTGACCGGCCGGATCATCAACATCCATCACTCGTTTCTGCCCGGCTTCAAGGGCGCCCGTCCTTATCACCAGGCTCACGAGCGGGGCGTCAAGCTGATCGGCGCTACCGCGCATTACGTCACAGCGGACCTGGACGACGGGCCCATCATCGAACAGGACGTGGAGCGCGTCGACCACCGCATGTCGGCCGACCAGCTCGCAGCGGTGGGCCGCGACATCGAGCGCGTCGTGCTGGCAAAGGCGGTAAGATACCAGTCGGAACACCGGATCCTGCTGAACGGCAACAGAACGGTGGTTTTCACCTGAGGCTTGGCGGGCGCCAGCCCCCCGATGGGTGCCAAGCGCGGCCTGCAGTCGAAACGGGCTAATGATACTGACGAGCAATCAGATCGACGACTACTGGGCCCAGGGCTTCGTGGTGGTGCCCGATCTCATCCGCGAGGTCTCGCTGGATCGTTACGAGGCGCGCTTCGAGGAACTGGCAATCGGCTCGGTCGCGCCCGCGCCGGCCATGAAGATCATGCGCGACATCATGTTCGTCCGTGGAGCGGCGCTGCCCGAATCGGCTCTCCACGCGGTGAACAAGATGATCAACTTCGAGGACGATGCCGTCCTCTACGCTTACACCCTCGAGCCCCGGCTGGTGAGTGCGGTGCGCGATCTGATCGGGCCCGACATTTACAGCATATCGACGAACATCTTCAACAAGCCGCCCGGCGTGGACGGCCGCCACCCGCTGCATCAGGATCTGCGCTACTTCCGGATAAGGCCGGCGGACGGCATCGTGGGCACATGGACCTCGTTTGCCGCGACGACCCGGGATTCCGGATGCCTCGCCGCGGTGCCCGGAAGCCACAAGGGGGACCTGCTCCCGCATGCGGACCCTGACTGGGAATACGTCAACGCGGGATTCCTGGGCATCGAAAACCAGACCGAAGCCCAGCGCGTATACCTGGAGATGGATCCGGGCGACACCCTGCTGTTCCATCCGCTGCTGGTGCACGGTTCCGGCCGGAACCGGTCGGACCACTTCCGACGGGCCATCTCTTCACACTACGCTTCCGCGGCCTGCGAATCGCCCGTCAGAGACTGGCGCATCGGCAAGCAGGTGCGCCACATCCCGGCCGGAAAAGAGGGTTAACCTGCCGCGATCAGCGCCACCCGCGGGTCGTTCGGATAGACCCATTCGGGGCCGATGACCTGGGCCACCCGCAACTCCTCCGGGATGTTCTCGATGCCGATCATCCGGTCCGCGAACTGGTTCCAGTGATAGATGCGCGCCTCCTGATAGCTCAGCGGCACCCCGCGGAACCCGTACGACTCCACCGATTTCTGAATCCATTGCCCGAACTCGGTGTCCTCGATGAGCACAGGGCTCAAGCTCTCGCCGTCGTTGACGGTCCAGACATCGGGCTTCGGCCCGTCACCCCAGTCCGGCGCCAGCGTCCACGTCTCCAGAAAGCACTTGTTGATACCGTTCGGCCAGAACAGCAGCGGCGGCAGGGCCACGTGGCTGAGCGGCGAAACCCAGTTGGGGAAGATGCCGTATGACTGGGTGCACGTCCTGCCGATCTCCCCCACCGTTTCGATCTCGGCCATCTCCGGCGGGCGTTGCCTCACAAGCTCGCCGTTTTCGTTCCTGCGACCGGGCGCGACCATCCGGCCGTGCCCGTTGGGGTAGAACGTGTTGACGTTGCGACGATCGTCGAGCATCGGCGAGACCGTCTGCGCATGGATACTGCGAACGTGGTAGACCTCGGTGTTCGCTTCCATCGCGATCTTCCAGTTGCAGTTGAGCGGCCACATGTGGCGAGCAGCCAGGCGGCAGTTGTCGAACTGGAACTCCTTCCACTCGTCGGCGATGGGGCCGAGCCACTCGAGCAACGTAGGGGCAGCGTCGTCGAAATTAACGAAGATGAGATTGCCGAAGCGCTCGCAGCGGATTTTCCGCAGGCCGCGACAGGAAAAATCCAGATCGCCGAAGTCCTGAGGATCCCGGACGGCCAGAAGCTCGCCGTCGTGACTGTAGGTCCAGCCGTGGTAACGGCAGACGAGCCTGTCGCGCTTTCCCGACGCATCGGTCACCACCGGCGCGCCCCGGTGGCTGCAGGTGTTGTAGAACGCGTTGACCGCGCCGCCATCGGCATGAACGATGACCACCGGCTGCCCGGCGGTCTCCCACAGGCGGAAGCACCCGGGCTCGGGGATCTCGTCGATGTGGCCGGCCAGCAGCCAGGACTTGCGCCAGATGTGCTCCTGCTCCAGATCGTAGAAGCGCTGATCCGTGTAGCGCCCTCCTGGAAGGTCCGGCAGGTCCGGGAACCCGTCGGGCGGCGAATTGCGGCCGACCTCGTACTCCATCAGCTGCCTGAGCGTGCGGATTTCCTGCTCGTTCATAGGATCGATTCCTCAACCGTTCAGTCTGATTGGATCCGTGTCCCCCGCGACACCAGCCTGTGACGGACGATTTTCCACGTGCCATCGATTCGGCGCATGTCCGTTTCGTAAGTCGCCCACAGCGTCAGCGTGGTGCTCTCCTCTCCCTTCAGATAATGCAGCGCCTGCACGTCGGTCCGGCAGTGCGCATCGTCGCCGTCCACGGTGGCCAGCTGCGGGCCCAGCATGTGCTGAGTGGGCCCGAAACGTTCCAGGGCGTTCTTGACGTAAGCCAGCCACGCATCGCCGCCGTTGACGGTCTCGTCGCCGAATCCCAGCACTTCCACATCGTCGGCGAAGCACGACCGGTAAAGGTCGAAATCGCGGTTATCCACCCCGGCGGCGTATTTGAGCATGACGTCCTGCAGGGCGATGCGGTCAGCCACGTATTGATCACTCATCCCTCTCTCCCTCGAGCCAATGTCCTTCAAATCTAGCCCATAAAGGAAGAGCGCACCAGCCGGGCGGGCCGCCGGCGAGCACTGGCAATCTCGCCGCGCCCCGGTGCCTGGGTGGGCAGGCTTCTGGTATCCTGCGCGCCCCGCTCACTGCATTGGGAAACAGATATGGGTTCGTTACAAGGAAAAATCGCCGTGGTCACCGGGGCCAGCCGGGGCATCGGCAAGGGTATCGCCCTTGCTCTGGGCGAGCAGGGCTGCACCGTCTACGTGACCGGCCGCACACGCGGCGACGGTGAGCGGACCATCGACACCACCGCCCGGCTGGTGACCGAGGCAGGGGGCGAGGGCCGAGCCATTCAGTGCGACCATGGGGACGACGAGCAGATCGCCGCCCTGTTCCAGCAGGTCAAGGAAGAAGCCGGGCACATCGACATTCTCGTCAACAACGTCTACAAGATCCCCGATCCGCCCGCCTGGGGCGGCGGTTTCTGGGATCACCCGATACAGGTCTGGGACGATCAGGTGGGCATTGGCCTGCGCGCCCACTACGTGGCCAGCTGGCATGCCGCCCCTCTGATTTTCGCGGCGGGTGCTGGCGGCGCCATTCTCAACGTGTCGTCGCCCGGCGGGCAGAGCTATCACTTCTCTTCTTCCTACGGCGCGGGCAAAGCCGGCCTGGACCGACTCACCGCCGACATGGCCATCGAGCTCGAGCCCAAAGGGGTGGCCGCGGTGGTGCTGTACCCGGGCTCCGTCGCCACGGAGTTCATCCAGGACCACGCGGAAGCCCAGGGGATGGATCTTTCCGAATCCCAGACGCCCCTCTACGTCGGGCGGTGCGCCGTTGCGATGCTGGCCGCCGACGACCTCATGTCACGCAGCGGGTCGATCCAGTGGGTGGAAGACCTCGGCGAGGAGTTCGACATCCTCGACGAGCACGGCAAGCGCCCGCCCGGCTACGCTCAGCGGCCGGGCACCCAGGCCTCGTAAGGCGGGGCCCGGTCCTCTCCTTGCTCCGGGGAAGACGGGCGATCGCCTAAAGCCCGCCGGTCACGTAGAGGCACTGCCCCGTTATCCAGGCCGCCGCCGGCGAGGCCATGAACACGACGGCATTGCCGATGTCCTCGGGCGTGCCGAGCCGTCCCAGGGGCACCCCGATGATCTGCTCGATGGGTTTGTCGTCCGGGAAGCTCGTGGATTCGTTGAAGTTCTCCGTCGGGATCGGTCCGGGCGCTACGGCGTTCACGCGGATGTTCGGCGCCAGCTCCAGCGAAAGCGTCTGGGTAAGGCTGTTCACGGCCGCCTTGGAGGCACCGTAAGGCCCGTTCTTGAAAGAAGGGCCCTGAGCGGATCGTGAGGATATGTTGATGATGACACCGCGATCCATGTTCTGCGCCGCGACGACGGCACCCTGCCACACGGCTTTGAGATTGAGGTCGATCTGCGCATCCCAGCGGTCCTCCGGCGTCCGAGTCAGGTATCGCGGAGTCGCGTCTGGCAGACCGCCCGCATTGCTGACCCAGATGTCGAGCCCGCCCAGCTCCTGTGCCGCCACCACCAGCGTCTCGAGCTGCTCCGCGCTGGTGACGTCCGCCGATACGGCCAGCGCCCGACGCCCGAGCTTTTCGATCTCTGCAGCCACCCCCTGAACGTCGCTCAGCGTGCGGGCCGAAACCACCACGTCTGCCCCTGCTTGTGCAAGGCAAAGCGCTATTCCCCGGCCGATTCCCTTACCAGCCCCCGTAACCACCGCCACCTGGCCGTCCAGTCGAAACGCGTCGGACATCGTCACACCCTCTCTTTGAAAGCTTCGTACTATACTAAACCCTTCCCGGCATGATTCATGCGGCACGCACTAGGCGCGCCGCGCCAGGGTCAGGAGCAGACCAACATGAGCTACGCCGATGGGCGTCTGATCAACGATGCCGACAGCCACCTGATGGAGCTGCCGGACTTCCTCACTGCCCATGCGGACCCGGGCATGCGTGGCCGTCTTCCCGAGCTCAATCCGGGAGGCCAGTTCGACATGAGCGAGCGAACCCACCAGCGCGGTCACCCACCCGAGGTCGTCGCCGAGCTTACGGCGCTCGGCAACGACCTGACGCGCGGGCCGAAATGGCATGACGCGCTTGGCGCTTCCAGCGGGCACGAACGTCGTACCGCCCTGGACCTGCTCGGTTTTCAGCGTCAGGTCGTGTTCTCTTCGTTCTGCGCGCGGCTGATCTTCGAGGCGGAACCTCTGGACATACGCTTCGCCGCGGCCCGGGCGCACAACCGAGCGATGGCTGAATTCTGCAGTGCAGACGAGCGGCTGATCGGCGTGGCCATGGTGCCGCTTGACGACCCCAACGCCGCCGTGCGCGAGATTGCCCACGCTCACGAGCTCGGCCTGGGCGCCGTGTGGATCGCCGCCGATGCGCCCGGAGGACGTTCTCCCGGGCACCCCGAGCACGATCCCATCTGGGCCACCCTCAGCGAGCGCCGTCTGCCTTTCATACTGCACGTGGGCAGCGGCGTGCTCGGCATCCCCGATTCGTGGATGAACGATGGCCGGCCGGAAAGCGAGTCGGCCCGCGGCGGCGCCGAGATCATCGGGTCAAAGGACCTCACCGTGATCCATCACAGCGCCGTCCGTTTTCTGTCCGTCATGGTTCTCGACGGCGTCCTGGAACGGCACCCGGAATTGCGCGGTGGCGTGATCGAGATAGGCGCAGGCTGGGTGCCCGACATGCTGAGAAGGCTGGACCACGCCGCCGCCATCTGGTCCCGATCCGAGCCGCACCTGGCCACCATGACCCGATCGCCATCCCGGCAGATTCGCGATCAGGTGCGGTTTACGCCCTATCCTTTCGAGGACGTCGCCCAACTCGTCCGTGAGTCCTATCCCGAGCTGTATCTCTTCTCGTCGGATTACCCTCATGCCGAGGGTGGACGCGACCCCATCGGCCGCTTCGACGCGGCCACCGCCACGCTGACCGATTCCGAGCGAGCCCAGTTCTTCTCGCGCAACTTCACGGACCTGTACCGGCAGTAGCGGCCTCGCAACGCCGCAGCGTCCGGGAACGCCGGTCCTCGCCGTCGTGGCTACAGCCGGGAGCCCGGAGAAGATAGCCGAGCTTCTGGCGCCATCCAGGCGCGCGCCGGACGTCACGCCACAAGGCCGCGTACTCGTGGAACAGGACCACGGCAGGATTGAAAGAGCGAACGTTCCGCGTCAGCCCGTACACGGGCGGATCCTCCGCCGTCTCCTCGCTGAACGTCCCGAACAGTCGATCCCAGACGATCAGCACACCCGCATGGTTGCAGTCCAGGTAGCGGACGTTGCTGGCGTGATGAACCCGGTGATGCGAAGGCGTGTTGAAGATGAGCTCCACCCAGGCGGGAAGCCGATCCACGGCTTGCGTGTGCACCCAGAACTGATAGATCAGGTTGAGCCCGATCATGGTCAGGATCATGCCGACGTCGAATCCGAGCAGCGGCAGCCAAAGCCAGAAGACCATCTTGTGAATGCGCTCCCCGACGCCCTGCCGGAGGGCGGTGGCGAAGTTCAGATACTCAGAGGAGTGATGATTGACGTGGCCTGCCCAGAGCAGACGCACCTCGTGATTGACCCGGTGAAACCAGTAATAAGAAAAGTCATCCAGAACGAACAGCAGCGCCCACGCCCACCACTGGCGCACCACGACGTCCCGCAGCGGACTCATCTCGTGCAGCTGAATCATCAGCGCCACGGCAAGAAGACGGGGCAGAATCTCCACCACGGCGGACGCCACCAGCATGCTCAGGGATACCAGAGAGTCCTGCACCCCGTAAAGACGGCGCCCGGTGCCACGGGACCACAGTGCTTCAAAAAGCACCGCCACGATGAACACCGGCACCGCGAAAAGGCTCAGATCGTCTTCAAGTGCTCGCCTGATGCTCTCCACGATATCCCTGCCCGAACTCGATGGGCCGATTATATCGAACGGGGTTCGCCCCCGCGGGTCCGGATCACCCGTTCATGGGGAGCACGAGAACGTCCGTTGCGATCTCGTCGATGACCCGACGCGCGGTGTCGCCGAGCAGCCCCGTAGACTCGGGCCTTGCGACCCTGGCGATGATCAGCATGTCCGCACCGATCTCCTCGGCCACGGATGCCAGCACTTTTTCCGGTTTGCCCATGGCCGCGTGCACCTGGTTACGCTGCAGACCAAAGCTGTCGGCAAAACGCTGCCTGTCGGGTCGCCGATCCGGGTCGTAGCAGGTCACCGCGTGCAGCTCCGCTCCGAAATCGTCGGCAAGTCCCTGTGCCCGGGCCATGATTCCCCGATTGGCGGCCTGGTACTCCTCGTCTTCGGTGTGCTTGACCGCCACCAGAATCTTTTTGAGGCCGTAGAGCCGACCGGTCTTGATCAGGAGCACCGGACACTGGCAATCGCGCAGCAGCTGCCAATCCGACGTGTCGCGGACCAGGCGGACGAGACGCGCATGCTGGGTGAGGTTCTTGATCACCACGTCGGGATTCTGCCGCCGGACGGCCCCCACGATGGCCTTTCGCCAATCCGCGTCCCACTCCACTTCCACATCGACGGGCACGCCAAGCGACCGGGTGTGCGTGACGATCCTGTTCACCCATTCGCGAACCCGCTCAAGGGTGGCCGCTTCGACGTGCTCGAAGGTGTCGGCTGCAACCGCAGTCACCGACTTGAAGTTGACGCAACAGTAAACGTGAAGATGGGTGTCCTGGGACCGGTGAGCCCGGTTGTCCAGAGCTATCTTCTCGCCCCATTGAAGCGACGCCTGCTCCATCGTCGTGGGATCGAGCACCACGAACACTTTTCTCGTCTCTGCCATCGACTGCTGACTCCGCGTTGATCTCGATTGGTCAAGTTTCACCGCATCGGCGCGGCGGGCATATCGGCACTTCCCCGTAGACGCCACGGTTGTCTAGATGGAGCGGATCTGCGAGATTTCCCCACTGGCCCATCTTCCGGACGATCGAATGCCCAATGCCGATCCGTTTGCGCCGGAGATTCCCGAGCCCGTGCTCGAGGACCTGCGACGGCGCCTCACGACTATCCGATGGCCCCATGTCATCGGCGAGGACGACTGGGTTTACGGAGTTCCCCAGGCCTGGCTGAAGGACATGGCCGACTACTGGGCCCACGAATGGAACTGGAACTCGACCGCTACCGCCATGGCGGCCTTCGACCACTACCTGGCCGACATGGACGGCATACCCGTTCACTTTCTTCACGTCCCGGGCAAAGGCCCGGCGCCAAAGCCGCTGATCCTGACTCACGGATGGCCCTGGACCTTCTGGGACTACAAGGATGTCATCGGCCCGCTGAGCGACCCGGCCGCGTTTGGCGGCGATGCAGCTGACGCCTTCGACGTGGTGGTGCCCTCTTTGCCCGGTTTCGGATTTTCCACCCCGCTCACCAGTGCCGGTATCGACGTCGCCGAGGTAGCCCGGCTCTGGGTTCGGCTCATGCAGGATGTGTGCGGGTACGAGCGCTTCGCCGCCCACGGCGGTGACTGGGGCGCCCTGGTGACGGCTCATCTGGGCCATGCGCACGCGCAGAGCCTGATCGGCGCGCACCTGGCGCTGCCGCTGATTCCCGGCGTCGACCGAGCCTCCGTACCCAGGGAGGCCTACGCGGAGGACGAGCAATGGATGCTCGAACGCGCAGCGCAATCCGGCCCTCTCATTCGCAGCCACGTGAGCGTGCACACGACGGATCCGCAAACCCTGGCGTACGCGATGTCCGACTCGCCCATCGGAACGGCGGCGTGGATCTGGGAGCGGCGCAGAAACTGGAGCGACTGCGACGGCGACGTGGAGCGCGCCTTCGACCGCGATCACCTGTGCACCACCGCAGCGCTGTATTGGTGCACGGGCGCTTTCACCAGCTCGCTGCGACTGTATTTCGAGCACTTCAACAAGCCCTGGCCGCTGGTGCACGACAGGAAGCCCACCGTCGAAGCGCCCACGGGCTTCGCCATATTTCCCAAGGACGTGGTGCAGATGCCACGGCGGGTTGCCGCCGAGCACACGGATCTCCGCCGCTGGAGCGTCATGCCGCGAGGCGGACACTTCGGAGCGGCAGAAGCTCCCGATCTGATCGTCGATGAGATTCGCAGCTTTTTCCGCGACTTGAGCTGACAGGAGCGCCGAGATCATGGCCAAGCACCACGCACACGACCTGAGCCGCCCCTCCGACCCGAACCTGGCGCCCGGCGCAGCGCGCTGCCCCGGGCCGAGCTTTCAGGACATCGTCAGGACCGAGGACAGCGCTCGGTCCACGGCTTTGACCACGCAGTCCTATGATTTTCTGGGCGACGAGGACGTGCCCTTCTCTCGCTATACGTCCAGGGAAATGTACGAGCTGGAGATCGAGCGTGTCTGGAGCCGCACATGGCAGTGGGCCTGCAGAGAGGAGCACATTCCCTCGCCCGGTGATTACCACGTCTACGACGTGGGGCCTTACTCGGTTCTCGTGATCCGCAGCGATCCCAACACCGTCCGCGCGTTTGTCAATTCCTGTCCCCACCGCGGCATGCAGTTCTGCGACTCGGGTACGTCCGGACGGGGCAAGCAGTTTCTGCGCTGCCCGTTCCACGGCATGTCCTGGCACCTGGACGGTTCGCTGCGAGAGATTCCCTGCCGCTGGGACTTCCCCCACGTCGAAGAGGAAAATTTCGGTCTGACGCCTGTCGCGTGCGAGACCTGGGGCGGTTTCGTGTTCATCAGCCTGGATCCTGAGCCGGAGCCGTTAGCGACCTATCTCGGCGTGCTGCCGGAGCACTTCAGCGAGTGGCCGCTCGAGGAGCGCTACGTCGCGCTGCACATGCAGAAGGTTCTGCCCGGCAACTGGAAGATGTGCATGGAAGGATTCATGGAGGCCTATCATGTCATGGCTACGCATCCGGAGGGCTTGAAGACATCTGCCTGGGCTACGACGCAGTACGATGTCTTCGGGCGCCACGTGAGCCGCTTCATGCAGCCCCGGGCGATGCCGAGCCCCTACTACGGGCGGCCCGTCAGCGAGAGAGAGGCGTTTGCCGCGCTCGGACACGACCCGGAAGATTTCCCGGAGGGTTCAAGCGCCCGGCAGGCGCACGCGGACTCGGTTCGTCGCAGCATGGGCGAGTCTCTCGGCGTCGACCTGACGGGATACACCAACAGCCAGCTGCTCGACTCCATCGAGTATCACCTGTTCCCCAACGCCTGCCTCTTCCCCGGCATCATCGTCCCGTTCATCTACCGCTTTCGTCCGCTCACGTGGGACAGCTGTCTGCACGACATCCTCGTTCTGCATCCGGTGCCCGATAGCGGTCCGCGTCCCCCACCCGCCGAGCCCATTCGCCTGGGAATCGACGACTCGTACACATCGGTTCCCGGATTCAGCGAGAATCGACTGGCACTCGTGCTGGATCAGGACACCGACAACTTCCGCCGCCAGTGGGCGGGCATGCAGGCCTCCAGAAAGCCGGGGGAAACCCTTGCCAACTACCAGGAGGTGCGCATCCGGCACTTCCACCAGACCCTGGACGCGTATCTCGCTTCTGCTTAGGCGTCGAAGAGAAGGTCCAGTCGCTGAAGACCCCGGGTGGCATAGGTGGGCACGTACTCTAGCTCGCTTCCGGGTTTGAGACGGACGCCGGACAGCCGGTCTAGCGCGGTCTCGAACGCGATCCTGGCTTCTGCGCGCGCCAGCATCAATCCGACGCAGAGATGGGGCCCATAGCCGAAGCCGACGTGCTGGTTGACGTTCTCACGTTCCAGATCGAACTGCTCGGGACGCTCGAAGAAGTCCGGATCGTGTCCGGCTGAGCCCCAGCCGAGCATGACGTTCGACCCCGCTGGTATCGTCACGCCCCCCAACTCCGTGTCGCGGGTGACCACGCGGTAAAGGCATTGCACGGGCGCATCGAAACGCATGACCTCTTCCAGAAACGGCGGTATCAGACCCGCGTCCTCGCGAAGTCGCGCCATGACCTCGGGCTGTTCCAGCAGTATCCGCATGCCGTTGCCGATGAGGTTCGCCGTGGTCTCGTTACCGGCAAGCAGAAGCGTGGAGATGATCGGCAGAATCTCCGCTACCTCGAGCCGCTCTCCGTCGATCTCCGCCGTGGCCAGCGAGCTGATGAGGTCGTCGCGCGGATTCCGCCGACGGGCCTCCACCGTATCGGCAAAATATCTGGTCGCTTCCACCCACGAAGTTGCCACCTCCCGACGACGCTCATGGGATAGGACATCCAGATTGCCGGCCAGAATATCGTCGGACCAGTGCCTGAAGGTGGCGATGTCCTCGCGGGGCACACCGAGCGCGTCAGCAATGACGATGAGCGGGATCTTGACGGCGAACTCGGAGATGAAGTCCATCTCGCCCCGCGACTCCACCGCGTCGATGAGGTCGCTGGCGATTTCCCGGATCGCGCGCTCCTGGGCCTCCACCCAGCGTCGGGTGAAGGCTTTGTTGACCAGCTTCCGATGCAGCGAGTGAACGGGCGGATCCGTCGTCCACAGCGCGTTCTTTACGGGCGGTCCGCTGGCAAATATTGCCTGAACGTCCTGCTGGAGCGGCTCCGGGTTCACGCCTGTCGGTAACGGACCCTCCTCTCCGAAATAGCTGTTGGAGTACACGACGGTGTCGCGAGAAACCTCGCGAACGTCCTTCATGCGGCCGATCCAGAATCCGACTCCGGGCACCTGCACCACCCGCGCATCGGCAGCATGAAGCGCCCTGTAGAACGGATAGGGGTCGCGCATCACTTCCGGGTCGGTCAGGGCGTAGTCTTTCAGCAGATCCATCTAGTAGGCGTCCTAGGGTTTCGAGGGCGGCGGTTCCAGATCCGACCAGTGCAGATTGACGGGGCCACCGCAACTGACGAGGATGAACTCCACCCCGTCTTCTCCAGGCTCTTCGGGTCCGTAGCTGTGACCGCCCCGCACCCAGCGGACTTCACCAGGCTCGTACCAGCCCTCATCGCCGAACCGCATCGAGCCGGACGTGATGAAGTAAAGCGTGTCGAAATCGTGCCAGTGGTCGCCGGCAACGTAATCCGGTGAGAATCGGGTTCGCAGGACGTAGGGATCATCGTCCAGGAGAACCTGAACCGGCTGGGTGGGTCGTCCGGCGGGATCCTCGAAGTCCTGCCACGGCACCTCTTGAAGGTTTACCCGCCCCCACGGCTCGCCCGAGGTCTCCAGTCGTTCGCGCAACCGCTCCGGCACGTCGACCAGGTCGGCCCAGTTAAGCTCGATCTCGCCGCCGAGGCTCACCAGGAAAAAGTCCACGCCTTCGGCGCCGGCGGCCTCCGGCCCGTAAACGTGCCCCGCCCGTACCCAGCGAATGTCTCCCGGGCGATACACACCTTCATCACCTATCTGCATCGATCCTCGAGTGACGATGTAGAGGGTGTCGTATGGGTGCCAGTGCAGCCCGGCAACGTAACCCGGCGGGAACCGGACCTCGAGAACGGCGGGGTCGCCCCCTTTGAGAACGCGAACCGGGGTGGTCGGTCGTCCGTGAGGATCGTCGAACTGCTTCCAGGGTATGTCGGCGGGCCGCACGCGACCCCAATCAGAACTCGTCATGACGTTGATCTTACCATCCGACCGGGTCCATCATCGCTCTGGTTTCGGTGAGTGAACCCACTTCAGCAGCCCGAGGAAACGACACATGAGCCTTGCGAGCGCCCAGACCATCGACGTCCATGCCCACGCCGTTCTGGAAGAGACCATGGGGGCCGCGGGCGAGCACGGCCCGGAGCTCGGTCGCGAGGCTGCCCCGCGCTTCCGAGTGGGCAACTACGAGCTGCACGGCGTGCGCTACCGCGGCAGCCCGTTCATGGACCCGGATCTGCGCCTCGACGCCATGGACGCGGCCGGAATCGACTACCAGGTCCTGTCACCCAACCCGCTCACCTACTTTCACTTCATCGATGCCGGCGCCGCGAGGGATTTCTGCAGGATCCACAACGACACCCTGTCTGCCATCGTCGGCGAGCGGGCAGACCGTCTCGGCGCGTTTGCCGCGCTGCCCATGCAGGACGTGGACTTCGCCATCGAGGAGACGGAGCGGGCGGTGCGCGAGCTCGGCATGTACGGTCCCTACATCGGCACCGACTTCGGACGGCCGCTGAACGACCCCGCGCTCGATCCTTTCTACGAAAAGCTCATCGAGCTGGACGTTCCTCTTTTCATCCACCCCGCCCCCGCGGGCATCGATGGCCCGCCGGGGGATCCCAACCTCAAGCAGTTCGATCTGGACATCATCATCGGCTTCGCGGCGCAGGAAACGATTGCCACCTGCACGCTCATCTACGGCGGGGTGCTGGAGCGTCATCCGAAGCTGGACGTCTGCTTGAGTCATGGTGGCGGGGCCACGGGATACGCCTTCGGAAGGATGGCGAGCGCGGCGAAAAAGCGCCCCTGGGCATCCGACTCGCTGCGCCAGGACGGCGCGTTCGAGGCTCTGCTCCAGCGTCTGTGGTTCGACGTTCACGTGCACGATCCGGACGCTCTGGCCCTTCTGCACAAGAAGGTGAACCCCGATCACCTTGTGTTCGGCACCAATTTTGCGGGCTGGGACCAGCAGCCGGGAGACGTCCGTCACGACGCCGCGCCGTACACCGAGAACGCGCGTCGCCTGCTCCGCGCAACGCGATGACCAGCTCGCCCGTCAACCCGCTGCGCAGCGACGAGCACCCCTTCAAGCTCGCCGTGTTCGGCATCAACGTGAGCGGCGGGTGCACGATGACCCGTGCTCCAGGCACCCTGGAAGTGAGCTGGCCCGAGACCCGCCAGGTAGCGCTGGCCGCCGAGCAAGCGGGGTTCGATGCGCTGATACCCGTGGCGCGGTGGAAGGGCATGGGCGGCGCGGTGAACTTCAACCACCGCAGCTGGGAGCCGTTCACGCTGGCAAGCGCGCTGGCGGCGATCACCAAGCGGATCGCGCTCTTCTCAACCTGTCACGTGCCCACCGTGCATCCCGTGCGGCTGGCGAAGGAATCGGCAACCGTGGATCAGATCTCCGGGGGCAGGTTCTGCCTGAACATCGTAGCGGGCTGGAACGAGCGGGAGATCGGCATGTTCGGTGTGCAGCAGAAACCCCACGACGAGCGCTACGACGTCGCTGACGACTGGATTCATCTGACCAAACGATTGTGGACGGAAACTCAGGAGTTCGACCATCAGGGTCCCTATTTCTCAGCACCTGGCGCCTACTCCGAGCCCAAGCCCGTGCAGGCGCCTCACCCTCTGATCATGAGCGCCGGGAACAGCCCCAGAGGTCTGGCATTCGCCGCCGAGCACGCAGACCTCAACTTCGTCGTCGCGGCCGATCTCGACAAGGCAGGGGAAAGTGCCAGCGCGGTCCGGGCGAAGGCAGCCGAGCAGGGGCGTTCCATCAAGGTATTCGGCCAGGGTTACATCGTTTGCCGTTCCAGCGAGGCCGAAGCCAGGGCAGCCCGGGACCGCTACGTCCACGAGCTCGGCGACTGGGAAGGCGTCCGCAACCTGCTCGACGTCCTCATCCCCAACTCTCAAAGCGCGCTGGGCGATGAGTGGGAGGCCATGGCCGCCAACATGATCGCCGGCTACGGCGCGCTTCCGCTGGTAGGCACGCCGGATCAGGTCGTTGACGGCATGCAGGCCTTCAGCGACGCAGGGCTCGATGGGATGACGCTCAGCTGGCTCGACTATCCAGCCGGCATCGAGCAATTCGAAAAGGAGCTCCGACCCCGGCTCGTCGAGGCCGGGTTGCGCGCCCGCTAACCCACCTGTGCAGCGATCTCGGCGATGGGCTCGAGAGCTAGCGCCCGGTGCGGCGGCGGCAGGTAAAAAATCAGCAATCCCAGGCCCGCCTCGCGGAAGGCCGTGACGCGCCGGCGCAGGTCGTCCAGATCGTCCAGATCTACCGGCTGATGGGCGGACGTCATGATCTCGCCTGGGTCTCGGCCTACGGCCCGACACTGATCCCACAGCACGTCCCGCTTCGCAACAAATCCGTCGACGTCGAACCCCGGGTAGTTCCAGTGCTGCGCCCAGCGCACGACGTTGGGGAACGTACGCCGCTCGCCGTTGCCACCAATGCAGATGGGCGGGTGCGGCTGCTGAAGCGGCGGCGGATTACAGCGGGCGGCGGTCAGCGTGAAGTATCGTCCCGCAAAATCCGTCGTCGGAACGCTCAGCATGCCGTGAATGACCGCACAGGCCTCATCGAAACGGTCGAAGCGCTCAGTCAGGGTTCCCAGCTCGATTCCGTAGGCGTCGCACTCCTCCTCGTTCCATCCTGCCCCGAGCCCGACTTCCAGCCGACCGTCGGAGATGATGTCGAGGGAGGCGATCATGTTGGCCAGCACCGCGGGATGGCGATAGACGACGCCGCTCACCATGCAGCCGATGCGTATCCTCTCGGTCGCCTGAGCCAGGGCGGTGAGCGTGGTCCACGCTTCCATGCAGGGCCCCGAGGTGTCCGGGACGTTGATGGGATAAAAGTGGTCGAAGTTCCAGGCGGAGTGGAATACCTCCATCCCATCGGCCGCCCGCCAGACGTCGAGCATGTCATGCCAGGTAGTGAGCTGCGGGGAGGTCTTGATTCCGTAAAGCATCTTTCAACCCCCTTCCCGATCCGATGACGACGGGGCAGATGATAGAACCGCCGACGAAGAATTACACCGTGCGTCCCGATCCGGCGCGAAAGCGAAGTCCATCACAGGCTTGGGCCCGCAAAAGGGCTACCCTTCGCGCTGACTACCTCGCCTGAAAGTGCAGGGAAGCCACTATGTCATTCAAACGTGCGCTGGTCGTCGACGATTCGAAATCCGCGCGGCTTTCGCTGAAAAAGCTGCTCGAGCAGCACCACCTGGAGGTCGACGAGGCCTTTTCCGGCGAAGAAGCGCTCGACTTCATCAAGGACCACTCCGTCGACGTCATCTTCATGGACCACACCATGCCCGGCATGGATGGTCTCGAAGCGGTCGCGGCCATCAAGAGCAATCCGAAAACGGCCACCATTCCCGTCATGATGTACACCACCCAGGAAGGGGAGGTCTACGTCGGCCAGGCCCGCGCTCTCGGCGCGGTGGAAGTCCTGCCGAAGCAGGTGCAACCCGGCGTGCTGTTCGAGATGCTCGAGAAGCTGGGCCTGGTGACCGACCGCAGGACCGAGGACCAGCCGGTCTCAATGGAGCGGCGCGGCCAGGAACCGGAGGCGGAAGAGACGGATTTGGATCGGGAATACGAGCGGCAGGCGCTCGGCATGTCCGTGCAGGCACTCGTGACGCGAATTCTGGAGGATCAGCACCTGAAGCTGCGCACCGACATCCTGCGGAGCCAGCGTCACTTCGCCAAGCAGGTCGCAGCGGAGATCGGCAAAGCCCAAGCGGAGTCCTCAGCGGCCGGGGGTGCCGGAGAGCAACCTGCCCGATCTGTGTGGACGTTCCTGCGTTCGGCGGCGGTGGTTGCTCTGTTCGCCGGTGCCGGGCTCCTGTATCACCAGACCCAGACCAGCATTCAGACCGCCGTGGACCGTATCGACTCCGCCGAGACGCTCATGAGCGACACGACCCGCCAGATCTCGCGCGAGTTGGCCGATGAGCCTGAGGAAACCGAGGGGGACGAAGTCGCCCGAGGCAACCTTCTCGCAGCTTTGCAGTGGGCCATGAACCTCGGCTCCCGCCACGCCTTCGAAGAGCCGGCCTTCAGCTCACGGCGTGTCGAAGAACTGCGCGACCTGCTGACCAACCTGGCAACCGCCGGCTTCAGCGGCACCGTTCGCCTGGAATCTCATCTCGGAGAGTTCTGCCTGGTTCCCGATGGAGCCGGAGGCTTCACCCTGGCCGACCCGGAGCTGCCTGTTCAGGCCTGCATGCTCATCGGCCACCCGCAGGAGGAATCGACCTTCGTCTCCGAAAGGCAGTCGCTCGACTTCGTGACCTTCCTTCAGAGCACGCCGCTGCTGCGGGCGTCGGGCATCAGGGTGGAGCTGGTGGCGAAGGACCGCGACCAGTCTGCCAGACGCTACGACTTCCCTTCGGCGGTAGCCAGCGCCGGCGAGTGGAACAGAATCGCGGAGCTGAACAATCGGGTGGAGTACGCGCTGATCACCGCTGAGTGATCGGACCCCTCACCCGGCGTGCTCACAGCCCGAGCACCAGCTTGCTCATGATGTTGCGTTGAATCTCGTTGGACCCCGCGTAGATGCTGACCTTACGCGTATTGAAATAGTCCTGCGCCACGCCGTTGGCATACTCGGGACCGACGGGCGCAAAGTTGTCTCCCTCGACGGGCAGCGACTGATCGAGGGGCAGCGCGTAGTGGCCGACAACCTCCAGCGCAAGCTCGGTGACCGCCTGCTGCAGCTCCGTACCTCGCGTCTTCAGCATCGAGGACTCCGGGCCCAGGTTCTGCCCCGCCGCCAGGGCGCCGAGAATGCGCAGCTCGGTGAATTCCATCGCGAGGATCTGTATTTCGACATCACGAATGCGCGCTTCCAGATCACCGACTTCGATCCCGCCAGCGCCGGCTTCTCCCGCAGCCATGGCTTTGACGTGGGCAAGCGAGTGCTTGAGACCCGGCGAGTAAGCGTTGCCGCGCTCGAACTCCAGAAGATACTTCGCGCACGTCCAGCCCTTCCCTTCCTCGCCCACGAGGTTCTCCTTCGGAACCTTGACGTCCTCGAAGTAGACCATGTTGATCTCCTGGAACCCCTCGGCCGGCGTGTCCAGAGTGATGATGGGGTTCACGGATATCCCGGGGCTCGACATGTCGATCAGCAGGAAGCTGATCCCGAGCTGCCTGATGTCTTCCTGGCTGGTGCGCACCAGGCAGAACATCATATCCGCGTACTGGGCCAGGGTGGTCCAGGTTTTGACGCCGTTGACCAGATAGTGGTCGCCCCTGTCCTCGGCTTTCGTCTTAAGTGAAGCGAGGTCCGAGCCGGCACCTGGCTCCGAGTACCCCTGGCACCACCAGACGTTGGAAGCGAGTATGTCCGGCAGGTAGCGCTCCTTCTGTTCCGGCGTGCCGAACTTCATGATCACCGGCGCGACCATGGTGATCCCGAAGGGCACCACTCCCGGGGCTCCGATGCGTGCGCGCTCCAGGTCGAATATGTAGTTCTGAGTCGGCGTGAAGCCAGCTCCGCCATGCTCCACGGGCCAGTTTGTCGCCGCCCAGCCTCGTTCAGCGAGGCGTTTCTGCCAGCGAACCAGGTCGTCCTTCGTGAGCTTGCCCAGAGCGCTTCTGGCCTGACGGGCCCTCATCTCCTCGGGCCAGGCCTCCTCGAGCCACTCTCTGACCTCCAGCTGAAACCGGCGATCTCCCTCGGAGAATGAAAAATCCATATGACCCTCTTCTGCTGCCTGATGAGCTCGCCGCGCAAACGGCCGGCGCATTTTAGCGCAACGTGACCCTCGACGGGTCGTGCGAGCAGATAGCGTCTAGGTAGCGGAGATCGGCGATACCCGTGGGAAACCGAAATGCGCAAGGTTCCCAGCATCCCCAACGAAGTACGCGACCACCGGCACTCATGGTATATTGCCTTCATCAGTCGTATTTCCCTGTGCTAATGCCGAAGATCACCTGCAAAGCCAGCGTGACGACGTGCCGATGGGTCTGGGCCGTGCTGCTCGCCGCCGCCGCAGCGCTTCTTTCCCCGACGGCACTCGCAGGCGCCGTGCTGTTCATCCACCCTACCCTGGTCGTCTTTGACGAAGATACCCGCAGCGCCCGGATTACCCTGACCAACCGCGGTGACGAGACCGGCACTTTCGAGTGCGGCTGGATGGAGCTCACCATGAATCCGGAAGGCGCGCTTCGCAGGCTGGAGGACCAACCCGGATGGTCGGTTGCTCCACACCTGCGCTTCTCGCCGCGCCGGGTAACTCTGAAACCGTCGCAGTCCCAGGTCATCAAGATTGCCCTGCGCCCGGATGCGAAGCTTCCCGAGGGCGAGTACTACTCGCACTTCCGGATTCTGACCCTCAACAGCGAAGCCCCACGGGGGCCGGACATCGAAAGCAGGGACGAGGCACCCGAAAGCTCAGGCGTCAGCGTGCAGGCCCGAACGGCCGTCGCGATTCCGATCGTATGGCGCAACGGGGACGCTGTCATGGCCGCGCGTATCCAGTCCTTGAGCCTGAACCGGGAAGAGAAACAGCTCACGGTGGAAGTCGAACGCGAGGGTCCTCTTTCCTCCCGCGGCTTTGTTCATGTGATATTGGCGCCGCCCGGGGAAGACGCCGAGCCCTTCGGCGACCCGGCGCCTCTCGTGATCTACCCGAACCTTGCAGGGCGCTCGGTAACGCTGGACCTCCCGGATCTGCCGGACGGAAACCCAACGGGGGAGCTGACGGTGGTCTACTCCACCGAGGGCAGTTCCGAGCGCAAGGGCCGGGTCCTGGCTACCCGTTCCATGAGCATCTGAGAGCGCTTGGGCTGGAGTGGCACCCGTCCGCGCCGCGCCCGCACTGACCGCGTGCCTGCTGGGCTGCCTGCTCGTGCAGCAGACGGCCATCGCCGGGCCGGCGCCGCGCCCGATCGAAATACTCGAGGTTTTCTCGCCAAGCTTCGGGACCTGGCTTGCAGGCCCCAGCGGTCGCCAGCTCGTGCTGTTCACGGACGATACCGTTGGCGGCGCTGACGCGGCCGACTATCTCTTCGGCGCAAGATCCGGAGAGTTCGTGATTTCCGGCTCTGCTAACCAGGCGATCAACATCCTCGTCGACAATACGTTCGCTACCGGCGGTATCGTCGTCAATCAGGTCATCTGCCAGTACCATCGCGACTTGCCGGCACGCTGCGATGGGGCCGGCGTCGACGCCCGATCCGGAAACAACCGAACGCTGAAGATCGGCATAGACATCACGACGTCCCAGGCACACACCGGCGGAGACGCGCCGACCATCAACATGGACGTCGCCATCATCTATCTCTGATGGGCGGGCGCACCCTCACAGGTGGATGCCGTCTACCTGTGCAAGGCCAACTCTGGCATCGAGCACCACGGACTCGATCACCGTTCTGCCTGAGGCATCCCCGACGTGGACTTGATAGTGCCCGGGTGGGACACCCGTGAAACAGTAGAAGCCATCGAACTCGGTTCGCGCGGTCGCGACGATTCTGCCATCAGGCGATCGCAGCGAGACGGCGAGGTCTCTGGCCGCCCTGGAGACACCCGCGTCCTCAGCCGATGCGAACACGTAGCCCTCCACATCTCCGGTCGGCACCACGGCCACATCCACGCTCAGCTCACTCCCTGCGTGGGTGTAGATTTCATAGCCGCTTTCCCGCGGGATCAGGAACGGGTCGTCGAACTTGAGGTGGCGCGTCTCGATCCGAACCGGCTGATACCTTGGCATTGCCCGCAGGCGAAGGGTGCCTGGCGCCGAGCCGATGGTCTCCGTGTCGCGATAAGACGCCCACGGCACCGGCTGCTCGTCCTGATCGCGAATGCCGTTGTTGTTCTCGTCAACGAAGAGCTTCAGGGCCGCGCGACCAGAGTGGGCCAGGCTGCGATCGCTGGTCACCAGGCTGCGGCTGTGGCGGTCGTATCCGAAACTCAGGTTGAGCCCCAAGCCCACCTTCCAGCGCTTTTCGAGGTCGGTGCTGACGTTGAACGACAGATCGAGGTGTCCGAACCTGGCCGAGAAGAGTCCGGAAAACTGCGTCCCACCCTCGCCTGCAACTATCTGCGATACCGACATGCTGGCGTAGGTTCGCGGCGAAATGTCCCATCCGAGTGTTCCCGACACCTGCCGAAGGGTCTCGGCGAATCCGAGATGATAGTCCGCCTGACCCCGGAAGCTTAAGGATCGAAACCGCCCCGCAGCCTTGAACTGGCCCGAGGTCGCTCTGCTGTCGCCCAGGACGACGTGATCGAGGTCGTTGCGCAGGCTGAGCGGTCCCAGACGGGCACCCAATCGGTGCTGAATACGATACTCGTCAGATCCCCCGCTCAGCCGAGAATGACGGAAGCGCAGGCTATAGCCCGTCAGCCCGAAACGCCCCAGGGGTGCGGACAACGACACCTCGTTCTCGTGGCGTACGTCCTGCCGCCGCACGGAAACGGGGCTTTCGAAATCGCGGAAGGTCCGGCGAGCTAGGGAGAGGCTCTGTCCCCACCGCCCGGTGAGGTACTCGACGCTCACGGCCCGCCCCGCATCGAGCTGGTCGACGACCTCGCCGATCAGGACTCCCCGCGCAAGACGAATACGGCCATTCAGCGCGAGGTAGTCCTCGTCGGTGAATGAACCGTCGCGCTCCCGATTGCCGACGCCGGCCCTGGTAAAAGCCGCGCCAATCTGCAGGTCGGACGTCAATGCCCGGGTCGCCCGCAAGTCGGTCGCGTACTCGGCCGGAAGTCGATCCGCGTCGACGTCGATGCCTTCCAGCAGCCGGCGGTCGTAGTCGATGTGGCTGATGCTGAAATCGTAGTCTCCGGACTCCAGCTCCACGCCGCCACCCCACATGGTGTGGGCCTGCTCGGCAGTCTGGCCCTGGGGCCCATACAGACGCGCAACGAAAACGTTCTCTCCGAACACGGTCTCCTGATCTTCGAACACGTAACGGCCGTCCCCGTTCACCGTGGCGAAATCGAGCAGGACCCCATTGCGATAGAGTTCCACCTCCCACCCTACCGGTGCATCTCCAGCAATGGTGGCGGAGTTCATTCCGCTGGCGTATCCCGCGGGATGCCGTTCCAGAATGAATCCTCGCCCGCTGGTGCTGTCCAGCACGAGGTTGCTGTGCCTCGGCATCACGTCCCCGAGAGCATACCGGTTCGCCCCCATGAACAAGGTTCCGTTCGCCGTCGGTGCACCCCTTTCAATCGTCA